>DPGK01000032.1:0-25642 GCA_003523225.1 Clostridiales bacterium
CTCTCGCGGACAGCTCGATTATTATACCGCGTTCTTCTCTCTTTGTCAACCCCTTTTTTGAAATTTTTTTCGATTTTTTTATTTTTTCTTTTGCGCGACTGATTCCACGCCTCAAAACCGCATTACGCCGGCGAAATCTGCCTTGATTGCGGTGCGCCTATTGATTTTTGCCGTTTTGCGCGTTATAATATAGTAGTAAATATTTTTTCGCTTGTCGTGGGGCTGCATTTAATGCATTTCTTCATACCTCGACACGCAAGCAGATAAAAAACATCCGAAAATCAGGAAAGGTCTTAAAACGATGAAAAAAAGGATCCTCACCGTAAGCAGCGCCAATATGGACTTTGTAATGAACGTATCCCGCGTTCCCGATGCAGGTCAAACGCTGCTCGACAACGGCTCGTTCCGCTTTGTACCCGGCGGCAAGGGCGCCAACGCCGCGGTGGCAATACAAAGACTCGGAGGCGATTCCGTCTTCTGCACACGTCTCGGCAACGACCGCAACGGCGCCGAGCTGCGCCGCATCTACTCCCACGAGGGTATCGACTGCCGCTTTATAGTGACCGACCCGGAAAACGCAACCGGTCTTGCCTCGATAATGGTCGAGCCTTCAGGTCAGAACCGCATCATCGTCTTCCCGGGCGCCAACAGCGCCATCTGCGGCGACGATGTTGAAAGCGCCATGCTTTGCCGCCCGGACGCGCTTTTCATGCAGCTTGAGATCTCACCCGACGCAATAATCTATGCCGCAAACTATGCCGCGGCGCACGATATTCCCATCTTTATTGACGCAGGACCTGCGCTGCCCGACTTTCCCTTTGACAAGCTGCCCCGCCTTGAGGTCTTCTCGCCCAACGAAACGGAGACCGAGGCATACACCGGAATATCTCCCTCGAATCCCGACGCCTGCCTGCGTGCCGCAACGGCGCTCTCACGCATGGTGGACGCGCACTACTATGTGATCAAGCTGGGCGGACGCGGCGCATACATATATGACGGAAAATATTACTTCTGCCTGCCCGCCTTTGACGTCAAAGCCGTAGACACCACAGCAGCCGGCGACGCCTTTACCTCCGCGCTTACGCTGGAATATCTGCGCAGCGGCAGCATTGAGCACGCCGGAAAGTACGCCAACCTTGTCGGCGCAATGACAGTCGGACGCGCGGGAGCGCTGCCCTCTCTGCCGACCGAGGAGGAGCTTCAGAAGTTTGCAAAGACATACGGGATCGCATTATGAACGACATAAAGGTCGTGCGCGACATTCCGTATGCCGACCGCGCCTTGCGCGGGGCATATGATCTTTATCTGCCCGACGCCGAAACCGACGCCCAAGTGCCGCTGTTGATCTATTTTTACGGCGGAAGCCTTAAAAAAGGCTCGAAGGACAAACAGCATATCCCCGCGGCACTGGCGCGCGAGGGCTGCGCCGTTGCCTGCCCCGACTACCGCCTGTACCCGGAGGCACAGTACCCCGACTTCATAAATGACGCTGCCGACGCTGTGGCGGCTGTCATGGCAAGTCTTGACGGCATTCCGCGGATAGACAGAAGCCGGGTCTTTATCGGCGGTCATTCGGCGGGCGCGTATCTTTCAATGATGCTCTGCTTTGACCACAGCTATCTCGCCTCGCGCGGACTCGACCCGGACGCATTCGCCGGATACCTCTTTCTCAGCGGTCAGCCGACCAAGCATATGACGGTGCTTGAAGCGGAGGGGCTTGACCCGCGCCGCATAATAGTGGACGGCACCGCCCCGCTTTACCATGTGCACCCGCACGGTGCTCCGCTGCTTATTCTGACCTCGGACTGCGACATGGGCTGTCGCCGCGAGCAGAATTATCTGCTTTACGGACACCTGCGCCACATCGGATACGACGCTCCGGTCGTGTTCTGCGACCTTTGCGGAGTCACGCACGGCGGAATGTGCCGCCCGGACGAGGCGGGAAAGATCCCGGCACTTCCCGAGCTCCTCAAGTTCATATTTAATCAAAATGAAAGGAATATAACCACATGAAACATCTGCTGATACTTATGACAGACCAGCTCCGCCCCGACGCGCTGGGTGCTTATGGGAATCAGTATGTCCAGACCCCGACGCTTGACGCGCTGGCGGCGGAATCCGTTATTTTTGACCGCGCGATAACCCCCTCCCCCGTCTGCGTTCCGGCGCGTCTTTCGCTGCTTTCCGGTCAGTACGCCAACCGACACGGAAACAGCAACAACAATCCCGGACTTTCCTATCGCGGCGAGGGCTTCTATTCAATGCTTACAAAGGCGGGCTTTAACTCCTGCTGTGTGGGGAAAATGCACCACGTCTGGGATCGTTACGGCTCGATGGGATTTTCCCGTCGTGACACTCAGGAGGAGCTTTCTCACCCGGACGACGATTATACCGCCTTCATTGAGAAGAATTATCCGGGCGTTTTTGACTACAACGGAATGCGCAGTGAAATGTATTACGTGCCGCAGATATCTCAGCTTCCAGCCGAGGCGCACCCCACGCAGTGGATAGGCGACCGCTCGGTAGAATTTATTGAGAACTGCGACCCCGACAAGCCGACCTTCCTCATGTCCTCCTTCATCCATCCGCATCCGCCGTTCTGCCCGCCCGCGCCCTGGAACAAGCTCTACCGCTCAGACAAGCTGCCCGCTCCGTTTATACCGGAGGACACGTCAGAGCTGAAGCCGCTGCTGCACAAGACCTTTGACGCCGACAGGCTCGGTATCTCACCGCTTGACGCTTTGCGTCTTAAAAACTTCTATTATGCCTGCGTTTCCTTTGTGGACTATCAGATATCCCGCATAATTGACGCGCTGCGCCGCCGCGGAATGTACGATGACACCGTGATCCTTTTCATTTCCGACCACGGCGAGTGCCTTGGCGACTACCGCAACATGGGCAAACGGACCATGCTTTCCTCCGCCTCCGCCATCCCCTTTATGCTGCGCGTACCCGGAATGGCTCCCGGACGCCGTTCCGACCCCGTTTCTTTGGTGGACGTAGCTCCCACGCTGCTTTCGCTTTTCGGAGTACCCTACGACCCGTCCGAATTTGACGGCGTGAACATACTGAAGGACCGTCACGAGCTGGTCTATTCACAGTATAACTGCCATGAAAAAGGCGTGTACATGGTCGCGGGCGAGACCGACAAGCTGATCTACCACGGAGCGCGCAAGCAGTATTATTACTTTGACCGTTCCCCCGAAACTCACGACCTCTACCCGGAGCTTGCCGGAACGGAGCGCGTGAAGTATCTCAAAGAAAAGCTCGATGCCTACCGCGCGGCGGACACAGGAAAAGCCGACGCCCCCGCCTCCGGAGAGTCGGCGGCTGTCAACTATTTCGGCGTTTCAAGGATGGATCACAACGCCCGCCTTGCAAAAGAAGCGGCGCGCATACCCGAAGGCTATACCATCGACCTGCGCCGCCCGAACAAAAAAGAAATATTCTGACATTGAAGGTGATCTGAATGTGGATCCTGCTTGCGTTCGCCTCCGCGTTTTTCGCGGGGCTGACCTCAATTCTCGCAAAATGCGGCATCAAACGGACTCCGAGTGAGACGGCGACCGCAATCCGCACCGGTGTAGTCCTGGCCTTTGCATGGATAATGGTCTTTATCGTAGGCTCGCAAAGCACCATAACGGATATCAGCGTTAAAAGCTGGGTGTTTCTCATTCTGTCCGGACTCGCCACCGGCGGGTCGTGGCTCTGCTACTTCCGCGCGCTGTCGATCGGGGACGTGAACAAGGTCGTGCCGATAGACAAGTCAAGCACCGTGCTGACAATGCTGCTGGCTTTCATTCTGTTCCCCGATACCGAAAAGCTGACCGCTGTAAAAGCTGTCGCCATGGTGCTTATCGCCGTGGGCACATACATGATGATAGAGAAAAAGAAGCAGGAAGCCAACGGCGCGGAAGCAAAGAGCTCAAATTCCTATCTTGTCTGGGCACTCGCGTCGGCGCTGTTTGCCTCGCTGACCTCGATACTCGGAAAAATGGGAATTGACGGCGTGGAATCCAACCTCGGAACCGCAATACGCACCGCCGTCGTGCTGCTTATGGCGTGGACGGTCGTGCTCGTCACGGGAAAGGCGGGTACGGTAAAGGCTATACCGCGCCGCGAGCTGGGCTTTATCTGCCTTTCGGGTCTTGCCACCGGAGCTTCGTGGCTCTGCTTTTACCGGGCGCTTCAGGACGGACTCGCAAGCGTCGTCGTGCCGATAGACAAGCTGAGCATTCTCGTGTCGATCGGATTTTCGCGCGTCGTCTTCAAGGAGAGACTCTCGCGCAAGGCAGCCGTCGGGCTCGCAATAATCGTCGTCGGAACTCTTATGATGGTAATAACTCCGAACTCGGTAAAATCGCTTTTCGCAGCGATCTTCGGTGGAGTGAAATAACCCCGGCACGGTAGGCTGTACGCGCCGTAAAAGCGCGCGCAGACCGAATGCAGAATTTTTCCGCAAATCATTTCCACGCATTATTTTCAATAAGAATAAAACCGACTTTCGCAAAAACAATTCCCGGTATCTCAAAGCCTTGCCAATATATATGGTCGGCAGGTTATTTCAATATCACAGAAAACCGCGCCACCCCTCGCCGCAAGAAACGTCGAGGGGTGGCGTAATATTTATCAGAAGAAAAGCACCGCTGTGTTAATAATAAAGCTCATAAGTGCTTCCACTCAGCATGGCAGGAGCTGACAGGCGGCTGCTCCGGCAGATGCTCGCCTATTATCTTTTCCATCCATATCATGTCGTACCAACGCCCGAACTTGTAGCCGCACTTATGAAATTCGCCCGCCTTTGAAAAGCCGAGATGCGCATGGAACTGCGCGCTGTTGCGGCTAAGATATTCGTCCTCGGTTTCGGGGTATGCAATGCAGGCGTAAAGATTAAGAATGCCCATCCTTTTCAGCTCTGCTTCAAGCGTTTCATACAGCATTCTGCCTATCCCGCACCTGAGCGCAGTGTGGGAAATATACACCGACAGCTCACACGACCAGTCGTAGGCGGCGCGCCCCACAAAAGCACCCGCATACGCGTATCCCATTATCACTCCGTCCTTTTCGGCGACAAGATACGGATACCTCATCATCGTTCTTTGCATACGGCTTCTGAACTCCTCCGGAGTCGGCACGTCGTACTCAAAGGTAATAGCCGTATGCAGGACGTAATATTCGTATATCTCAAGTATTCTCCCGGCATCCTCAAGCCGGGCGCTTCTGACAGTCACCGCACCCATCTTGTCACCCCGATCAGTCTATGTGTATTCCCGCGCATTAGTTAAAAGCACGGAACGGCAGAAAAGCGCCGCAAAAGAGCGAGCACTCTTTCGCGCCGTTTCAGCCGTTATTTTTTCTCACTGCCGCGCGGATATCGGCAGAGCTGAAGCCGCGACGCATAAGCGCGGCAACCGCGCGGTCGCGTTCCGACGGCTCGGCGGGAAGACTTCCGCCGTAGCGACGTTCGATAACGCGGGCGCACAGCTCCGCAAAATCCACCCCGTCGAGATATTCCTCGGCTTCGGACAGCGCCTCACCGCGATATCCGAGTGAAAAAAGCCTTGCATTTATGTATTTTCTGCCCCGGCACTGCGCCGCGCACCGCTCCGCTTCCCGCCGTGCGGCATTTTTTTCGTCGATAAGCCCCGCGTCGTCAAGCATTTCTACCGCGGCGTCCGACGCTTCGCGCGAAAAGCCCTTTGATATCAGCTTGCGTCTCAGCGTGGAGCGCGAATTTGCCCCATAAGACAGTATCCCCGCGCCGCGCCGCGCCGCCTGCGCCGTCTCGGACAACACTTCAAGCTCGTCAAATTCCTCAGTCGACAGCTCATCCCCGCGGTGCGGGCGGCGCTCACGGTACTGAGCCGCCGTAAGCATCAGCTCCCGCCGCTCGGACTTCTCCTCTCCGGCGCATATTTCAACTCCGAGAAGCACCGCTCCGCCGCCGTCCGCCTCGCGCACCGAGACGATCTTTATATTCATTTACCTTACGCAGTCAGCCCGCGGCTCAAAGATCGTCAGAACCGTCGTCCGCCAGCTTGATGTCAAGATCGTCGTCGGAATCCTCGTCAAGCTCAAATTCATCGTCATTTTCGGCGAGCTTGTCTCCCATCGAGCGTATCTTTGCGTCAAGCTCGTCAAACAGCGCGCTGTTCTGCTCGATAGCCTTGCGCGCGTTGTCGCGTCCCTGCCCCAGCCTTTCGCCGTTGTAGGAGATCCACGACCCGCTTTTCTGCACCACGCCAAGGGTAAGACCCATGTCAAGTATCTCGCCGGCGCGGGAAATTCCCTTACCGTAAAGAATGTCAAATTCGGCGGTGCGGAAGGGCGGCGCGACCTTGTTCTTGACCACCTTGCACTTTACGCGGTTGCCGTAAATATCGTTGCCGTTTTTAAGCTGCTCGGAACGTCGCACGTCGATTCTGACCGATGCGTAGAACTTCAGCGCGCGGCCGCCGGTGGTGACCTCCGGATTGCCGTAAACAACGCCGACCTTTTCACGCAGCTGGTTGATGAATATCACCACGCAGTTGCTTTTTGAGATGACGGCGGACAGCTTGCGCATTGCCTGAGACATAAGTCTTGCCTGAACGCCGACCGACGACGCGCCCATATCTCCCTCTATCTCCTGCCTCGGAACGAGCGCCGCCACCGAGTCAATGACAATAACGTCGATAGCACCGGAGCGCACAAGCGCCTCGGTTATATCGAGCGCATCCTCGCCGCAGTCGGGCTGAGAAACGAGAAGATTGTCAATATCCACACCGAGAGCGCGCGCATATACGGGGTCGAGAGCGTGCTCGGCGTCAATGAACGCCGCTTCACCGCCGCCCTTCTGGACTTCGGCAATGACGTGCAGCGCCACGGTGGTCTTACCGGATGATTCCGGCCCGAATATCTCAATAATTCTTCCGCGGGGCAGTCCGCCGATGCCGAGCGCCATATCAAGCCCCAGCGAGCCGGTATGTACAGCCTGGACCGCCATATGCGTGTTCTCGCCCAGACGCATTATCGCACCCGAGCCGAAATCACGCTCGATCTGTGTTATCGCGGTGTTTATCGCCCGCTTTTTTTCGTCCTTGTCGTTGCCGACCGGAACGACCGTCGGCGTTTTTTTGCTTTGCTTCATTGTAAACCCATGCCTTTCCCGCGCAGTGCGGCGCAAACCGGCACGGCGCGGCGGTATTATCTGAATACATTATATCTCATGTACCGCGGCTTGTCAATAGTTTTGGAAAATTATTTTGTTCCGAAAACGGAATTATTTTTATATCATTTCTCCGAATATAATGATGATAATGTATTTTAATTCTTTTTAAGAACTCAAAAAGTATCGGTAAAAAGAAAATCACCCGCCAAAAGCCCGCACATTGAGCTGACTTTTTCGCAGGTGGTATCATATTATACATTATGATAGATTGCCATACAAATCGCAGGTGAATGCAAGATCAATAATTTGTTCTTCGAGAGTTATAAATAGAGCCTTACGCTTAAATGTGCCATATCCGTATGCTGTATTCCCTGATTTTGATGTGCCGCCATCGCTGAAGCTCCAAACGGATTTGTAGATGTTTTGCGCATACGATACGTTGGTACAAGTCGACGATACACCTTCAACTACATTAAATTCCGCTGATAATATGTACTCCCATTCAACATTTCCGTTCTCATCTTTGCATACAATAGTTTTATTGCCTGTATAAATTTCAGATGAACTCGTTGTAGAACGCAATATATCGTATTTTTCTGTTATCTGGTAACCGTACATATCTTCTTTTGACAGCATCTTCAGGATCAGCATTTCCAAAATACCTCGTTTGAGGTTTTCTTCAATATCGGCTGTTTGAAACATTTATTTCACTTGTTCAAAATATATAATAATATTATACAGCAATTATTTTTTGTGTCAGTAAGATATTGTCTTGACAAATTAATTACGCTATATTATAATAATGGTGATTAAAGGAGGAACATAAGATTTAATCAAAAGCAAGCAAGCTACGGAAGATGGGGAAATGATTAGTAAAACTTGATTGCGAGATGTATCTGAAAATGAGTTACCGTTAACTGAAAGGAGAACACAATAATAATGTTTAAGAAAAAGCTGAAAACAGTCATTTCAATCATGGCTTTTGTTCTGCTGCTGACATCTTGTGCTGAACACACGACTGACCCAATAAGTAGCAGCAGTAACGCAACGACAGCTCAGTCTTCGCAAACACAGATCACAACTGACGCGCCGTCGTCGGGGGAAATAAAAGCAGACCCCGGAATGATTGCCGACTCACTGAGAAAAGTAATCAAGGACGCAAAAACGGTTGAGGAGCTGAACAGCGGTATCGGCGATATCGACAGTAGCGGAATAATTGCTGAGATTCAGGTCTATCCTACTTATGATTTTTATAAAGCAAATGTCTGCAAGACCTCCGGCGCACTTCTCAGTGTTGCAACCGTGGTTCGGGTGGTCTATGCTGACAGAAGCTTCGAACTTTTCATGAGACCGTACAATACAGATCAGCCGTTGCTATACGGTGAATTTGCCGTTGGACTTGCGGAAGTAGTCAGAAAATCGTCCGGCGCGGCAAGTCAGACTCAGGACAGTGTCGGTTATATTAAAAAGCAGGTCGAAGCGTTTGACAGCGGAAAATGTGTGTCGGACGTCAGCGTTTATGCAAATCGTGATGACATGAATAGTGGAAAAAAGCTGACATCCGGAAACATTGATTACCCCGCTATCATCAAAGTCACCTATACAGCCGACAATAGTGAACAAACCTTTGAGTATGCAACCACACCTAAAGACTATATCGCCGATGATTATGAACAGATGTCATTGATTCTGAACATTGCCGACACTGTAAGAAAAGCAACTACTGTCGATGAGCTTAATGCGGCAATAAAGGCCGCAGACACAAAAAAACTGATAACCTCGTCTAAGGCATACCGCAGCAGCGGTGACTCAGCCAAGGATACAGAAATTACATCCGGTGCGCTTAAATCAGGTGACAGGATAGTGTTTGCCTACAATGGCGGTGCTATGCAGTTAATAAAATAAAGTAAAAATCAAGTAGGAAGGAAAAGCACGAAACCGATGCAGTGAAAAGCGGTAATTTCATATTCGGGAAAATTTCGTCTTCGCCTATTCCATATCTGAACTCAGGAAGTACTTGTTCAACAGAAGATGCAGTAGATCACTGGGTTGCTATAAACTACTGTGTAACTGATTAATGTTACACATATACACATAATAGTAAAATAAACTTGTGCTGCCGAAACGTAAAAACTTTCGGTAGCACTTTTCTTTGCAAATAAAAAACGCATTTGAATTTGAGATAGTAAGTCGTCTTATTTATAAAAAAGAACGCAGAGGACTTTTAAACCTCTGCGTTCTTTATAAGAGACATTTTTACAGCCGCGTGTGTTTATTTTTTCTGCTGGCGGCACCAGATGCTCATGACGAGCCGGTGCGGCAACAGCTTTGTGAGAAAGACCTGTGCGCGCACCGCAGCGCCGCAGATCGACACGTCCCTGCCGCGCGCCATGTCGCCAAGCGCGCGCTTCACAACCTGTTCGGCGGTATAATACCGGTTATAATAGGTTATCGTATCGTCGCGGACAGCGGTGTCGAAAAACTCTGTCTTTACCCATCCGGGGCAGACCGCCATAGCGCGCACTCCCCTGCCGCTTTTTTTAAGCTCTACGTTCAGTGCGCGGGTAAAGCTGAGCACGAACGCCTTGCTTGCGCCGTAAACATTGATATAAGGCACCGGCTGAAATGAGGAGAGCGAGCCAAGCTCAAATATCTCCCCGCCCTCGTGCATATACGGCAGGGTAAGATACGTCATCGCCACCAGCGCCTTGTCGTTCAGGTCTATCATCGCAAGCTGGCGCTCAAGCTCCATGCCCTCAAAACCGCCGAATATTCCGAATCCCGCGGCGTTGACCAGCACCTTCACCTCAGGACGTTCCTCGGCGAGCCGGGCGGAGTATTCGTTTATGGCGGCGGTATCGGAAAGATCAAGCGCCATCACCCGTGCGGCGACCGGAAGCTCCCCGGCAAGCGCCTCAAGGCGCTCCCGGCGACGGGCGATAAGCCATACCTCGTCAAGCTCAGTGCGGTATTTTTCACTTATCCGCAGGGCAAATTCCCGCCCCATGCCGGACGACGCCCCGGTAATTACGGCAATTTTCATGTCAGCTCTCCTTTTCTGCGTCAGTGCAGCAGACCGTACTCGCGCAGAACCTCATCCGCCACGGCGCGCGCGCCTGCGGCGGCTTCGGGTGTGACCTCAACGTCAAAATCGCAGAAGGCGTTATCCGCTATCGGCTTTCCAGTCAGCGACGCGAACGCCGTCAGCGCCAGAAGATATCTGCCTACGCCGAGTGCGGCGTGAAAGCCGTCGCGGTGGACCTTTTCGATCCCGTACTGCCCGCGGCGCTGCCAGAGGCGGAACATTGCCTCGCCTGACGGTATGATCCCGTCGGCGGAAATATCGCGTGCCATCTTTTCGTATGCCGACTTAACCGCCGGGAACATTTCCTCGGGCGCGGTGAACTTTGTCAGCTTGAAACGGGGAGTGTCGGTGTCAAAGGTCCAGGTCTGATTGACAAACAGCTTTGCCTTGGGCGCCATGCGGCGCACGTACGCCGCAATTTCCGTCGCAAAGGGCTGGTAGCTTTCCTCGTCCCCGCTGGCGGGGCTGCACTGCTGCATGATCACATGATCCCACTCGTCGGAAAGCAGCGCCGCCTTAAGCGAAACATAAAGCCCGCTTGTGTGTCCGTTAAGCTCATATGAATATACAGGCTCCTCTGAGAGCATATTGCGGTAGTGGCGGTAGAGTGAGCAACCGCCGATATAAAGATTGACCACCTTGAGGTCAACGCCCTCGGAGCGCGCCACACCGTAAAGATAGCGTGTAATATCCGTTCCGAAGCTGTTGCCGATAACAATGATCTTTTTCATTTCAATACCTCCGTCTCCCCGACCGCATCATCAGATCACGGCAAAATCGGGAATGCCGTTTATGTAGTCCGGATATGCCTCGCCTGCAATAAGGGGAAGCAGATACCGGCAGCACTCGTCGGTCACGTTGTCGCCCGCCGCGTTTATGTACTCATCGGGAACGCTCTTTATCTGGTTGGCGATCTCGCTTACGTCGGAATGTGAGATGGTAAAGCCGTAATTATCGCCCTCTCCGGTGCGCAGGATGGTCATCATCTCGCGGCTGACGCCCTCGCGCGCCGCAGCTACCGCCGCGCGTCCTACGGCAACAGACTCGGTAAGATCCTGAGCCGAGGCGATATGTGCGCCGCAGCGCTGGGAGATATTAAGCTCGACAGAGCGCACCTTGCACCCAAGCTCGGCACGCACGGCGAGCTCAAGCGCCTTTCCGGTGCCGGAGAGCTGCTTGTGGCCGAAAACATCGGTCGTTCCCACATCCACGCCCTCGCAGACATATCTGCCGTCGGCAAATCGGATGCCCTCGGAAACGGCGACCACCACTCCGGGATGCACCGCAAGCTGCTCGCGCAGCCGCGCGTAAAAGGCGTCAAGGTCAAAGCTGCGCTCGGGCAGATAGACCATATCGGGGGCGATACCGTTCACCACCCTGCCGATGGCGGAGGCGGCGGTGAGCCAGCCCGCGTCGCGTCCCATTATTTCAACAATTGTCACGGCGGGCACGGTGTACACCGCGCAGTCGCGTATCAGCTCCTGCATCGTAACGGCAATGTACTTGGCAGCCGAGCCGAATCCCGGCGTATGGTCGGTAACGACAAGGTCGTTGTCTATCGTCTTCGGAACGCCCATTATTCGCATTTCATAATCATGCGTGCGGGTGTACTCCGACAGCTTTGCCGCCGTATCCATTGAATCGTTTCCGCCTATGTAGAAGAAATAGCGGATGTCGTACTTTTTGAAGATGGAAAGCAGTTTTTCGTAAAGGGCGGGGTCGTCCTGCGGACGGGGGAGCTTGCGGCGGCATGAGCCGAGCGCGGCGGCAGGTGTATGCTCAAGACGGCGCAGCTTTTCCTCGCTGTCAAACATCGCGCCGAGATCGACCAGCCTCTCCTCAAGCAGTCCCTCAACGCCGTTTCTCATTCCCAGAACCTTTCCGACGGTTCCCGCGGCAACTCCCTCAAGACCGCCGCGGATGACCCCCGCAAGCGTTGCGTTTATCGCCGCCGTCGGACCGCCCGACTGACCGACTACAATATTGCCGTGAAGTTCTTTCTTATCCATGATAGATCCTTTCTTGTTCATCTGTCGGTACTGAGGCTGTCTCCGACATGACCTGCCCCGCAGGACCGGAAGGGTTGCGCGACGCGGCTGTGCGGACATACCGCACGCCTGTCCGGAAAATGACGCTTTAAGCAATACCGTGCATGATTTTTTTCAGAATAATTGTATCATTCCTCCGGTTATTTGTCAACACCAAATGCAAATATGCGGCAAAGATTACGCGCTGCAGAGCCGGCTTCTTGTCGTTTATAAATCCCGAATTGACGGCAGAACAGCATAATGTTTTAACACATATTTTCATCTTCGTGGCACTACAATCCCTCAGTCACGGCTGCGCCGTGCCACCTCCCTTTACACAAGGGAGGCTTACCGGACTCCAACGCTGTCGCCTCTTTCGGACGAAAACCAATAGTCTTTTGTCCGTTCCGACAGTGCGAATAACCTCGCCAAAATAATGGATATCTCCGCTAAGGAGCTGTCGCGGCAGGCAATTGAGAGAGTGCGTGTGTGCGAAAAAGTAAGATTTGATTTCAAAATGTCGCAAACTCCTTCCGTCACGCTACGCGTGCCACCTCCCTCAAGGGGGGCTGATCTGATACGATACAAGTACCTCTTTCGGACGAAAATCAATAGTCTTTTGTCCGTTACGATAGTGCGAATAACCTCGCCAAAATAATGGATATCTCCGCCAAGGAGCTGTCGCGGCAGGCAATTGAGAGAGTGCATGTGTGCGAAAAAGTAAGATTTGATTTCAAAATGTCGCAAACTCCTTCCGTCACGCTACGCGTGCCACCTCCCTCAAGGGGGGGCTGGTCTGATACGATACAAGTACCTCTTTCGGACGAAAACCAATAGTCTTTTGTCCGTTCCGACAGTGCGAATAACCGAGCCAACAGAATGGCTATCTCTTTTAGGTAAGCGTATAAGACTCTGACGGGATCGCCTCTGCCGGATGAAAATCAAAATATCAGCTCAGTAAACTTCGTCAACAAAATGGCTTTCGCCCATAGAGAGGATTTCCGATAACTTCATTAGTATATGAAAACCGCTGTTGAATCTGCGCTTATTAACAGTGTGACATTTACACTTCCGATTTACCGAAAACCAAGGCTCCCTTGTGTAAAGGGAGCTGTCAGCGCAGCTGACTGAGGGATTGTTTTTCTTCAAAATCAGTGCCTGCAAAGCATCCAAAGTCTCCACATCCGAGAAAGCGCTCGTGTCCCCGATGATTTCGTACAACAAATTTATATTTTTTCAAAGCTGACATATAAATGATTGTCTTTTCCCTCACGTCGCAGTATAATAAAGTCGCTGGAAGTAAGGCTTCCCGCGCGCCTCTGGCATTTGGTGAGTGGTTACTTGCAAGGTGAAACACTCACCATTTTTTATTTTGCCTCGTTTAGTATCTTCTCAATGGCTTTCCTGAGCTCGTCAAGCGTTTTGCACTTGTCGATCAGTTCAAGCACCATGAGGAGTATGTGCTATGTATGTGTCGCCCAAGCGTCGGTTGCCTCGCTTCCTTTTCAATAATCTTCCTTTGATTTTTTCCGTTTTTCCTGACTTTTATTCCTGCCCATGATATAATTGAGGAGCAAATAAGGCAGGTTATTCGCCCCTCGTTAATTGCCTTTGGCTGTTATGCGCTGCAACGCTGGCAGCCTTTTTTATTTGTCAGGTATTCTTCGTGGGTCATGAGAGCATCCCCGCCAAAAAGCCAACGGTAATAATTTGAAGCAATGTTCGCCTGTGATTTACCCGGGCTCTTGCCATAGCAGGGCAAACGTGGTATAATAATGCCGAGGTGACTTAAGTGGTTATCATACTTATAATACTTGTTCTTTGCATACTGCTTTACCTGCTCGGCGACAAGTCAAAGACCGTGCCGGGCGGAAAGTCCGGAAGCTCCGGCAAGTCCGGAACGGACGACGATGATGACATAGAGCAGGGCTGGGATCTTGACGACGACTGCTGAGCATGCCCTGCGGAGTGCGGAAATTCCGTTTATCTTTCCGCAATTGCAGTCACAGGCGCAAAAAGCTGCCGCCCCATACTGAGGCGGCAGACAGTAATTATTTATCAGAATTCCTTTACCCACTTGACGGCAAGGTCTATCCACACCTCGGCATGCGGAACGATGGCGTCCGCTTTCTGTGAGCAGGTGAACTCGTTGCACAGCGAAAGCCCGTGCTTTCCGGCAGGGAAGATATGCAGCTCAAAGGGGATCTTGTGCGCCGAAAGCGCGGAGGCGTACATGAGCGAATTTTCTACCGGCACGGTGGCGTCGGAGGCGGTGTGCCACATGAAAGCGGGGGAGGTTCCGTCATCGACGTGTCTTTCAAGCGAAAAGCGCTCGATGTCCTCCTCGGTCAGCTCGTCGTGTCCAATAAAATTTTTCACCGAACCCTTGTGCGCCTTGTCCCCTCCGGTGATCACGGGATAGCAAAGCACTGTGCCGTCGGGACGGTTTATGCCCTCCGGGCACTTGCCGGAGCTGACTCCGATCGCGTCCCGCACCTCGGGTATGTTCCAGAGCGTACCCGCCGAGGCGGCGACGTGTCCCCCTGCGGAAAAGCCGAGGATGAATATCTTATCCGGGATCGTTCCGTATTCCTCAGCGTGCTCGCGGACGTACTTTATCGCCAGACCCGCCTCGATAAGCGGCGCATATCCCGACGCTCCGGCGTTTCCATCAGTCTTCGGACCGACCGTATAGCGGAGAAGGAAAACATTCATATTGGCGGCAAGGAACTGCGCAACTATCGGCTCAGCCTCGCGGTTTGAAAGAAAGTGGTAGCCTCCGCCCGGGCAGACAATAACGGCGCGGCGGGGAGAAAGGTTAAGATCCGCGGGGTTATCAAGAACGTATGTAGTAAGCGTTGCGCCCGGATAGTCGGGCGAAAGGTCAAAGGTCTTGTTTATCATGTCAGAATCATCCTTGTTCATATTTGCGCCACAGCGCTTGATTTTACACCGATATTATATCACCCCGCACCGCTCTTGGCAATGATTCCGGCGGTTTTTTTATAAAAAAATACAAAATATCCGCCGCAGACACACAGAATCATTGCGCCGTGGCGGGAATATAATAATATAAGCTGTTTCGGAGGTTTTTACATGAACGATTACAAGGAGATTCACCCTTATGAGCTTGAGCTTCCCGCCTGCCGCGCTATCGGAAAGGACTGGATGCTCATCTGCGCCCGGAGCGGAAGCACGGTCAACGCCATGACAGCAAGCTGGGGATTTCTGGGCGAAATATGGAGCGTCCCGGCGGCGGTATGCTTTATACGCCCGCAAAGATACACCTTCGGGCTTGTTGACGGGTCGGAATATTTTTCGCTTTGCTTTTTCGGCGGCGAGCGGAAGCGGGAGCTTTCATATTTCGGCTCGCACAGCGGCAGGGACGGTGACAAGGCGGCGGCGTGCGGCATGAGCTACGGCTCTGTTGAGGTCGGTAATACCGAAGTGCCGTATCTCACAGGCGCGCAGAAGATACTTGTCTGCCGCAAGCTCTATTTTGACGACATAAAGCCCGAGGGCTTTACCGACCCGGATATGGTGGAAAAGAATTACCCCGGCAGGGATTTCCACCGTATGTTTATCGGCGGGATAGAAAAATGCTTTGAATTGATACAAAAATAAAACCCCAAAGTGCCTGCCGCCCTATCGGCGCGGCAGACACTTTTGATCTAAGTATCAGGAATGCTCAGCAACATGCTTTTTAATTGCTTCAAAGGAGCGGTCACTGATGTCGTGCTCCATCTTGCAGGCGTCGGCGACTGCGGTCTCCTCGTCCACGCCGAGGCTTACAAGAAATCCGGACAGCAGCGTGTGACGCTCGTATATACGCGACGCCGCGGCATATCCGGAAGTCGTCAGCTTCAGA
Source organism: Clostridiales bacterium (assembly GCA_003523225.1). Lineage (GTDB taxonomy): Bacteria > Bacillota > Clostridia > Oscillospirales > CAG-272 > CAG-390. The sequence goes on from DPGK01000032.1 coordinate 16,131, forward strand.
TACCCATCTGCATCCGTTTCAAGATATCCGTCCCGGCGGAGTATTCCGACAGCGCGGCTCACGCTGGGCTTGGAATATCCCATGTACTCCGCCACGTCAAGCGAGCGGACGCACTCCTTCTTCTGCGACAGTATCAGAATGGTTTCGAGATACATTTCTCCCGACTCCTGAATCTTTACCTGCGTACCCATATCGGCTTCTCCTTTCCGGTCGTGATGACTTAGTATAACATAAATACGGACAAAAATCAATAGTAAAAGAAACAGCCGGGAGCTTTTAATGCGCCCGGCTGTTTTTAGGATGCGGCAGAGCTCAGTCTGCTTACTCCTCTGCGTCAGCGTCCTGCTGCTCGTCCTCGTCGTCAAAGCAGGGATGATCGCACTCGTCGCAGTTGAAGTCGCAGTCCTCGTCCCAATCCTCGCACTCGTCGTCACAGCAATCGCAGTCGCAATCGCAGTCGTCGCCGTAAATTGCCTTTTCGACTTCACCGAGGTCCTCGTCAAGCTCCTCAACATAGTCGTTGAGATACTCAAGATCCTCGTCAATTTCTCCGATAGCGTCGGTGACGTCGCCGAGCAGGTCGAGCATTGCGGTCAGCAGCTTGCCCTCGGGAGTGGTTTTGTCAAGGCTGAGACCTTCAGCCAATCCTTTCAGATACGCGGCCTTTTCGCTGAGTTTCATGTTAAACCTCCGTTTTTTTGAAGATAGATCAGGCGCGGGAGAGATATTCGCCCGTACGGGTGTCGATTTTGATAACGTCGCCGCGGTTGATGAAGAGCGGAACCTTTATCTCGGCGCCGGTCTCAAGAGTTGCGGGCTTAAGGGTGTTTGTAGCGGTGTTTCCGGCAAAACCGGGATCGGTATCGGTTACCTCAAGCTCAACGAATGTGGGCGGCTCGACGTTGAATACCTTGCCCTTGTAGGAGACGAGCTTGCACATCATCTCTTCCTTCACGAACTTGAAGGAATCGGGCAGAGAGGATTTGTTCAGGGGAGTCGTGTCATAGGTCTCCATGTCCATGAAGTAATAGAGATCACCGTCGTTGTAGGAATACTGCATATCCTTTCTTTCGATGTAGGCGCTGTCAAATTTGTCTGTGGGGCTGAAGGTCTTTTCGACCACACCGCCCGTGATGACATTTTTCAGCTTGGTGCGGACGAACGCCGCGCCCTTTCCGGGTTTGACATGCTGAAATTCAATTACCTGATAGACGCTGCCGTCCATCTCAAAGGTGATGCCGTTTTTGAAATCACCAGCGATTACCATATAAAGTACCTCCGTATCGTTTGCCGCCGCGGCGGCGCATAATTACACTATATTGTATAATATTTTTCCCGATTTTGCAATACCTTTTCAATTGATTTAGCGAGTTTTTTTGTTCAAATACGAAATTTCAGTGTTTTTTTGCGCGAAACGCCCACAAACTGCGGTTAATTCAACATTTGAAATACATATTCCGTTTAGATCAAGAAAGCTTCTTCGTCCATCTACCTGATTGTGGCTTTTCATGTAAATAAATTAAATTGACCTTAGCTATTCCTATAAACGTTCTTCGGGGTCGGCGCATTTCGCGCCGACCCCGAAGAACCTATTATTTTGATTACTTTATTTCAAGCGAACGGGAATCCGGCTGCTTTTCTTCCTTCTTGGGCAGCCTGATAGACAGGACGCCGTCGGTGTAGCTGACCGAGATAGCGTCAAGGTCTATGCCCGAGACGTCAAAGGATCTCTCGTAAGAGCCGTAGGAACGCTCGACATGCAGGTAGGACTTCTTCTTGTCCTCCTTTTCATAATCGCTGTGACGTTCGGCGCGGATGGTAAGAGTCTCGCCCTTGAGATCAACATGAATGTCCTCCTTGCGGAAGCCGGGCATATCGGTTTCAATGACGTATCCGTTTTCCTCTTCCTTTATGTCAGAGCGGAAGCTCTCTATCGGGCCGCCGAAGAAGCGGCGCTCCATTTCCTCCATCTCACGGAAGGGGTCGTATACCTGAGCAGCTTTGCGGTTGGTTCTGAAATAAGGTGTAAGTTCAAACATAGTAAAAATCCTCCTCGAAATATATAAGATATTTTTTGACTGTGTAATAAACGTTTCCGGGAAGCCCTGCACCGTCATACGGTGTTTCTTTGTTGCTTCCTTTCGACTACACCTATATTATACTCCGCTATTATGAACAAATATACAGTATTGTGTGGATTTTTTGTAAAGATTAGCACTTTGAAATTGAGAGTGCTAATTTTATTTCCGCATAAATGCAGATCCGGGCGGTATTTTACCGCCCGAAATTAGCAGACTCATTGTAAAAGTGACAACCGGCTGAGCGCATCATATGCTTCGCTGTCGGTGCGGCTTATCGTCATCGGAGTCACCGAAATAAATCCGTCGCTTACCGCGTCCGCGTCAACGGTATGGTCGTGCAGGTTCTGATGCACACACCTGCCCTTGGGTCTGTACATACCGCCGCCGTGCTCCACAAACACATCGCGGTAGTAGGGACCTCCCTGACGGGTGAGAAGTATTTCGCCGGGATCGAGCGGTATATTTACATTGTAAAGCCTGCAGTGATCGAACAGCCTGTTGCGGCAGATGTAGCCGTATACCCGGTTAAGACTTGCCTCCGCCGCGTCATGCGTGGAAAAATCGGTTGAAAACGCCAGCGCGCGTATCCCGAAATATGCCGCCTCAAAGACCGCACCCGCAGTGCCCGAGTAAACTATGTCCCCGCCGAGGTTAAACCCGCGGTTGACGCCCGACAGCACCATGTCATAGTCGCCCTCAAGTCCCAGAATGCCGAACCTTACGCAGTCGGCGGGAGTAGAATCAACCGAATACGCCCGCGCAGCTCCCGGAAAGTACACCTCTTTTATTTCAAATGAGGTAGTAAGATTTATTGAGTGGCTTTTTCCGCTCTGCTCGGTTTTCGGCGCAGAGACAGTGACCTCGCCTATCCCCGACGCCCAGCGGACAAGCGCCGCAAGCCCGGGAGCGGCGATCCCGTCGTCATTCGTAACCAGTATCTTCACAGCCAGCCCTCGTTGGTTTCCTTGAATTCACGGATAAGCGCGTCCGCGTCCCGCAGCAGAGCGTCTATTTCATCGGCGCTGTAAAGCGTTGCGCCGCTGGCGCAGTCGTGGCCGCCGCCGCGGTATTTTTCCGCGAGCTTGTTTATCGTCACAAAGCGCGAGCGCAGGCGCACGCGTATCGTGCCGTCGCGGTTGTCGATAAAGGCTATCCAGATTATACTGTCCTTTATCGAGTCAAGGCAGGAAACGGTGTTTGACGCCTCCTCGTCGGTAAGCGAAAAGCGCTCCCGCATTTCGTTGTCCACATAGATATACGCCACGCCGTGCTCGGTCATTTTCATGTTGAGATAGACGTACGCCTTGAATTTAAGGTAGTCAAAATCCTCAAGATAAAGCCGGGCATAAAGGGTGTCGGTATCAATGCCCATATCAAGCAGCGCGGCGGCACAGCGCAGGGTCTCGCCCGTGACGCTGCGGAATCTGAACCGACCGGAATCGGTCACCATTCCGGTATAAATGCAGGTCGCCGCCGTGACGTCGAGCTTCAGCTCGTCCCTGAAGGTGAGGTAAAAATCCGCTATCATTTCACAGACAGACGAACGTTCCTCCTCGACCCAGGAGATATCGCCGTAGGGCTTTATGTCTATATGGTGGTCGATCTTGACCTTCTCCCTGCCGAGCGTGTATTTTTTGTTTGAGACGCGGTCCGGGGTGGCGGTGTCAAGAACTATCACCAGCGCGTCGGAGTAAAAAGCGTCGTCGGCTTCCCCGTCCTCATCTCCGAGGAAGGAGATGTAATCGGAATGATCCGAATTTATAACGCGGATATCCTTTTCCGGAAAGCTGAGGCGAAGCATTCCGGCAAGCCCCTGCGTCGAGCCCACAGCGTCGCCGTCCGGGCGGATATGCCGCGAGATCACAATGCGGTCATACTCCTTTATCTTATCAAGAATTCTGCGTTTGATATCATAATTACTGCTCATTTTTACCGTCTCCAATCATTAAGTCAAGATCGCCAAGCAAAGCCATTGCCGTTTCGCGGTCGGGAAGGGTCGCTCCGCTGGCACCCGCATGACCTCCGCCGCCGTATTTTACGGCAACGGGATTTATATTGTATTTTCCGGAGCGTATCTCGCAGAGCACGCCGCGCTCGCTCTCGGTAAAGTTGACCCAGATATCAACGCCGCGTATGTCCGCCATTGTTCCCACCATACCGCGCGATACGGTGAAGTCGTCAAGTCCCAGCTCTGCCATTTCGTCGCGGGTCGTGTAAATGTACGCGACGTGATTTTGGGTGAACTTTATCTTCAGCACAAAGCCCGCGCGCAGACGTATCATATCAAAATCGTCGGCGTAGAGCTGAGTGTAGATGTCGGTAATTGAAAAGGGCTGCTCCATGAGGTAGGCGGCAAGCGCAAAGGTGCGGGCAGTGGTGGAGGAATAGCGGAAGCGCCCCGAGTCGGTCACCATTCCGGTGTAAAGGGACTTTGCTGCCGTCGGCGTAAGACGCAGCCCGCATTCCCGCGCCATTTCCACGACCAGCCCGCAGCAGCTCTCGTATGAGGTGTCGATAACCTCCGTATCCGCAAGCTGACCAAGAAAGATATGGTGGTCGATGCGCGCCGTCGCCGCCGCAAGAGTATATCGCGTATCGCTGATAAGGGACGCCGCCGAGGTATCAAGAATTATTGCCAGAGCACCCCCGAAGTATTCGTCCGGGATGATGTCCGGCGCGGAATCGTCCATGAAAGCATAGCGTCGCGGGGCGTCGCCGACGGCCCAGACCTCCTTGCCCGGGAAATTTTCAAGTATAATATGCTTAAGCCCCACCTGACTTCCCACGGCGTCGCCGTCCGGACTCGTGTGGCGGTGTATGATTATCCGATCGTATTTTTTGATTTCGGAAAGTATCTTTTCAAACATAACAGCTCTTTTCCTCCGCGACGGACGCGGACACATGAAAGACTCGGGCGGCGCTCAGTCGCCGGGCATTGCCGCCCCTTTGGATTCATTATATCATAAAACCGCATGGCTTGCAAGATTTATTTCCCTTGCGACGGACAAAGCGGCGGCGCGTCCGGGGACATTCTTTTTACGGCTTAACTTAATAAAAACTTAATTTATTTGCATATTGATTTTTAAGCGCCGTCGGGTTAAAATATTAAAAGTCGGAAAATGCCAAAAAATCGGAAATTATTTCCGCATGGCACACAGGGATCACTGAAAGGATGCTTCCGCTTAACGGAAGCTACGGTCATAAAAATGAAAAAAACAAAAAAGACAGCCCGCGGGAAAAATCAGCAGGGCAGCGGAAGCCGCGGCGTGACAATAGTTATATTGCTGCTGCTTGCGGCGATCGTTGCCGGGACGGCGACGGTGCTTTATGTCAGACCCGACTGGAGGTGGCTCGTCACGGACGCGTTTTTTTCCTCCCCCGCCGGCACGATGCCGCGCGGTGAGGACGCCGACGCGCTGCGAGAACGCGGCGGTAAATTCTCCGAGCTATCCTCATTTACCGTCGGCAGTCTGCGTGACGACCCGCGGGTCACCGAAAACGCAAGCCTTATGCTTATAAACCCGGAGCATCTTCTATCTGCCGATTACCAGCCCATGCTTGCGCCCCTGCCCGACAGCGATATGCTTGCCGACCCGCAGCTTTGCCTTGCATTTGCCGCGCTTGCCGCAGAATGCGAGGAAAGGACCGGCGCGGCGCAGAAGCTCATTATCACCAGCGCCTACCGCACGCGGAAGGAGCAGGAGGCAGCGATATCGGAGGAGGGAGAGCGTGCGCAGGCGCTTGACGCCAGCGAGCACCAGGCGGGGCTTGCGCTTGACCTGTGCGTAAGATATTACGGCGGTAGGTCATTTCTCAAGACCGACGCGGGCAGATATGTAAACTCAAATGCCGCCGAATACGGGCTGATAATGCGCTACCCCTACTGGGGCAGGAGCGAGACCGGGATCTCCTTTGAGCCGTGGCACGTAAGATACGTGGGCAAGCCGCACGCTGTGCTGATAAGCGAAAACCGTCTGACGCTTGAAGGATACATCTCACTCCTCACACCGGGGCTTTACTTTGTAAGCGGCGAATATCTTATCACCCGTCAGAGCGCCGACGCCGCGTTCCTGCTTCCGGACGGCTTTGCGTCGGCGGAGATATCCCCCGACAACACCGGGTATTATATCATTACCGTAAGGCTTGACTCCGACCCGGGCTGAACGGACTTGCAGGGCTTTCTGCCACGGGTAAAAATCAATTTTTGTCCGGGATTAAACTAAAAATGTCTTGAAATTCCGCATTAATTGTCTTATAATATAATCAGACCAGTGTGGTTAAATCAAGTAATATTTTATCCGGAGGTTTACTATGTCACTTCCAGTTGCAATTCAGGTTTATTCGGTACGCAAGGATGCCGAAGCGGATCTTCGCGGCACGCTCACCGCGCTGCGGGACATGGGCTATGACGGCGTTGAATTTGCCGGGCTTTACGGTCACTCCGCCGCCGAGGTGCGCGAGCTCTGCCGTGAGCTGGGGCTGGTTCCGATATCCGCTCATGTTCCCTATGTCGATATGCTGAAGGATCCCGCAGGCGTGCTCTCGCAGTATGCCGAGATAGGCTGCAAGTATGTCGCGGTTCCTTATCTTTCCCCCGAGCACCGTCCCGGCACTCCCAACTTTGAGTATGTTGTCGAGTTCATCGGCATTATAGCCAAGGCGGCGAAGAAGCTGGGCATTCAGCTGCTCTATCACAACCATGACTTTGAATTTATAAGACTTGACGGCAAATACGCCCTTGATATCCTTTACGATACCGTTCCCGCAGAGCTGCTTGCCACCGAGCTTGACACCTGCTGGGTGAACGTGGGAGGCGAAGACCCCGCCGCTTACATAGAAAAGTATTCGGGACGCGCGCCGGTCGTTCACCTCAAGGACTTCTTCGGCGAAAAGAGCGACGATATGTACGAGCTTATCGGCATTGACAATAAAGCGCCGAAGCGTCCGTCCGGCTTTGAATTCCGCCCCGTCGGCGCGGGACTTCAGAATTTCCCCGAGATCATTGCCGCGTCAAAGAAAGCAGGCAGCGAATGGCTTGTAGTTGAGCAGGATCAGCCCTCGATGGGGCTTTCACCGCTTGAATGCGCCGCCAAGAGCCGCGAGTACCTGCGTTCGATAGGGGTATGACCGTGGCAAAGCGTGCGATCACGCTCGCCCTTATGCTCCTTCTGATCTGTACCGGGCTTGCTGCCTGCAATAACAGTTCACCGGACGGAGAAGGCACAAGTACTCCCGAAACGACTGCCGCGGACGCGCGGATAAATATTCGTGAATATTCCATCATACGTCCCGACAGGGCGTCGGACTGCCTCATCTTATCAATGCGCGGCGTTTACCACGCAATTGCCGACGAGTATGGCTTTGATATTGATGTGGCTGACGACTGGCTTCAGGAAAAAGATTACGATTCGGAGCGCGTAGCCGGGCTTCACGAGATAATAATCGGCACGGCAAACCGCCCCGAGGCAACGCGAGCCGCCGAGGGACTCCCCAAAAACGGCTGGCGCGTCACCGTGGACGGGAACAAGATAATTGCGGTCGGAGTTTCCGATATAGCGCTGCGGGAAGCCTGCGACGCTCTTATTGCGGCGCTCGGCGGACTTGAGGCAACAGAGGACGGCAGGCTGCTTATAGACCCGGCGGCGCTGGAGCTTTCCGGCATCGCCAAGTCATATCTTGTTGGTCTTACCGACCAGAAAAACTCCATGGTGCGGGTATGCGACCTTACCGGAGGAACCGTGGGGCTTTCCGACACGGTATGGAGCTGTCAGCTTGAATATTACAATATCGCCGACACCCGCCTGCGCGAGTATGAGGGGCGCGAGGTCGTAATGGCTGCCTACGGAAACAGCTCTGCAAAAATGATCTCCTTTGACGATAAAAAAGAGATCCTCTGGCACACCGATTATGCCGCTGCCAACCCCCACGCCTGCGAGCTGCTGCCGAACGGGATCATCGCCGTAGCCTCCTCGACGGGAGGAGAGGTACGCTTCTTCGACGCCAAAGGTAACGGAAGCACCTTTGTTTCGGTCACGCTTGAGGACGCTCACGGGCTTTTGTGGGATCCTTCAAACGGCGTGCTCTGGGCAATCGGTACAAATGTTCTGACCGCTTATGAGGCTGATATTTCCGACGGCGTTATCTCGGTCAGAGAGCGCACCGAGCTTAAAAACACGATACCGACCGACTCGGCTCATGACCTTCAGCCCGTGTACGGGAGCCCCGACCGGATGTGGATAACCACCACCTCGGCGGTGTATGTATATTCAAAATCCGAGCGCGTTTTCCTGACGGAATTCCCGGGCAGCGGTAAGGTGTCGGGCAAAAACGTCAAGGGAATAGGCAACTTTGAGGACGGCAGCATAGTGCTTATCCGCCCAGACGGAGGCTTCAAGAGCTGGACGGGCGCATCCCTTTCCTTCTTCCCGCTGAGAGGGGACGATTATTCGTCGCTCACGGTAAAATCGGGAGACAGCGGATTTTACAAGGTCCGCGTATGGAACAAAAATTATCAATAAAATCATTAAAAAATACTAACCGGAGGAAAAAACAATGGCAGACAAATCAATGGACGGTCTGAACACCTTTACCGCACAGACCGCCGAAAGCGTTGACACATCCCGCAAGCTGCGCGTCGGCATTATCGGCTGCGGCTGGATAGCAGGCTCTCACATCAAGGCGTATCTCAACCAGCCCGATGTTGAGATCGTGGCAGGAGCGGATCTTGTACCCGGCAAGGCGGCGGCTTTCTTTGAAAAGTACGGCGTCGAGGGCGTCAAGACCGACTACGCATCCCACAAGGAAATGCTTGACGATGAATCCCTTCACCTTGATGCAGTTTCCATCTGCACCTACAACCGTCAGCACGCCGCTCCCGCGATATATGCGCTTGACAAGGGAGTAAACGTACTGCTTGAAAAGCCCTTTACCGTTACTCTTGACGAGGCGGTAGAGGTCATGAAGGCGGAAAAACGGAGCGGAAAGGTACTCTCCATCGGCTTCCAGCCCCGTCTTGACGCCAATATGCAGATGATAAAGAAGATCGTCCAGTCGGGCGAGCTTGGCAAGATCTACTACATCCAGACCGGTGGCGGACGCCGCCGCGGCATTCCGACCCCCTACGGAACCTCCTTTATCGCCGACGAGACCGCCGGCATCGGAGCGCTCGGAGACATCGGCTGCTACTCTCTTGACATGGTCCTCAACGCCATCGGATATCCGAAGCCCCTGACCGTTACCGGATACAAGTCCGCCTTCTTCGGCAAAGACCCGAACTACTGCGGCTACCGCGCCGACAAGCGCGCCGAGTACTCCAAGGCGTTCCAGGTCGACGACTTCGCCGCCGCCTTTATCCGCCTTGAGGGAGATATCGTCCTTGACTTCCGTATCGCATGGGCAATGAATATGGACACCCCCGGTGACACCATCATC
>DPGK01000032.1:25816-26186 GCA_003523225.1 Clostridiales bacterium
ACACCCCCGGTGACACCATCATCCTCGGCACAAAGGGCGGTCTGCGCATACCCTCCACCGAGTGCTGGAACGGCACGGTCGGCGGACCCATGAAGATATATCACGAGGTCTGCGGTCAGCAGGTCGAGACCGAGATACCCATCATCACCATGAAGAAGGGACTCTTTGATCTTAAGATCCGCACCTTCCTTGACGCCTGCAAGAATGGCACTCCCGCGCCGGTACCTTCAAGCCAGATCATCTACAATCAGGCTATCATCGACGGTATCGCCCGCTCCGCCGAATGCGGTCATGAGGTCGAGATCACCGTTCCCGAGATCTGATCATTTCCCAACCAAAACTATAAAACGCTCCCCCCTGCTGCCGCGTA
>DPGK01000032.1:26422-26588 GCA_003523225.1 Clostridiales bacterium
CAGCAGGGGGAATCAGTTTTTTGTATATTTTTATGTTACGATCTTCCTCCGGGTGCGACGCAAAGCGAGCGCATTCTTATCTTACTACACTATACAGCTTGCTCCGCCGAAACAAACGGCACAGTTAAATAACGCGGCGGGAAACAAGCCCCCGCCCTACGGATAT
>DPGK01000018.1 GCA_003523225.1 Clostridiales bacterium
AGGAATTTTTTAACACCCCTTTGGTTTTAAATATTTGATTGCAGAACAGCATACAGTCAGACCCGCCCGGCGGCAAATTCCGTTGCGGCTATGGTATCTTCCGGCATCAACCGCGTTTGAGCTTTGCCTGAGCCTTAAGCCGCTGTTCGGTGTTGAGAATGCGCTTGCGCAGTCTTATCGACTTCGGCGTGACCTCGATAAGCTCATCGTCGGCAATAAATTCAATTGCCTCCTCAAGGCTGAAGATCACGGGAGGAGTCAGGAGCAGCTTTTCGTCCGCTCCGGCGGAACGTATAGCCGTAAGCTGCTTCTTTTTGCACGGGTTAAGGGTGATATCCTCCATTTTGGGGCATTCACCGACTATCTCGCCCTCGTACACCTGCATACCGGGTGAGATAAACATACGGCCGCGATCCTGCGAATTGTAGATGCCGTAGGAGGTGGTCTCGCCTGCCTCGCTGGCAACCAGCGAACCGGTAAAGCGCATCGTGACCTCGCCCTTGTACGGAGCGTAGCCGTCGAAGATCGAGTTCATAATGCCCTCGCCGTGCGTCGCCGTCATAAATTCCGAGCGGTAGCCAAACAGGCAGCGCGCCGGGATCAGATATTCAATGCGCATACGCGAGCCGACAAGATTCATTTCGATAAGCTCACCGCGGCGCTGTCCCAGCTTCTCTATCACCGCGCCGACATAAATTTCCGGCACGTCCAGCGTCACACGTTCCATAGGCTCGCACTTCTGCCCGTCGATCTCCTTGTAAAGCACGCGGGGATTTGAGCAGCAAAGCTCGTAGCCCTCACGGCGCATAGTCTCGATAAGTATCGAGAGGTGCATCTCGCCGCGTCCGGCAACGCGGAAGTTGTCGGTGGTGTCTCCGTCGCTTACGCGCAGGGAGACATCCTTAAGGAGCTCACGGTAAAGCCTGTCGCGTATCTGACGGGAGGTGACAAACTTGCCCTCGCGTCCCGCAAGCGGGCTGTCGTTTACCGATATCGTCATTTCGATCGTCGGCTCGCTGATCTTTACAAAATGCAGGGGCTCAGGGCGGCTGAGAGAGGTAATGGTATCTCCGATGGTAATGTCAGCCGCGCCGGAGAAGGCAATAATATCGCCGATCTGCGCCTCGGTTACCGGAACGCGCTGCAAGCCGTCGATCTGATAGATCGAAACGATCCTCACGCGCTTGGGCGCCATACCCGAATGGTAGTTGCAGATGAGTGCGTCCTGATTCTGTCTGATCCTGCCGCGCTCAATGCGACCGATTCCGATACGTCCTACATAATCATTATAGTCAATGGTGGAAACCAGAAGCTGAAGATCGTCGTCGGGGTCGCCTTCAGGCGCAGGGATGTAGCTCAGGATCGTCTCAAACAGCGGAGTGAGGTCTGTTCCCTTCTCGTAGGGAGAAAGCGAGGCTGTGCCGTCGCGTCCGGAGCAGAAGATCATCGGGCTGTCAAGCTGCGCGTCGGTGGCGTTGAGATCCATCAGCAGCTCGAGCACCTCCTCCTCGACCTCCTCGATCCTGGCGTCGGGCTTATCTATCTTGTTTATTACAACGATAACGGGGTGATTCAGCTCAAGCGCACGCTGAAGCACAAAGCGGGTCTGCGGCATAGGGCCTTCGGCGGCGTCCACCAGCAGAAGCACGCCGTTGACCATTTTAAGCACACGCTCCACCTCGCCGCCGAAATCGGCGTGACCGGGTGTGTCAACGATATTGATCTTGACACCGTTGTAATGCACTGCGGTGTTTTTGGAAAGGATCGTAATTCCGCGCTCACGTTCAATGTCGCCAGAATCCATAACGCAGGTGCCCATTTCCTGATTGTCGCGGAAAATACCGCCCTGCTTCAGCATCTGGTCGACCAGTGTGGTCTTGCCGTGGTCAACGTGGGCGATGATGGCAATATTTCTTAAGTCTTCTCTTTTTATGTTCATCCGAACAGCTCTCCTTGACGGTCATCGTACCTTGCAAAAATGCTTTTTCAGGCACTGACCCTTCGATTTTCGGCGCATACAGACAGCGCCGCAAAAAACATACTTTATTATTATATCACCGTTTGTTACTTTGTTAAAGTGTTTGTTTTCATAATATTACAGGTCACATTAAAAAATTTTTTGTCTATTTTCACCGTTTATTTGTCAAAGCAAACAATTTTATATGCCGCAATGACAGCACTTTGCCCGATTTATTTGTAAAAAACCGTGAAATACGTTATAAAACGCCCCTTAAGACCTTATAAGCGCTCCGAATGCACATAATTCAGACCTATAACGCTTTATTTGCCGCATATTTTCTTCTCGCAAGGCAATATACCGCCGGAATGAAATTAGATACTCATCTGAAAAGTTGACTTCACAAATTTCTGATTTGCCGCATAGCTACATTCGGTCCGCCATTTTTCTACATTTCTCATATCAGACGGATCCCTACACACAAGCCGTCAGTTTTTAGATTTCTCTCGATAATTCAGCACCCCAATTAATTTGATTTTTATTTAATTAAAATTATTTATTTTAATCAAAGTTAGATGATTATATTCTTTTATTAAGATACGTACATCTATCATTAGATAAAATAATTTGAAATACACTTGACAACCGTCGGTTTATATGATATATTTCTAATATAAAATGTTTAATTGTCCTGAAAGGAGCTGCGAACAATGGAAGCCAGACTTTTGCGGGAACCGAATCTGATATTTGAGACTTCTGTGCTGCTTTTCAACAGCCGGACCGGTCAATCCAGCCGCGAGCTTAAAGAAACCATACAAAAAAGATTTGCCATTGACCGTAATGTGCTTGACAGCTGTTTTGACGCAATAATAGAAATGTCCGATTATGTTGTCAACAACATAAGGGTTGACGAGGAGCTGCTTGATTTCCTTTTCGGCAGGCACTCATCAATGCGGGGTTGCTTTGCCTTTTACCTTATTCACGATGTCTGCCGCGTGCCGAATCAGGATTTTGGCGCAGGCATCGCCTCTCTCCGCGAGCAGTCAAAGGCTTTGTTCTTTGTAAACTTTTCATCCCTCCTGATCGCAGAATTTGCCGACGACGATTACAACGGAGTAATAACGAATTACGCAGAGCTGTTTGCCTTTATCGACAGTCTTCCCCTCCCCGCCGATGAAAAATTCCAGCTTTGCCGTCTTTACAATAATTTTGAGGAATACCGCGAGCATCTTGCGGGGATACTCGAAGCGGCGGGCAAGCTGTATATGCAGAAATACGACTCGGTAAAGCATTACATCGGATGGTTCTCCGCCGCGGTAGCCGAACCGCTGGCTCAGTCCGGTGCGGCGTATATCGAAAAAAATTACGACGTTAAGCTCTCCCCCTCCGCCGACGAAATATATCTTCAGCCGTCAATAGCAATGTGCAGCGGAACAAAGTACCTCATGAGCTTTACCTCAGAAAAGGTCACGGACTTTCTGTACGTCGGCGTGCTGTACGAGCCGCTGCGGGAGATCACAGATGTTTCGACCGTTGACGACAGAATATGCCGCACCCTGCGCACGATGGGAGACGACCGCAAGTTTGAGATCCTCAAGCTGCTTTCGGAAGGTCCGAAATACGGCATGGAGATCGCCTCCGTGCTTGAGTTGAGCACCGCCACCGTTTCACATCACATGGCGCTGCTGCTTGAAGCGGGATTTGTTACGATACGTCGGGAATCAAACCGCGTATATTACGAGCTTAACCGCAAAAAACTGCGCGACTTTCTTGACGAGCTGCGTGCCGCACTGCTTGAGCAGTAAGCAGTGAGTTTTACGGCACATAACTTCATATATAATTAAAAGGAAGAACCCCAATGATGAATCACACCTCCCCCAACCCCAAAATCAAAGCAAAACTGATAATTTTCGATCTTGACGGCACGCTTGCCGATACAGTGCTTTCAATAGCCGAAGGCGCAAATATTGCACTGCGCCGCCTCGGTCTGCCGGAAAGAGACCTTGCATATGTTCGCCGTTCGATTGGCTGCGGCGCGACGCAGCTTTGTATCCGTCTGCTGCCGGAGGAGCAAAGAAGCGAGCAGAATGTCGCGCGTCTTGCCAAGACCTACCGCGAGGCTTACGGTGAGACTTATATGAGTGTAAAGGAGCTGTTCCCCGGAATGCTCGAGGCGCTGAAGGAGCTGCACGACAGAGGCATCCTGCTTGCGGTGCTTTCCAACAAGCCGGAGGAATACACAAAGAATATCTGCGACGCACTGATACCGGACGGCATCATCAGCATGACACTGGGACAGACGGAAGGACGCCCCATCAAGCCCGACCCCGCAGGAGCTGAGGAGATATGCCGCAGTCTCGGAGTCTCCCTTTCCGACACCGCGATGGTGGGCGACGGAGACACCGACGTGCAGGTCGCGCTTCGCTCCGGAATGACCCCGGTAAGCGTAACTTGGGGCTACCGCACACGCGAGCAGCTTACTGAGGCAGGTGCCGGGATATTTGCAGACAGCCCCTCGGAGCTTCCCGGTCTCTTTGAATAAAGCAGCTGCGGCACGGAGCTTTTCAGCACCGCGGTAATACAATCAAAACGAAAACAAGCATCTATTGTATATAATGAAGAAAGGATTCAGCTATGCTCAGAATCAAATTAATATCATCCCTTGACAAAGTATTTCTTGACAGCCGTCCTGAGGAATTTGCCGCAATGAAGAAGCTTTCAATGCTTCGGAATGAGCGTATGTCGCTGCAGCTTATAATGACAGACGACAACGCCGCCGCACCTCACCGCCGCTTTGTCGGACTGCGTCCGGACGGAGTTTTTGCTCCTTACACAGCCTTCCGCACTGTCGAGATGATCCCCTCTTACCTTCCCGCCTACCCGGGAAGAAGCGACGAGGGATATCTGCGCACCGAGCCGGGGCTTTACCCCGACCTGCTTGCGCCCCTTCAGATGCGCGGCGCTGTTCCCTGCGTACCGGGGCAGCTGCGCTCGGTGTGGATAGACATTGACACAGCGGGCGAGCTTCCGGCAGGAAGCTACAACTTCTCGGTACTGGTTTCGGACGGCGGGCAGGAAATGCGCGTGAATGTTCCGATAGAGATCATAGGAGCTGACCTTCCGGAGCAGGAGCTGCGCGTCACGCAATGGTTCCACTGCGACTGCCTTGCAAGCTACTACAATGTTCCCGTCTTTTCGGAACGCCATTGGGAGATAATCGAAAACTTTGTCCGCACCGCCGTCAGCAACGGAATAAATATGCTGCTGACCCCGGTATTCACCCCTCCGCTTGATACATATATCGGCGGTGAGCGCCCCACCGTACAGCTCACGGGTGTGCGCCTGACGGACAGCGGATATGAATTTGATTTTTCGCGTCTTGACCGCTGGATAGATATGTGCGACCGATGCGGGATAAAATATTTTGAAATTTCCCACCTCTTTACACAGTGGGGAGCAGCCCACGCCCCCAAGATAGTTGCCGACACGCCGGACGGCGAGCGCAGGATATTCGGCTGGGATACGGATGCGGCAGGCGAGGAATACACCTCCTTCCTGCGCGCCTTCCTTACGGCGTTTTTGGCACATATGCGCGCGCGCGGAGACGACCGCCGCTGTTATTTCCACCTGTCCGACGAGCCGAAGGCAGCGCAGCTTGAGCAGTACCTCAAGGCAAAAGCCACAGTCGCCGACCTGCTTGAGGGATATCCCGTCATGGACGCGCTCTCGGATTACGAGTTCTACAAGACCGGGGCTGTGGCAATGCCCATCCCGTCAAGCAACCATATTGAGCCTTTCATCGAGGGCGGGGTAAGCCCTCTCTGGACATACTACTGCTGCGGACAGAACCAGAACGTAAGCAACCGCTTTTTCGCCATGCCCGGTGCGCGCACCCGCTTTATCGGGACGCAGTTCTGGAAATACCGCGTGTTCGGATTTTTGCAATGGGGGTATAACTTCTACTATAATCAAGGCTCTTACGACCCGATAAATCCTTACCTTGACTCCACCGGCAACTATTTTGTTCCCTCCGGCGACGCATATTCTGTCTACCCCGCAGCGGACGGCACGGCGCTTGAGTCCGTGCGCATCATACAGTTCCGTCAGGGCATCGACGACCTTGGAGCAATGACGCTGGCGGAATCTATTGTCGGACGCGAGAAGGTGCTTGCCTCAATAGAGGAGCTTACAGGGGATATAGTTTTCTCACGCTGTGTGTGTGACAGCACCGTAATGCACGCGGTAAGGGAAAGAGTAAACCGACTGATATCAGAAAATCTCCGCTGAGCACATGCGGCAAAAGCACTAAGTCGCTAAAGTTAAACTTATGTGCTGAAGTAGTCTGAAATATGTGATTTTATTATTGTGTATTTGTAGTATAATTAAAATTAAATAAGCTGTACGAAAAATACGCACAGTAAGATCAACATAAAAAAGGAGAAACTCATATGAAGCGCACGTCTATCAGTATCAGAATAATACTTTCCCTGCTTCTTACACTGACGCTTGTCATCCCGTTTACCGCCGTTGTATCGGCTGACGATGTTTATGACGGCACATCGGTATCCGCCGCTCTTTCAGGCGACGGCAGCGAGACCTCCCCGTACCTCATTTCAAGCGGCGCTGACCTTGCTTATTTTGCGGCTAACGCAGAGGCAGGAAAGTGCTATAAGCTCACCGAAAATATCGTCTGGAGCAGCTACACCGCTGCCGCCGGAACCGGAACGACCAACTGGACTCCCGTGGCTTTCTCGGGTACTTTTGACGGCGACGGACACTACATTGCCGGTCTTTACATATCCGGAACCTCCACAACGGGAACAGCTCTCTTTTCAACAGCCATCGGAACCATCAAGAATCTTACCATAAAGGATTCCTACTTTGAGGGTGCGACATACGTTGCAGCTCTTGTAGGCGCTCTGCCGGAAGCAGCTCCCCTCACCATTGAAAACTGCGTAAACTATGCCGACATAGTCGGTACCAGCAAAAACTCCTACATCGGCGGATTCATGGGCAACGCCAACAAGTTCGCCGAGGGCTACAACTTCACCTTCCGCCGCTGTGTCAACTACGGCTCGGTCACAAGCAAGACAAGCAACGCATATGCCGGCGGTATAGTCGGTGGCGGTAACGCTTACAATTTCGTTGTCGAGGAATGTGCAAACTTCGGTAATATCAGCGGTGTTACCGCACTTGTCGGCGGCATTATGGGTCAGATAGGCGGCTCATCCTCGGATAAGTCCCTCGGCACTCCCGTCATCCGCAACTGCGTAAACTACGGAGCTGTAAGCGCTGACCGTGTCATAGGCGGAATTACCGGACGTGTTTACCCCAACGCAAAGGTGGAAAACTGCGTAAACTACGGTGATGTCACAGCCAAGCTCTCCGCTGACGGTCTTGCAAGCACCAAGGCAGATCAGGTCAACCAGTGGGGCGGCGTCGTCGGCAACTGTCCCGACAATCCCGCAGACCGCGACACCTATTCCGCACTCGGCGAGATAGCTAATTGCTTCTATCTCAACGGTTGCGCCAAAAACTCAAGTGTTGCCGATGCGGCGTCCTATATCGACACCTACAAAAAGCTCACCACCGGTAAGGATGCGGCGGATATGACTGTATCCGGTCTCGGACTTTCCGAAAACATCTGGACAACCGACGCGGCAAACGGCGGTCGCCTTACGCTGGTATACCTTGTGGCTTCCGCTCCCGTAACACCCGAAGACACCACTCCTGCGGAGACTACCCCCGCGGAGACTACCCCCGCAGAGACAACTCCGGTTGAAACCACACCCGTTGAAACCACTCCCGTCGAAACTACTCCGGCAGATACCGATCCCGCTCCTTCGACCGGAGACGGAAACGTACTGCTTATCTGCGCCGCCGCAGTAATGGCTGTATGCGCGCTCGTAGCCGCAGTGCTTCCCCGCAAGAAGGCTGAATAAGCGGAACTGACGCACCAGTCGGCTTCATCCGTCAGACAAAGCACTGTACGGAGAGGATCAGCCGATAACGTCGCTCACGCATCCAAAAGCCGGAAAAACGCTTTGGTATGCAAAACCGATTCAATTATTATTATGCGTGCTGTCGCAAAAGCGACAGCACGCACCTTTTTTTCAGAGGACTGCCGAAAAATCTCACCTATTGAGATTTCTGAGTCCGCCCGTTGCGGGGTTATCAATAAGCTCACCATGTGCGTCAAAGCGCGAGCCGTGGCAGGGGCAGTCCCATGTGTGCTCGGCGGAGTTCCACTTCAGGACACAGCCCAGATGCGGACACCGCGGAGTCGTCGGGGTTATCCATCCAAGCAGTGCCTCGGCAAGATTGGCGGCAAGCTGAGGGCGAAGGGGTGTGCGCGGCATACCGCTTCCGCCATATGGGCTGAGGACCGCTTCATATTTGTTTTTCCTGCCAAGGATCAGATCGGAAAGCAGCATAGCTGACACCATTGAACCTGTAATTCCCCACTTATTGAAGCCGGTCGCGGTATAGAGCCCCTCAGTACCGGAGGAATAACGTCCGATATAGGGCATACCGTCAAGCGTCATGCAGTCCTGCGTCGCAAAACGGTATTTTATCTCCGCATCCGGATAATACCTCCGCGCAAACGCTTCAAGCTCACAAGATCCGCCGCCCTTTTTTCCCGTTCGGTGAGCGCCGCCCACAACAAGCAGATATTCTCCCGCGTCGCGGAATGACATACCCTTCTTTTTGGCATCCACATACATACCGCCGACTGCCGGAGCACCCGAGAGCGCCAGCACATATGAGCGGTGCTGATACATTTTAAGAAAGTAAAATCCGTGCTTGTTGATAAAGGGAAAATGCGTTGCGACCACGATTTTGCCGGCGCGTATCCTGCCGCCGTTGCAGACGGCATCATTACCGATAAGCTCACGCACCTTCGTATGCTCGTATATCTTAAGCCCCGGAATTATCCCCGCCGCAAAACGCAGCGGGTCAAACTGCGCCTGCCCGGGCAGCTTTACCGCGGCGACAGTCTCAAAGGGAAGACCGGGGCAGTCGGAAAGCTCCGCCGGGGCGCCTATCCTCCGCAGTGCCTCCGCCTCTCGGCTTATCACTTCGGCGTCATCCAGCGAGTAAACGTAAGCGTCCCTCTCCTCAAAATCACAGTCGATATCCCGGCAAAGCCTTTTGTACTCCGCCAAAGCCTCACTGTTTGCCTCAAAATATGCCCGCGTGCGCCCAACCCCGAACTCGCGTATCAGCTTATCAAACACCGCGCCGTGCAGTGCCGTTATCTTACCCGTCGTATCCCCGCTGACTCCGCCGCAAAGCCGATCCGCCTCAACCAGCACACAGTCCGCTCCGGCGCGTGTAAGCATATACGCGGTAAGCAGTCCCGCCATGCCGCCCCCTATTACCAGAACGTCTGCCGTAATATCCCCGTCGAGCGGCATGTGCTCCGGAAGCTGTGTTTTATCCCTCCATAAAGATCTGCCGGACATAAAAAGTAACCGTGCCTTTCTTCAAAAGTATAAAAGAACCGACCGGGCGTCAGATCAATGAACCCAAAAACCGATATCCGACTTACCGCCCGTTTTTCTCCGCTTTTTTTACATATTATCGGCGCATTTTTTGAATTTATACCGACTGCTACTTTACTGTTCATAAAATTCCGCTTTACAAATCGCACTCAGGGATGTATAATTTACTCATTATTTTACACGCCAAAGGAAACCCATATGTCAGACACGAAAAAGAAACATACCCAGCCCTCATATACTGTCGGAGAGGAAATCGCAAACTCAATAGCTCACGGAATTGCCGCACTGCTTGCCATTGCCGGGACTGTACTGCTTATACTGCGCTCCGGCAGCGACCCGTGGAAGATCGTCGGCTGCTCGGTGTACGGTTTTTCCATGATAATGCTGTTTACAATGTCCTGCCTTTACCACGCCATATCCGCACCTCGCGGCAAAAAGGTGATGAGGGTATTTGACCACACCTCGATATATCTTCTGATAGCCGGAACTTACACCCCGATAACCCTTGTTACCATGCGCGGTGTAGTAGGCTGGACGCTGTTCGGCATCGTCTGGGCGGCGTGCATACTCGGAATAGTCCTTAATGCGATAAGCATCGAGCGCTTCCGCAAATTTTCAATGTGGTGCTACATCGCCAGCGGCTGGAGCGTTGTCATCGCCGCCGTGCCTGTTATTCAGAAAGTGCCGCTTCCCGGACTGCTCCTGCTCCTTGCCGGAGGCGTCGCATATACGCTTGGAGTTCTGTTTTACCGCAAAAAGACAGTGCGCTACTTTCACACGATCTGGCATATGTTCGTCGTCGCCGGAGCTGTTCTGCAATTTTTTTCAATATACTTCTATGTGATCTGACCGCGGCAGAAATACCGTGGGGGAAGGACTGACGCCATGAACAAACCGAAATGGAAATTCTACACCTCAAAGGAGATTAAACCGCGCGGGTGGCTGCGCCGTCAGCTTAGGATACAGGCAGACGGGCTTTGCGGCAACCTTGATAAAGTCTGGCGGGATGTGCGCGACAGCGCATGGATCGGCGGGGACGCCGAAAGCTGGGAGCGCGTTCCCTACTGGCTTGACGGATTTATCCCGCTGGCGTATCTACTTGAGGATGACGGTCTTATCATGCGGGCGCAAAAATACATCGACGCTATCCTCGCAATGCAAAAGGAGGACGGCTGGATATGTCCCTGCCCCGATGACAAACGCGAGGAATATGACACATGGGCGCTCATACTCATCTGCAAAGTCCTTACGGTCTGGTACGACTGCTCCGGCGACGAAAGGATACCCGGCGCGCTGTACCGGGTGCTAAAGAACTATTACGAGCTGCTTGCCGGCGGCAAAATACGGCTTTTCAGCTGGGCGAAATTCCGCTGGTTCGAGATCTTCCCCGCTATCGGCAGGATCTATGAGCTTTACGGCGATCCGTGGCTCAAGGAGCTTGCCGGAATACTGCACAGTCAGGGGCAGGATTACGATGAGCTTTGCGGAGAATGGCAAACGCCCATCAACCGCTGGCGGTTTGAAACACATATAGTCAACATCTGCATGGCGCTGAAATCGGAAGCAGTCTTTTGCGAGCTGACGGGTACGCCTTACCGCGGGCTTGCCGATAAGTGGACCTCACTTCTGCGCAGATACAACGGGACTCCCGTGGGTCTGTTTACCGGGGACGAGTGCCTTTCGGGTCTCAGCCCGATACAGGGCACAGAGCTTTGCGCCGTTGTGGAGCAGATGTACTCATATGAGATACTTTACGCGCATACCGGAAATTCAAAGTGGGCGGAGGAGCTTGAGCGCATAGCCTTTAATGCCCTGCCCGCGACGCTGAGCGACGATATGTGGGCGCATCAGTACGTACAGCAGAGCAACCAGATATCCTGCGAAAAATTCCCCGGCAAGTCGGTCTTCCGCACAAACGGAGCGGAGGCACACCTATTCGGGCTTGAACCCAACTACGGCTGCTGTACCGCAAATTTCGGTCAGGGCTGGCCAAAGCTCGCGCTTTACGCCTTTATGCACCGCCGCACGCGCCGCGGGGATGAAATAATCAGTGCCGTTCCCGTCCCCTCCGAGCTGCACACAAGTGTGGGCGTCAAGGAGGTACATATCACGCTTGATACCGACTACCCATTCAAAAACCGCTTCAGCTACAAAATAGAGTGCGGCGAGGATACCGCGTTTACCTTTGTACTGCGCGTGCCATCCTTTGCCAAAAACGCGACGCTTGACGGCAAGCCCGTCGCCTGCGGGGATATCGGCATAGACGTCAAAGGCTCAAAAACGCTGAACCTTGAGTATGAGACCGAGCCGGAATTTTTCAGCCGCCCGCACGGGCTGAGGAGCGTGCGCTGCGGCTCGCTGGTATTTTCGCTTCCGATAGCATACGAAAAGAAAATGTACGAATATGAGCGCAAGGGAGTGGAAAGGAAATTCCCGTACTGTGACTACGAGTACATCGGAAGCTCTGAATGGAGCTTCGGTTTTACCGGCGGCGAACTTGTAAAAAGCGAAAATGAAGTGCCGGATATTCCCTTTTCATCGGAAAAACCCGCAGTAACGGTAAGAACGGGACTTGTCCGCATAAACTGGGGGCTTGAGGACGGATATCTCACCGTGTGCGCCAAAGCTCCGCGCTCCCGTAAAGCCCAAAGCGGTGAGCGCGAGATCGAGCTTATCCCTTACGGCTGCGCCAAGCTCCGCATGACGGAAATGCCGGTCGCCAGAAAATGATCGGTAGTGGCGGATCACGCAAGGAACGAATTTCATTGAAAAAATTACAAGAAAATTCCGACAATTGTATTGCTTTACTGATTTATGTATGATATAATTGTAAACAGTAATAATAATTGAAAGGAGTTCTGTTTCGATGAAAAAGAAGGCTGCGATACTGATCCTCTCGCTCGCCGCCGTACTGCTGTGCGCGACCGCCATCGCTGTGTCGCTGAGGTTTATTTTGCCTGACGCCGACACGGCAGCCGGATATCCCTGCCTGCAAAGCTTTTACCAAAGAATTGACGCGGAAGCAGCCCGCCAGCCCGACAGCGACAGCACCATAACGGTTGCAGATCCCGAATATCTGTGCGTATTGGTCAAGGACGGCGCGGACGTCTCCGACGAGCTTCTTGCCGTTCCGGAGGAGATACTTTCCGCTCCCACACGCGATTTGCTTGAATACTTCATGAACTCCGACTTTATGAAAAACCGTGCGGCTTCCGAAATGCTGAAATCCGCTCCGCGCGAGACAGACGACATGGATTATTCCTGCCACCGGGCGTTTTGCGAGCTTATTTCCCGCGACGACTTTGTGGAATGTCTTGAAGAGTACGCAAGATCGCTCCCCGAGGATTGCTCAATTAATTATTTTTCCAGCCCCGGGACTGCGCTTGCCAAGGTGCTGAAGCAGCCGAGCGTTAAAAAAATAGTCGACGAGGCAATATCAGCCGCCGCATGACCATGTATGGCGGATTCTATATTCGCCAGATGATCCGTTAATTATTGAACCGCGGACGGATATACGTCGCCACCTACATGGGAAGATGCGTTCCTATCTCCTTTATCTCGCCATATCTTTTCTTTATTCATTTCAATTGGCTTTCTGCTACGCGATTGTCGCATCTTCCGCGCATTTCGTCTGCCCATACGCCAGACCAACGCAAAAAGGGGACTTGCGTCCCCTTTTTGCGTTGGCCTGCCCGACAGGATTCTGAACCACCACCTCGGCTCGTTGAGCCGAGCTGAGGAAGATGCGTTCCTATCTCCTTTATCTCGCCGTTTCTTTCCTTTTTTCA
This sequence comes from Clostridiales bacterium, assembly GCA_003523225.1. Classification (GTDB taxonomy): domain Bacteria; phylum Bacillota; class Clostridia; order Oscillospirales; family CAG-272; genus CAG-390. The sequence goes on from DPGK01000018.1 coordinate 13,251, forward strand.
TTTCAATTGACTTTCTGCTACGCGATTTCCGCATCTTCCGCGCATTCCGCCTGCCCATCCGCCAGACCAACGCAAAAAGGGGACTTGCGTCCCCTTTTTGCGTTGGCCTGCCCGACAGGATTCGAACCTGCGACCTCAAGAGTCGGAGTCTTGCGCGCTATCCAGCTGAGCCACGGGCAGATGATCTACATCCTTTATTATACACCGATTTCCCTGCTGTGTCAATACAAAACCGGGTATATTTTTTGCGCCCGTCAAAACACCCGAACATCATCTGACAAAACCTCAGAACCCCTCGCGTCTGCCGCGAAGTCTCCAAAGCAGCTTACGCAGAAGCTCCGCCGGAAAGACCAGCAGCGAGAAAGCCATTGCCCACATAAGCTCGGAAAAGTGCAGCGGCACGGTCCTAAGTACCGTTCCGCCGAGGTACACAAAGCCTATCTGGATAACCAGAACTGCGCTCATTATCGCTATGAAGGCGGGGTTTTTTCTTATTCCCGCAAGAAGCCGCAACCGGTCGGTGCGCGCGTTGAAGCAATTGAATACTCCGGCGAATATGAAAAAGGCAAAAAACGCCGTCAGCAGATAAATGTTATCCGGCGCCGCGCGGAAATGCCGGGTAAATGCGGGCAGCTTAAGAAAGCCCAGTGACAGAGCTACCGTGAAAACTCCCAAAAAGACTATCTGATTCACCATATATCGGTTAAGTATCGGCTCGTCGCGCCGCTTCGGTTTTTCCTTCATGCATGAGGGCAGCGCAGGCTCACCGGCAAAAGCCAGCCCGCCGAGGGTATCCATGATTATATTTATCCAAAGCATCTGCACCACCGTCACCGGAGCATCCACCCCCACAAACGGACCTATCATCGACACTCCGACCGCGCAGAAATTCATTGTAAGCTGGAGCGTTATAAATTTGCGTATGCTCTTGAAGATATTCCTGCCGTAAAGCACCGCGTGGGCAATAGAGGCAAGGTTATCGTCAAGTATGACAATATCCCCCGCGTCCTTTGCCACCTGAGTTCCACTGCCCATGGAAAATCCGATGTCGGCGCGCTTGAGCGCCGGCGCGTCGTTTATGCCGTCCCCCGTCATTCCGACGACAAGTCCCGACTCCTGAGCCACACGCACAAGCCGGCTTTTGTCGGAGGGCAGCGCTCTGGCTATGACCCCGATGCGCGGAAGCAGCTCGCCAAGCCTTGCGTCGGTGAGCCGCGCCAGCTCAGACGACTCAAGCACCATGTCCACTCCCCGACCGAGTATTCCGCACTCCTGACCTATTGCGCCCGCAGTCTCGGCGCTGTCGCCGGTGATCATCACAACGTGGATACCCGCGCCGCGCAGCTCTCCTACCGCCGGACGCGCCTCAGTCCGCAGCCGGTCGTTAAGAGCCACGGCGGCAATAAGCGTAAGATTTCCGGGCAAAAGCCCCTCTCCCGCCCCGTCGGCTGAACCGTATGCCAACAGCAGGACTCTGCCTCCGCCCTTTCGGATCGCAGAAAGCTCCCACGCAAAAGAATGTCCGTCAAGCATTCTCCGGCTGCCGTCCGGGGCGATATAACTGCCTATGCGCGGCAGCAGTATCTCAGGCGCGCCCTTTATATAGATCTCACCGCCGTTCGCGTCGGTGCGACAGGCGGAATATTTCTTTGCGCTGTCAAAAAGCTGTTTTGCCGTTACCCGGGGCAACGGAAGACCGGAGCAGTCCTCCCCGCAGTCTATCACCGAGCGCAGAAGCGCCCGGTCCGCGGCGTTGCCGCCGACCGGACAGTATGCGCCGCTGTCATCGCTTCCTACCGCCGAGGCGGTATTGAGCAGCGCCGACTCGCGATATCTTTGCCACAGCCCACCCCCGGAGCGGGCAAGCTCGGCCGCTCCGTTAAAGCTGCCGCCGTCCCCGGTAATGATCCTTCCGACCGACACACGCCCCTCGGTAAGCGTCCCGGTCTTGTCGGTAAAAAGAATATTCATGCTTCCCGCCGCTTCGATCCCGACCGGCTTGCGCACCAGCACTCCCGCCTTCACCATTCGGCGGATATTAGCCGAAAGCACCACGGCTATCATCATGGGCAGTCCCTCCGGGACTGCAACCACCACCACGGTAAGCCCCAGCGTCAACGCGCCTATCAGCTTTGAAAAAAGATACTGAGTGTCGCGCAGCTTCATGAGAATAACAGACCCCATACATCCGCTGTCAAGCACAAAAGCATTGATAAGGTACGCCGCCGCCACAATTGCCGCCGCAGCATAACCCAGACGGCTAATCTGTGCCGCAAGGTGTGAAAGCCGCACCTTGAGCGGGCTTTCACGCGTCTCCGTCTGCACCTCTCCGGAGATCCCGCCGAGATATGTGGCATCTCCTACGGCGCTGACCAGCATTTCCGCCTCGCCGGACAGCACCAGACACCCACGCAGTGCCGACGATGGTGACGACGGGTCGGGCGTCAGCTCGGTGCCTCCGCGCTTACGCTCCTTGGAGCTTTGCGGACGCTTTTCCACCTCGCGGCTTTCCCCTGTCATAGCCGACTGGTCAAGGCGTACCGACCCGGATACGATAAAGCCGTCTGCCGGAACAGACTCACCCGCGCCCAACAGCACAATATCACCGACTACCACATCGGCAACGGATATTTCCGTTATAACGCCGTCTCGGCGGACGCGGCAGACGGCGCGCTGCGCCTCTGCACTGAGCCGCTCATACGCCGCCTCGCTACCGTACTCGGATACGGTTGAAATTATCGTTGCGGTCAGCACCGAAACGGCGATACCTATCGTTTCAAACCAGTCGGTATGCCGGAAGGTAAAAATTATATTCGCCGCCAGCGCGCAAAGCAGCACCTTTATTACCGGGTCGCCCAGATTTGCCGCAAAGCGGGAAAAGAACCCGCGCCGCCGTCGCTGGCTGAGTCGGTTTTCGCCGTGCTCGGCACGCGACCTCTCAACAGCGGCGGCATCAAGTCCGCGCAGTTGTATGCGGGAGCGTGCCGCCGAGTTTGTTTTTTCCGTCGTATGTACCATATTCCGTCCGCGCCCTCCGAAAGGCAGAGTTTCTTGTGAAAATATATTCGCGCGTGCGGGTTTTAATGACAGGCGACAAAAACCCTCCGCTCAAGCGGAACAATATTTGTCTTATCATTATCATTATTTGTCTTGAAATACCGCCATTTTTGTCCTATAATAAGCTAAAATACATTTGCGCGGGTACGCGCGGAGAAAGGACGACTTAATATGGAACTGATAAAGGACGCAGATCTTGATAAATTCAAGGAAACCGAAGAAGCGGGATCCGGAATAAGCGCCGGACGTAAGCTCAGGATAGGATTTATAGGTACCGGAGGAATTGCCCGCTCGCACATAAAGGCATACAAGCTGTTTGACGATGTTGCCGTGGTCGCAGGCGCCGACCTTATCCCCGGAAAAGCCGCAAAGTTTTTTGAGGACTGGGAGATCGAAGGCGCGCATGCCTATACTGACTACCGCGAGATGATAGAAAAAGAAAGCCTTGATGCCGTTTCAATATGCACCTACAACCGTCAGCACGCCGAACCCGCAATTTACGCAATGGAGCATGGGCTTGACGTCCTGCTTGAAAAGCCCTTTACCGTAACTCTTGACGAAGCAGTAAAGGTCTGCCGTGCCGAAAAAGCCACGGGCAGGATTCTTTCAATAGGCTTTCAGCCCCGGTTTGACCCGAATATGCAGATGATAAAGAAAATATTCGAGTCGGGTGTCCTGGGAAAAATATATTACATACAGACCGGCGGCGGGCGCCGTCACGGTATTCCCTGCGGCGGCGGAAAGGACACCTTCATCCGCAATGACACCGCGGGCGTGGGCGCGCTCGGAGATATCGGCTGCTATTCCCTTGACATGGTGCTGAACGCGCTGGGATATCCCAAGCCGCTTACCGTTTCGGGCTTCAAATCCTCCTATTTCGGAAAAGATCCGGCATATTACGGCGAGCGCCCCGAGCTTGCCGAAAAGTTCGGCGTTGACGACTTTGCCGCCGCTTTTATCCGCTTTGAAGGCGACCTTACCGTTGACTTCCGTATATCATGGGCGATGAACATGGATACCTCCGGCGACACCATCGTGCTCGGCACAAAGGGCGGACTGCGCATCCCCTCAACCGAATGCTGGAACGGCACTGTGGGCGGTCCCATGACAATATATCACGAGGTCGAGGGCGAGCAGGTGGAAACCGTCCTGCCCGTGCTTGCGCTGAAGGGACTCGGCAGAGTCGAGCGCAAGGTGCGTTCCTTCCTTGACGCGGTGATAACCCGCGGCAGCGCTCCTGTCCCCACCTCGCAGATAATTATAAATCAGGCGATAATCGACGGCATCTCCCGCTCCGCAGACCTGGGGCATGAAATCGAAATAGAAATTCCCGAGATTTGAAATATTCTTATTCATAAATAAGTATAGGCTGACGCGAAACGCGTCAGCCTATACTGGTTGTCGACAAAAGGTACAACGACTGTCAATGTGCATAAAACCTTAAACCGCTTTTTCTTTGATGAAGCAGGCGCAAAGAAAAAGCTTGGCAAAAAGAAA
>DPGK01000036.1:0-8384 GCA_003523225.1 Clostridiales bacterium
GAATTCAGACAAGATCAAGGGCAAAACCGACCAAGATCCCCGTAAAATGCCGGATTCCCGACCGACATTTTACAGGGGCTGTAAAAAACATCGAGTTTTTTACAGCCCCATATTTTGTAATTGGAAATATCAATATTTGCTTGTCGGGGTTATCGTCTCGCCGGTCATGACTCTTCCGGCGTCGGAAATTATCTTGTCGACAAACGAGCGCGAAACGTAAAACTCGGCGCTGTCACCGACCGCCATAAGCGAGCGGCGCTCAGTGTATGAGTAGAAGGTATACTCAAACTTGCTCTTCTTATCAAATGAAGTCAGCACCGTCAGCTTTGCCTGAGCCTTTGACGGGTCGGCAAGATATGCCGCTATCTGGTCGTCGGTAAGTCCGCTGTCTCCGTCGTGTGCGTCTCCGCCTATCGAGGCGTAAAGCAACGACTGGAAGAATTTGCGGAAGTTCGCCATTCCGCAGCGCAGGTAAGTCTTTGATATGCCTTCCGGCGTGGTAACGGTTATCGTATCCGCTCCGACCTCGATCTTGTTTCCTGTTTTCGCGTCGGTAATGCTGCCTATAAGCACCACTACCTCCTCACCGCGGCTGTTGGTTTCGTACTTTGCCCCGCGAATGCTGGCGCGGTTACCGTCGGCATCCACAGCCTTGACAAGCTCATGGTCAATTGTCCAGGTAAATCCGCTTGCGTCCGTAACGGTAAGGCTTGATATTGCCTCCATTACAGTGCCGTCCGGTGCGACGGCGCGTATCTTCATCTTGTCGGATGAAATAGTTCCCTTCTCCTTGGCGGTGGCTGATGCGGTATCGGGGTTCGTCACCGAGTCGCTTTCCGAATTGTCAAGATAGAAGTGGTATGCGCCGTCCGCAGTCTCAAGTATTACCTCGGTAGCCCAGGCAAGGTTCATTGAGAAGTAAGAGGCATCCACCCAGTCGATTAGACGGTAATCAAGGAAAAGCAGCTGTGTGCGGCTGACCTCGACTACCATGTCATAGATCGCAGAAGTCATATAGTAAGTTCCGCGGTCGGTCATTTTACTGACCAGAATGGTATGCTCGATAGGTTCAGTGCCTACGCCGTCAGATGCCGGCGGCGTGTATTCGAAATAAATAACATACTCAGGCTCGTAAAGCCCGCACGTCTTCATATCCTCCTCTGTGGGTCCGAGCTTTGTCACATTGAGGAAGCTCATCTGATAGAAGGACTGAAGCGCCGCGTCGGCAGCATTGGGGTCGATGTCGTATTTATCCGGATAGTTCATAACATACGCCGTGTTGGCGTAGAATGTCCCGGTACGCGCCTCAAGATCCCAGTACGAAAAGCTGACTATCGGCAGAACGCTTGATGTTTCAGGGTCTTCAATATTTGTAAGGTCAGCTCCCTTGAAAACAGAGAACTTCTGAACATTGAAGTACGAGTTGAGCGTCATGGGGTAACAGACCGTGGGAGTAACGAAGGTTTCGATCGGCAGCTCAAAAACGCTGTCTACGCTCTCAGTCAGTGTGGACTGACCGTACACCCCGATAAGAGAGGCGTCAACGCTGTAATTCATTATATAGACTGCGTCGCGCCCGCTGTACCGGACATAGTAGCCTGCTCCGGAGGGGATCATATCGCCGACATAAACGGTGTGCATGTTGTTTGAGGTATCAATGAGCCTGTACCATGAGGGCGAATAATCATACTCGTTACCGTTCTCATCCTTGCGCTTTTCGCTGTCAAGACCGTATTCGGTGAATTTTCCGTCAGCGTCCTTTATCGGGTCTTGGATCTTCTCCATCGTCAGAGGGTATCCGCAGGAGACGGCAAGCTGAGAGAACAGCGCCTTGTCATACGGAGTGCCCTCAAAATTCTTTATCTGGAAGTTATCATCCTTATCACGGTAAAAGGTATAATCCTGTGATGCCGTATGAACCTGAATCGACTGAACGCTTGCCTGCTGCGTGTGGCGGAACATAAGTATCCGCTTTGACGAGCCGACCTCCTCGCCGTCCTCGGTATCGACTACGGCAATAATCTCATACGCGCCGGTATCCTTGTCTACCTCTACAAGGGTTCCAAGCTCGGTGCTGAAATAACCGTCTTTGGTAGTCTCAAGAGTATATCCGTCCTTGTCGCACAGCACATACACGCCCGATTTCTGCTTTATATAGTATTTCAGCCCGTCGATATCGGTAAATATGATACGGTTGACAAAGTAGGTGGCGACTCCGAGCCCCACGCCAAGCAGAATAACGCATACAAGCAGGATCGCCGTGGCGCGCTTCTGTGCCTTGAGGATCGAACGCCTGCGCCGTCCGGTCGCGGCTGTTCCGTTTTCCTTTTCTTTTTCTTTTTCTTTTATCTGTTTCATGCGTACTTTCTCCTGACGAGAATAATAACGCCCGCTCCGAATACAATGATGGGAGGTATAACTGTGAGAGCGATGGTATAGCGGTTTGCCTCAGCGGTGGTAAGACTTTCGATCTCGGTGGAAACAAACATCTTGCATTCAAGTCCCACCGGAACGAACTCCTTACCCATGGCGCGCATGGCGCTAAGCATTACATCGGTATTGCCGTAAACATTTGACTGAAGCAGCTTTGTGCTGAGGAAGCCGGTCGAACCGCAGGCAAGAATATAAGAATAGTCAGCGTCGGTATTGTTGACCATTCGTGTCTCGCGCGTTACCGTCATCAGCTTAAAGGGGTCTGCCTCGGTTGCAGTGCCGATCTCGCGTCCCCCTGCCATTGTCTTGGCTCCGGTGTACGAGGTGAACACGTCATAAATATCGCGTGTAATACCGTCGCGGAAATAAGCACCGTACTCAAAGTTTTCGGTGGAATCGTCCTCATCCGTGTACTCTGTCAGCAGGTAGTTATCCGCGTACACGATAGGCATTACATTTTTGAAGATGACCTTGGGCGGATACTGGGTACGCAGATCCTTGTGTATCGAAGCACCGAGTCCCGCTGAGGTGTACGCGCCGACGATGGTGAGTCCATCGGTGGTCAGAGAATGGGCATTGTCCTGCACAACGCAGGATTCCACCTTACCGAGAGCATCCTCATAGCGCACGAATTTTATTCCCCATTCACCAAGGTACTCCTCAAGGTGCGGCAGTCGCGGCGTGGCGGGATCAAGGAATACCGCCATGGCGTTTGTGCCGTCAAGGAAGCGGTCGATCTTTTCAATTTCCGACTTATCGGAGATCCCCTCCTCCTTCACAAGGAAATCATCGCTCGGATCGTATACAAAGAGCATACGGCAGTCCGCGGGAATTTCCTCGTTCGCAAGGTCGATGAGCTGAAGCTTGTAGCCTGCGTCCTCAAGCATGGAAAGCAGTGCGGAGCTTGAAGCAAGCTCGCTTTCGGTGACAAACGGCTCACCGTGGTTGTAGGTCAGGCAAACAATGGGAGACTCTGCCTGAGTAACCGCAAGGATGCCGGAAACCAGCTTTTTCTCCCCGTTATATGCCACAGGGGTGCTGGTATCGCCCTCTTCAAACATATAGAAGGCTCTCAGTGTGTACACGCGGAACTCAGTGCCGCAGGTCACGATAACGGAGTAGGAATTGATGGTGGATTTGGAGGTGGTCTTGTACGGGTTGACAGCCGTGGGGTTGCGGAAGATATCTATGTTTTCAACCTTTACATAGTCAACCTTCTGAGCTATCTCAAGCGCGCTCTGATAAACAAGGCGCTGAGTGAACTCGGCATTCAGATTATCGGGTTCGTCACAGAAGATGATCTTTACATCCTGTCCCTTGGTGTCAACGCCCTTCAAAGCTTCTACCGCCGCGTCGGACAGCGTGTAAAGGCTTTCGGTGGTCATATCGGTGTACCAGCGGAACTTCTCCGCCAGCAGCGAAAAGAGTGCGTTGAACAGTATCACTGCGGCAACAAGCACGCAGGTAAGCAGCAGTGCCACTCCACCGTAGCGTAAGCGGCGGGAGCGCATCGTTTTGTTAGTGTTATTCATTGCAAAACCTCCCGTCATGCCCAACGGCGGCGCTCATACACGCGCACAGTCAGGTATAGGAAAATAAAGGTGAGAGAAACATAGTAAAGCAGCGCAGACCAGTCAAGTATCCCGTAGCCGAAATTCGAGAATCGGGAAAGCACGCTTACCCAGTCAAGCACATATCTCACCGCGTAGCTGGTGATAAGCCGCGTTCCGTCCGCGTCATTTCCCACCTGAGCAAGCATATTAAGAACAATCATGGATATCAGCACACCGATGGTTATAACAGCGGCGGAAAGCTGATTTTCCGTCAGCGAGGAAACAAACAGTCCTATGGCTATGAAAGCGGCGCCTATAAGCATTACGCCGATAAGAGAGCCGAATATCTGTGCGGTATTGGGACCGATATGATCTCCGGTGAGCCAGTCACCGGAGGCTTTTTTCGCCGCTATCTCTGAAGATGCGATCGAATAAAGCGGAATGAAATTAATGCACGAAAGTAGGAGAGAGCCGACAAAGAGCGTGAGTGCGGCGCAGAATTTGCCCATGACCATGCCTATTATCGTTACAGGCGAGGTCAAAAGCAGCTGCTCGGTGCGCATTTTGCGCTCCTCGGCAAACATCCGCATGGTAAGCAGCGGAATAAGTACTATCAATGCGAAGATTATGTACTGGAAATAAGCTGAGGTGCTGTACGAATTGGACTGGAGTGTGGTGTAACAGCAAAGCAGCGCCGCCATAGCAAGAAATACGCCGACATACACATATCCCACCGCATTGATGAAATACGAGCGCATCTCCTTTTTATAAATTGCAAGCATAAGCCTTTACCGACCGCTATTTACGGTCATCCTTTCAGATTATATTGAAGTTTTTACCTTAGTCTTCTTTTTTGCCGTCCGGCTTGTCCCCGTCGGAGCTACCGGAAAAGGTATCTGATTTTATCGTATAGTCCTCGTAATATTTGCCCTCGTCCGCCGGCGCTTCCTCGGGCACATCATTTGCCTGCTGCATCTGCTCGGCGGTCTTATGGATTATATCTCCCGCAAGCTCGCGTTCGGCAGCCGCACGGCGGTCGCGCGCCGCGCTCTTTGACTCCGGCTTTTTCGCGCCGGTCTTGTCAACTACCGCAATGAAGATATCCTCTATGCTGAGTCCCAGTGCCTCAAGTCCGATAATAGGCCACTTCTTTTCAGCCATCGTCCAGAACAGCTTCTTGCGTATGTCGATACCGACCTCGCTCTCGACCATATATGTATAAGCGTCGCCGTCGCGCGCGGCAAGCACCTCGGCGTAGGTAACGCCGGGCATGTTGCGCAGAACAGCCAGAACATCGCGCTGCGGTCCTGCGATCTTGACATTGAAGCGCCGGGTGTTCTCAACCGCACGGGAGATGTTTTCGGTCAGCTCGTCGGCAACGATCTTACCCTTGTTGATAATGATTATACGGTCGCATACCGCCTGCACCTCCTGAAGTATGTGGGTGGAAAGGATAACGGTATGCTCCTTGCCGAGCGTGCGGATAAGGTTTCTTATTTCTATTATCTGTTTGGGGTCAAGTCCTATCGTCGGCTCGTCGAAGATCACGACCGGAGGATTTCCTACCAGCGCCTGAGCAATGCCGACGCGCTGACGGTATCCCTTTGAAAGATTTTTGATAAGTCTGCGGCGCACATCTCCGATCTTAACCACCGAGCATATTTCTTCAAGATGCTTTTCCTTGTTGAGGGTGCATCCCTTGAGGTCGTAGGCAAAAGAGAGATATTCGTCCACCGTCATATCGGGGTAAAGCGGAGGCTGCTCCGGCAGGTATCCGATAAGCCGTTTGGCGTTGAGTGGGTCGTCAAGGATATCGGCTCCGCCCACGGTGACGCTGCCCGAGGTCGAGGAGAGATATCCGGTAAGGATATTCATGGTCGTGCTTTTTCCGGCGCCGTTCGGACCGAGAAAGCCGACCACTTCACCGCGCTCCACCTCAAAGCTGATATCATCCACAGCGCAGAATGAGCCGTAGTTTTTGACCAGGTGAGATATTTTAATCATAAAAAGCGGGTTCCTTTCTTTTCAGTTTGTGACACACAGTAAGTATAACACGCAAATATAAATATTTTATGAACGCAGGGCAATTCGCAAAAAAAAGCTGTCCCTGTCGCATGATTTTACTGTGATATTCATGTGAATTTAACCTCAAGAGCTTCGCCAAGCCCGATACGTTAGCCCGACAGCCGAAATACCCTGTGTTAAAAACAGCGCCGAGCCACTCAAAAGCACTTGCGAAATTCCGCGCGATGTTGTATAATGTACTCAATAAAAACATTCATCTTTTAAGAGGAGTAAAACAGTGTCGGATAACACCATACTTCAATACAAATGCCCCTGCTGCGGCGGAGCTATTGAATTTGACAGCCAGCTTCAGAAGCTGCGTTGCCCCTATTGCGATACCGAATTTGACGCCGACACCCTGCGCGGCTTTGACGAGGGGCTGAAATCGACCGCCGATCACGACCCTGAGTGGGACAGCTACAATTCTGACAGCGGCAGCGGCGACTGGCGCGAGGGCGAGACCGACGGGATGGTATCCTACATATGCCAATCCTGCGGCGGAGAGATCATAGGAGACGCCAATACGGCGGCAACCTTCTGCCCCTTCTGTGGGAACACCGTGATAGTCATGCAGAAATTTGCCGGAGCGCTGCGCCCCGACTATGTGATCCCCTTCAAGATAGACAAGGAAGGCGCAAAGACTGCGCTCAAGAACTTCATGAAGGGCAAAAAGCTGCTTCCCGATTCCTTCACAAGCGAAAACCGCATCGACAGTATCCAGGGCATATATGTTCCCTTCTGGCTCTTTGACGCCGACGCCGACGCTTCAATGAGCTTCCGTGCGACACGACTTTCGCATTGGTCGGACAGCAGATACAATTACACGCGCACCTCGTATTTTCAGGTACTGCGCGCAGGTAACATTTCGTTCGATAAGGTCCCGGTAGACGGTTCAAAGAAAATGGACGATACATACATGGAGGCGCTTGAGCCGTACGACTACTCGCAGATGATCGAATTCGGCACTCCCTACCTTGCGGGATATTTTGCCGACAGGTACGATGTAGACGCAGACGCCAGCACTCCACGTGCAAACGAACGCATAAAAAACAGCACTGTCTCAGCCTTTACCTCAACGGTCAAGGGATATGCCAGCTGCACACCCGTCAGCACAAACATAAATCTGACCGGCAAAAAGATATCCTATGCCCTGCTGCCGGTATGGCTGCTCAACACCAAATACAATGATCAGACCTACACCTTCGCCATGAACGGTCAGACCGGTAAATTCATCGGCAAGCTGCCGGTGGATCGCAAAAAGTACTGGAAATACTGGGGCATCGTCGCCGCCATAACCGCCGCGGTGTGCTTTGCACTTTCGTGGCTGATAATGTAAAGGGGGCGCAGATGATGAAACAGTTAAAAAAATCATTGAGATCTGCCATATCGCTTTTTGCGGCGGTAATGCTTCTGCTTACGGTGGCGCTTCCGGTTTGCGCGTCATCCGAATACACGTATTCGTGGGTATCCGACAATGCGGGAATACTCAGCGACTACACCGAGAGCCGCATTGAGGACATCTGCTCGGAGATATATTCCGAATTCGGATATAATGTTTATGTGGCAACAGTGTACTCTCTTAACGGCAAAAGCGCCGAGGCGTACGCCGATGATCTTTACGACAGTCTATTTCCGCTCAACTCTGACGGCATTATTATGCTTGTAAGCATGGAGTACCGCGACTACTGGATATTTACCAGCGGTAACGCCATAAGCACATTTGACGAGGACGGAAGATTCGACAAGCTCGACTCCGCAGTGGTGGAGCGTCTGAAAAAGGATGACTATGACGGCGCTGCCCTGTCCTTTGCGGAGCTGACCATGTCCTGCCTCTATGCTGTACGCAATTACGAGCAGGAAAAGCAGACAGATCCGGACAACGCATGGAAAAACAGCTACGACTATGATATAGGCGACTATTGGGTTGAAGGCGAAGTCCCCAAAAGCAATTTCATCGGAAAAAGGATAATAATATCCCTGATAGTCTCCGTAATCATGGCGTTTATCTGGGTAAGCGTCATGAAATCCGGAATGAACACTGCCAAGCGGAACAACCGCGCCTCTGATTATGTGCGCAAGGGCAGCTTCAATCTGACTCAAAGCTCCGACCTTTATCTTTACAGCACTGTGGTCAAAACGCCGCGCGCCCAGGACACAAGCTCAGGCGGCGGTGGCGGGGGTGGCACTCATTTCAGCTCCTCCGGTGCATCCCACGGTGGAGGAGGCGGAAAATTCTGAACACAGGACCTGTCAGGTGAACATACCTTATTTACTGCTTCGACCCGACGAACCGATGGTCCTCAAATAATAACAATACACATATTGGGGCTGCTG
>DPGK01000036.1:8611-14826 GCA_003523225.1 Clostridiales bacterium
CAGCAGCCCCAATATGTGTATTGATCCGGTTTACGCCCGCTTTGGCTTTCTGCCAAGCACTGTTGATATTCTTTCGTCCACCTCGTCGCGTGTCAGCCCCAGCACCTCGGAAAGCTCGCTGAGCAGACAGTTGTATGCCGAATGCTCAAAATCAATATCAAGATCGGGCAGGCGGCGGCGTGTGCGGCTGAACTCCTCGCGGCGGCGGCGCACAGCCTTGACGATACGCACAAAGTTGACGGGATCTGCGGTGCGGAGCGCCTCGCGATAGACCTCACGGCGCATTTTCTCGTTTTCTACGGTGATCGCCGCAATATCGTTGATCTGTGACAACAGATCATTGGCACTCTCCGGAGAAAGGAGCGGACGCATTACCACGCTTTCGTTCTCGACCGGTGTATATATGACAAGATTGGACTGATCATGCACAGGCTTGAGAACATAGTATTCCCTTTTATCGTTCGCGTCAAAAGGCGAACTGCAGAAGCCGGTCACGCGGCAAACTCCATTTGTGCCGTACATGATCAAATCACCGATTTCAAACATAATCTGCTCCTTCCGATGTTTTAAATATTTTATGTTAAATATATTATACACTAAAAAAACAATTTTGTCAAACAGTTATTTCGGACAAAAAATCTTATAATAGAATTGTATAAAATCGCCAATTGATATTTGCGTGACAAATGTTTTTATTACAAAAACGTAAATAAGAGTTTCATGGCGGGAAAAACCTTCAAAAACCTTTGACAAAGCGAGTCTTATGAGATATAATATTATAGAATACAATTAAGAATAATCCCAGGAGACCAACACATATGAGCGATAAATACACAATAGGTGTCGATTTCGGCACCCTATCCGGACGCGCCCTGCTCGTAAGGGTAAGCGACGGGCATGAAATGGCAGATGCGGTAATGGACTATCCACACGGCGTCATCGACAAATACCTTCCCGAAACCGGAGAGGAGCTTCCTCCCGACTGGGCGCTTGAAGATCCGCACGATTTTCCGCTGGTGCTGGAGCATGTAATTCCAGAGGTGATAGCCCGTGCAGGAGTCGATAAAAAAGATATCATCGGCGTCGGTATAGACTTTACCTGCTGCTCGATACTTCCGGTTTATAAAGACGGAACTCCGCTTTGCTTTACGGACAAATACAAGGGCAACAAGCACGCATACCTCAAGCTCTGGAAGCATCACGGTGCCAAAGCCTACGCCGAACGCATGACTAAGATCGCCTCCGCGCGCGGCGAAAAGTGGCTCAGCGCCTTTGGCGGCAAGGTCTCAAGCGAGTGGATGTTCCCAAAAATATGGCAGCTTTATGACGAAGCGCCTGAAATCTATAATGATTGCGACTACATTCTCGAAGCCGGAGACTGGATGACATGGATGCTTACCGGCGTTCAGACGCGCGGTTATCTCTATGCCGCATACAAGAGTCACTATATGTTCTTTGACGGCGGGTATCCATCCCCCGACTTCTTTGAAGCGCTCGACCCCGGTCTGCGAAATGTTGTAAACGACAAGCTGAACGCCCCGGTAATGATGCCGGGCAAGTGCGTGGGACGTGTCACACCCGAAGCAGCGAAGCGGTTCGGGCTTGAAGCGGGCACGGCGGTCGGGACCGCCTCCCCTGACGCGCATGTTGCCGCTCCCGCGGTGGGCTTTGAAAAATGCGGAGACATGTACGGAGTCCTCGGTACATCAAACTGCTATTATGCACTGGGACACGAATTTGTCAACGTTCCGGGCATCTGCGGCTGCGCATGGGACGGACTTGCCGAGGGTCTTTACGGCTTTGAAGCGGGTCTTTGCTGTGGCGGCGACCACTTTGCGTGGCTTGCTGACAACTTTACACCTGCGGAATACCGCGCCGAAGCGGAACGCCTTGGCATTCCCCCGATAAAATACATAATTTCAAAAGCAGCCGAGAAAAAACCGGGAGAGAGCGGACTTGTCGCCCTTGACTGGTGGAACGGCAACCGCAGTATTCTCGTAAACTCGGATCTTTCCGGGCTTATCGTCGGCATGACACTGCAAACGCGCGTCGAGGATATAATGCGTGCACTTATCGAAGCGACCGCATTTGCAACCCGCGTGATCATAGAAAACTTCCGCGCGCACGGGATAGAGGTCAACTACTTCTATGCCGCCGGAGGCATAGCCCGCAAAGACCCCTTTACCATGCAGCTTTACTCGGATGTGCTTAAGCTACCCATCCGCATAGCCGGCTCGGCGCTGATGCCAAGCCTCGGAACGGCGATCCTTGCAGCCGCCGCGGCAGGCTCGGAGGCGGGCGGATACGACTCGATACATGACGCCAGCATGGCAATGCGCAGTCTCAGCGATACGGAATATACACCAAATCCGGAAGCCGGAGCCGTTTACGACCGTCTGTACTCCGAATATCTTGCACTGCATGACTATTTCGGCAGAGGCGGCAGCGACGTAATGCGTCGGCTGCGCGAGCTTTCCGCTGAGGTCCGCGGCTGATAAGAAAAAAACTCAAAAGCAAAAAACAAACCAAAAGTATGGAGCGTCCCAGACTAACCATGGATAACACAAAGAACACCGTAAAAAAATATCTAAAGCGCTACTTCATCGACGCGATGGGGGCAATGGCTCTCGGTCTTTTCGCCTCACTGCTCATCGGTACTATCTTCAAAGCACTGGGCATGATACCCCACTGCGAATTTCTTGCCCAGATAGGCGGATACGCGCAGAGCGTTGCAGGACCCGCAATGGCAGTCGCCATCGCCTACTCGCTTTGCAAAGACCCTCTTGTGATCTTCTCCTCCGCTGCGGTCGGATACGCCGCCAACCTGCTCGGTGCGGCGGGCGGTCCTCTTGCCGTTCTGTTCATCACGATTGCCGCCGCCGAATGCGGCAGGCTGGTTTCAAAGAAGACCAAGGTTGACATCATCGTCACACCCTTTGTCACGATCTTTGTCGGCGGAGTTCTGTCAATACTTCTCGCGCCTTATATCGGCAAGCTGGTCGGATACGTCAGTGATTTCATCGGCTGGGCGGCGCTTAAAGCTCCCTTTGTATCGGGACTTATCATCTCCGTCGTAGTCGGAATCGCCCTCACGCTTCCCATCTCCAGCGCCGCCATCTGTGCAGGACTTACGCTCACCGGAAGTCTTGCGGCGACAGGCTCGTCCGAGGGTCTTGCAATCGCAGGCGGAGCGGCAGTTGCCGGCTGTTGCGCACAGATGATAGGCTTTGCGGTGATATCCTTCCGTGACAACCGCTGGGGCGGACTTCTTTCCCAGGGTATCGGCACCAGCATGCTTCAGATGCCGAACATCATACGCCACCCCGCTATCTGGATCCCCCCCACACTTGCATCTGCGATCACAGGTCCGCTTGCAACCTGCGTATTCAGAATGAGAATGTACGGAGCCGCCATAAACTCCGGTATGGGAACCTGCGGTCTGCTCGGTCCGATCGGTATCGTTCTCGGCTGGTTTGACAGCTCAAACGGCTACCCGGATACCGTCGGCGCGCTTGACTGGATAGGTCTTATCCTCATTTGCTTCGTCCTCCCCGCACTGCTCTCTTATGTGTTTTATCTTATCCTCAGAAAGATCGGCTGGATAAAGGACGGATACATGAAGCTCGGCTGACCCACAATTAAAAAAGAAAGGTTAAGAAAATGTTTGACGAAGACGAAGAAGAACTGAATCCGGACGAACCGCCACAGTCTCCGGTATGGCGGATCATAAAAAAAGCGCTTAAGATCATTGCGCTGTCAATTGTCATCGGGACGAACGTACTGCTGCTCTGCCGCATGTTCATGTCAGGAGATCCTTCGTCAATGAAGGCGCTGTCGGTAAATGAAAAACTGGTTGAGACATACCGCGAAAACGGCGAGCTTCGCGCTTTTGCTCAGGTCGAACAGGTCATAACTCACAACAAGGATGAAGATAACTATAATTACGGTTACTTCACCGTCACGAACTCGGTTTTTCTGCCCGATGCCGGGCAGGCTCAGATAGTATTTCGGTATAATGACAGCACACTGCGGCATCTTGCCGAGGACTATGAGCTTTCCGAAACGCCTGACAAAAATCAGGACTGGTACGATGTGACCCTGCGTGTTATAATCGACCGAACGCCCGAAAATAAAAAGGACAACGGAGAGACCTACTGGGAGGATCTTGATGCGGTAAAAATAATCCGCATCCAGCCCACAGACGTCAAAAGCGCTACAAAGCCGCTTTACAGCTATCGCCGCTTCACCTTCGACGGCGTTCCATCCATAGAGGAAGGTACAGACGTACTTGCTGTCTACGTCGATGTGTATTATAAGGGAGACACCGATTACAACCGCACCCCTTACGGAGCAATGCGCATATATACCGGCGGAGTTACTATCCACGACTATAAGCTGTCCGGAAGCGACATCAGAGCCATTAAAAAGCAGCTCGACCAATAACTCATACACTCAGTATTCGTTATACAGTCGGAGAAAGGCACGGTCATGATATGAAATTCAGCATTACAATAGATACGGGATACCGCGATATTCCGAAGGAAGAGAAAATGCGGCTCAGGAAGGAAAAGCTGAAGGCAGAGCTGAAAAAAGGCATCGACAGCACATCAAAGCTCCTTGCGGCAGGCTTTGAAGCCGCAAAAAAACAAATACCCGCTCTCAGGCGCATCGCGGATGAAATTTCCGATGAAGTAAAGACGGACATCGCCGCAGTAAGAGAGCGCGATCCGGCGGCGCGCAACGACCTTGAGGTCCTTATGCTCTACTCAGGCGTACACGCGATCCTTGCCTACCGCGTCGCCCACAAGCTGTATCTCGGCAAAAAATACTTTCCCGCGAGAGCAGTAAGCCAGTTTGCAAAATTCATTACCGGCATTGAGATACATCCCGGAGCAACGATAGGTAAGGGACTTGTCATTGACCACGGCTCGGGAGTCGTCATAGGTGAGACCGCCGAGATAGGCGACAACTGCACGCTTTATCAGGGCGTGACACTCGGAGGAACAGGTAAGGACACCGGCAAACGCCATCCCACACTTGGAAACAATGTCATGGTAGGCGCGGGCGCTAAGGTATTGGGACCTTTCCGCATCGGTGACAACTCCAAAATCGCCGCCGGAGCAGTTGTACTTTCCGAAATTCCGTCAAACGCCACAGCCGTCGGAATTCCCGCACGCGTTGTCCGCCGCGACGGCGTCAGAGTCATGAGCTGCGAGGAGGAGCTTGACCAGGTTCACCTGCCCGACCCCGTTGCCCAGCAGTTATGCAGACTTGAAGCACGTTGCGCACGCCTTGAGGCAGAGCTTGCCGAGCTGCACGCCGCGCGCGAGAACGCCGAAAACGAAAGCGGCGACTAAGAATCCTCCTGCACCGCAAAGCGCTTTTTCCAATACAAATATAATTTTTAATTGAAAGGACTAAAAAAATGTCTAAAACACTTACTCCCCGTACTCTTATCTGGGCGCACAGAGGCGCTTCCGCCTACGCTCCCGAAAACACCATTCCCGCATTTGAGCTTGCCGCCGAAATGAAAGCCGACGGCTGTGAGACCGACGTTTATTTCTCCAAGGACGGAAAGATCGTTGTTATGCACGACGGAAAGATCGACCGCACCTCAAACGGTCAGGGTTATATCACCGACTATACATACGACGAGCTTCTGGCTTTTGACTTCGGCATCAAGATCGACGCCCGCTTCAAGGGTACACGCATCCCCACAATGGACGAAGTATTTGAGATCTGCCGCCGCAACGGCATGACCATCAACATCGAAATAAAGACCGCCGATCCCGAAATGCCTGCCGCTCTTGACGCCTGCGCCAAGGCTCACAATATGCAGGACGGCGTGCTGTATTCCTCCTTTGACCATGAGCAGCTTGCCCGTATGCTGAGAGTCAACCCCTCGGCGTTTGTCGCTCCCCTTTACGGCTTCAACATGGTAAAACCGTGGGACTACTGCCGCAACATGGATGCAAAAGCCTCTCACCCGCGCTACAATCAGATAGAGCTGTATCCTGACTATGTTGAAAAGTGCCATGCTCTCGGGATCCGCGTCCATCCGTGGACCGTTGACGACGCTGAAGCGGCAAAAATGCTCGCCGCCGCAGGCTGCGATGCTCTTATTACCAACCGTCCCGACTTCATCCGCGAAAATCTCGGACTTGCCCAGTAAGGGACAAATTGTTTTACATAACCGGCGGGGTCGGCACACCTGC
>DPGK01000036.1:15028-20410 GCA_003523225.1 Clostridiales bacterium
CTGTGCGCCGACCCCGCCGCTTTAAATTATCACCCAAAAGGTATCAAAATGAAAATCACCCGATATTCAACCGCTCTTGATATTCCCAATACCCTGCGCTTTGCCGTAATTGCCGACCTGCACGCACGCCCGACGAACGAGCTTTGGGAGCTGACACGCGCCGAAAAGCCCGACGCCATACTCATGCCGGGCGATATCTTCGACACACGCGGAAAGCGTGAGGACACGCTCAGGTTCATAAAAACCGCAGCCGAGTATTACCCCGTCTTCTGCTCGCTCGGCAATCACGACCGGCTGATATGCGACGCAGACCGCAAGGCTCTTGCGGACGCAGGCGCAGCTCTCCTTGACAATTCATCAGTATGCTTCGGCGGATTGCAGATAGGCGGGCTGACGTCGGGCTTTTTCAGTGAATACCGCACCGATATCGAAAAAACTCCGCCGCCCGACCTTAAGTGGCTTTATAGCTTTGCCGCCGGGAAAGAACCGAGACTTCTGCTTTGCCATCATCCGGAATACTATCCGGACTATATTCAGAAGACACAAGTAGAGCTTACAGTCTCAGGACACGCGCACGGCGGTCAGTGGAATATCTTCGGGCGCGGTGTTTTTGCGCCCGGGCAGGGTCTTTTTCCCCGCTATACCGCCGGGGATTACGACGGTGGGAGGCTTATTGTAAGCCGGGGAGTGACCAATACCGTCAAAGTGCCGAGATTTTTCAATCCGACAGAGATCGTTGTAATTGATATCTCGCCCAAGCGCGGCGAATCTTAACGTCAGTCTGCTGGCGTTTCCCCGCCGTCAGGCTTTGGCGGCTTGAAATCAATGCGCATAACATCCTGTGCGTCAAGCTCTATTTCGGGGATCATGACCGCCGGAACACCCGAAGCGGCGCTCACCATCGCGGCAAGCGCCTTTGCATACGGAAAAAGCGCCTTGAAGCTCGCCACATGAACCTGCTCGCGCGGAAGTCCCTCGGGGCAGGTGAAGATGCCTGACTCGATCACCTTGAGTCTGAATTTATCCGGGGACGTTTTGCTTTCGGCGGTCAGAGTCATTTCGGCGCGACCGCTGTTGCCTCCCGAATACAGAATATTATAAGAATATTTGAAGCCAAGCTGTATCGTCTCACCCGGCTCTATGCGGTTTACAAAGGAAATTTCATCCGCTCTTACGGCTTTGATCTCAATTTTATACTCTTTTTTATCCATATTGACCCCCATCGCAATCAAGGCTTATATGCAAATGATGAACAGCCATGCCAGTGCCGCGCCGATAAGCCCATCGCGCTGATATCCCTGCCCCTTAAGAATAGCCCATACGAACATAAACGCCGAAACGGCAAAAATAATTATTCCCATGGTACGGCACACGCCGCGCTTTACGTCCAGTATGCCGAAAAGCCCGGCAAGCAGCATCAGAATTCCTACCGATGCCGTGAGTATTCCGATAATATCCAGTTCAAGCGCCGATCTTAGCGCCGCCTCGATTGACGGAATAAGGGAATCTATGCCCATGACGATATAAATAAGACTGATTACTATTCTGCAGGAGTTTGTTTTACTTGCTGACATAAGTGACCGTACCTTTCATTTTGAACGCGAATGCAAAACGCAGATCGTTATTAATATTTTACATCAACACCCCGATAATGTCAAGTCCGGCAAACCGCCGGATATATTTTTTTACCGGCTGAGATAATTAAATCCGCCCAGAGTATTGAAAAAAATAAGATAATAATGTATAATATAATCACAATAAAACCAACAGGAAAAGGATCAAATGATGAGCACTGTTACGATTATCGGCGCCGGCATGATGGGGTCCGCGCTGGCATTCCCCCTGAGAGACAACAAGCACGAGGTTCGCCTTGTGGGAACTCCGCTTGACACGGAAATAATTAAAGCCGCAAAAGTTGACGGCTTCCATCCCACACTTAAGCGCCAGCTTCCCGACGGCATCAGGTACTTCCAATTCGACGAATTCAAAAAAGCTCTTGAGGGCGCAGATCTGCTGCTTTGCGGCGTTTCGAGCTTCGGCGTTGACTGGTTTGCCGAAAACATACTGAGGGATCTTCCGGCATCAATTCCGGTTCTCTCCGTCACAAAAGGAATGATGAACACCCCGGACGGTGAGCTTATCCCCTACCCCGAGCTTTACCGCCGCCGTCTTGGCAGAAACGACCTTTCTCTTTGCGCAATAGGAGGTCCCTGCACCAGCTACGAGCTTGCCGACCGCGACCAGACCGAGGTCTGCTTCTGCGGTACTGATATGGACCTTTTGCGCCGCATAAAGGAAATGTTTGAAACCGATTATTACCACATAAGTATTTCCGACGACGAGATCGGAGTTGAATGCGCCGTGGCTTTGAAAAACGCTTACGCGCTTGGAGTTACACTTGCAGTTGGTCTTGCCGAGGCAAGGGACGGCAAGCTGCACTACAACTCACAGGCGGCTCTGTTCGGTCAGAGCGTGCGCGAAATGAGACGTCTGCTTGCCATCTGCGGCGGCGGAGATGATCTTATTTATCTTGGCGCAGGAGACCTTTACGTCACTGTTTTCGGCGGACGTACCAGACTTATCGGAACTCTGCTTGGCAAGGGAATGTCCTTTGATGACGCCATGAAAACTCTCAGCGGTGTCACACTTGAATCCATTGTCATAGCATCCCGCACTGCCGAAGCGGTACGTGCTCTTGCTCAGAAGGGGAAAGTCAATCTCTCCGATTTCCCGCTTCTCATGCACATAGACGAACTGATAAACCGCGGTGAGAAGGTCAATATTCCGTGGAACACCTTTGAAAGCGAGATTCGTCGCTGAGCTGCGGGTATATTTCACCCTATATAAATAATTAATAAAATGGCTGTCTCATAATGCGACAGCCATTCTTTCTGCAAAAAGCTTCATTAATATACTTGACAAGTGAACGGTCGTTGACTATAATATAGTAAACGGTCGTTCACTTGCGTGTTGCGGAGTCTGCGACGCGCCTTTGACGGCGATTCAGAAATTTTACGGAGCAGGAATGTCTGATACAAAAGAAAAGATTTTGATCACCGCGCTTCATCTGTTTGCGAAAAACGGATATGAAGCCGTTTCGGTGAGTATGATCGCCGGAAAGCTCGGCATCACAAAGGGCGCGCTTTACAGGCACTTCAAAAACAAACGGGATATCTTCCAAAGCATTGTTGAAATAATGAAAAATGCAGACCGCGAGCGAGCCGAAAAGTACAGTATGCCGGAAGGTACAATGGAAGAAACGGCGGAAGCCTACCGCCAAACTTCTCTCGACATTATCGCAGATTATACAAAAGCGCAGTTCAGATATTGGACGGAGGAGGAATTCCCATCCGACTTCCGCAAGCTGCTGACGCTTGAGCAGTATCACGACCCCGAAATGTCACGGCTTTATGAGCAGTATCTCTCAAGCGGTCCGCTCATGTACATGGCAGATATTTTTTCGGTCCTTGCAGGCTCAAGGGAGGACGCAATGCAGACCGCGCTTGAATTTTTCGGTCCGTTTTTTCTCTTGCTCAGCGCATATGACAGCGCCGCCGACAAGGCGAGCGTGACCGAACTGCTTGACAGTCATGTTGACAGCTTCACCGCGCGGTTAAAGGAGAAATTATAATGAAAACCGAATACAAAGAAATTGCAGGCGTGCCTGCAATTATGATCGGCGAGCGCTCGGAAAAAGTATATCTGTTCGTTCACGGCAAAATGGGAAACAAGGAAGAAGCGCTGCGCTTTGCGGAAATTGCCTGTCCCGCAGGCTTTCAGGTCGTGGGTATCGACCTCCCGGAACACGGCAGCCGCAAGGACTCCAAAGAAAAACTGCTTCCGTGGGTAGTCGTACCGGAGCTGCGGAGAGTGTTCCTTTGTCTGAAAGAAGACTGGCGCGAGACTCGGATACGCGCAAACAGCATCGGAGCGTGGTTTTCAATGCTTGCGGTGCAGGTTGAACAAGTACAAGTAAATAAAGCGTTGCTTGTGTCCCCCATCGTCGATATGGAAGATCTTGTCACAAGCATGATGAAGTGTGCGGGAGTAGACGAGGACGAGTTGAAGCGCCGGGGCGAGATACCGACCGCTTTCGGTGAAACGCTGTCATGGGAATATCTTTGCTGGGTGCGCAGTCATCCTCTTGTCTGGAATGTGCCTACCGAGATCCTGTACGCCGCAAATGACAGCATGACCCCGCGCTCCGTAATAAATTCGTTCGTTGCCGGAAGTCATGCCTCTCTTACCGTAATGGAGGAAGGCGAACACTGGTTTCATACCGAAGAGCAGTTACATTTTCTCGGCAACTGGGAAAAAGATAAACTATAAAAAGGAATAAACGCAATGAAAAAGTGGTACGATGCCAACAACGAAAACTTTTTCAAAGAAAAGTTTTCCGACTGAATTCACAAAGAACAATTACATTCTGATGATAAAGGAGAATAACAGCATGAAATATTCACTCAGCGAAAAATACAACACTCCGCAGCTTATGTCAAAAATAATGGGACCGAACCCGGTAAAGCTTGAGGAGGAATTGCTGCTTGACTGCAAAATTCCAAAGGGAGCAGTGGTTTGCGATCTCGGCAGCGGTCAGGGTCTGACCTCCGTTTTCCTGGCAAAGGAATATGGCTTCAAGGTATATGCCGCCGACCTTTGGAGCGACCCGGATGAAAACCGGAGTTTCTTCCGTGAAATGGGGCTTGACGACGAACAGATAATCCCAGTCAAAGCCGACGCGACCGACCTGCCATTTGAACGCGAGTTCTTCGACGCCGTAATAAGCACTGATTCATACAATTATTTCGGACGAGACGCAGGATATCTTGATGAAAAATTGCTTCCCTTTGTAAAAGAAGGCGGGTATATCTACATCGCGATTCCGGGTATGAAAAAGGACTGCCACGATGATCTGCCGCCCGAGCTGCTTCTCTCATGGACGCCCGAACAGCTTGAATATTTGCACGACACGTCATATTGGACTGATATGGTAAGCCGCTGCAAAGGAGCCGATTTGATCTCGGTAAGCGAAATGGAATCAAACGCTGAAGTATGGGCGGACTGGCTGAAGCAGGACAACGAATACGCCGTCGGCGACCGCAAAGCTATGGAAGCCGGCGGAGGAAAATATCTGAACTTCATAAAAATAGTCCTGCGCAAGCGGTAATAGAGTCATGTGGATCCGATCGATCAAAAGCATTAAAAAGGTACAGATTTTGTCCTCCTCATCCGTCGCGTCATAGCCGCGCCACCTTCCCCGCTGGGGAAGGCTTTTTATCACTGCCAATTATTAAATAAAACTTTTCGAACTGCGGTTTAAAGATATTTCAGTTATATTAGTTGAAGAAAGAAGTTAATCAGCCTTCCCCAGCGGGGAAGGTG
>DPGK01000036.1:20655-20825 GCA_003523225.1 Clostridiales bacterium
GCTGACGGATGAGGAGAGCAGATTAATGCCGCACATCAATTTTGTGAAAAAATCTTCTTTTATCTTTGAGATTAAGTAACTCTCCACTGTCGACGTGATTCTGCCCGATAGGATAATTTCAATAATACACCTTATTATATTTCAGAAATCCCCGGGGCTGCGGCACAAAA
>DPGK01000036.1:21046-21364 GCA_003523225.1 Clostridiales bacterium
GCTGCGGCACAAAAGTGCCGCAGCCCCGGGGATATTTTCCGGCGGAAAAGCTCCGTCTGGCGAAACACGTTGGTCTTATGAAAACTGAGAATTATAAAGTCCGGCATAAAATCCGCCGGCGTGCATAAGCGCCTCGTGATTTCCCTGCTCTATCACATTTCCGTCCTTCATCACAAGTATCAGATCGGCGTTCTGAATGGTTGAGAGACGGTGAGCAATAACAAAGCAGGTGCGCCCCTTCATAAGCCGGTGCATTGCCTCCTGTATCTGCTGTTCGGTGCGTGAGTCAACGTTTGAGGTCGCCTCGTCAAGTATCAG
>DPGK01000036.1:21625-35456 GCA_003523225.1 Clostridiales bacterium
ACGGTATCATAGCCCTGCGGCAGAGTTTCGATAAAGGAATCTATATGCGCGGCGCGCGCGGCGGCGTGTATCTCCTCCTCGGAAGCGCCCTCCTTGCCGTAGGCTATGTTCTCGGCAACTGTCCCGCCGAACAGCCATGTATCCTGAAGCACCATCGTATATGCTCCGCGCAGGGATGCACGGGTGACGTTTCGTATCTCGTTGCCGTCGATCAGTATTTTACCTGAATTGACATCGTAAAAACGCATAAGCAGGTTAATGACCGTAGTCTTTCCCGCGCCTGTGGGTCCAACAATGGCTATCGTTGACCCCGCGGCGGCGTCAAGGCTCAGCTCCTTGATTATCACCTTTTCGGGGACATATCCGAATCTGACGTGTTCAAGGGATACATCTCCCTTCACATCAGTCAGCACGGCGGCGTCCTTGGCGTCATCCGGCTCGGGAAGCTCGTCGATAAGGCGGAAAACACGCTCCGCGGCGGCAAGCGCCGACTGAAGGTCGGCTAAAATATTTGCAAACTCGTTGATAGGCCCGGCAAATTTGCGTGAGTATTGCACAAATGCCGAAAGGTCACCAAGCTGAAGGAAAATTATCGACGCGGGGGATGTTACCCCGGTAAGCGAGAGCATGAAGAATATTCCGCCCACCATTATCACAAGCGCAATGGAAAGATTATTTATGAAGTTGACGGACGGTCCTATCGCCGCGCCGTGATAGTCGGCGTCGTAATACGCCGCGCTGGCGTCGTCATTGCGCTCGTCGAACTTACCGACAACGGTCGCCTCACGACCGTAAGCGCGTATGGTTCGCTGACCTGACATCATCTCCTCGGCGTATCCGTTAAGCGCTCCGAGCTTTGCCGAACGAAGCCTGAACAGAGGTCGCACTTTACGGCTTTTCACCCGTGTCATGGCAATCGAGATCGGGACAGTGACGACGAATATCACAATTATCACCGGGGATATTGATATCATCATTGCCAGCGAAAATACTACCGTAACAACGCTCGAGCATATCTGAAGCAGGTCGTGCGACAGCGAGGCATTCACCGTGTCAACATCATACGATATATGACTTATAATGTCTCCGGTCGCGTGCGTATCAAAATATCCAACCGGCAGCTGCATAAGGCGG
This sequence comes from Clostridiales bacterium, assembly GCA_003523225.1. GTDB lineage: Bacteria > Bacillota > Clostridia > Oscillospirales > CAG-272 > CAG-390. Next base: position 22,760 of record DPGK01000036.1, read on the forward strand.
TTGAAAATCTCTCGGCGCAGCGTGTACGTTATCTTCTGCCCGAGCTGCACCAGCAGCAGTGCCAGACCCAATGACAGCACCGCCGCCGCGAAATACGAAAGCACCATAAGCCCCGCGTATTTGAAGACGGCGTCAAAATCCACGTGCCCTGAGCCAAGGTCGATGGCGTTTATCGCCGCGCCCGAAAGCTTCGGTCCGATAAGGGCGAACAGGTTTGAGGACACCATCAGCACAAATGCGGCAAGCACCAGCCATTTGCAACGCCACAGATATCCGCCAAGTCTCAGTAGCACCTTGCGGCGCGTCTTTTTGTCGAGCTTTTTTGCTGCCTGCATATTGTTGGGATTGCTTTGCTGACGGGGGTCGCCAAGCATTGCTTTTCCTCCTCCGCCCATTCCTCCGTTATTCAAGGAAAGCACCTCCCATCTGCGACTGACTTATCTCCCGGTATACCTCACAGTTCTCCATAAGCTCATCGTGAGTGCCCATGCCGATTATTTCTCCCTTGTCAAGCACCAGAATAAGGTCGGAGTTCATAACCGAGCTGACGCGCTGGGCAACGACAATAACGCTTCCTCCCTCAGAGGCTATCTCCTCGCGCAGTGCACGGCGAAGCGCCGCATCTGTCTTGTAGTCAAGCGCCGAGCTTGCGTCGTCGAGCACCAGGATCTGCGGTCTTGCCGCGATTGCGCGGGAAATAAACAGCCTCTGCCGCTGTCCACCGCTGACGTTCGTCCCCTTTGATGTAAGCCCGTGCTCGTATTTTTCAGGAAAATGGCTGATAAACTCATCCGCCTGAGCGATCTTCGCCGCTCTGACTATATCCTCATGCGACAATCCTCTGCCGAAGTTGATATTTTCCTCGACCGTATCGGCACAGATGAAATCGTTCTGCATAGCAACGCCGAACATAGAGTGAAGCTCCTCCTTTGGAATCGTCCTTACATCTCTGCCGTCAATTCTGACCGCGCCCTCGCTCACATCGTAAAAACGCATAAGCAGTGAAAGAAGGGTGGTTTTTCCGCTTCCCGTCGCACCGATGATGCCGAGAGTCCCGCCCTTCGGAAGCGAAAAGCTGATGTTTTTAAGCACCTTCCCTTTTCCGTTATAGGCAAAGCTCACGTTATCAAAGACTATTCCGCTTTCGCGTTTGCGCGGATACGCGGATTCCGGCTCTAAAGCAAGATCCTCCGGAGTCTTCAGCACCTCCTCTATACGTTCGGCGGAAGCGCTTGCCTTGGATATTATCAGGAATATACGCGATACCGACATCATCGCCATCGAGATAAGCGTAAAATACTGAATAAACGCGATTATCTTGCCCGGTTCGGAAAGCCCTCCGTTGACGCGGAATGCACCGACAACAACAACGGCGGTTATTCCGAGGTTCATGAACATATTCATAAGGGGATTTGCCAGCGACATTATGGAGTTTGTCTTGCGTTCGGTCGCGGCAAGAGCGGCATTCTCCCGGTCAAAACGGCGGCATTCGTAATCGGTTTTAGAAAGCGCCTTGATAACGCGCACGCCCTGTGCGTCCTCGCGGACTACGCGGGTCATTGAATCCACCGCCTCACGAACACGGGTGTAAAGCGGCAGTCCACGACTTGTAATACCGTATACGGCAATAAAAATGAATGGCAGGACGGCAACCATGACAAGTGTAAGCACCGGGTCAAGCGTTGCGGTGATTGCCAGTCCGCCGATAAGCAGTATAGGCGCACGTACGCCCATGCGCTGCATGGTGTTTATAAAGTTATGTATATTGTAGGTATCTCCGGTAATACGGCTTTCAAGGCTCTCTATTGTGAAAGAATCCGTCTGCGACGGCGAAAGACGCATTGTACGTTCAAAAAGGTCATGCCGCACTGCGCGCGCCACGTCCTTTGCCGTGCGTGCCGACATGCGGTTTGCAGTGACATTTCCCACGACGCCCAAAAAAGCGCACACTATCATAATAAGTGCCCAGATAACTATCCTGCGGCTGCCGCCCCCAAGGTCGGGCGACGCTTCCCCTCCAAGCGGCTTAATTACGTTCTGTATTATATGACTAAGAATGTACGGCAGCGCAAGCTCCATAAGCGTGCCGACGACCTTTATTGACAGCGACAGACACATGAAACGCCGATGAGGCTTCAGATACGAGAGAATCGTCCTCATGTGACATCATCCTCCGCGTCGAGTGAAACCTTGGCATAGTCCGCTGCTTTTCTGGCAAGGCGGGAGAGCATTGACATGAACATCTCCATCTCCTCCTCGGAAAAATCCTCTGTAAGATAATTGTTCCACTCTCTCAGCATATTCTGCACCGTCGGCAGTATTTCCATTGCCTTTTCGGTCGGGTAGACCTCCGTGACACGTTTGTCAGTGTCCTTCTGACGGCGTTCAACATAACCACATGACTCAAGATACGCAAGATTTCTTGTCACGTTGCTCTTGTTGATATAGATCCGCTTGGCAAGCTTGTCCTGAGATATTCCCGGATGGCGACAGACTGTCATGATATAGCTTGTGTGCGACGCGCCAATGTCTGTACCTTTGAGCTTATCTCCTCGCCATACCGCTCCACAGCGGCTTATGACATTGATATATCGCATAAGTGACGGCATTTTTTCATCACTCCTCTTCCATAGGCAACTGAATTTCGATACAGGCACTTAAAAAGCCGGGGATACGTCATAAGCGCGATATCCCCGACACATCGTTGCGCCCGCAACCTTCTGTCGATATTATAACACAAAACCGCAGAAAAATCAACCCTTTTGCATTATATTGCATACGGGTTATTTTTTATTTTTTCTGAGCCGCACCCGGATTCAGCTCTTTCCGGATGCCCGCTCGTAAGATGAAACGACCTCCGACTCGATCAACGCGGAAAGCTCGTTTTCATGAATAAACTGTATTACCACCCTGGGATTGAATTGACCAAGCCCCTTTTCCGAATATGTCTGGCAGATGCGATATCCCACCTCACCGAATGTATTGGAAAAGTACTCGGAAAAAAGTATTTTGTCCCACTCGTCTCCATCTGGCAACTCGATGAGCACAGGCGGATAGAGCGGCAATTCATGTCTGTATTCGATCTGTGAACAGGTCACATCAATATCATAGCAATGCTCGAAATGAGAATACTTTTTCATCACATTGCTCGGCAATGTGACCGTTCTGTTATGTATCAGCCTTTCAAGCCCCACCTCGCGCGCAAGCGACCTGCCCATAGTAATGTGCGTATAGAAATCAAGCTCCTCCGCCGTAAGCACCGTGCGGCTTTCGGTAAAAGCTTCGGGCAACGCCTCAAACACCGCAAGATATGCATAATACGCACCAAGAGCATTCAGGGAGTTCTCGGTATTGTTGTATAGCTGCCCTGCCCCGCGGGCTTCGGTGAGCGCCCCGGTGAGGTCGAGGAAACAGTCCGCTCCCTCCGCATCCATCCTTTCCGAAAGTCGGGAAAGGCGGGTGTCCGGGCTTATCTCACCGAAAAACGCCGGCAGCTTGTCGCCGTACACCGTCTGCGAGTTGGGAATAACAGCGATCAGATATTCAATGCCGCAGTCTTCAAAAACTTTGTTCCGCTGACTTATCGCTTTCGCAAGCTCACCTATCTCACTGTCGGATACCGCAAATTCACCTATATAGTCGCGTACATAGTCATACCCGTAGTCTGAATCAAAGGCATCAAACAGAAATCCGTCCCTGCCGACAATAATGTTTTCGTCGTCAATTCTTCCGAAAAGAAGAAATTCGTATTTTACGACATTCGCGCGCAGCTCCGGATCGCGGAAAAAGATATCGTCAAGCCACCATGCGCCCCCGAAATCATACTCCGCTCCATCGTAATAGTCATCACAAAGCTCACTAATGCCCATAACAGAGGACAATCCGAAATATATCGTGCCGGAAAGCAGAACCCCCATGAACAGTACCGCGCAAATAAGCGCAGAGCCGCGGGTCACGACAAAATTTTCGGCATTGTTCAGCACTTGCTTTTCTTTCATTACACTTCCTCCCCGGCGGGATAAATCTAAAAGGTAATATATTTGAGCGGCTCAGCCGCATACTCAGGATACTGCGGCATTATCACAATAATACTGAAAACAAAAAACAAAAGAAGTCCGCCGCAGTATACGGTGCGTATCACAGCTCCTGCACGCCCGCGCGACCAGTCAAAGCCACAGCCATCAAGTATCGCCGGAAGCGCAAGCAATAGCGCCGCTGCAAACACCCACAAATATTCAGTATTGAACAAAGTCAAGTAAAGCCTGTACGACTGGTATGAACCGCGAACGGTCAAAGACGTGAAGTATTCTATCATCTGACCGACCGAGCGAAGCTTGAGCTGAGTCCAAAACAGCGAAACAAGAATTATCGTGACAAATCTTCCGCAGCTTTGCGTAAAGAGATTCCGCCTGATACACGACTCCCCGGTCTTCCCGCACAGATCCGCACGCTCTGCCGCCACAAGCAGCGTAAGCGGCAAAAACGCCAGCAGCATAGGAAGGGACGCCTTGAACCACATGGCGGTAAGCAACGCAATAGTCGCTCCTGCAAGAAACGCCACAGCTTTGGCGCGCGGGTGCTTACCTTTTTTGCTTGCAATACCGTTCAGGAGCTTTTCGAGGGGACCGGCAAAATAATCGTCAAGGAAGCTGTAAAGACTGCCCAAAAAGCGCTTCAGATACTCCGTCGGTGTGCACGCGGCAAACGGATAATGAAAATCCGGCTCAAGGTGTATCCCCATAATAAGCGCCATGCCTCTGCCCATATCGGAATAACCAGAAAAGGCGTAATAAACATTGGCAAGCATCAAAAGAACCAAAAACAAACCGACACCGAGCTTCAGTTCCCCACCTGACGGTATATTGTCGATAATTCTGTCATATGCGTCCGCCATTATTGCCGCGACTCCGATACGCTTGACAAAGCCTCCGGCAAACAGAACAATGCCGTTAGCGGCATTGTTCAGCGAAAACTCCATTTTCTCCTCGGAGGTGATACGTACAAAGTCCTTGTATTTGATGATCGGTCCTGCTATAAGCACGGGAAAAAAGCCGATGTATAGCAGTGCATCGGCAAAATTTGCGGGCGGCTCGGCATCACCGCGGGATATATCTATCGTCATTGAAATGACAGATAAAAGATAAACCGATACCCCGAGCGGCAAAAAGGTAATGTCATATGCCTCCAGCCACACGCCGCAAAACCGCAAGGCCGCAAACATGGTAACGCATACCGCCACACAGAAGAACATCATCGTCCTTTTCGGCTTTTTGCGGCTGACGTAAACGGCATACGAGGCGCAGTACGCAAAGGTGGCGCTTACCGCAAGAAACAATATGCTTACCGGAGTTTTTATGTTTGCAAGCACATAAAAAAGCACGCCTGAAATAAGTATTGTCCACCGTCGGTAACGCGCCGGAGTCAGTGCCAGTGCCGCCATCATAAGCGGAAGAAATATGAATATAAAAAGCGGTGATGTGAATTGCATTTTATATCTGTCCCGAAATAAATAATACCAATGCAAATAAAAGCGGCTGAAAACAGCATGTGCCGAAAAAAGCCCACGACGCAGTGCGCATCCACCGGTCAACCGGATGCTTTGCCACCGCTACTGCGACGGCAAGTATGATCCCCGTAAGCGCACATATTCCACCGCCAAACGCGGCAGCAACCGTGACCGGAAAAAGAAGTATCCCGAAAATGGCGACAGTGGCTATTGCAAGATGACCTGCCGGACTTACATCTGGCGTATCCGACGGCGCCGAGGGAAGACTGCCAAGCACCCCGACGCAAAGCGCCGCGAAAACCGTTGCCAGAACAGCAACGACTGTACAGAAAATGCAGAATCCGAATGCAACCTTAAAGCGTGTCGGAGTCGGCGGACATATGTCCGCCGAAAGCTCCTGTTTTCTCCGCTCCGACATCGCTCAGATAACTGCGGGATCGTCAATCAGCCTCTGAAGCAGCTCCTTTGCCGCAAGAATATCCGCAATCTGCTGATCCCCCTTGATCTCGCGCTCAATGGTGATGGTGCGGTCGTAGCCGATAGATTTCAGCTTTGCAATAAATCTGGGATAGTCCACAAGTCCCTCTCCCATCGGCTTTTCATGACCGAGGTGTCTGCCGTCGGTGGGATACTCGCCGTCCTTGCCGTGTACGCCGCGGACATACTCGCCGAAAACGCCCAGCGCGTCAACGGGATTGCCCTTACCGTACATCAGCAGGTTTGCCGGGTCAAGATTGATCCCGAGGTTTCCCGTGCCCACATCCTCGATAGTGCGGCGCAGAGTGACCGGCGTCTCCTGTCCGGTCTCAAAAAGGAAGTACTGACCGTGAGGCAGCAGTGTCTTACCTATGTATCTCAGCGCGGCTACCAGCTCGTTATACTCGGTAGTCGCAGGATTTTCCGGAAGAAAACCGACGTGAGTAACAACATCCGTGACCTCCATGCGTCGGGCGATCTCTGCTCCGCGAAGCAGCATCCTCAGTCTTTCGGCGCGGTATTCGCGCGGAACAAGCCCCAATGTCAGCGGTCCCTCATAGAAGTTCCAGTATGACATTCCGTCCCAGCCGCACCAGAAGGCGCTGACCTCAACGCCGTACTCACGGCAGGCTGCAATGGCGCGATCCGCCATCTCGTCGGTAAGGAAGGCACTGTTCCAGCATTTAAGCTGGCATGTGGGAAGCCCCAGCTCTGCGACACGGCGGATGTTATCCTCCACGTTATTGTTGAGCGATGTGATCACTCCGAGTTTTATCATGGTCAATATTCCTTTCTGTATATGATCTTTTGATTAATTATAACCTACAAAACCGTACAAGTCAACCCTGCGTAAGCCTTTTTTACCATCAGCTTACATAATTTATTGCGGATAATCATCAGAATGCAAGCTCTTTCTCAAGCTCGCCGATAATGTGCGCCAAAGCATGGTCTCGGCAGTCAACAGTAACGCGGTCTGCCACTGCTTTGAGCGGAGGAACGGCGTTCCCGACCGCGTACCCGATATCCGCTACCTTTATCATCGGGATATCATTTTCATAGTCGCCAACGCAAACAAGATGGCTCGCGCCTGTAAATTCCTTTATTCTCAGTACCGCATTTCCTTTCGTGTCATTAGGGCTGTTCAGCTCCACGCCGCGTACCCAGCTGCGTGATACGGCATATGTCCCTGCGGTACGTTCGGTCACATCGGCAAAGATATCATTGCTTGTTTCGGGGGTGACAATAAGAACGACCTTTGAAAGCAGTAAAGGCAGCTTTGCGGCAAGCTCCGCAGCATCGACCGACTCGCCTCTTTTCACCTTTATCAGCTCTTCCGGAGTATAAAACAGCAGCGATACTACTCCGCTGCACCTTTCTAAGCATTCAAATGCGAACTTTATCGCCGGGTCGCGCTCAACACCCCCGGAATAATAAAGCCTGCCGCCGCACGGGTCGCCTATGATCGAGCCGTTAAGACCCGCAACCGGCGCATTAGGGCGTATGCGGTCGACAAATTCATCAAACATAAAAATAAATCTGCCGCTTGCAAAAGTAAATCTGCCGCCCTGCTCCTGAAAATACCTTATCGCCCTGCAGTTCTCATCTGAGATCTCCCGGTCTACATAAACTGTTCCGTCAAAGTCGCTGCATATCAGCCATCCGTCAAATTTACCCATTACCTCAACCCTTTTTGTTGTATTATATGACTATTATATCACACGAACGCCCTCTTATCAACACATTTCGAAAAAAACATGTATATGTCGGAGCGCGGGAGGGAAAATAATGTAGAGAATATTATATTAACTCTCCAAAACCTATAACGGAGGTATTCAATGAAAAGCACACAGATAACAGCCTGCCGCGCGCGCGAAATACTTGATTCGCGCGGCAATCCAACAGTAGAAGCGACGGTCATTCTTGCAGACGGAACCGAAGCGCACGCCTCAGTCCCGTCGGGAGCATCGACCGGAATATTTGAAGCGCACGAGCGGCGCGACGGCGACCCCGCGCGCTACGGCGGAAAGGGTGTGCATGCGGCGGTAGATGGGATCGAGCGTGAGCTGTCCACTGCCCTTTGCGGGATCGACGCGGCGTCGCAGTACGATGTTGACAGCACGATAATCCGAACCGACGGCACTCAGAACAAGGAAAACCTTGGTGCAAACGCCACCCTTGCAGTATCCATTGCCGCCGCCAAAGCCGCCGCCGCACATTTGGGCATTCCCCTTTACCGCTATATCGGCGGTGCAGCGGCGACAAGACTGCCCGTACCGATGCTTAACATCCTGAATGGCGGTGCTCACGCTTCAAACAATATTGAGATACAGGAATTCATGATAGTGCCCGTGGGTATATCCTGTTTTTCTGAGGCAATGCGCTGTGCCGCGGAGATATATCACGCCCTCAGCAAGCTGCTTGTGCGCCGCGGGCTTTCGGTCGCCGTGGGAGACGAAGGAGGCTTTGCGCCCGATCTGCCCTCCGACGATGAGGCTCTCGAGCTTATCTGCGAAGCTATCGTTGCGGCGGGATATGACACCGACCGCGTAAAAATTGCCCTTGACGCCGCCTCGGGCGAATGGTTTGACGAAAAGGATAGTCTTTACCGTCTGCCAAAGCGCGGTATAACCTACGACCGCTCTGAGTTGTGCGCATATTGGGAGACGCTCACCAAAAGATTTCCGATATGTTCTCTCGAGGATGGGCTTGACCAGCGCGATTTTGAAGGCTGGGCTGACCTTACCCGCCTTATCGGTTCTTCCGTCATGCTTGTGGGAGACGATCTGTTCGTAACCAATGTAAGCCGTCTTGAACAGGGTATAAAAATCGGTGCGGCAAACTCCGTGCTCGTCAAGCCCAACCAGATAGGCACTCTAAGCGAAACGCTCGCGCTTGTTTCCGCCGCGCGCGACGCAGGATATTCCTATATTCTTTCCCATCGTTCCGGTGAGACCGAGGACACGGCGCTTGCCGATATAGCGGTCGGAGTCGGCGCGCCATTTATAAAAACCGGCGCACCCTGCCGCGGCGAGCGTGTAGCCAAATACAACCGACTCACCGCCATTGAAGCCGAGCTTGGCTCTGCCGCTTCATACGGCAAAAAACAGATAAGTAAAGCCAAGACCCTGCTTGGCGTATAAACCGCTGGCATTCAGACTATTATCCTGAAAACGCGCTTTTTACGGTAAAATGATTTTTCCAATCTACGCTCAAACCCCGTGCTGCTGTGCTTTGGCACAGCAGCACGGGGTTTTGATACCGACATAATTCGCGTCAAGCGTCCTCAGCATCTCAGCGACAAAAGCACGCGGCACATAGCGTCAATATCAGCGCAGGTGTTAAAATATCCAAAGCTCGCCCTGACGCTTCCCTGCTCCTCGCTTCCCAACGCGCGGTGCGCAAGCGGCGCGCAATGATAGCCTCCGCGAACGCAGACTCCGGCTTTTCCGATGGCGTTTGCCGTGCTGTCCGGTGTTATTCCGTCAAGGCTGAAGCCCAGCACCGGACCGCGCGCCTCCGGGGCATATATCTTTACGCCTCTTATCATTCCGAGCCGCTCAATGGCGTAATCAAAAAGCATCTCCTCGTGTCGGGCTATATTTTCCATCCCTACCGAAGTCAAAAAATCCAGTCCCGCGCAAAGTCCCGCCGCCGCAGGCACGTTAAGCGTACCCGCCTCATATCTCTCGGGCGGCTCTGGCGGCATTTCTGTTTCAAAGGACATCGACCCGCTCCCGCCCTCAAGCAACGGAACAGGCAGATAACGCCCGCCTAAGATCAGTGCGCCGCTGCCCTGCGGTCCGTAAAGCCCCTTGTGTCCCGGAAGCGCCAGCGCATCTATGCACATCTTTGCGACGTTTATGGGAAAATGCCCCGCCCCCTGAGCACCGTCAACAATAAAGAGGATCCCTCTCCCGCGGCACATTGCCCCTATTTCACGCAGAGGCAGCCTAACCGAGCAGATATTTGACGCGGCGGTACATATCACCGCGCGGGTGCGTCGGCAGATGAGCCGAGATATCCCTGCAAGTATCTCCTCAGCCCCTGCTCCCCCGCGCTCCGCCCCCGTCGGGAAGACAGAATAGTCGGCAAGACCGTCGCGAAGCAGTCTTTCCACCGGTCGCAGTACCGAATTATGTTCAAGATCGGATATTATCAGGTGGATTCGTTCCTGCCCGCGGGCGCAAGCGTCCGCAGATACCAGCCCCTTGATTGCCAGATTCAGCGCGGCGGTTGCGTTTGGCGTCATTATCACATGATCTGCCCCGGGTGCGCCGAAAAATGACGCAAGACGCTCCCGGCACTCAAAAACCTTTCCTGCAGCCGCCATTGCGATAGGATGCGCCCCGCGTCCGGGGTTGCCACAGTATCCCCGCATACAGCGGCACATTTCGTCACACACCCGCGCAGGCTTAGGAAAAGTGGTAGCGGCATTATCCAGATAAACCATCAGCTCAGTATCTCCCTTGTTTTTATTCCGGCATTATCAAACACGGTCATAACGTTCTGAAGCTGTAATGAGGGAAAAGAAACACCCCACGAGCAGCCGCGTCGCGTACGGGAGGAATCCACCTTTACAGTTTCGGCGGATATTGCGGCACCGATAAGCGCCCGCCGCGCGCTCTCCGCCGCAGTGAGAGTCGGAAAAACAGCTATGCTCCGCACCATGCGTACAATCCTTTCCTTTCGGTATTCTTTCTCGCGCATGAGCGCTTTCACTGTCAATATATGCCTGTATTCGTCGAGTTGTGACGAAAGGAAGACGCTCCTCCGACGGCATTGTGCCGTTTTGACGCCTCGCCCAGCGACCCATTATACATAAAAGAGCGGGCTGCCGCATTGGGCGGCAGCCCCGATAAAGGTATTCAGCCAAAGAGATTGTTTGCCGTATGATTCATCCTGTTATTTTCCGGCGGCGGGAAACAGTGAGAATTACAGCAGGAAGGACAGCGGCAACCGCTGCGGTAGCTGCAAGCGCCGCCGCGCGCGTGCCCTTCGAGTCTCCGGTTTCCGGTGACGTAGCCGCATAATTGAGAATATAATCAAATACATCCCCTCCGGATATGCGCCAGCCGTCCTCGGTGTACACAAGCTCGACCGTAGCGTCCATTCTTATGCTTTTGTCGTAAGGGTAAGGTCGCGTATCCATTCTTTCAAGATCTATAACGCCGACATTTACATTACACTTCACCTGGGCTTCATTGCCGTTCACGGATATGCCGTCAATAGAGAAAACATGGAGTCGCGGCTGGACAAGGAAAAGTTTATACCACGTACCGTCGCTCCCGCGTCTTATGAGTTCGACATCCGGACCGCCCGGAACATGAAAATCCTCCGTCATTTTCTCGGCAAGACTACGAGTCACACATTCCTTAAGCTCCTCAAAGGCTTCGGCGCGCCATTCGCTCAGATCCATATTACCGTAGTCAATGTAGTAATAGCATTTTCCGTCCGCGTATGCGACGCCGTTTGAATCATATCCAAAAAGAACAGTAGGATATACTGTCTGTAATGTGTTGAGATTATAAAGTAAATCTGTTGAATAAGACACCTTACGCATCAGACCTTTAAAAACATCTTCACTTAATTCTGTAGGCGATAAAGGTTCGCCCGTTTCTCCTGTGCCCGGAGATTTTGCTGCGTAATTGCGGATGAAGTCAAAAATTTCACCACCGGACATGCGCCAACCATCAGAGGTATAGACAAAATCAATTGTCGAATCAATATAAATTCCCTTGAGCCCCATATAACCGTTATAAGTTCTCAAATCGGGATTTGTCCTACCCATATTTATATTGCACGCCGCAGTTGCTGTCGTTCCATTCACCTGAATTGAGTAAATGTCTCTTATAGATCCGAAAATCATATGATATAGCCTATATACATTTCCTTCATCGTCCGTGCGGAAAAACTCCAGATCCGGTCCACCGGGAATTTTGTAATTGCTGAGCAAACGATCTGCAAGCTCTTCGGTCATGCATTTCAAAAATGCTTTTTTTGTTAACTCCAAGCATTCATCGGGATTTATTTTTTTGCCAAAATTTCCGTACGCATATTCTTGACCGTTCGCATATGGCACACCGTTTGAATCGCACGCAAATACTGTACTCGGTGGAGAATCCACAAGCGCCCCTATATCGAACACCCTATACCCTTCTCTGTCAACAGCTTTCCAAAGCTCCAAAACTTTTTGCTCATCAAGCACTTCGCTCAGGACTTCGTCATCGGCATAAGAATTCAAAAAAGATGACATCAGGATAACAAAAATCATCAGAAACAAAAATATCTTTTTCATGATCCAACTCCCTCAATTAAGTGTTATATTCGAATGTATTATGTTCTGACCATTCCCTTATTTGCAGAATCATAATCACTCGGATGTACCAAATAAATGCCAAAATTGCCTGGCAAATAAGAACAATCGGAAAAGACGAAGAAGTCCGACACCGGATCGTATCCGATAACAGCGCAATAATGCCCATCACCAACATTAGTACCGTATTGCTGGTATCGAGTGAACACAGCCGGATTCAAATGAGCAATACACGGATACCCGGATTGAAGACTTGCCATGACACCAGACGCAGTACTCGTCTTTACTTCATACTCCAAATTTTCATTAACAAGTACATTGTATACAATCTTATACCGACTTCCCGAATCTCCATCCATAATACTCGGCGCAAGTGCATCCATCTGATCCTTAAGATCATC
>DPGK01000023.1:0-8457 GCA_003523225.1 Clostridiales bacterium
CCCCTGCTAAGGGTGTAGGTCGCGAATAGCGGCGCGAGAGTTCAAATCTCTCCTTCTCCGCCAACAAAAAACGAACTTTTGTCTACCGGATGAAAGTTCGTTTTTTCATATTTTTGGCACATTTTCGGGTAAAATAAGGCAAAATCAAGGAAAAATACGCGAAATCACTCGCTGCAGCGGTCATTGGTACTGCCACAGCGTTATTTTTATGCCCACAGCAGCACGAAAAAGCACATTACTTTTTGTCGTTCTTTGCTCAAATAAAGAACGACAAAAACATTGCGTCGTGAGAGAGTTGAACCAAAAAGCATATAAACTTTTTCAAACAAGGACAAAATTGTACTCGTTCCCTATTTACAAATGCGCGCGAATATGTTATACTGTAGAAGTATAATTATATCCATTTTTGATGGTAGTACGGAGGATTTAATATGGTTGCCGAAAACAGTTCTGTAATAAGGATACTCAAACTGTAGAATTGCTTCGTCAATAGACCGACGAGAATCATCCAATGCTGGCGACAACCGTCTGAAAAAAGCTTGTGGATCAAGGTATTCCCTGCGACAGAAGAACATTGTCGCGTTGCGTGAATACACTCAATGATTACGGATACGAAGTTATGGGGCGTCTGGTCGGACACGAAAAAGGATACTATGAGATGGATCGCGCGTTTAGCGTACCAGAATTGAAGGTGCTTATTGACGCGGTACATGCAGCAAGTTTCATTACAGAAAAGAAGACGGCAGTGCTGTGGCCTTTTGCGCCACCCGTTCCTCCGTGGAGTACCGTGGTCTCGGACTGAGCGTAACCTAACGGTGAACATAAACCGAGATTATATCATCCAGATTTTTGAGCGCAAGAAAAGTAGACAGGTGGGAACCGCCTCAAAAAAACACAATATATGGTAAATTAAGCTGTCAGCAATTTTCTAATACTTTTGAAATATTTTAAAAAAGTATTTTGCCGATTAGCTTTTTTGACTTTTACAATCGGCTATGTAACAAAAAATAAGGAGATTTACTTTATGGTTTGGGGTACGTTTACCATTACGCACATCCTTTCACTTTTGCTGGGCGCAGCTATTACAATAGGACTTTACTTCGCGCTCAAGCACAGAACAGAGAAAACGCAGACAATAGTTTTGGGCATACTTTCGTTTGCCGGAATTGCGGCCATTATCTTTAACCTCGTGGTATGGGATTCTCCCATAGAATATTTGCCTTTACATCTTTGCTCGCTCAACGCGATGCTACTTCCAATCGTTGTGTTTACACGCAACAAGCACCTTGGCAACCTGCTTATTCTTTGGTCCATAGGCGCGCTTGCAGCGCTTGTGCTCAACACTTCTGTGGCGGCGGCGGAAATTACAAGCTGGGTTTTTGTATTCTACTATTTCCCCCACGTGCTGGAATTTGGCATACCGCTTATTCTTTTCAAACTCAAGCTTATAAAGCTCGATAAAAAGTGCATCTGGTCCACAGTGGCTATTACTTTGGGTGCTTACATAGCAGTTCACTTTATCAACGTTTTTATCAACCAGTACTGTATTGCAAATAACATACTCGACTGGGCGGGCGAGGTTGTGCAGGTGAACTATATGTTCTCCATCTTCCACGATGGGAACCCTTTGCTCAAGCTTTTCTACGATATTATACCGTACCAGTTCTGGTATATGTTGCTTTGCATACCCGTTGCAGTGGTTTACCTTTCCGCAATCTACGCTCTTACGAGATATATAAAAGGTTCGCTACGGCAAAAACGGCGAGAAAAGAAAAAAATAAAGTATAACCAAATGGGGCTGTCTCATTAAGACAAACTATTGTTGTATAATTAAATTCAAATTTATCGAGCAGTACGAATGGTGTACTTTTAGTCGTTCTTCACTATATTTACGCACCTTTTGGTCGCTCTTAGGCAGAAAAAGACGATTGCGAAAGCAATCGTCTTTTTTCAGTAGTGGCGGATCCCATATCCGTCCGATTATCCGGTCAAATGTTGAACCACGTTCGGCTATGGCATCCGACCCTGTGTGACCTGCGGTATATGAGGAAACGGGTCTTATATAGAAAAAAGCACGCCGAAGCGTGCTTTTTTCTGGCGCGTCGTAAGGGACTCGAACCCCCGACCTTTTGGTTCGTAGCCAAACACTCTATCCAGCTGAGCTAACGACGCACACATTTTTAACGGCGCAAAGAAAACAAACGCTTTCTTCAGCGCTCATATATGATACCACAACTCGCTCAGATTGTCAAGTCATTTTTTGAAAAAACCTAAAAAATTTAATGAGCGTAAATTCTCAAAGTAAATGCAACAGTGCAATTTACGATTGCGTTTAGTTTGAGAATAAAAAAGAGGTATAATTTAGTCTGAGAAAAGGAGGACTCAGACAATGAGACACAATGAAAAGAAAAACCGTAGCAGCTGCCCGTACAAAAGACAGGAGTATGTCGCCAAAAAAGCCCAGGCAGAATGTGAAACAGTCCTTGTGGAATCAAGAACAGGAATCCAGCTGAATAAGGAAAGCTTCTGCGAAACGGATCGCATCATTTCAAGAGCGGTACAGAACGGTCAACATATCTGCCATGCAATAGTTTCTGCTTTCAGAATTTCTTTTTTTCTGCCAATGAAGTCATACAGTCTCCGAAACCGTTGACTAAATCCTTCTAAAAGTAAGCGCAACCATAGTTGCATTCAGTCTGAGAAATCTACTTCCTCAGGCTTTTTGGCTATGCCTTCTTTCTTCTTTTTCGCCTTATTTTCTGCTTCCTTGTCCACTCCTTTTTTCTTTTCTCATACTTATTGCCACCCATTTCTCTATGTAAACGCAGCTCTCTTGCTACTGTTGCATTTACTTTGAGAATTTACGAATAAATGTTTATGAAGCAGGGCGGCACGTCATGAGCTCTCTTGACAAGAGGATAGTTCTACATTATAATTAATAGCAGATAAATTGTATGAAAGGACAGCCGCAATGAATATCCGCCCCCGCGTCCGTCTGCGGACGAACCTTTGCATTTTGCTTCTGCTGTTTGCGGCACTGCTTGCCTCCTGCGCCACGCGGCGGACTGTTCCGGTAAGCTCACTGGTATACAGCCTGCCCGAAAAGCTGACGGAAGGTAAATTTGACGACGAGTACGCCGAAAAAATGAACACGGCAAGCTACAAATACTCCGACCGCAATATATACTTATCGGTAAAGAACGACGCGCTGCTGCTGTCCGACACCGACCCCACCGGCGGCAGCAACCGCAGTCTTGCGGTTTCCGGCGGCTGCTTTGTCGGCACCGACGGAGGCAGTACCGGAACTGTGGGAAGCGTTATCTTCCGTGCCGACGACGGGACGGTAAAGCCGGTGATAAACGAAAACTGCCGCGCTCTTATTGCGCTTGACTCGCGAAACTGCCTTGTCGTGACCTGCGTGTACGGAAGCGGCGAGAACGGCGCGCGCAGCAGCTTTTACCGCATGAGCGCCGCCGCGGATAACTCCGGGTGGGTGCGCAGTCTTATTTTGTCGCTTGACGGTGCGGCAAGCGCCGTCTGCCTTGCCCCCGACGGCAGCTCGGTCTGCGCCGCGCTGTCGGGAGAGAAAAATTCGCTTGTAAAGCTCACCTTTGACGGCAAGCTGACCCGGATGTGCGAGTCTGAGCTGCTCGGGAAGCTGGACGTCACCTCGATAGTGTATCTGAGAGGAAAGCTATACTGCTCCTCAAAGACCGGTATATTTGAATTTGACCCCGCCGGAGAGACCGAGGTATGGTATCCCGTCGACTGGAGACGGCTCGGATGACCCGCCCCGAAAATAAATACCCGTAATCGCCGCGCGGCATCTCCGTGCGGCGTTTTTGTGTATATTTATGTCGTCATATTGCATATATTCACTGTTGTATACGCGATTTTTTGCAAATAATAAATAAATATTCATTTTACCCCTTGACAAAACGCAGTTTGCGTGTATAATAATACACGTACATGAAATCACCTTTATCTTATCCGGAGGCAAAAAATGAAAAAAGAAGATATAAAAAAAGTAGTGCTTGCCTACTCAGGCGGACTTGACACCTCGATAATCATCCCGTGGCTCAAGGAAAACTACAACAACTGCGAGGTCGTTGCGGTGTCCGGTAACGTCGGTCAGAGCGACGAGCTTGAAGGACTTGAGGAAAAAGCGCTGGCGACCGGAGCATCAAAGCTCTACGTCCTTGACCTTACCGACGAGTACGTTGACGACTTCATCATTCCCACCATGAAGGCGGGGGCGGTATACGAGGAATATCTGCTCGGCACGAGCCACGCGCGCCCCTGCATTGCCAAGCACCTTGTCGAGATAGCCAAAAAAGAGGGCGCCGACGCTATTGCTCACGGCTGCACCGGCAAAGGAAACGATCAGGTCCGTTTTGAGCTTGCCATAAAGCACTTCGCACCCGAAATGCCCATAATCGCTCCCTGGCGCGAGTGGAGCATCAAGTCCCGCGAGGAGGAGATCGACTACGCCGAGGCGCAAAATGTGCCGCTGAAGATCAACCGCGAGACAAACTACTCAAAGGACAAAAACCTCTGGCACCTTTCGCACGAGGGTCTTGACCTTGAAGATCCCGGCAACGAGCCGCAGTACGAAAAACCCGGCTTTCTTGAAATGGGCGTTTCCCCCATCGACGCCCCCGACAAGCCCACATATATCACGCTGGAATTTGAAAAAGGCGTTCCGGTAGCGCTTGACGGCAACAAGATGAGCGCCAAGGAGATAATCCTGAAGCTCAACGAGCTGGGCGGAGCCAACGGCATCGGTCTGCTCGACATTGTGGAAAACCGTCTTGTCGGCATGAAGTGCCGCGGCGTTTACGAGACCCCCGGCGGAACCATTCTTTACAAGGCTCACAGCGTGCTTGAGACGCTCTGCCTTGACAAAATGACGATGCACGAAAAACAGCGTCTGTCGGTAACCTATGCCGAGCTGGTCTACAACGGTCAGTGGTTCACACCCCTGCGCGAGGCGCTTGCCGCCTTTGTTGACAAGACTCAGGAGCGCGTCACCGGCAAGGTGCGCCTCAAGCTCTACAAGGGCAACATCATAAACGCCGGCGTGTGGAGTCCCCTCTCCCTTTACAGCGAGGAGATAGCCACCTTCGGTGAGAGCGATTACAACCAGAAGGACGCCGAGGGCTTTATCAACCTGTTCGGTCTGCCCATCAAGGTTCAGGCGCTCGCCGACGGCAAAAAATAATATTTCGGAGAAAAAACTATCCATGAGCAAGCTGTGGGCGGGCAGGACCGCCGGAAAAACCGACCCGGCAGCGGACGATTTCAACTCCTCGATCCGCTTTGACAGCAAAATGTACCGTCAGGACATACGCGGCAGCATGGCGCACGCCGCCATGCTGGGCGCGCAGGGCATTATATCGGGAGAGGACGCCGACGCTATCATCGCCGGACTTGAGGGCATACTTTCCGACCTTGACTCGGGAAAGCTTGATTTTGACCCGGGATGCGAGGACATTCATATGTTCGTCGAGCAGGTGCTGACCGAAAGACTGGGCGACGCGGGCAAAAAACTGCACACGGCGCGCAGCCGCAACGATCAGGTGGCGCTTGACATCCGTATGTATCTGAGGGATGAATGCCACGACATCACCGCGCTCGTGCATGAGCTTATTTCGGCGCTGACCGACCGCGCCGAGGAGCACCGGGCGACCATAATGCCGGGGTACACACACATGCAGCGGGCTCAGCCCATCACCTTCGGGCATCACCTTATGGCTTACTCGATGATGCTGCTGAGGGATCTCGGCAGGCTCGGCGACTGTGTCAGCCGCATGAATATCTCACCGATAGGCTGCTGTGCACTTGCCGGAACGACATACAACACCGACCGCCGCGCCGAGGCGAAGGCGCTCGGCTTTGACGGGATCACGCTGAACAGCCTTGACGGAGTATCCGACCGCGATTTCTGCGTCGAGCTTATGAGCGCACTCTCGCTTGTCATGATGCACCTTTCCCGCCTGTCTGAGGAGCTGGTGCTTTGGTCAAGCTGGGAATTCGGCTTTATCGAGCTTTCCGACGCCTATACTACCGGCTCGTCGATAATGCCGCAGAAGAAAAACCCCGACATGGCAGAGCTTATCCGCGGCAAGACCGGACGGGTGTACGGAGACCTTATGGCACTGCTCGTCACCCTCAAAGGTCTGCCTCTTGCCTACAACAAGGACATGCAGGAGGATAAGGAAAGCGTTTTTGACGCGGTGGAGACGACAAAAGCCTGTATTTCGGTCATGACTCCGATGATATCGGGCATGAAGGTGCGCGCGGAAAACATGAAGCGCGCCGCGCAGGGCGGCTTTATCAACGCCACCGACCTTGCCGACTATCTGGTAAAGAAGGGACTGCCCTTCCGCGCCGCCTACAAGCTATCGGGCGAGCTTGTTGCCCGCTGCATAAAGGACAAAACGGTGCTTGAGGAGCTGCCGCTGGAGGTCTACCGCGAATACAGCTCGCTGTTTGACGAGTCTCTTTATGCCGAGATAGACCTCGACGCCTGCGTGGCGAAGCGTATATCGGAGGGCGGAACCTCCCCGGATTCGGTCGCGGCGCAGATAAAGTACGTGCGCGGACAGCTTGCGGAGAGCTCCGGCATCTGAAAAACAACCGCCTGAGTGCGGAATATATAAAAAGCGCACAGCGCGACACCGGGTTCAGCCGACGCCGGGGAAAGAGCTGTGCGCTTTTTCTTTTGTTACATTCTTTTTCGTTTTTTTCAGGATATTTTCACGCCTGCGGTTGAACTGAGGCGGAAAATGTGATATACTACTTTCACACGTGACTCCGCACCCGAAAACTCAAAAAACGTCCGACCGGACGCAAAAAGGTATACAGAAATGAAAAAAGACCGGATATATCTGAATTTATATAAAAAAATCTTTGCCGCAGTGGCATTGGCAGCCCTGCTGCTTTCCGCCCTTGCCTCCTGCAAGCCGGGGGATGGAGCTTCAACCTCAAGCCCCGACACTTCCGCGCCGTTGAGTCCCGCCACCTCGGACAGCGCAAGCGTCGCGGACACGACCGGAACACCCTCGACCGGAACGCCCTCCACCGGGGCATCCTCCGGCACGGAAAGCACCACCGCCCCCGAGCTGCCCTCCCTCAGCATACCCGACGGTGCGATCGACGCCGCTCAGGCGATAATTTACGACGTAACGTCGCGCCGCGTGCTTTATTCCCGCAATCAGGTCATAGACGGCAAAACGTATCCCGCAAGCACCACCAAGCTGTTTACCTCATGGCTGGCACTGCAATATCTTTCACCCGATGAGGTCGTCACCGCAGGGGACGAGCTGTCGCTTCTGGCGTCCGACGCCTCAATAGCATACATAAAGCGCGGGCACAAGCTGACCGCCTCGATGCTGGTCGAAGCAATGATGCTCCCAAGCGGTGGGGACGCGGCTTACGTCATCGCGGCGGCGGCAGGGAAGAAAATATACGGCAGCGACTCAGTTTCCGCCGAAACTGCGGTAAAAGCCTTTGTAAACGAGATGAACCGCCGCCTTGCCGCGCTTGGATTTTCCGGGACTCATTTTACAAACCCCGACGGATATCACGATCCCGACCATTACACCACGCTTGAGGACATGGCGGGAATTGCCGCGCTGGCGCTTGAAAACAGCACGATAATGAAATATACCACTCTGCCCTCCGACCGGGTGATCTACGCCAGCGGTCAGACCAACAGCTGGACAAACACCAACGAGCTGATACAGCCCGAGTCGCTCTATTACTGCGCCGACGCAATCGGACTCAAGACCGGCTCGACCGACGAAGCCGGCTACTGCGTAATGACCGCTACAAAAGGGCAGGACGGCAGATATTACATTATCGGCGTTTTCGGGGCAACCACATCGTTTTCACGCTTCACCGACGCCGCCGTGCTTATCGGATACGTCCTGGGCAAAAGATAACACCGTATAGACGGCAAACAGCCCAGTCGCACTCCGAAAAGCTCAATCAATGCACACTGCTCAGCTGTTTACATAAGATATAGTCAAGATCCGGCAGAGATACAATGTCTCTGCCGGATCTTGAGCAATATCGAACCAACTCAGAACGCACCTTTGTGAGTGGCGGAAAGCAACTGCGCAACCAGCCTCCCTGACTGAGTGAGCCTGAAAATGCGTTCATATATCTTTATAAACACTGGTTTTGACGGATAACAATCCCTCAGTCAGCTGCGCTGACAGCTCCCTTTACACAAGGGAGCCTTGGTTTGCGGTAGACTGTAAGTGAAAGCAATGTATCGTTAAAGCACTCATAGTCGAAAGTGTTTTTCGTCCACAATTAAACTATCGAAAAGCCTCCCTCTTGAGGGAGGTGTACGCGCAGCGTGACGGAGGGAGTTTGCGACATTTTGAAATCAAATCAAACTTTGCCGCACACGCGCACTTCATAAGTCGCCTGCCGCGACAGTTTCCT
>DPGK01000023.1:8725-8900 GCA_003523225.1 Clostridiales bacterium
AATATATCGATTTTCCTCCGAAAAAGGCAATAGCAATGGAATTCGGTAAGCCTCCCTTGTGTAAAGGGAGGTGTCACGCGCAGCGTGACGGAGGGAGTTTGCGACATTTTGAAATCAAATCAAACTTTGCCGCACGCGCACTCCATCAATCTCCTGCCGCGACAGTTTCCTCGCG
>DPGK01000023.1:9173-17727 GCA_003523225.1 Clostridiales bacterium
AATATATCGATTTTCCTCCGAAAGAGGCAATAGCAATGGAATTCGGTAAGCCTCCCTTGTGTAAAGGGAGGTGGCACGGCGCAGCCGTGACGGAGGGATTGTGACACGCAGAAAACAACATCAGTTCCGAGGTTTTTGAGTCCTGAAAACAAAATAATATCCTTAAAAATTCGCACTATCCGTATATACAGGCAGACACATGAGTGTTATAATTGAAAAAAGTGCGGAGCGGCGGCTGCCCCGGCGGTCGGCGGGACTTTTCCGTCTGCGCACCAAAGCGCTTCCGGCACAAAATCATTTATTCATGCAAGGAGCATCGGAATGGACAGACTTACAAAAATCGGAGAAGTGCGGGCAAGATCCGCGCGCGAGGTCGACACCTCAAGGCTCGGCATCGGCTTTGAAAAGCTGGACAGAGCTGTTTTTGACCCCGAAAAAGCATATGCGCCGCTTGCCGCCATAGGCGTGAAATATGTCCGCATCCAGTCGGGCTGGCAGCGCACCGAAAAGCAAAAGGGAGTTTATGATTTTTCATGGCTTGACGCGATAGTCGACAGGCTTATCGCCGACGGCATGATACCCTGGATGAACATAGTGTACGGCAACGAGCTTTACGACGAGCAAGCCGCGCAGGCTTACGGCGCGGTGGGCTGCCCGCCCCTGTTCTCGGAGGAGGCGTTTGACGCATGGATCGCCTATGTGCGCGCGCTTGTCACCCACTTTCGCGGGCGCGTGCACGACTATGAGATATGGAACGAACCGGACGGACGCGGCACCTGGAAAAGCGGGGCAGATCCCGCCGATTACGCGCGGCTTGTGATCCCCACGGCGGCGGCTATACACGAATCAGACCCCGACGCGCGGGCGCTTCTCGGCGCTTTATGCCGCGCAAACATGATATTCTTTGCCGAGCTTGCCGAGGCAGGCGCGTTTGACGTCACTGACGCGCTGACCTATCACTGCTACACCCCCAGCGACAAGGTGATGCGCGACAGTATAGTCGCCATGCGCGCGCTTACCGACCTTTACAAGCCCGGAATGCCGGTAATTCAGGGCGAATCCGGTACTCAGTCGCGCAGCGGCGGTCACGGCGCGCTGAGGGCGGGCACATGGAGTGAACGCCGTCAGGCAAAATACATGGCGCGTCATCTTATAATCGACCTCCTCGGCGGCGCGGAATTTACCTCGTATTTTTCCTGCATGGATATGATAGAGGCGCTAAACGGGCGCAGCGGAGACACCGCAAGCTGGCTGGATTACGGCTATTTCGGCGTTCTTGGCGCGGAATTTGACGAAAACGGCTTTGCCGGGGGCGAATACAAGCCCAAAATGTCCTACCGCACGCTTCAGACCCTTGCCTCGGCGCTTTCGGGCGAGTGGCAGGTGCGCGACCTGCCGATAATGCCGCGCCCTGACGTATCAAAGCGGATATTCGGCAGCGACGTCAACGATTTTGAAACACTGAGCGGCGGTTTTGTGCGCCCCGACGGCAGTAAGGCGTACGTTTACTGGCACGCCTCCGACCTTATGACGTCGGAATACGAGGCGACCGTCACCCTGCACGCCGCCGGAGTCCCCGGTGAAGTACGGCTTGTCGACATGCTTGACGGAAGCATATATTCGCTGCCCGAAAGCATTGCCGAGCCGCGCGGCGAGGGCAAGTGGATATTCCATAACCTCCCCATCAAGGACTACCCGATGATGCTTACCTTCGGAAACTTCCTGCGCGACTGACACGTCTTTTGTCCCGCAGAGCGGTTATATAGATCCAATTCTTCCTTTTGCGTATAATTATTACCTCGCTGGGAATACTGATGCTGAAGCCGGGCGTGTCCCGTGCCTTCCGTGCGAAGATTCATTACATTTCAGGAGGTAATATTATGGTAATGGACAGAATTGCGATGATAGTTGCTATCATCGGTGCTTTGAACTGGGGCAGCGTCGGACTTTTCAAGTTCGATGTTGTGGCGTGGATATGCGGGGGACAGACCTCCCTTGCCGCGCGCATCATCTATACCGTTGTCGCTCTTGCGGGGCTTTGGTGCATTTCGCTCCTCTTCCGCTCACGCGAAAGCCTTGATGAGGAAACGACCTGAGAACAGAAAACGGGGCTGTAAAAAAATTGATGTTTTTACAGCCCTCGGGAAATATCGGTCGGGAATCCGGCATTTCCCGGCGATCTTGGCCGGTTTTGCCCTTGATCTTGTCTGAATTCAGGTGAATACTGTGGCAAAATGACGGCTTTCAGCCGTCAAGACCAATGTAGTTAGGGGTGTTAAAAAATTCCTTCTGAATTTTTTAACACCCCTAAAACGCTTCCCGGCACTGCTGTCTGCACGTATTCCGGCTTTTTTGATTCAGTTACCGCACTCGATGCTTATGCGGTTGAAAAGTCCGAGCAGGTCGGGGACGGTCTTTTGCTTCTTTTCCTCTCCCGCGACGTCAAGCACCGTGTGTCCGGAATGAAGCATCAGCAGTCTGTCGCCGTATTCGGCGGCAAATCGCAGGTTGTGCGTGACCATGACGGCGGTGAGTGCTTTTTCCCGCACGATGCGGTCGGTAAGCTCCATGATAAGCTCCGCCGTTTTGGGGTCGAGCGCCGCAGTATGCTCGTCAAGTATCAGAATATCCACCGGGGTCATGGCGGACATGACCAGCGCCAGCGCCTGACGTTGACCGCCCGACAGCGCACCCGCCTTTTGCGACAGCTTATCCTCAAGTCCCAGGTGCAGTGAGGAGAGCTGCTCACGGTAAAAATCAATGCGCGAGGGGGACACTCCGCGCCCAAGCCCGAAGCGGCGGCATTTTGCGCCGTATTTTTCATTTGCCTTTGCGGACTTTCCCGCCTCCGGACCGCAGTCGGCAAGCGCTAAGTTTTCAAGGATAGTAAGCTCCGAGCAGGTGCCGGTGGCAGGATTCTGCCACACCCTTCCGATGCGTGCGTAACGCCTGTGCTCGGGCACTCCGGTAACGTCAACGCCGTCGATAAGTATCCTTCCGGCGTCCACGGGTACTGAGCCGCATATTATATTTAAAAAGGAAGTTTTTCCGCTTCCGTTAGAGCCGACAACGGAGACGAACTCCCCGCGTTTTACCGACAGCGAAAAATCGGAAAACAGGCATATCTCGGTAACATCACCCGGATTGTATATCTTTGTGATGCGGTCAAGCCTTATCATTTCGTTCATATCACTCATTTTCTGCTTCTCCTTTCGTCGCGGCTGCTTTCGGGACGCTGTGCGGCTCGCGTCCTCGCGTGCGCTTGCGGGCGCTCAGTATAAGCGCAACGGTAAACAGCGCTGCCATTATCAGCTTGTTGTACGCCGAGGGAATTCCGAGCTGTGTCGCCAAAACAAGGCACGCCTGATATACCATAGCGCCGAAGATGACCTTTGTAGTGTCCCGCATGAAGCGGACACGGCGGAAAAGGGACAGCCCTATTATCAGCGACGCAAGACCTATGACCACCATACCCACACCCATGCTCTGATTGGCGTTTCCGGTCACCGAGGTGTAAAGCGCACCTGAGCAGGCGGCAAAGGCGTTGCCTATTGAAAGTCCCAATATACGGCTTGAGCCTGGGTCGCGCGCCAGCGTCCGCACAAAGGAGGGGTTGTTTCCGGCGGCACGGAGCAGAAGTCCGCGCCGGGTCGAAAGGAACAGGTCAAGCAGTATCTTGAACAGAACGGCAAAAAAGAGAAATACAACATCCAGCCGGGGCTGAAAAGCTCCCGCGCGAGCCGGAATGAGCGAAAAGGGAAACTGATTTTTGATCGCCGCGTCGCTGCGCGCAAAATTTATGGTGGAGTAAAGCTCACCCCCAAGGTCAAACTCCCCCTTAAGCGCGGCAGCTCCCGCCGACGTTGCAACAAGGTTTATTGAAATAAGAGCGGTCGAAACAAGTATCCCGCAAAGCAGCGGGCGTATTTTCAGCTTTACATTGAGCACTCCGGTCAGCGCGCCGAAGAGCGCGCCGGCGGCAAAAGCGGCAAGCATACCCAGCCATCCGGAAATACCGTTTGATACCAGTATTCCGTAAACCACCGCGCCGGTGAGGAAGGTCCCCTCAACCGTCAGATCGGGAAAATCAAGTATTGTGTAGCTGACGTAATAGCCCATTGCGAGGATGGAATAAACCAGCCCCAGCCGCACGAACAGCTCACACGAGGTAAGAATGGTCGTCATTTTTTAACCGCCTTTCAATGGCTCTTGCCATTTTGCTCATAAGTCACAAAATCCGTCCAAAAGACAAACCCCGGCTGTAACGCAGGGTTTGCCTTTCAGACTTTTTACCGTTTTTAATTTTTCCGGTCGGGAAAGCTGTCTTGTCAGCTTCCAACGCGCTGTGCAGAAGCGTATGCCTCGGGAATTGCAATGTTGAGCGCACGGAGGGCTGCCTCATTGACGACGGGCTGAGCCTCGCTGAGCTTGCGGACTGCCATTGTCGCCGCGTCGGCGCCGCGCATGATCTCAATTGCCATTTCGCCGGTTATTTTACCCAGCGCCACATAGTCGATGGACATCGAAGCGGCGCAGCCGTTCTTGACCTGTTCCTCCTCCGAGCCGTAGACCGGAATACCGGCAGTCTCGGCGGCGGCAAGCACGGAGGCAAGGTTCTGAACCACGTTGTTGTCGGTGAAGTTCAGGATGCAGTCGCTCTTTGAGGCGACAGCGGCAGCGGCGGCGGGAACATCTGACGCGCCCTGAACCGAAACAGCCTCAACTGCGATTCCCAGTCCGTCGCACACGGCGCGCAGGTTCTTGAGCTGTGTCAGGGAATTTTCCTCGGAGGTGGTGTATACAACGCCGATGGTCTTGACGTCAGGCTGGAAAGCGCGGATCATTCCTACGTGGAGTGTGAAATCAAGCACGTCGGAGGTTCCTGTGCAGTTCTCGCCCGGCTCCTCCATGCTCTTTACCAGTCCGGCGTCCACGGGGTCGGAAACGGCGCAGAAGACAACGGGAATGTTCGTGTCAGCGGCGGCGGTAAAGGCGGGCTTTGCGGCAGGGGTTGCGATCGCTATTATCATATCGCAGCCGCCGGACACCATGCTCTGGGCAAAGGCGGCGCAGTCGGACTCGTATGAGTTGTTTGAACCGGTCTGAACATCCAGCTCATATTTGATGCCGGAGGACTGAAGCACGTCGATGATACCGGTGCGGCAGTTGTCAAGCGAGGGATTGGGCATAAGCTGGATTATACCGATCTTTACCGTTTCGCCGGCGGCAACCTTGTCGGCGATCGTCTTTTTGGAGTTCCCGCAGGAGGCGAGAACGAGGCAGGAGAGGAGCATAAGAATGCTGAGTGTGAGGGAGATGAGCTTTTTCATTGTTTTTTACCTTTCTTTATTGTTATTATTATATGCTAAAATACAAAAAGCCCCGGATGCCGCCAAAAATAACGGCATCCGGGGCGAGTATTTTCTGAAGAAAAAATATCCGCGGTACCACCCGAATCGGGAAAGCTCCCACTCTGTATATGCACAATAATGCACAGCGCCGCGAATAACGGGAGCGCACCCCGTCGGAAACTACTTGCACGCTCCGCAATGCGGAACGGGCGTTCGGTCCGCCCTCGGAAGTCCATTCGCGTCTGCTTTCGTACCGCAATCACACCGTCTGCGGCTCTCTGCACCGTTCGGCACACGTTACTCGTCTTCCTCATCGGTTTATATACCACGCGCCATCCGTCGGATGCGCTGTGGTTTGAATTGGCGATATTCTATCACATTTTTGCAAGCGTGTCAATAGGTAATTGCAAATAAAATTCAGATTTTTTTATTTTTCTTCGTCCTCCCAAGGGACGACCGATGGTCGCCCCGGCGATGTAGCGGACGGTATAGTGGTACAGTTTGAAATAACTTATTTTTTTATCCGTATTTTACCCGTATTACGCGCGGGGGGTTGACAAAATCCGACGGTACGCTATAATATATATTAGTATTTTGAAGCGTCAGCAAGGAGAATACATGGAACATATTATTGAAATCAAAAACCTCAACAAGTCCTTCGGGGACGTAAGAGCGGTAAGGGATCTCAGCTTCTGCGTAAAAAAAGGTGAGCTGTTTGCCTTTCTCGGCGTAAACGGCGCGGGAAAAAGCACCACCATCTCCATCCTTTGCGGCCAGCTTAAGATGGACAGCGGCAGCGTTACGGTAGCCGGAGAGGACATAGAAAGCTCCCGCGAGTCGCTTGCACGCAGGCTCGGCGTGGTCTTTCAGAATTCGGTGCTTGACTCGGCTCTCACGGTAAAGGATAATCTGCGCAGCCGCGCGGCGCTTTACGGCATAAAGGGAAAGAAATTTGATTCAAGGCTTGCAGAGCTTGCAGAGCTTCTCGACTTCGGCGGTCTGCTTGACCGCACTGTCGGCAAGCTCTCGGGCGGACAGCGCCGCCGCATTGATATTGCACGCGCGCTGCTGCACAGCCCCGACATTCTGATACTTGACGAGCCGACCACCGGGCTTGACCCCCAGACGCGCAAGCTGCTGTGGGACGTGGTTACCTCACTGCGCCGCGAGGAGCAGATGACGGTGTTCCTTACCACGCACTACATGGAGGAAGCCGCCGACGCGGACTATGTCGTGATACTCGACAGCGGCGCAATAGCCGCCGAGGGGACTCCGCTTGAGCTGAAAAACCGCTGGACAGGAGACTTCATCACGCTTTACGGAGTCACCGACGACGCGGTGGGCGCACTGGGACTTCCGTTCGAAAAAATTCGGGACGCGGTGCGCGTGGCAGTGCCAACTACCGCCGCGGCTACACGGCTTATAGTCGCTCACCCGGAGCTGTTTGCCGATTATGAGATAACAAAAGGAAAAATGGACGATGTCTTTCTTGCCGTCACGGGCAAAAGACTGACCGGAGGTACGGAAAAATGACAGGTCTTTCGGCACTTATAAGAAGAAACTGCAAGCTGTTCTTCAAGGACAAGGGAATGTTCTTTACCTCCCTTATCACCCCGGTGATACTGCTTGTGCTTTACGTCACATTTCTCGGCAATGTTTACAAAAGCAGCTTTACCTCCGCCATGCCGGAGGGCTTTACGG
The DNA here is from genome assembly GCA_003523225.1 of Clostridiales bacterium. Classification (GTDB taxonomy): domain Bacteria; phylum Bacillota; class Clostridia; order Oscillospirales; family CAG-272; genus CAG-390. The sequence goes on from DPGK01000023.1 coordinate 16,226, forward strand.
TGTCAGGCAGTCTTATTGACGCAACCGTGGGCGGTCAGCTTATTTCCTCTCTGCTCGCCGTATGCTGTGTTACCGTGGCGTTCTGCTCGAACCTGCTGATGGTCAACGACAAGATAACAGGGTCGAGGCGCGACCTTACCATGACCCCGGTCAAAGCTCCCGTACTGGCGCTCGGATATTACGCCGCCACCTTTATCAGCACACTGCTTATCTGCTTTGTCGCCGCAGGGATGTGCTTTGCCTACCTTGCCTTTACCGGATGGTATATGTCCGCCGCCGATGTCCTGCTGCTTTTGCTTGACATAGTTCTGCTTGTAATGTTCGGCACGGCGCTTTCTTCGATAGTCAGCTACCCGCTCACTACAGCAGGTCAGGCGTCCGCGGTGGGGACGATCGTCAGCGCGGGATACGGCTTCATCTGCGGAGCGTATATGCCTATCTCCAACTTCTCCGACACACTGCAAAAGGTGCTTTCATTTCTGCCCGGAACGTACGGCACCTGCCTTTTGCGCAACCACGCCATGCGCGGTGTGTATGCCGAAATGAAGGAGCAGGGCATCCCCGCGGAGATAATTGAAGCAATACGCGATTCCATTGACTGCAACCTTTATTTCTTCGGGAACAAGGTCGGGACCGGGACGATGTATGCCATACTCGGCGGCTCGGTGCTGCTGCTTATCGGAATTTACGTTCTGATGAACCTGCGCTCAAAGGCAAGATCGTGACAGGGGCGGAAAATATGCAGGTCGAATACAGATATATCGCGCCTGCGGAGCTGAATATCCGGCTTTTTTCGCACTTTACAAGGCATCAGGTCGTGACCGACTGCCTGCGCAGGTCGGAAGATCGGTGGGAGGTGCGCAGTAACCCCTTCACCGACGACTGGAGCGCCGCCGATTATGAGCGGCTTGTCGGCTGTCTTATCAACACCCTGCAAACCGGGGGCGCGGTCTTCGGCGCATTCATAGCGGGGGAGCTTAAAGGCTTTGCCTCGGTCGAGGCTATGCCGCTTGGCAGTCGGGGACAGTATATCGACCTTTCCTGCCTGCACGTCTCGGAGGAGCTGAGACACCGGGGGATAGGAACGGTGCTGTTCGGGAAAGCGGCGGAATGGGCGGCATCCCGCGGCGCGGAAAAGCTGTATATCTCCTCCCACTCGGCGGTTGAAACACAGGCTTTTTATCGCCGGATGGGCTGTACCGACGCCGAGGAATACTCGGACGCGCACGTGACTGCCGAGCCTTACGACCGCCAGCTTGAATTTGCTCTGCCACACCCAAGCCACACACCGCATAAAGCATAATAAAAAACATCGGGCTGCCGCGTTTTTGCGCGGCAGCCTTGATTTGTCGGAAAACTTGTATTTCCTCATATTCTCTTGCGTCGTATGTCGTGGGTATGGTTTGTGCGTATAATTGATGGGGCAAACACCGAACCACGAAAAAATCGCTTTTTTAAGGGCGATGATTAAAGCAGGCAGGGGCGAGCATCGCTCGTCCGCG
>DPGK01000023.1:18058-57720 GCA_003523225.1 Clostridiales bacterium
GCGGCGGGAGACATGCTCCCGCCGTATGAAAATAGGCGCGGACATCTGATCGGGCGTTCCCTGTCAGTCGTCAAGGCGGTGATACCACAGTGCGGCAAGCGCGCTCCAGCCGTGGCAGAGGCTTCCCGCTCCCCCGAAATCCGCCGCGCCCTTTATCGTCTCCCAGAAGGAGGTCGCCCCTCTGTCCAGCATATATTTTCCATCCCCGTCAAGCTCGGAAAGGATGACGGAGGCGTATTTTTCCCGGTCTGCGGCGGCAAGCGCGTCGTACCTGAACACCGCCGAAGAGAGCGTTGCGGGTATCACCTCAGACAGTCCCTCCCCGCCGCCGTTCGACGCTACTGCGGCAATGGCGCGGTCGGTGTTGTATCCCTCACCCGCGCCGCAAAGCAGGCAAAGCGCCTGAGTGAGCACGGCATATGGCGCGTCCGGGCGGTCGGAAAAGCTGCGGAAAAGCCCGGCGGCGGGGTCAAAAAAGCATCTGCCGGTCGCCTTTGCAAGTCTTACCGCAAGCGCGCGGTATTTTTCCGCTCCTGCGGCATATTCCGCCGTTTTTCCGGCGTTTTGGGTGAGTCCTGCCGCGCAAAGACCGAAAATTTCAGCCAGATCGGAGCAGGCTATCGCAAGGAATGCGCAAAGCGGCGCTTCGACCGGAAGCTCGCCATCAGGTGTGTTTTGATGTATGGCGGAGCCGTCAAGAGTGGGCGCCCATTCGTAAAAATTCCAGTATCCTAACCGGTCGGGAAAACGCCGGGGCAGCCCGTCCGCAGGGTCACAGCGGTCAAGGAAAGCTCCGACTATCCGCTCAAGCAGCGGCAGCTTTGAGGCAAGAAAGTCTGCGTCCCCCGTGAATTCCCCATATTCCTTCATCTGCATTATGTAAGCGAGGGAATAGCACGGGATCGGGCGGTCGATCCCCGCCGGAGCGCACAGGGTAAGCAGTCCGTCGCTGCGCTGACTGCGGGAAATAAGGTCAAGACTTGCCCGGGCAAAGGCAGAATTTCCGCCGCGGAAGGCGGAGTAGCCGCAAAGCATCTGCGTGCGCGAATCGAGAGTGTAAAGCGACTGCTCCCGCCACGGGCAATCCTCGTAATGCTCGTGCATACAAAGCTCAAGGGTGCGCACGGCGCAGTCGTATATGCGGCGGCGAAGCCCGTCGGCAGCAAGGCGCGGCGGCTCGCGGCGCCGGAGCACAAGGCGCGTCGGAGCAAGACCGAGATAGGATATGTCCGCGTCGGGATCGGCACAGAAAATACAGAGATATCGGCAGCCGACCCGGCGCATAGGCTCAAGACGCTGATTCTCACCCGCTACTGCGGTATAGTCATAGGTAAACCGGCGGCTGTGGAGCGCGCAGTGCGGCGTTCCTCTTTGCTCTGTAAGATGCTCTCCCCAACCGATGCGCACGCGGCAGGACTTTTTCGTAAAAAGTAAGAATTTTATAAATCCTGTCTCCTCGCGTCCAACGTCGGCGACAAGGTAACAGCCGTCGGCGTCACGGCGCGGAACGTCAAGGCAGGCATTGTCCATAAAAAGCCCGGAGTCGGAAAGCATCGCTTTTTCGTCGGGATCTTTATAAAATCCGCGCCCGACAACAGTCATTTCCGTGTGCGGAAACAGCTTGCAGCGTTCTATCGGGCGCGGAACGACCTCAAAAGAACCGTCCGCCGTGCCGACAGACGCGACAGACGACGACGCAAACGGAGTTTTTTCATCCCGCAGTGCAGAGGCGGCACTGTACTCACACCCAAGCCCAAGCTGCGAGGTAATAATATGATTTTTATACGGAACATATCCCGGCGCGGGGCGCGACGGCGTATCCGATGACGAGTGCAGCAGCACTTCTCCTTCCTTGCCACGCAGCTCGAAGATCAGATATGCGGGGCGCTTTGTGTGAGTAAACGAATCCACTCCCCAGTGCCACGCGGTGACGCGCAGTGAATGCGTACCGGGCGCGGCACGAAAGCTCACGCGGTCATATACCACCCTGCCGGGATAGTCCTGATACTGCCCGAAGCCTATGAGCCTGCCGTCAAGACGGAGATCATATTCGGAATCGGCGGCAACAAAAAAATCAAATTCCGCGTCGCTCGCGTCCTCCGGAACGGTAAGATCGGCAACGAATTCGGCGTATTCGTCCGCTCTCCCGCCTCCCGTGAGCCAGATAGGTTCCGCCCCGGCAAAAACCTTAGACGGTAATTTTTCCGCAATGCATTCTTTCATAGACGCCACACTCCTTTTTTCAGAACAAGTATATCACTGCCGACGGAAAATGTCAACCGCGCACAGGACTTCTGCGAACACCTCCTTGCACGGTATTTTCTCCTCTTTTCGCCGTTTTTCTTTGTTTTTCTCCCGTTTTGGCGCAAAAATTAATCAAAGGTTCACAATATGCACAGTCCCCCGCGCGCCTTGTATATTGACAATCTCATAAAAATATATTATAATAATTATATATGCAATCGCAACGGAAAGACAATTCCGGGCATTCCCCCGCAGGAAAGTGAAAGGATCACGCATATGTTCAGAAGTATGACGGCGTACAGCCGCAAATGCGCCGAGACCGACGGGCGTTCCGTCAGCGTGGAGATAAAGTCGGTCAACAATAAATATCTCGATCTGAGCGTCAGGATGCCGCGCGCTATCGTCACGCTCGAGCCGCGCATCCGCTCGCTTTTCTCCGAGGCGGGAGTCAGCCGCGGCAAGGTGGATGTGACCGTCTCCTGCACACGCATCTGGGGCGAGGGCGAGGACAAGACCTCCTCCGCACCGCTCGTCATCGACCGCGCCGCCGCCGCGTCATACATTGCGGCGCTCAAGACCCTGCGCGACGAATTCGGGCTTTACGACGATATTTCGGTGATGAAGGTCGCCGAAAACCGCGACATCTTTACCGTTGAGGGCGCCGGGGACGAGACCGACCCCGAAACGGAATGGGCGTACATCCGTCCGGTGCTTGCCGACGCGCTTGAAGCCTTTTGCGCCGAACGGGCGCGGGAGGGAGAAAACCTGCGCGCCGACATATGCGGCAAGCTGCGCGGCATCGGCGCTCTTGTTGACAGGGTCGCCGAGCTGTCGGACGCAAACACCGCCGCGCTTCACGAGCGCATCACCGCAAGGCTTACCTCCCTGCTTGCCGACGTCGGGGCAGCGCCCGACGAAAGGCTGGTGCTTACCGAATGCGCCGCGCTTGCCGACCGCCTTGCCATTGACGAGGAGCTGGTACGCCTGCGCTCACACCTTTCGGCGCTTGAGGGCATGACGGCGCAGGACGCCCCGGTGGGACGGCGCTTTGACTTTCAGCTTCAGGAGGTCAACCGCGAGATAAATACCATCTGCTCCAAATGCCAGAATGCGGAGATCGCCGCCCTTGGCGTGGAGCTTAAGAACGAAACCGAAAAGGTGCGGGAACAAATTCAGAACATCGAATAAGCTTTCCGTGAAAAAGAAAGGAGTTAGATCCAGATCATGAAATTCATCAGCATCGGCTACGGAAACATTGTCGCCGCCGACCGCGTTGTGGCTCTGGTAAGTCCGGATTCGGCGCCGGTCAAGCGCCTGGTTCAGGACGCAAGAGAAGAAGGGCGCGTTATTGACGTCTCCTGCGGCAGACGCACCCGTGCGGTCATCATTACGGATTCCGATCATGTCATTCTCTCCGCTGTGCAGGCAGAGACAATAGCCAACCGTCTTGACAGCGAGGACGGAGACAGCGGCGACGCCGAGGAATAAAGCCTCCACGCGCCGGTATCAACAGGTCATAATTATCAACAACATAGATTTAAGGAGTTATCTTATGCTTTACCCTACCATCAATAAGCTCACAAAAGGAAAATTCAACCGCTATCAGCTTGCCGTTGCAACGGCTAAATGCGCGCGCCTTATCACCGACGAGTACGTCCGCGAGCGTCACATTGCCGAAAAAGCGGCACTTGGCGTAAAGGATGCAGACAAGACCGCCGATAACATTGTAAATCCCGATTACCGCGACCGCAAGGCTGTGAAGATCGCAATTGACAAGATAGAGTCGGGCGAATACGTTATCGTGGATCGCGACGAGGAGGGCGCAATGACGTTCGGCGAGCATGCCGGCGTATTTGCCTCCGCCCATCAGGCAGGAGCCGCTCCCGCTGCAAAGGCAGAGCCTGCCGCCGACGCCGCCGAGGCAGAGAAGCCGGAGGAAGAAGCGGCGGACGCGGAAAAAGGTAACGCCTGATCCCGACTGACCGAAGGTCCAGACAGAGGTCATGTCCGCACAGTACGCCGGCGTATATCTGCTTGACGCGCCGTTTTCAATAGACCGCGAATACGACTACCGCATTCCGGAGGGTATGTCCCCCAGACCCGGCGACTTTGTAAGCGTTCCCTTTGGCAGCGGCAACCGCCGCGTAACGGGAATTTGCACCGTGCTTCGCGAAAGCTCCGATACCGACCCCGCAAAGATCAAGCCCCTTTTCGCAGTCTGCTCACGCGAGCTTTCGCTTGACGGCGAAATGCTGGGGCTTATGCGATTTATGAAGGAGCAGACGCTCTGCACTACGGGAGGCGCGATACACGCCATGCTTCCGCCCGCCGCTCTTTCAAAGCTCACCGAGTTCTTTACGCTGAGTCCGGCGTTCGGCTCAATGCCTGCCGCCTCGCTTGGAGACGCCGACTGCGAAAAGCTCGGTGCGTCTGCGCTTATGGTGCTTGATTTTATCCGCGAACACGGCAGAGTTTCGCTGTCCGCGCTGACATCCCGCTTCGGAGCTGCCGCGTCGGACGCGGTCGCAGCCCTGTGCGACGGCAAAAAGCCGCTCGTCATACGCGAGCTTGAGCCGTCAGGCACGTCGGCACGGTTGCAGATAAAATACTGCGAGCCGGCACTGCCGCCCGACGAAATACGCGCGGTGCTTGAAAAAAAGCACCCGACGGTCAAGCGTCCGTCCTCCGCCCTTCAGATATCGGTGCTTGAAGCACTGCTCGAAGCCGGCAGCGGCGGAATGAGCGAGGAATCGCTTGAGGCAAGGCTCGGTCCGTGCCGCACACAGCTTTCCGCCCTTGAAAAAAAGGGGCTTGCAAGGCGCGTTCTGCGCGACGCGGTACGCGGGGAGACTTCCGTTGCTGACGCCAAAACGCAGCCGCCCGCGCCTATGGTGCTGAACGACGAGCAGGACCGGGCGTTCCGGACGCTCTCAGAGCTTGCAAGCGACGGCAAACCGCACGGCGCGCTGCTTTACGGCGTGACCGGAAGCGGCAAAACGGCGGTCATGCTTTCGCTGATAGACAGTATGCTTGCCGCAGGCAGGGGAGTCATTCTCCTTTTGCCGGAAATCGCACTGACGCCGCAGTCGCTTGCTATCTTCTGCACGCGCTACGGAGAAAGAGTCGCGGTGCTTCACTCGGGTCTTTCACGCAACGAAAGATACGAGGCGTGGAACAAGATACGCTCGGGCAAAGCTCCGCTTGTCGTAGGCACGCGCTCGGCGGTATTTGCTCCGGTGAAGCGGCTCGGACTTATCATAATAGACGAGGAGCAGGAGCACACCTACAAGTCGGATATGTCCCCGCGTTACCACGCCCGCGACATCGCCCGCTTCAGGAGCGCCGCCAATTCGGCGCTTATGCTGCTTTGCTCGGCAACTCCCTCGGTGGAGAGCTTCAAAAAAGCCTGTGACGGCACATACACGCTGGTGCGCCTGACTCACCGCTACGGCGGCGCGGCGCTTCCCGCCGTCACCGTCGCCGATATGCGCGCCGAGGCGAGGGGAGCGAACATCTCACCCATAGGCACAGAGCTTGCGCGGCGGCTTTGCGAGGTTTACGCGCGCGGTGAGCAGTCTATCCTCTTTCTCAACCGCCGCGGCTACAATAATTTTGTGTCCTGCGCCGCCTGCGGAGAGGCTGTAAGCTGTCCGCGGTGCAGCGTTTCAATGACGTATCACACCCGCGGCGCGGATTACGGCGAGGGCGAGCTGGTCTGCCACTGGTGCGGCAGGCGGATGCCGCTGCCCGAAAAATGCCCCTCATGCGGCTCGGAACACCTTCTGCGCATGGGCTACGGCACTCAGCGGGTTGAGCAGGAGCTGGGGCTTTTGCTTCCGGATGCGCAGATAATCCGCATGGACACCGACACCACCTCCACCCGCGAGGCTTACGACCGGCTGCTGGGGAAATTCCGCGCCCACGAGGGGGATATCCTGCTTGGCACTCAGATGGTGACAAAGGGACACGACTTCCCCGATGTGACGCTGGTGGGAGTTCTGCTTGCCGATATGTCGCTGTATCTTGACGACTACCGCGCAGGAGAACGCACCTTTGCAATGCTTACGCAGGTCATAGGCAGAGCCGGACGCGCCGACAAGCCCGGCGAGGCAATAATTCAGACCAACAACCCGGAGCACGATATAATAAAGCTCGCCTGCCGGCAGGACTACGACAGCTTTTACTCGCGCGAGATACGTCTGCGCCGGGCGCTGACCTTTCCGCCCTTCTGCGACATTGTTCTGCTTACTGTCACCTCTCCCGACGAGAGGGCGGCGGTAATGTCGGGCAAGCTGCTGGCGGATAAGCTGCACGAGCTGAGCGGAGGGGATTTTACCGACGTTCCCGTGATAGTTTTCGGTCCGTTCCCCGCGCCCGTGTACCGCGTTGACGAAAAATACCGCGTGCGCATGGTGATAAAATGCCGCCTCAACGGCAGGAGTCGGGCGCTGTTCGCCCGTCTGCGCGCGGAATTTACCGACAAGGCGCGCCGCGGACCTGTACTTTCGATAGATTTCAATCCCACAAATATCTGAGTGGAAAATACATATACTTAAATAAAGGTGATATTCAATGGCTAAAAGAAAAATACTTACCGACCGCGACCCGACGCTCCGTCAGATCAGCCGTCCGGTCGAAAGGATAACTCCGAGGATACAACAGCTGCTGGACGATATGCTTGAAACGATGCGCGCCGCCGACGGCGTGGGTCTTGCCGCTCCGCAGGTGGGAGTGCTGCGCCGTCTGGTGGTCGTGGAGGTGGAGGAAGGCAAGCCCATCTTCCTTATCAACCCCGAAATAACCTATACCTCGGGCGAGCAGGAGGGTACCGAGGGGTGCCTTTCAGTCCCCGGCAGAGCGGGCGTGGTACGCCGCCCGCAAAAGGTGACGGTAAAAGCCACGGGACGAGACGGCAAGCCGCTTGAGATCACAGGTACCGACCTGCTTGCCCGTGCCTTCTGCCACGAGATAGACCATCTTGACGGAAAGCTGTATACGGACATCGCGCTGTATATGGAGGACAAATAATGAGCGCCGGACCGGTCGGAATACCGGGGAAAACTAATATGGATAGATCAAAAACAAGTATAAGCACGCCCGTCCCCGCACCCGCAGAACCGCTGAGGATACTCTTTATGGGTACGCCGGACTTTGCCGCCGTCTCGCTGAGGGCGCTCTCGGAGTACACCGCCCGCTGCGGCGGAAGGCTTGTCGGCGTATTTACCCGTGAGGATAAGCCCTCGGGCAGAGGCTATAAGCTCACCCCGCCGCCCGTCAAGGTGCTGGCGCAGGAGCTGGGACTTCCCGTATTTCAGCCCAAGACCCTCCGCACGGAGGAGGCTATGGAAACACTGCGCGCGCTTGACCCAAATCTTATAATCGTGGTCGCATACGGCCGCATTTTGCCGCCCGAGGTGCTTGATCATCCCGCATACGGATGTATAAATGTTCACGGCTCTCTGTTACCGGAATACCGCGGAGCGGCGCCCATGCAGCGCGCAATGATAGACGGAAAGACCGTCACCGGGATCACGACCATGTATATGAACGAAGGTCTTGACACCGGGGATATGCTGCTTCGGCGCGAGGTACCGATCGGAGAGAACGACGATTTCGGCGTACTGCACGACCGCATGGCGGCGGCGGGAGCAGACCTGCTTACCGCAACGCTTGACGCGCTGTGCGGCGGCAGGCTCACGCGAACCCCGCAGACAGACGAGGGCGCGTCATACGCCGCAAAAATTGAAAAATCCGACTGCCGCCTTGACTTTGAACGTCCCGCCTCAGAGCTTTACGATCTCATACGCGGCACCTCACCCGCTCCGCTTGCGTGGACGCACACCCCGGACGGCAAGCTGCTTAAAATTGCCGCAGCGCGGCTTTTGCAGGCTCCCACCGCGGAGGACGTCGCACCGGGAACGGTAACGTCGCTTGACGGGCATGGAGAGGGCGGAATAACCGTTGCGTGCGGCAAGGGCAGTCTTATATTCACCCGCGTGCTTCCGGAGGGAAAGGGACGCATGAGCGCCGCCGAGTTCATCCGGGGAAGAAAGATCAACGAGGGCGACAGACTGAGCTGAAAAAAGAAAGGAGTCACCAGATCCTAAATGCCGTTTTTTTATTTTGATCCTACCTATATTCTGGTCATCATCGCCTACGTTATCGCGCTTATAGCACAGACGAAGGTCAAATCGACATACACAAAATACTCAGGCGTGCTGAACCGCGCGGGGCTTTCCGGCGCCGACGCGGCAGACGCGGTGCTTCGCTCCGGCGGAGCCTTCGGCGTGCGCATTGAAGGCACGCAGGGCGAGCTGACCGACCACTTCGACCCCAAGGTCAATGTCATACGCCTGTCGGAGGGCGTTTACAACAAGCGCACCGTCGCGGCGGCGGGAGTTGCCGCACACGAGGCGGGACATGCGCTGCAATATGCCGAGGGATATTCGCTGATAAAGCTGCGCGCAGCCATCATTCCGGTGTGCAATATTGCCGCAAACCTGTCGTGGCCGCTCATCATCATCGGACTTTTTCTCAGCTACAGCGCGGGACTTGAGGGCGACATCGGAAGCCTTCTGGTTCACCTCGGCATCTTCGCCTTTTCCTTTGCAGTGCTTTTTCAGCTCATAACCCTTCCGGTGGAGCTGAACGCCAGCCACCGCGCACTTGCCGCGCTGCGCTCGGACGGTCGGTTTACCGAGGAGGAGCTGCAAGGCGCGAAAAAGGTGCTTACCGCCGCCGCGCTGACATATGTCGCCGCGCTTGCAGGCTCGATACTCCAGCTTCTGCGGATCCTTATCATCGCCTCGTCGCGCTCAAAGAGAAAATAGCTTGAAAATAAAGCTTATCTAAAAACAAAGTGCATCTGTTTCTAATTAAAATTTTTTGAGCCGCCTGTGGCGGCATGGAGATCAATATGCCGCAAGACAGGACAAGTACGGACAAAGCCCGAAGATCCGGCAGCCGTCCGGGAAACCAAAAGAAAAACCCATCTCCCCGTCCCGCCACCGCGCGCGCAGCGGCGCTGCGCCTGCTTTTGCGCATCGAGGACGGCGGATACAGCAGTCTGCTTGTAAGAGCGGCGCTGTCAGAGGAAAGGATGCCCGACCCTGCCGAACGCGCGCTTGCGGAGCGGCTGGTCATGGGCGTGACCGAGCGCAGGATAACGCTTGATCATATGATCGGAAGGCTTTCCTCCCGTCCGCTTGCCAAGACCGACCCCGACACCCGCGCACTGCTGAGGCTTGGCATATATCAGCTTGCCTTCTGCGACCGCATTCCCCCGCACGCCGCAGTAAATGAAACGGTGGCACTGGCGCGCCCCTCGTCGCGCGGATTTGTAAACGCCATCCTGCGCGAATATCAGAGAAGGACCGAGGACGCGCCCTTTCCGCTGCCGGACGGCGAAAAGGGTGAGAAGCTGATAAATTCACTTTCGGTGCGCTTTTCGGTGCCCGAACCGCTTTGCCGGGAGCTTGTGCGCGCTTACGGCGCCGACCGCACCCGTGCGATGCTTGAAGCCTTTGCGCGTCCCGCGCCGCTTACGCTGAGGGTAAACACCCTGCGCCGCAGTCGCGAGTCACTGCTGGCGGAGCTGAAGGAAGCGGGCTTTGACGCAGAACCGACCGCCGCCTCACCGTGGGGCATTAAAATATACGGCGGCGGCATTCCCGGATGCCTTGAAGGCGAGACGCCGACAGCGTTCGTTGAGGACGAAGCGGCACAGCTTGCGGCGTGGACGCTCGGCGTCCGACCGGGAGACAGACTGCTTGACGCCTGCGCCGCGCCGGGGACGAAAAGTATTTCGGCGGCGCTGGAAATGGAGGACCGCGGCGAGATAGTCGCCTGCGAGCTGAGAGAAAACCGCCTGCCGCTGATAAGCAACAGCGCCTCGGCACAGGGCATAAGCATAATCCGCGCCGTCGGCAGGGATTCCTCCATTCCGTATGAATTTTCTCCGGACGAGACGCCCTTTGACCGGGTGCTTTGCGACGTTCCCTGCTCGGGCTACGGCACTGTACGCCGCAAACCGGAGATAAGATACCGCCCGGTAAGTGAAACAGCAGACCTGCCCGAGCTTCAGCTGGCAATACTCAGCGCCTCCGCAAGCGCTTTGCGGGTCGGCGGAACACTGGTATACTCCACCTGCACGCTGCTGCCGCGCGAAAACTCCGGCGTGGTGAAAAAATTCCTCAGCGCCAACCCCGACTTTTCGGCACAGGCGTTCACACTGCCCGACGGCACTGACGCGCCGGACGGCATGCTGACGCTCTCGCCCGACATGGCGCTCGGATGCGACGGATTTTTCATTGCAAAGCTCGTAAGGAACAAATAATTCATTAAAAATGAACTCAACCGAAAAAATTGCTTCCGAAATAAATAATACAGTAAAAAAAGAGCTGCTCTCGTACAGCTACGACGAGCTTGAGGCTCTGCTTGTCTCGCTCGGCGAGCCCAAGTACCGCGCCTCACAGCTTTTCACACAGCTCTCACGCGGTACAGCGCCCTCGGCAATGCCGGGCATTCCGAAAGCTCTTGCCGCACGTCTTGAGGAGGTCGCTCCTTATTGGCTGCCGCAGATCGAGCGCAAGCAGGTCTCGGCGGCGGACGGAACGGTAAAGTACCTTTTCGGACTGCGCGACGGCTGCTGTGTCGAAACAGTGCTTATGAGGTATCACCACGGGAATACCGTCTGCGTTTCCTCACAGGTCGGCTGTCGGATGGGCTGTGCCTTCTGCGCCTCTACGATAGGAGGAAAGGTAAGGGATCTATACCCCGGAGAGCTGTTGGGGCAGGTGATAGCCGTTGCCGCCGACACCGGGGAGCGGGTCGGGAACATCGTGATGATGGGCATCGGCGAGCCGCTTGACAACTACGACAACGTAATTGCCTTTTTGCATCTTGTAAACGACCGACGGGGGCTTGACATAAGCTATCGGCACATCTCGCTTTCCACCTGCGGGCTTGCCGACAGAATACGCCGCCTTGCCGCCGAGGAGCTTCCCATAACGCTGTCGATCTCACTGCACGCGCCCGACGACGAGACACGCTCGGCAATAATGCCGGTAAACCGCAGATATCCGATCGCTGAGCTTATGGAGGCGTGCCGGTATTATTACGGCACGACAGGCAGGCGCATATCCTTTGAATACACGCTTATCAAGGGCAAAAACTCCTCGCCCGCCGACGCATACCGGCTTGCCGGACTGCTTAACCGCTCACTGCGCCGCGAGGGAGAAAATATGCCCATACACGTAAACTTAATTCCGGTAAATCCGGTGCGCGAGACCGGGCTTATGCCGCCCGACCGCGCGGAAATTTCCGCATTTGCAGCCCGACTTGAGGAAAAGGGCATACGAGCGACAGTGCGGCGCAGGCTCGGCCCCGATATCGACGCCGCCTGCGGTCAGCTTCGCCGCGCTTCGATGCAGAAAAGCGCAGAGGACGGCGGAAACGTGACGTAAACACGCGATTATTTGCATTGTAATCATTATTTTGAAAAACCACGGTCAATTTAACGCGGTATAATGAACCCCCGGCGTCGGGATCCCGATATGACAGCCGGAGGATACAGGAGGGGGTCAGAGTATGTCAATAAAGTGCTACGGAATAACCGATATCGGCTCGCGTAGAGCCGAGAATCAGGATTGCTTCGGAATATATACGGCAGCCGGACGCGCGACACTCTGCGTCGTATGCGACGGAATGGGCGGTCACGCCGGAGGCGCTACCGCATCGGGAACCGCACGGGACGTTTTTGTGAGCACGGTGTGCGATACACTTGAGCTTTTGGTCAAAAACTCCGACAGCGAGGACGCACTGACGACCAACTCCTTCCGTTACGCGCTCGAACGCGGAGCTATGGCGGCAAACAGCGCCGTGCGCGCCGCCGCCGGGAACGAGGAGTCGCTTGCCGGAATGGGCACAACGCTTGTCGCCCTGCTGCTTTGCGAGGGCGTGGGCGGGTGCTTTGTGAATGTAGGCGACAGCCGCATATACGATATAACCTCCGGCTCGATAAGGCAGCTTACACGCGATCACTCATACGTTCAGCATCTTGTGGACATAGGACAGATGAGCGCCGAGGAGGCGCGCGTCTCTCCGGTGCGGAACGTGATAACACGCGCGGTGGGAATTGACGACACCGTGCGCCCAGATCTCAAGCCGGTGGATATCTCAATTCCCCCGGACGGCAAAAGGTGGTTTCTGCTCTGCAGCGACGGTCTTTCCGGGTGCGTCGGAGAGGATATCCTCCATACTGTGGTGCGCGACAGCGGAACGCTGGAGGAAAAAGCGTCGGGACTTGTGGGACTTGCAAACGCCGCAGGAGGCCCCGACAACATAACCGTATTGCTCGTTGAGCTGTGATTCAGCCTGCTAGGTTAAACTACATATCCGGGAAAACGCCTGAATATGCCCCGCGCGGGAACAAGAACACGGAGAGCCGATATCGGCGATAAAAGAATGGAAAACAACTCAAAATCATTTGAAAAATACGTATCTGCCCTGCTTGACGGCAGATACAGGATAGAAAAGGTGCTGGGGACAGGCGGAATGGCAGTCGTCTTTCGCGCGCACGATCTCAAGGAGGATCGCACCGTTGCGATAAAAATGCTGCGCGACGAGATCGCCGGAGACCCCGAGGCTGTACAGCGGTTCGTAAACGAGTCGCGCGCCGTCTCGATGCTTTCGCACCCCAATATCGTGGATATTCACGACGTTTCGGTTGAGACGCAGCGTAAATATCTTGTAATGGAATATATCGAGGGCATATCCCTGCGCTCATACATGGATAAGCGCGGGGCGCTGCCTCTCAATGAGATAATCTCATATACCGAGCAGATACTGTCGGCGCTGGCTCACGCACATTCAAAGGGAGTGGTCCACCGGGATATCAAGCCGCAGAACATCATGCTGCTCAAAGACGGCGCGGTCAAGGTCATGGACTTCGGCATTGCCAAGCTCCCCGACAGTGACACCGCCACAATGTCCGACAAAACGGTCGGCACAGTTTACTACATCAGCCCCGAACAGGCAAAAAGCAATTCCTCCGACTCGCGCTCAGACCTTTATTCTCTCGGCGTAATGATGTATGAAATGTCAACGGGCAGGCTGCCCTTTGACGATGAAAGCCCAATTTCGGTCGTGCTTATGCATATGCACGACAAGCCGCTGCCCCCGCGACGCATAAATTCCAAGATACCGCGCGGCCTTGAGCAGCTCATCCTCTGCGCGATGGAGAAAAATCCGCAGAAGCGCTACCAGAGCGCGGCTGATATGCTGCGCGAGCTGCGCAGGATAAAGAAAAACCCCTCCGCCTCGGTGCTTACTCCGGCAAGGATCGCCGCGCTGAAGCGTTCAAACCGAAACCGCGCCGAAAACAAGCCCTCGCGTTCGATAACTCCCATAATACTCGGAGTTGCCGTTGCGGTGCTTATTGTGGGACTTGTGTCGCTTTTCTATGTCTTTGACAAGGTAATGGGCGGCATGACCAAGACCGCAGGTGTCAAGATCCCCGCCATGGTGGGGCTTGACCGAAATATGTGCGGCGAGCTTCTTACCGAGGAGCTGCAGCGACAGGGGCTTGAGGAAGGGGACGTCGTGCTGGTCTTTGAGGAGGAGTATTCCACTCAGGTCGCGGCAGGCGGCATAATTCAGCAGTCACCGACAGGCGGCGCGCACAAAAAGGTGCCCTGCACGCTGACGCTGACGGTAAGCCTCGGTCCGAAAATGCTTACGATGCCCGATTACACGATAATGGACTGGCGCACGGCAAAGAACCAGCTGCGTGAGCAGGGCTTTATGCTGACCGTGGTCGAGCAGGCAAATGACGCTATCCCGTCGGGATACGTCATTGCGACCGACCCCGCGCCCGGCGAACAGCTTGTGGCGGGCAGTGCCGTCACCGTGTACGTCAGCCGCGGTAAAAGCTCCGGGTATAATCCGACAGTCAAAATTCCAGACTTTGTCGGCAAGACCGAGCCGGAAGCGCGAAAGCTGCTTGAGGATGCCTCGCTGTCGATAGGCAACGTGATCTATACACGCTCGCCGCTTCCGGTAGGAACGGTGCTCGGTCAGTCTCCAGCCGCCGGAAGCGATGGCGCGCCCGGCATTTCAGCCGTCAGCTTTACGGTCAGCGGCGGAA
Source organism: Clostridiales bacterium (assembly GCA_003523225.1). Lineage (GTDB taxonomy): Bacteria > Bacillota > Clostridia > Oscillospirales > CAG-272 > CAG-390. Next base: position 32,448 of record DPGK01000023.1, read on the forward strand.
AGAATTTTGACATCCGGTTTATTCCCGACCTTACCGGCATGAGCCGCGCCGACGCGCTGGCTCTGCTGGCTACATACAGCCTTCGCGCCGCAAAGGTCGAGATAGTAAAAAGCGAGCTTGAGGCGGGCAGCGTGATATCGCAAAGCCCTGCAGGAATGTCCGCTATCGGCGGCACGCCGCTGCCCGACCCGGACAACGACGCGATAACGATAACGGTAAGCGGCGGCGCGGACTACACCGCAGAGCTGAGGCGCGTGATAATGCAGCGTCTGGTGGGCAGACAGCTCTCGCAGGCGACGCAGATGCTTAATCTGCTTGGCGTGAATGTAGGAAGCGTAAGGTATATAAGAAGCAGCTCACCTGCCGGAACGGTATGCGAGCAGTCGGTAGCTCCGGATGAGATACTTGAAGGGTATGCCGGAGAGCTTTACGTCGATCTTGTGGTCAGCGGAGGGCCCGACTGGGTCAATCCCGAAATGACCCTGAACCTGCCCGATGTGACCGGTATGCTGCTTGAGGACGCCCAAAAGCTGCTGCACAGCGAGCGTATAATGACTTATGTGCTTACGGTCAGAAGCGCCGACATTCCCGCAGGGGAAGTAATATCCCAGTCGCCCGACGCCGACACCGAGATCGAGGGCAGAGAGTGGGAAATATATGTGACTCTCATCGTCAGCGGCGGCGCGGACTACACCGAGCCCGAGACCACCGACTCGCCGGAGACTACAAGCACACCGGAGACGACCGACAGTCCCGTGACCACCGAAGCTCCGACTCCGGACATTACCGACGCGCCGGAGACGACCTACGCCCCCGAGACAACGGGCGAACTCCCTGAGCTGACTTAACCAAAAAGATCGGCAAATAAATTTCCCTACGTTTCCGGCGGCAGAGCTTTGCTTCCGCCGGGCACGGACTGCGTCAAAGAACAGTATGCGGCGCAGTAAAAAAGAAAGGCAGATGCTTCAATGAAACTGATAAAAACGGCGGCAAGGCTTGCGCTAAGCGTGGCATACGTAATAATTTCCGCCGTCAACAAGCTGCTTCAGCGACGGTGGGCGGGAACTGTTTTCCGCACGGCAAGCGCGCTGATGTTCATAACAATGGCAATAGAGCTTTTCCCCGCCGCAGGGGAAGCCCCGGCGTCGTTTGCGGTCGTGCCCGGCAACGCCGCCGCCCCCAAGGACGAGGCACAGGGCAGGGCTTTGTGCATTCAGGTAATATACCGCGACAATGCGGGCAGCGAATGGGCGCTGAACGCGGCGCGCCAGCTCGCCGCCGAGCTTGCCGACAGATACAACTGCGAGGCGGAGCTGATACCGGCAAGCCGGTATGAGTCGGGGCAGCTGCCCGACAGCGGCGGAGCTATCGTTATCGGTCACACCGGGCTTTCGGAATGCGATTACGTAGATTCCTATTACTCGGTAGGACCTGACGGATGCAGTACATATTTCAACAGCCGCGGCGACCTTATTATCGAAGCCTTTGGCTCAGAGGGAGCAGAAGCGGGGATAGACCATTTTCTTTCCAACTACAACGGCGACGCGGAAAACGCCGTCAGCGTGCAGAACGGTCTGCATATACCCGACCTTGACGCGGCGCTCTCCGATTTTGCAAACGGCGCGATAATCAATTCCGAAACCGCGCAGGTGGTCGAAATAAACTCACCCGGAGTCACCGCCGACGGCGGCGAATTCAGAACGCTCGTGCTCGCCTCACCCGACGACGGGCAGTACACCATACGCGCGATAGAAGCGATCCTTGACGCCGAAAAGCCCGATCTTGTAGTTTTCTGCGGCGATCTGTCCGCCGGAAAAGACAGCCGCGCATCTCTTGCCGGAGCATGGGAAAAGATCACCGCTCCGCTTAACGCGCGCGGCATAAGCTGGAGCTTTCTTGCAAAAGCCGACGGCGCGGAGGAGGACTCCTCTCTCCCCGCCTCCATGATAAACGAAGTGCTTACGGCACGCCGCGGGTGTATTTCCGCCGCGGACGGCTCGACCTTTATCGCCGTGACCGACTCGGAGGGAGTTCCGCACGGAGGGCTGTGGCTTGTCGGTAAAAGCACCGATACCGCAGAGCTTCGCGCCGAGCTTGAGGAAAGCTCCGCACTTATTAGCTCCGCATACGGAAAGACCGTTCCCGGTGTGATGATATCGGACGGCGCACTTGAGGGCGCGGCGGAGCTTTTAAGCTCCGGCTCGCCGGAACTGATACGTACCAAGGTAGAAGGAGAGATAACAGGATTATATGACGCGGCGGTTGCGGCTGGAATAAGCTGCTTTGTTTCGTCCGGCGCGCCGGAAAACACCGGTGTTGTGAGCGACGGAAGCATAAGCTGTGCCGCCGCAGGATCTGTCGGCTTTGAGGGCAAGGGACTCGGCGGCAGGTTTGAATACAACAACAGCCTGCGCGGAGGCGTGCTGATCACCCTTAAATACGCCGACGGCGAAAGCGCCTTTGCCGCAAAATACGTCTATACCGCCGACCTCGGCGTAAATCAGAGATAAAACGGAGAAAATATTTGATAATTTTCAGCCCAAGTTCAATGAAAGCGCGGGTAGACCGATGAAGGAAACCAACGGGAGAATAATCCGCGGAGTCGGCGGAATTTATACCGTCGGTCTTGACGGCGGCGGCACGGTAAGCTGCCGCGCAAGAGGAGCTTTGCGCTCGTCGGCGTGCGACGCACGCACCGCCGGAGCATATCACACCGGGGCGCGGCTTGAGCGCCCGCTGACCGGAGACCGGGTAAGAGTGGCGCTGTCAGATGAGGCGGAGCTGCGCATTCTGGGAGGCGAAGGAACACCTGACGCCGCTCAGGACGGCTCTGACGCCGTGATATGCGAAATTCTGCCGCGCCGGAACGCACTCATACGACCGCCGCTGGCAAACCTTGATTACATCTTTGCCGTATGCGCCTCGGCGCGCCCCGCACCCGTACTCACCACACTGGACAAGCTGCTCTCAATTGCCGAGTATAACGGGATAGAGCCGGTAATGATCATCGGCAAATGCGAGCTTGACAAGAATTGCGCCGCCCGCATCGCCGACATCTACCGTCGCGCCGGATACCCCGTGTTCCAGCTTTCCTGTGCCACAGGTGAGGGCGTTCAGGCTCTTGCAGAGTATGCCGCAAAAGCTCTGCCCGGCAGAGTCGCCGCGTTTGCGGGGGCTTCCGGGGTGGGAAAATCCACACTGCTGAACACTCTTTACCCCTCTCTCGGGCTTAAGACCGGAGGCGTCAGCGAAAAGATTGGACGCGGCAGGCACACCACGCGCGAGGCGGTGCTTTTTCCCCTGCCGGGAGGCGGGTATATCGCCGACACCCCCGGATTTTCACTGCTTGACTTTGAAAGCTTTGACTTTTTCGAGCTTGAATCGCTGCCCGGCACTATGCGCGAATTTGTTCCCTACTACGGACACTGCCGTTACAACGACTGCACGCATACCAAAGAGGAGGGCTGCGCCGTGCTTGAAGCGGTAAACAGAGGGGATATTGCCCGAGAGCGGCATGAAAGCTACCTTGATATGTACAGCACACTCAAATCAAAGCCATTCCGCGGCAAGGCAAAATAAGACAAGGAACATAAGTAAAAAGCATGAAAGCATTTATATATACCGGCGGGGCGGTGCGCATTGACGGGATCACCGAACACCCAAAGTCCGACGACCTCCGCATAGCCGCCGATTCGGGCTATCTTACCGCCAAGGCACTGGGCGACCGTATTGATATTGCCGTCGGCGACTTTGACTCGATGAGCGCCGACATGATACCCGACGGGGTGGAGCTGCTGCGCGTTCCGGCGGAAAAGGATGTGACCGACACCCAGCTTGCCGTTGAAACGGCGCTGAACCGCGGAGCCGACCAGCTTGTAATAATAGGCGGAATGAGCGGAAGACTTGACCATACCCTTTCAAATCTCTTTATTCTTGAGGATCTGGCGGACTCGGACGTTTACGCTGTAATGACCGACGGTCAGAGCCGGGCGCGGTTTGTGCGCTCAGGGTCTGCTCTTATCGGGCGCAGCGGCTTCAGATACCTCTCCATTATCGCCGCCGACCCGAAGGTAAAGGGCGTTACGGCGGAGGGCTGCCGCTATCCGCTGAAAAACGCGACGCTGAGCCGCCGCTGCCAGTACGCGGTAAGCAACGAGATAACCGGAAACTGCGCGCTGATATCGGTAAAAAAAGGCGGAATATTCATTATCGAAAGCACCGACTGAACCGCCCTTATCATAAACATATTCAAAATCATCCAAGGAAGCAAAAAGACCATGAAAACAATCGCCTCTGTCAACAAAACACAGCTTACCGTGCGCCGCATAGCCATAAGCGCGCTTTTTGCCGCACTTATCTTTTGCGGCACTTATTTTATCAAAATACCCATGCCCTTTGCTGAGGGCTATATTCACGCGGGCGACGGCTTTGTCTTTCTCGCCGCCGTGATTCTGCCTGCGCCCTACGCGGCGGCTGCCGCCGCAATAGGAGCGGGACTTTCCGACCTTATCGGCGGATATCCGCTCTGGATCCCTGCCACAATTGGAGTGCGCGTTATCGCCGTGCTTTTCTTTTCCCACCGCGGCAAGGTGTTCTGCCGCCGCAACCTTATAGCGCTTGCCGCCTCTGCCGCCGTAAACGTGATCGGCTACTGGCTGTACGAAAGCGCGGTGGTCTATCAGAACCTTGTCGGCGGACTTGCCGCAATGCCCTTCAATCTGGCGCAGTCTGTGGTCGGTATCATCCTTTTCCTTGCTCTTGCCAAGCCCGCACGCTCGGTGGTCGAAAGGACGCTTGGCGAAATATGACCCTTCCCCGCGCCACGGTAAATTCTTTTATTGATTTAGAAAGGAATAGCCTATGAAGCTGCGTGTCCTCGCCATCGGAGACGTCACCGGAAGCGCCGGTGTGGAATATCTGAGAAAAAATCTGCGCCGACGCATCGGGGAGCTTGACGTGTCCCTGACGGTGGTCAACGGCGAAAACGCCGCAGACATTCACGGCATTTCCGAGCGCGACGCAAAAGATCTGTTTGAGGCGGGGGCGGACGTGATAACGACCGGAAACCACGTTTTCAGCCGCAGGGATATATATCTTCCCCTTGAGGATACCCCATGCCTTCTGCGCCCCGACAACTTTCCGCCCTCCGCACCGGGGTGCGGGAGCGTGATCGTAAGTGCTGCGGGAATGCGGGTGCTGTGCATGAATCTTCAGGGCAACGTGAATATGAACGTCGCTCTTGCTTCTCCCTTTGCCGCCGCGGATGCGATACTTTCCCGCGAGTCAGGCAAGTATGACGCCGCAGTGCTGGATTTCCACGCAGAGGCGACCTCGGAAAAGATCGCGCTTGCGCTCTATCTTGACGGCAGGGTGTCGGCGGTCTGGGGAACGCACACCCATGTTGCTACCGCCGACGAGAGGATACTGCCCGGCGGAACCGCTTATGTGACCGATATCGGCATGACGGGTCCCTCCGACGGGGTGCTTGGGGTGAACGCCGAGGTGATAATACGCCGCTTCACCACCGCAATGCCTCAGCGCTTTACCATGGCGTCGGGAGCAGTCGAGTCGACCGGAATCCTGGTAGACATCGGAGAAAACGGCAAAGCCACAGCAATATCCCGCGTCCGGATCTGATACGCAGAATAAGCAGAATAAAAATAAACAACCGACAAGAAATGATCTCTCTGTCGGTTGTTTTTTCGTACTGCATGATGAACCGTATTATTCCGTATGCCCCAACGCATTAAGCACCTGCCTCAATGCGGCTCGGGCTTACGAGCCTTTTTTTCGGCTGCCGATGCTCTCGGCATATGCGGCGGCGGCTCGCTCGGTCTTATTATCGCCGTATTTATAATAAACACGGTCGGCAAGGTCGCAAGGCAGGTACTGCTGACGGACATAATGCCCCGGGTGGTCGTGAGGATATACATATCCCCGGTAAAGCGGCGCGCGCAGCGGCTCTGGCGGTAGCTTACCCCTGCCCGCGGTGAAATCCTCAAGCGCCGCGCCTGCGGCAAGATATGCCGAATTTGATTTCGGCGCAGTGGCAAGCAGCACTGCGGCGTTGGCAAGAGGTATGCGCGCCTCGGGCATTCCCAGCTCGCGCGCCGACTCGCACATGGCGCGCACGGCGGACGCCGCCGCAGGATATGCAAGCCCTATATCCTCCGAGGCTATGACCTGAAGCCTGCGGCATACCGAGAGCAATTCACCGTATTCAAGCAGCGAAACCAGGTAAAAGACCGCCGCGTCGGGGTCTGAGCCGCGTATCGACTTCTGAAGCGCCGAAAGCAGGTCGTAATGGGTATCGTCCCCGAAATTACCGTGCCCGGTGTCAATGCCGTCCAGCGCCGCCGCGGTTATCTCGCAGCTTGGGTCGTCAGAGCCGTCCGCCTCCTCCCCGCGCGCGGCAAAATACGCATTTTCAAAAATTCCGATAGCCCGACGCACATCTCCGCCCGAAAGCCTGCCTATTTCAAGCAGAAAATCATCCGAAACGGTTTTTTCGTTCCGGGTCTCGGTGTTGAGCGCCTCAAGCGCGCGGCGAAGCGCACGCTTGCATTCCTCCGGCTTTACCGGTCGGAACTCAAACAGCGACGATCGTGAGATAAGCGCGCTGTAAACGTAAAAATGAGGGTTTTCGGTGGTGGAGGCAATAAGAGTGACCCTGCCGTCCTCGATATATTCAAGCAGCGACTGCTGCTGCTTGCGGTTGAAATACTGTATCTCGTCAAGGTAAAGCAGGACTCCGTCCGCGCCGAACACCCTCTCGGTGGAGGAAAGCACCGCCTTTACATCGGCAAGAGAAGCGGTGGTGGCGTTGAGCCGGTGAAATTCCATACCCGACTGCGCGGCAATAATAGAAGCCGCAGTGGTCTTTCCTGTACCCGGCGGACCGTAAAAGATCATATTCGTAAGCCGTCCGCTCTCGCAGATGCGCCGGATCGCACCCCTTTCGCCGAAAAGGTGACTCTGACCGACAATATCATCAAAGCATTTGGGACGCAAAAGGTCCGCCAGCGGCGTGTTTTTCATTAAGACAGAAACCGTCCTTGATTATTATTCCGGCACGGCTCGCGCCGTCCGGGTGCAACTCAATTATAGCATATCCGCCGCGTTATGTCAAATATTATAATGAAACAACGGAGCAGATCTGTCACACAAAAGGGAGCTGCGCGGTATCGCGCAGCTCCCGGTATAGCTTCCGTCAGGAGTTTGCTTTTATCTCCTCAAGAGTCGTAAGCGACACAGTGACCGTTCCGTCACCGCTGATATAGTGTCGCGGCGCTATCCGCACAAGAAGCTGATTGTAGGCCTGGTTCTCATACTCGGCGTACCTTGACGTCGAGGTGTCCCACATAACTATCGACGGGGAGATATAGTTATACGTCGTTACCTGACCGTGAGTCGTGCCGTGGTGAGTGGGCTGAAGAATATCGCTCTTGAGCGCCGCACCGTACCTTTCGGCAAGCACCTTCATACCCGTTCCGGAAAGGTCGCCCGTTATCATTGCGCTGTGTCCGCCGGCAGATATGCGGAACGCCATGGAATTGGCGTTGTTGTAAAGCAGATCGTCCGTTTTCGGGTAAACATCCTCGTGCGTGTGAAGGATCTCCACCGTCACGCCGTCGATATTGAGCAGGTCGCCCGTGTGCGGCTTTATTACCGCGGCGGCAGCCCATTTTTTTTCGGACGACAGCGCCTTGCGCAGAATATTCAGAATGCTGCTGTTGCTTTCAAGCATTGCCTTTGAATCCGACTTGGCAAGTATCTCGTCATCCACAAAATTGAAAATAACTCTTTCAAGCTTTATTTCGTCGTAATAGATCGATGCCATCTCGGATATTGCCCCGATGTGGTCGGAATGCGGGTGCGTGAGTATCCACGCCGCCACGACCGGCACTCCATCGCGGGTGTTCTGGGATTTCAGAATATCAAGTATCTTTTTTGCCTCGCCAACACCCGTCCAGCCCCCGTCAATAATGATGAAGCTGCCCTTCGACGTGCGGATGATATATGACATTCCGTTCGTCTTGGTGACGAAGTCGGTCGATACCATTGTAAATAGAGGCTCAACGTCCCCCGCAGGCGCATCGGTCACGCCGTAGATATCATCATAGGCATCGTAAGGGTCATACGGAAGGATCGTCAGGCGAACAGAGGAATCCGCCCCGAAATACGACGCGATAAGAGCCGTCCCGTCCTTCGCAAACGTGCAGAAATAATTACTGCCGTACTCACGGCGGTTTACCTCGGTGTATCCCAGCGACGGCAGCTTTTCAACATACGCCGTGTACTCGCGGGGCAGAACCATGGTTACATGGTGCATATACACACCGTCGCCGCAATTGTAGTCGGTGTGCTTTATTCCTCCGGAAAAAGCAGGGATATCCCCTGCGCTTACGGGCTTCAGCTCAACCGGCTTGCGCGTTTCCTCGGCAGTGGTCACAGGAGCGTCCGTTTCCGCCCCCGAAGATTCCCCGGGAGCGGCGACAGACGTATCTTTAGCGGAGCTGTCCTCGGTGCCAACCGCCGGACCACAGGCGGCAAGCATAAGCATTATCAGCGTAAGGCATAGAGCAATAAGGAGTTTTGATCTCATTCGCTTACCTTTTTAATAAAATTCTGAATATCGGCATTTACCGTGTTCTTGACCGATGCAACATATGCCGCAATAGACCTGTCGTTTGCGACCATCATATCGTTTATCTTTGACGAATAGTTCACCGAGGTCTGAACCGGGACGTTGTATGCGATATTTGAGTAAATGATGTCAAGCGTCTTCCATGACAGCGCGTCGCGGAGGGTACGCCCGTAAAGCCTTACTTCAAAATACGCAGTGCGGACGGTGTCATGAGAAATATATGACATAGCCTCAATTATAAATCCGGTCCTTTCGGCGTCGGGCGTGTCAAAGGGGATCATTATTGCGTAAGGGTTGGGAGCATTGCAGATGTAAATGTCCTGATCCTCATTGTACTTGGGCAGCGGGAGGAAGCCGAAATCGGACGACATGCTCTGGCGCATGGTGTTGGAGCTGACGATCGTGGTCAGAAGGAACAGCGCATGGCCGTTTACAAACATTTCGGTCGCCTGAGTGTTCTTTGAGCAGCCGTTGTAGAAGAATCTGTCGGAGAACATCACGTCGAGTATTTTATTGTAGGTGTCCATAAAGGTCTCGGAGGTGAAGTTGGCGTAGGGCAGCTTGGTTTCGGGGTCGATCTTGATGTAGCTTGCATTTGCACCGCTCAGCATTGCGCTGAGGGTCGTTGACGGCACGCCAACTATCGGATAAACATCGTCGGCATTTGCTGTACCGTCGCCGTTATCCTCGTAAACGTCCTTGGCGTAGGTGTACATCCGGTCAAGGGTCCACTCGCCGTCGATCGCCAGGCTGTAAAGCGCATCAATGTCCAGGCTGTGCTTCTTCATCAGGTCATGGTTGAAGTATATACATCTCACCGCGTCAAACTGTGTGGTGTCCATGTCGCTGTATGTATAGTAAAGATGCTCGCCGTACCTGAGCTGTTCGTTTGCGCTCTGATCCCACCATACCTTTTCAAGCGAGATATTTTCAATATCGGTAAGGTCATAGCAGTAACCCGCAAGCGCGAGCTTTGAAACATTGGTGGTGTTTATCATGGCAATGTCAAAGGAATGTGTTCCGGCAGTGACATCCTTCTCCACCGCGTCGTACTGCTGTGAGGCGGCTATCGGCACTTCGCAGACCTCGACTCCGTATTTTTCCTCCATCGTGAGGCAGCGGCGGTATATCGCCGCGTCGAGGGCATCCCCCGACACGCCGTCCTCACTGACCATTGTGCAGGTGGTAAAAAGAGTCGTGGCGTCTGAAAAACCGTTGTAGATTATGAATTTCCCGGCATACTCGGTGCTTTCGGCAGGCAGCTCAAAGCTCTCCTCGGGGCTTAGCGAGTCCACCTCTGCGGCAGTTGTGGAGCTGTCCCCGGCGGCGGTCGTTGTGTCGGGATCTTGTTTTTCCTCGGCACAGGCGGTCAGGGAAAGGAGCAGGAGGAAAGCAATAAGCAGGGTAATTATTCTTTTCATTCTTGTATCTTTCCTGATTTATTTGGCGCTTCTGCGCTTACGGGACACAAAAGTAACGGAAGCCGCTGAAACAACTGCAGCTATGCAGACCGCTATAACGATACCGCTTATGCTGTCGCCGGTGTCGGGGCTTACGGGAGCCTCGGTCGTGGGGGCTTCGGTCACAACCGGTGCGTCAGTTGCGGGAGCCTCGGTCACAACCGGTGCGTCAGTTGCGGGAGCCTCGGTCACAACGGGAGCGTCAGTGGCGGGAGCCTCGGTCACAACAGGAGCGGTCGCGTAGCTGCCCGACGCACCCTTGGGGGCAAAGTATGTGGCGGGAAGTCCGTCCATGTTCGCGGAGCGGTAAAAGTCAATGCGCAGGAATATCTTTGACTGTCCGGATGCCTGAGCCGAAACGTCAACGGTGCGCACAAGCTCGGGGTCGCGGTTTGCAGGATCGGCGGCATTTACGCCTGTACCGGCGGTCGAATCGTTGATGAGAGCGCCGACAAGAGTCCAGTTTGCCTCGGTATATCCGGCGGCATAGTCAGCCTCGCCGACCGTGGAAACATAGAGCTTTACGCCGTCCGGCGCGCCGGAAGCGATGGAATAGCCGCGGTATGCGATGGTGAGAGTGTCAAACACCTTTCCCTCGGCGGCTTCGAAAACGAAAACGGAGGAAGCGGACTTTTCGGCAGAGCCGAGCCAGCCCTTGTAACCCATAGTTGTAGAGTTACCGGCTATCTTCATACCGGCAGTGTAAACAAGTGAGCTTTTGTAGGTGCTTTCGTCAAGAAAGTTGAACTCCTTCTCATAGTCGGCGGCAGAAGCGGAAAACATAAGCGTCTGCGCAAGAATGAGAGAGAGAACAAGTGCCAGCAAAGTTAAAACACGTTTTTTCATAGTAATTCTCCTGTTTTGAATAATATATTTTACGGCTTGCGCCGCAATAACCGGAATAATGTCAGATCTCAACGGTCAGTCCGTCATACGCGGGACGCATACCGAAGGCGGCGGCTTCCGCCTCGACCTCCGCATGAGTCTGACGCAGCAGATGCCCGATGTGGCTCAGATAAAACTGCGTGTGCGCGTCTGTCCTGCCCATTTTTTCGAGCTTCTGCTTCATCTCGTTGCAGCCGAGTATATCCATGTGAGCCGCAGTAATAAGCTCGCCGCGGGCAAGAGTGCAGTCAAGCGAAACAAAATCGAATACGTGAGGGTAGTCTGCCAGCCATTCAAGCGCACTGGCGTAAAAAGGACCGGTATCGTGCGCCCACAGAATATGCTTGCCCTCGGCGGTGTTTTCAATTACATACATCACCGACTGTACCCCCTGCGCGTGGTGCGCCTTGAGAGCCGTGAAGCGGTATTCGTCTATTTCAAACGGAACGCCGACCTCCACCGGATGGTATTCAATTGAAAAATCCGACGTCCTTATCCGCTTGCCCGTGGCATACGCCTCCTCCTGCGCGGCAATCGTTTCAAGCATTTTTGCCGCCGAAGCCTCAGTAGCGTAGATCCTGAGCGGAGACTCATATCCCTGCGGACGGCTGAACAGATCCTGCGGGAGGAAATGGTCATAGTGACCGTGGGTCACGACAATATTATGTATGCGGCGCATATCAAGCCCACAGTACGCGGTGTGAAGAAAGGTATCGACCGGAAATTCCAGCGCGATCTTACCGTCTATCACCGCCTGAGAGCGGGTGCGTATCTCCTTGCCGCCCACCTCGCGGGCATTGCGGCAGACACGGCAGTCGCAGAATATTTCGGGAATGCCTCCCCCGCCGCCTGTGCCATAGTATTTCAGTTTCATGGTAACACCTCTTTTTGTCTGTCGGAACGGATTTGCGGAACGTTCCGTTTTTCGGGGGCAAAAAATCACACGCCGCGCCGCAGCATTGCGCGGCATGTGATACTTCACAGATATTATATCATGTTCCCGTGAAAAAAGTCAACCGTCATAAAGCACAAGTATGCCGCCGGTTTTTTGTGCAACATTACTACAAGGTCTTCTGCTTCGCCGCATCCGCGACCGATTCGCGCTCCACAAGATACGGCTCCATGTAGCAGTTTAGCGGAAAATCCTCCGTATCTCCCGCAATGCGGCGCAGCATAACGTCCGCCCCGCGCGCGCCCATCTCCTCCTTGCGTATATTGACAGCGGTAAGGGCGGGCGAGGCGTAGCCGTACACCACCGAATCCTCGTGCCCTATCACCGAAATATCATCCGGAACACGCAGCTTTTCGCGGTAAAGATAGCGCATAACTCCCATTGTGGTAGATACGTTGGCGCACACCAGCGCATCAGGACGCACCCGCGCAAACAGCTCCTCCGCCGCGTGCATTCCGGCAAGTCCGGTGTTTGACTCGCTGTATACCACATAACGACTGTCCGGGGCAAGCCCCGCTTCCGTAACAGCTTTTTCGTAGCCCGCAAGCCGCTCGGTACTTGAGGAAAACTGAGTGGAACAGTTCACCAGCCCCACGCGGCGGTGTCCCGTTTCGATCAGCCGCCTCACGGCAATGCAGACCGACCGCGAAATATCCACACGGAAGGAATCATACTCCGGGTCGATCGTTCCGAGCAGCACCAGCGGTATCTGCCGCGCGCCGAACATATCGGCAAAATCAATATTTCCGCGTATCGAGCCAATAACAAAAAGCCCGTCTATGCGGCTGTCCCGCACCATTTGCGGCAGCTTTCCCGACTTCGGGTCGTAAGGCTCGGTGATAAGACCGTACCCCGTCCCGGCAAGCCGTTCAATAATGCCGTCGATAACGTTTTTTGAATATATTCCTGTCTCGCGGTCAAATTCATAGTTAGGCAGTCCGGCGTTTGCAGTAAGCACAAGTGCGCCGAGAATATTTGTCCTGCGGCGCACAAAATTGCGCGCGTTGAAGTTGGGAACGTAATGAAGCTCGTCTATTGCCTCCATTACGCGGTCGCGCGTTTCCTTTTTTATTCCGCTTTTTCCGCACAGCACAGCCGACACCGTGGTTTTTGACACGCCTGCCCGCTTTGCTACGTCGATTATTGTCACTGCCATGATAACACCCCTGCCGCCCCGGCTGCGCCGGATGCCTCATACACGGGCATCATACCGGCACGGAACGGAGCGGAAATAATTCTATCCGGATAAAGTATAACACAAAACAAGCCAAAATGCAAGGAAAAAAGCGCTGAAGCGTACAAAGCACGCGTCGCATATGTTCCACGCGCGCGGAATATCCCGGCTCGTGCAAGCACATGGCTGACATATCCGGCATTTTTATGATTTTTGTTGCAAAACGCTTTGTAATATGGTATAATGTAGCTGTTCCCGGACGGGAATGAATATCATTCAAAGGAGATACTGTAAACCATGAAGAAAATCACAAGAGTCGTGCTGGCGTCGCTGCTTGCGATCATCACTCTTATCTCACTTGTCGGATGCGGCGGCTTGCAGATGCAGAAAAAGACCACCTTTGAACGCGGCAAGATCGAGGGCAACGTCTATCACAGCGAATTTGCCGCACTTACCTTTACTAAGCCCGAAAGCTGGGTATTCAACACCGACGAGGAAATAGCACAGCTTCTCGGCATAGGACTTGACGCCATGACGGACGGCGAAAAATTCGACGCCTCCGATCTTGCATCCACCATTGATTTTCAAGCGCAGGATCCCGCCACCGGCAGCAATGTAAACCTTACGGTCGAAAAGCTGGACGCGGTAAACGCGCTTATCACATCCATCGACCAATACGTTGATTTTTTCCGCGATACACTTAAAACGCAGTTCGACGGCTTTGAGCCCACCTTTGGAGACACCACCGAGGTCACCATAGGCGGAAACGCATACAAGCGCATAACCGCCGATGTGAATGTTGGCGGAGTAAGCATGACACAGGTCTATCTGCTGCGCAAGATCGAAAGATACATCGTGTGCGTTACCTGCACCGCCGTAAACGGAACAGAGCTTTCCTCACTTGAGGCAATGCTCTCATAACGCAAACGAAAAAACATAGTCATAACCACAGGCAAAGCCGGTACCGGTTGTAGACAAAGGTACAACAACTGTCAATATTAATAAAATTTCAACCCGCTTTTTCTTTGATGAAGAAGGCGCAAAGAAAAAGCTTGTCAAAAAGAAAGCGCCACAAGTGGATCTCGCCGCCTGCGTACGGCGACGAGGGTTTCGCGCCCTCGGACCTTTTGAAAAAGGCGAGCGAAAACTTTCACAAAACTGACAAAAGTCCTAACTTTAGTCTACGGTCTGCACCGGCAAAACTGATATCTTGCACAGCCCAATAGGGGCATGTTACTGGCGGGGCTGAAAACCAAAAGAAACTTTCGACATTTGCAAATTTATCCCACGACCGCAAATGCGTCGGGATACGTTAGCCTCCCTTGTGTAAAGGGAGGTGGCACGGCGTATGCCGTGACGGAGGGATTGTCCACTATGATCTCAAAAACAACCCTCAGGCGCCTTCGGCGCCAGCTCCCCTTACACAGGGGAGCCTCTCATCGGCAAAAGCCTCTATGGAATCTCCCGCTTAGCGGGTGGTTTTCGGAAACCAAAAATCGGCACGGCTTCGGGGGAAGTATCCTGAAAGCCGTGCCGTTTTGCGGTGTTTTTACAGCACCGAATCGTGAACGATCGGTAATAAATATATAAATTATTTTCGTGTGTCCGCCCTTTGGGATTGCACGCAATTCAAAGTTGTGGTATAATGTTCTCGCTTATGAAGCCCGCCGTGCAGGCGCAGGCTTCAATAAACATAAACAAAATACGGAAAGGCTGTGCCGATCATGTCACTTACCAAGAAGATCTCACCCTCACTTATGTGCGCCGATTTTTTACATCTCGGCGACGAGCTGAAAACTCTCTCCGACTGCGGGATAGAATATCTGCACATCGACATAATGGACGGCGTTTTCGTGCAGAACTACACTCTCGGCACCGATTTTGTGCGTAAGCTGCACGAGTGCTGCGACATTCCGCTTGACATTCACCTGATGATTACGGAACCGCATCTCAAGCTGGACTGGTTTGACCTGCGTCCGGGAGATTATGTGGGATTTCACGTTGAGGCAGAGCCTCACGTTCAGCGCACGCTTGCCGCTATACGCGACCGCGGAGCCAAGCCCATGCTGGTGCTTAACCCCGGCACACCGCTTTCGGCGCTTGACGAAGTACTGCCCGATCTTGACGGAGTGCTGCTTATGACCGTCAACCCCGGCTTTGCGGGACAAAAGCTGATTCCGGGAACCCTTGACAAGATAACACGTCTGCGCCGTATGCTTGACGAGCGTGGATATGAAAATGTTGAAATTGAAGTTGACGGCAACGTCAGCTTTGAAAACGCCGCAAAAATGAGCCGCGCCGGTGCAAACATCTTCGTTGCCGGAACGTCCAGCATTTACGCCAAAACCGGCAGTGTCCAGGAAAATGCTGAAAAGCTGCGCTCTGTGATCTGACCCGCGCCGCCAGACAGATCCACGCAAGAACAGGTATTGGATATGAGAAGAAGTATAAGCAGAGAAAGACAACAGCCGGACAGGTTTTACATCGACAGCCGGATGGCTGCCGTTGAAGCTATCAATCAGCTCGACGCCGCCTCAGGCGATGTAGGTGAGGTGCTTGCCCTGCTTGCGGACATTCCGGTGCGCTCGCGCTTTGTCACGCTGACCTGCCTCAAGGACGGTACCGTCGGAATTTATTACAGCTCGGGCGAAAGCCATCCCCGCATAGGCAGAAGCGGAAAGCGTCTGCCCCCGGCAGGAAAACTGCTGCTTTCACGGCTTGCACTTATAGCCGACGGTTTTTCGTATGTGCCGGAGGTTGAAAGCCTTGAAGGATCCGAAAATGTTAAGAACACCTGTGTATATTTCAAGTGCTGTGACGGCCTGCGCAAGGTCGAATACGACATGAGTCGCCTCGACGAATGTGACGAGGATATCCGCAGCCTTGACACGATGCTCAAGGATCTGCTGCGCATGATTCGCCGCAGTAAGGAAAGACTGTAAGTATTCCCGGCAGGACAGTGCGTCCTCGCCGGAAAACGGCGCTGTGCCGGAAGGAAGTCCGTTTCCGCCCCGCACAGCGCCACTTTTGACGTATAAAGCGGATCGCTCCCACCGCCCGCAAATATTTTGTGGCTGACCCGGATCCGGGTCAGCCACATATTATTTATCCGAGTGCGTTATTCACTTCGTCGGCATAGGAATTGAGCTTGCTCCAGTTAACTGTAACCTGACGGTTCCAGCTGTTTACTGTCTGGTCTCTGAGCGCCAGGCGGAAAAGCCCGAAGGGCTTGCTGTCAAACAGCAGCGCGAAGCTTCTGCCGCACTCAAACACGATGGAATCGTGTACGATGTCGAACATACGCGCATCGTCCGGCGCATCCGCATAGCGGTATTTCATCGTGGTCTCAAACACCAGCGGGGTCACATTGCGGTAGCCCTCGGAGGCAAGGCATTCGATAACGGCAGCCGCCGCCGACTCTGATACGCCCGAACCGGCGGAAACAGAGTAGTTTGAGTATGCAAAGCCGTTGCAGGTATAATACTGACTCTGGTCGGCATTGAATTTAGGCAGCGGGATGATACCGTATGAGAAATCCGCCGCGACCTGAAGGGTCTTCGCATAGGAGATTATCTCAAGTGCAAATACCGACAGTCCGTTATTGAATGTGCCGCGTCCGGAGCCGGCATTCTGCGCCGTGCTGACGAGCAGACCGTCCATATCGGTGCGGAAGAAGCCGTTAAGCCGCTCGAGCAGGGTAAGGGTCTTTTCTGAGCGCACCTGATCTGACACGATTATTTTGCCCTCATCATTTTTGTCAAGGAACTTAAGATCCGACGCGATATAAAATGCGTCTATGCAGGGATCTTCCGCAACAAAGCCGTAACGGTCACCGATATCGTGCTCGCCGTTGGCGTTCACATCACTCCAGAGATCCTGGCACTCGCTGAAGAAGGCATCAAGCGTCCAGCTTCCGTTGTCAACATACTTGTAAAGCTCGTCAACCGTTCTTCCGGGGTGAGTATCGGCAAACAGCTCCTTGTTGACAAAGAAGCAGTACATGGTATAAAGCAGGTCGGCGGAAATATCGCCCGATACAAAATAGACCTTGCCGTTGATAGTATTCGTTTCAAGCAGTGTTTTCGGCCACCAGGGCTTGCTGAAGTTGATCGTATCAAGCGTAAGCAGGTCGCGGGAAACACCCTTGACCGCCATCAGCGCTCCGGTAAGGCTGTAGCCGGAGAATATATCATAGTAGCCGCCCGACTGAACGTCGTTATATGTTTTTTCCACATAGCTGTTGCGGTCGTTCCATGAGCCGGGGACCTGAGTCCATTCCAGATTTACATCAAGGCGGGACTTTGCTATCTGGTTGCGCTTGTTTATCTCGCTGAGCACCGCGTCGGTAGCATCGTCGGGGTCAATAACAAAATCGGTCTTGCTGTCCCAGCAGAGAATATTGACCTGCTCGCCGCCGAATTTCAGCGTATCCGGAATATCGTCCGGCTCAAGGGTCACAGCGGCAGTTGTTTCGGCAGCCGTGTCTGCGGTGGTGGAGCTGTCCTGAGTCTGCTCGCCATTTCCCGTCTTTGCACACGCCGCAAGCGGCAGAAGAAGCGCAGCGGCAATCAAAAAAACGATAAGACGTGTCAGGAGTCGGCAGGTTCCGGATTCGGAGCGTATGTATTCTGATCTCATTTGTTAGCCATCCTTTCATCAAAGCCATGAAGTGTGCCGTAATGCCGCGGAAAATTATGCATCCATTAAGAAAGCATAAATATCCGCCGTACATTTTCATATTAAATATATGAACAGCATTATAATTATACAGCAACGACCAAAAAAAGTTTTGAAATTGAATTAATATCGAGTTAATCTTTTGTTAATTTATCACACGACATTTGTGATAAAGTTATTATCACGATGTGCGGTAAGCTTTTTACGCGGAGCGGCTTTCCGATACCTTTTCCCGTTCCCTGCCGACGGAGACAAAGCACCGTTTATTTGCTTTATATTATCATTTGATTCACATTTTTATTTTCCGGATATGTTATAATAAAATAGGAAGAAAATTTTGAAAACGTCTGCCGCGCGCAGACAGAAAGGATACTTTTTGCTTAACAGATCACGCCAGAAGCTAACCGAAAAGTTCAAAGAGGCGCTGACAGCGGTATTGCCGATCTTATGTATCGTGCTGCTGCTATGCCTCACCATCGCTCCGGTCTCGCCGGGAATACTCCTGAGCTTTCTGACCGGTGCGGCGCTTATTATCGTCGGAATTATGTTTTTCACGCTCGGAGCAGACCTTGCAATGACCCCGATGGGCGAGCGCGTGGGCGCTGCAATGACCAAAAAACGCAGTCTCGCGCTCGTTATCGTGCTGGGTTTCCTTCTGGGCTTCATCATAACGATATCCGAGCCTGACCTTCAGGTCCTTGCCGGTCAGGTACCCTCGGTGCCAAACGCCGTGCTGATACTTGCGGTCGCGGCGGGAGTGGGAATTTTCCTTGTTGCCGCGCTCCTGAGAATGTTCTTCGGAGTCCCGCTGCGGCTTATGCTGATAATTTCTTACATAGTGGTTTTCGTCATGGCTTTTTTTGTGCCCGACGATTTTCTTGCCGTCGCCTTTGATTCCGGCGGAGTCACCACCGGACCTATGACCGTCCCCTTTATAATGGCGCTGGGCGTCGGCGTTTCCTCGATACGAAGCGACAGCCGCGCGGGCGACGACTCCTTCGGTCTTATCGCGCTCTGCTCGGTCGGTCCGATAATTGCGGTCATGACGCTGGGGCTTATATATCCGGCTGAGGGCGCATACATCCCCTCCGCCATACCCGAGCTTGGCAGCACCGCTGACCTTTCGCGGCTGTTTTTGTATTCTTTGCCGACATATCTTGGCGAGATCGGAATGGCACTGCTGCCCATTATCGTATTTTTCGGAATTTTTCAGGTGGTTACGCTTAAGCTGCCGCGCCGTCAGCTTTACAAGCTCATCGTCGGTCTTGTTTATACATATGTAGGACTCGTCCTGTTCCTTACCGGAGCAAACGTGGGCTTTATGCCCGCCGGAAACTATCTCGGAGAGACGGTGGCGTCCCTGCCGTACAGGTGGATAATCGTGCCTATCGGCATGGTGATAGGATATTTTATCGTCAAGGCGGAGCCTGCGGTATACGTTCTCAACAAGCAGGTCGAGGAGATCACCGACGGTGCCGTCTCCTCCACGGCAATGGGAGCCTGTCTGTCTGTCGGCGTTTCGGTATCGATAGGTCTTGCGCTTATCCGTGTGCTGACCGGAATATCCATCCTCTGGTTCATCATTCCGGGGTACGCCATAGCGCTCGGGCTTTCCTTCTGCGTTCCCCGCATCTTCACCGCCATCGCCTTTGACTCCGGCGGAGTCGCCTCCGGTCCCATGACTGCCACTTTTTTGCTCCCCTTCGCGCAGGGAGCGTGCCTTGCCGCAGGCGGAAACATCGTTGCAGATGCCTTCGGAGTCGTGGCAATGGTAGCAATGACGCCGCTCATCACAATCCAGATGCTTGGGCTTATCTATCAATTCAAGAAAAAACGCTCCAAAGCGCGTCACGAGCCGTCCGACAGGTATCTGCCCGACATACCGGACGACGCCATTATCGAGCTTTAACGTGATAAGGAAAGGAAAGGAATCGTTATGAGCGAGCTTTATCTTATGGTTACAATAACGGACCGCAATATGGCACGGCGGTTTATGACGCTGTACGAGTCGGCGGGAGCCAAGGTCTCCTTCACCGCGCTCGGCAACGGCACGGCGATAAACGAAACTCTGGACTACTTCGGGCTTGCACGAACTCAGAAAACGGTTATCTTTTCAACCGTTACGAGCGACACCTGGGCGCGCGTAAAAACCCAACTGCAAAATGAGCTGAAAATAGACATTCCCGGGATCGGCATCGCCTTTATAATCCCGCTTTCAAGCATAGGCGGAAAAAAACAGCTGTTCTTTCTTACCGACGGACAGAAATTTGAAAAAGGAGGGGAAAGCGAGTTGAAGAACACAAAGTATGAGCTTTTGCTGGCAATTACCAATCAGGGATCTACCGACACCGTAATGGACGCCGCGCGCGAGGCACAGGCGGCAGGCGGAACAGTGATCCACGCCAAAGGCACAGGAGTCGAACGCGCGGAAAAATTTCTCGGCGTTTCAATTGCCGCCGAGAAGGAGATCGTGTTTATTGTCGTCAGGACCGAACGCAAAAACGCCATAATGAAGGCGATAATGGATAAGGCGGGAATTGACTCGGAGGCACAGACGATCGTTTTTTCGCTCCCGGTCACTGCCACCGCCGGAATGAGACTTATCGAAGAGGAAGACAGCACGGAGAGCGACTGAGGTATTTTCGCTCAAATAAACCCGCGCTGCCAGAAAAAACCGCGCAGATCTCCACCGCGCTCGGGCAAATACACTCAGCACCTCCCCGGACTGCGGTTCACATATTCGGTTGTACTACAAACATCATAACAGCGCCCCGGCGATTCTCGCCGGGGCGCGGTTATGTCTCAGATGACCTCGTACACCTTTGCTCTGCCGCGGGTGCCGCATTGCCGCACGACGCCGAGGTTTTCAAGCGCGTGCAGGGCAAGATACCCCTTGCGCGAGGCAAATTTCATCGTTTTTGCAAACTCCGCTCCGGTAAAGGGCGCTCCGGCAAGTCCGTCGGGCAAAAGCTCGCGGTAATCCTCGGGCAGCTCAAGGTGCACCTCTCCGAGCAGCTCCACCGGAAGCAGCTCATATCGGCTTGAACCGCGCTTTCCGTCCCTGCCCCAGCCGTCAAGCCAGCGGTATTCCTCCGCTTCAAGCAGCATAAGACGCAACGACACTCGCCCCGACGCCGCAAGCTCGGAAATATAGACCAGATCGGGCAGAATGTCCTCCGCCCGCCCGCGGCGCGACAGTCTCGGCGACGGCTTTGCCTCACCGCTCTCCGGGTCGATCCATATCACCCGCTTTTTTTCCGCGATCGGGTGGATGACTGTGACGTGACAGTCGGTATTTTCGGCATACCACGTGAGCTTTTCACGCAGGGGGTAAAGTGAGCCGGTCTGAATTTCATAGATCTCAGTGTCGCAGAGCACGTCTGCGACATATTTTTTTTGTTTTTTTTCCACAGCCGCGCCCGACTCCGGACGCGATCCCGCAGTTATATGCGGGGTCTGCTCGTGAAATGAGACGTCCGGACACACAAATCTTTTAAGCACGGCGTGAAGCCGCTTTTCCCGCAGCACGCCGATTCCCTCGCTCCCTCCGGAGTATTCCCCGGACGGCGCGGCTGTCAGCTCCCGGCAGACAGCCGCAAATCGGGCGCGCTCAGCGTCGGTGCAGTCGATCCTCATGTTGCGATACCCGCGAACTGGCTTTGATAGAGCTTGGAATACTCCCCGCCCTTTGCAAGCAGCTCGTCATGGTTTCCGGTCTCGACTATCTCACCGTGAGAAAGTACTACTATTACATCGGCGTTGCGTATTGTGGACAGCCTGTGTGCAATGATAAGCGAGGTGCGGTTCTTCATAAGCTCCGCCATAGCATCCTGAATATGCATTTCGGTGCGTGTGTCAACCGACGAGGTCGCCTCGTCAAGTATCAGTATCTTGGGGTCGGCAAGTACCGCGCGGACTATTGCAAGCAGCTGGCGCTGACCCTCCGAAAGATTGCTTCCGGATTCGGCAAGCACCGTGTCGTACCTCTCGGGCAAGCGGTCAATAAAGGCGTCGGCTCGCGCAGTCTCGGCAGCGCGCTTCATTTCCTCATCCGATGCGTCAAGCCTGCCGTACTTTATATTTCTGCGTATGGTATCCGAAAACAGGACCGTATCCTGAAGCACTATTGCAATGGCACGGCGCAGTATCTCCTTGGGGATATCGGTGATATCAATACCGTCAACGGTGATCTTGCCGCTGTCAAGCTCGTAAAAACGGGTAAGCAGATTGACAATCGTCGTTTTTCCCGACCCGGTGGCACCCACGATGGCTATCTTCTGTCCCGGCTTTACCGACAGCGACAGGTGCTTAAGCACCGGCTCACCCTCAACATACGAGAAGCAGATATCCGAAAAATCAATATTTCCGTGAATATCCGCGGGCTTTATTTCGGACTTGCCCTCATCTACCTCATCCGGGGTGTCGAGAATGTCAAAGATCCGCTCCGCGCCCGCAAGCGCCGTCAAAATTGAGGAATACTGATTCGCTATCATATTGATAGGTCTTGAGAGCTTTTTGGAGTATTGCAGCATAGCCTGTATTGAACCGACAGTGATCGCTCCGCCGAAGAAGGCGTAAAGAAAGCTGCCCTCCGCAATGCCGCCGCCCTTTATCATGAGGAAGCCACCGAACCCCGCAACAAGCACGTATTGCAGATTTCCAATAAAGTTCATGACAGGACCCATTATCGAGCCCCAGACGCGCGCGCTTATCGAACAGCGGCGGAATTCGTCGGAGATCCGTGCAAATTTTTCGACCGCCTCCGGCTCTTTGCCGTAGGAGACCACCGTGGTGTATCCGGTGACCATTTCCTCAACCTGACCGTTAAGCTGACCAAGCAGCGCCTGCTGGCGTACAAAGTATTTGCGCATGAACTTTGCAAGAAATGAGGATACTATTATGGTAAGCGGAATCGTGATCATCGCCACCAGCGTGACCGCAGGACTGTACCTCAGCATCATTACCACAGCTCCGATAATCGTCACCACGCCGGAAAAAAGCGCGGTGAGCGACTGCGATATCGCAGAGGACACATTGTCGATATCGTTTGTCATGCGGCTCATGATGTCGCCGTGACGGTGCGTGTCGGTGTACTTTATCGGCAGCCGGGAGATCTTCCCGAACAGCTCGCGGCGCATGATGTAGACTGTCGAGGTTGAAAGCCGGACGGCAATGCGCTCCTGAAGCAGTGACATCACCGCGCCCAGCACAAATACCACGCACATCATTGCAATGTATTTGAGCATTGAATCAAGATCAACGCTTACCGCGCCGCCCTCAACGCGGATGGTATCTATCGCCTCCTGCTGCAGCTTGGGGCTTGCAAGCTCCGTTACTGCAATAAGCAGCGTAAGAAGTATCAGGGCAAGCAGCGTCAAGCGGCTTTTTCCGATATACTTTGCCAGACGGATAAGCGATTTTTTAATATTTTTCGGCTTTTCCACGTGTACACGCGCCCCCATCGGACCGCCCTTTCCAGGTCCGCCGCCGGGACGCAGATCAACGCGCGGAGCTTCGTTTTGTTGTGTGTTTTTATTTTGTTCTGCCATTTTCGGTTTATTCGTCCCCCGCTTGTTTTTGCATTTGCGAATTGTAGATATCGCGATATGTCTCGCTGACGCGCATCAGCTCCTCGTGAGGCGCGCAGTGAATAATACTGCCGTCATTTTCGATCACGGCAATGCGGTCGGCGTCGCGCACACTGGCAATGCGTTGCGCCACCATCACCACCGTTGTGCCGGAAAGCGAGGAATGCAGCGCACTGCGCAGACGCGCCTCAGTGGCAAGGTCAAGCGCCGAGGTGGAGTCGTCAAGTATCAGTATCTCAGGCTTGCGCACGAGCGCACGTGCAATTGAAACACGCTGCTTCTGTCCGCCTGAAAGGGACGCCCCCTTTTCGGCTACAAAGCTGTCGTATCCGTCGGCAAAGCCGGAGATGAAGGGATCAGCCTGTGCAGTTTCCGCCGCCGCTTTTACCTCATCATCTGAGGCGTCAGCCTTCCCCCAACGGATATTGTTGGCAATGGTATCGGAAAACAGCACACTTTTCTGCATAACAAAGCCGATCTTGCGACGCAAAGCACGCAGTGTATACTCCTTTACCGGCTTGCCGTCAACAAGCACCTCGCCTGAATCGGGGTCGTAAAACCGGGGGATCAGCTTGCAGAGCGAGGATTTTCCTGAACCCGTAGCTCCTATGACAGCCAGCGTCTCGCCCCGGCGCACGCTCAGATTGATCTTATTGAGCACAGGTCTGCCCTGTGTGCCGGGATAGTGGAAGCTGACGTCGCGGAACTCGATCATCGTGTCGCTTCCGGCAGGGGACGGATCGTCAAGGCTGCCGCCAAGCACCACCGGATCGGAGTCAAGCACCTCGCACACGCGGCGCGCGGACGCCGCGGCACGGGAAATGGTCTGGAATATCATTGCGACCTGCATCAGCGAGAAAATTACCTGCGTGATGTAAGTGATCGCCGCCATGATAACGCCGGCGTTCATACCCGCAAAGCCGCCGCTTATCCTGATGCCGCCGATAAGTATCAGCGCCACGACGGAGAAATTGAGAATGAGATTAAGAATGGGAGAAAACCATGCCATAAGCGACATAACGCGCAGGTTTGTGTCGCACAGGTCGCGGTTGGCGCGGTCAAAGCGCTCGCACTCGTAGTCCTCGCGGACGTACGCCTTGATGACACGCGCGCCCGAAACGTCCTCCTGAACCACGGAGTTCACCTTGTCAAGCCTTGTCTGCATTATGCCGAACAGCGGGATGGCTTTTTTTAGTATTATGGCTATTGCCAGAACAAGCAGCGGGAGCGAGCCGATAAGCACCATGCCGAAATCAACGTTCAGCATCAGAAGCATGACGGTGCCGCCGATGAAGAAGACGGGAGCGCGCACAAACATCCGAAGCAGTGACTCGACCAGCTCGACCAGCCGCGTTACGTCGTTGGTCATTCTGGTGACGAGCGACCCGGTAGTGAATTTATCGGTCTGTTCGATCGACAGTGCCATAACGTGTCGATATGCGTCGCACCTCAGGTCGTTGCCGAACCCCTGAGCCGCGCGCGCGGCGGTGTATGCGCACATAGTGCCGAAAAATCCGCCGATCAGAGTTATCACAAGCATCAGAAGCCCAAAGGTAACTATCATCTGTATTCCGGTGGGATCGCTGCCGCAGAAGGTGCGGACTATCCACGCCGCCACGGCAGAGCCGTTTTCGGGGTCGTCAAGAGGAATGCCGGAAATGCCGTAGTTTATGATAAAGGACGTAAGATACGGCAGGAGCAGGTCGGCTATGACCTCTCCCGCCATCATCAGAGGTGAGATTATCGCAAACAGGCGGTACGGCTTAAGATATTTTATTAGCTTTTTCATACTGAAAGATTATATCCTTTGCTTTGTATTTTATAGCCAATTGTAAAACTGCGTTTTACAATTGAGATCCGCGCGGCGGGGATACGCGCGCTTATCGCCGC
>DPGK01000023.1:57921-64551 GCA_003523225.1 Clostridiales bacterium
CGCCAAAATCGCGGATTTTGGCGGCTCCCCTCGGCGCGCGGACTCGCTTTGCTCGTCTATGCGGTGTTTTTTCGTCGGCATAGCCACCGAAAAAACGGATCTGATTTAAGATCTTTGACTTTTACAATCGGCTATTTATTTTTACGTCAGATACCGTTTTTTTCTCGCGGATCGGCGCTGTTTTCGTTCTCCGCAAGAGAATTTTTCATTTTAAGCAGGATGCGACAAAGAGTCTCCGACTCCTCCGGCGTTACATCCCGCATTGCTATCTCGTCGGCACAGCGCAAACGGGCTTTTGTCTGCTCCTCAAGCGCCCGCCCGGTTTCGGTAAGATACACCCTGACCTCCCTGCCATCGCTCTGCGACGCCTCGCGTCGGACGTATCCCATATGCTCCATCCTGCCTAAAGCCACACTGACCGTAGGCGGCTTGAGTCCGGTGCGCCGTGCAAGCTCAAGCTGGGAAAGCCCGTCTTCGCGTGCGAGCCACCGTATGAGCATACGGCAGCTGTGCTGTGACATGACCGATCCCGGCGTCTCGGTGTTGCGCATCAGGTTCTGGTGCATACGGCTTATCATGACTATAAGCATCGGCGGCGTCAAAGTTTCGTCGCTGTGCATGGGCGGCAGACACTTTCCGCCGCAGGCTTCCGGCACGCTGTGTCCCGCGCCCCTGAGATCCGCTTTGCCCGACACAGCTGAGGCGGCTTCCGCCTTGCCGGATGCTCCGCCAAAGGAAGCAGCATCTGCCCCATTACGGTATTCGTTTTCCTTCAACTTCATCTCTCCTTTTGGATTAATTAGTTTACGAATAAATTATATCACCGTTTTACCGATTGTCAATGCAAAAACAAAAAATTCACATAAAATTCAGCTTCCGACCCAAACCGATTTTTATCTTACACCATTTTTTGCACGCATACTCCGAAATTGCTACACATCAAAAGCCGCCGCGGGGGCAAATTAATAGGGCGAGGGAAAAGCAGCGCTTGCGGCGATTTTCCCAGCAACTGAAAGGAACGATCTTTTTATGCGGAATATATATCAGAAAATCAAAAAAAGGCGGATAATTGCGGCGGCACTGCTCGCGGCGGTGCTTCAGCTTCTTTTATCGGGCGCACCGATGCTGCAAAGCCGGGAATTTACAGAACCGGACTGCGCCGCGGCTTCAGGCAGAGTGCAGGAGCTGCTGCTTTATCCCGGCGGGATGCCCTTCGGCGTAAAATTCTATACCGACGGCGTGCTTGTGGTCGGATTTGCGGGAGGCAGCGGCTCACCGTCCGGACCTGCCTACACAGCGGGACTGCGCGCAGGCGACACGATACTGAAGATAGACGGCAAGCCGGTGTCGGACGCCGCCGAGCTTACCGGAATGATTGAAAAATCGGGCGGCAGGACGCTGAGTCTGCTCTGCCGCCGTGACGGAAAGGAATTTACCGCCGCGCTTACACCCAAGCAGGGGCGCGACGGGCAGTACAAGACCGGAATGTGGGTGCGCGACAGCGGCGCGGGCATCGGAACTGTCACATTTATCGTCCCCTCGACCGGAGGATTCGGCGGGCTGGGACACGGAATATGCGACGCGGATACCGGAAAGCCGGTGCCGCTCGGACGCGGAAGCGTGGCAGAGGTGACTATCAGCGGAGTCACCAAGGGTCAGCCCGGCACTCCGGGGGAGATCAAAGGCTATTTTGATCCCGGAAAAATCGGAACTGTAATTGAAAATTCAGACCTCGGCGTTTTCGGACTTTTCCGTGAAGCTCCGACGGGGAAATACTCAAACCCCATTCCCGCCGCCGGGAAGGACGAGGTAAAGGAGGGGGCAGCCGTTATGCTTTGCACCCTTGACACCGGGGAGATCGGCGAATACTCCATTGAGATCCATTCAATCGACCGTTCGGCAACGGGAGGCAGATGTTTTTCGGTGCGCGTCACCGACCCGGCGCTGCTTGAGCGCACCGGGGGAATAATTCAGGGAATGTCGGGCAGCCCGATAATTCAGGGCGGCAAGCTGATAGGCGCAGTAACTCACGTGCTTATCAACGACCCGGCGTCGGGGTACGGTGTTTTTATTGAAAATATGTACGCCGCCATGCCGGATGTGCTCAAGTGAGCCTCCGCAAAACGGAAAAATCGGGATCGCACATTCAGATCCCGGTATCCTCCGGCGGCAACGCCCCGCGGGATACCCGCGCACGGTAAAAACAACTCCAAACAAAACCGGTGCTGTCGCGCCAAAGCGCGGCAGCACCAAAAGAGTTTTATATGTCCGCAAGCCATCAGCAGGCGACCTCGGACGTGTTTGCGGTCAGTTTTTATGCGATCTATTGTTTGAATGATATGTGACAAAGGCGCATATTGCAGCAGCGACCGAAAGCACCGCGGCAAAAGCAATGACGATAAGCGTGGTATCCGCAGTATCCGGACTGTCCGCGCCGTATACGGCAGGCACGGTCGAAGCATCCGCCGCCTCGGCTGCCTTGCACTCAGCCGGAAGGGAAAATGCGGAGAACACGACAAGCATAACGATTACAATAAAAATGATCAATGCCCTTTTCATAGCTCCGTTCCTCACATACATATTTGGTAAATTGCAGACTAATGTAAAATATATGCTTAATTCTTGTTAAGATTTTACCACGAAATTTTATCTTTGTCAAGCATTTTTGCAAAAAAATATAAACAATTGTTAATAAAAAATTTATATTGGCAAGGAAAACATGCACAAAAGTCCAAAACAAAAAACCACCGCACAAGCCGGCTTAATGCCAGCTTATGCGGCGGCAGGTGCGTTCCCCGGTTCTCATGCGCACCGAAGCTCCGCTTTTGTTTTTTATCCCGTTTTTGCTCTTGCCCTTGCCCTTACTATCGCTCTCGCTATCAGTCATCGTTGCGGCAGACAGCGATAATAAGTCTGAGAACTACAGCAAGTCCGGCGGCGATGCCGGAAATAATAGCACCGACCTTGACGATATCAAACAGCGAGACAGTAAATTCGGCGTCCAGCTTTGCCTCGTGCTCGGGTTCCTGCTCCGGGTCGCGGCAAAAGCTCACGGTGTAGACCGCGTGATTCTTGAGACAGGGCTTGGAAATATCCCTGCGGAAGCGTTTGATCTTAAGAATGTACGGAACTGTGGCATATTTTTTCATTATGTTCCTCTCCTTCCATTTATATTATACTGTTTATACGGAAAACCGTTCTTATGTTCAACCAAATAACCGTGAAAGCTCACGGTCGGCGGCGCTTTTTGCCTCTTTTACCGCCTCTGAAAGCGGCGTACCGCCCCTGAGCTGCGCCCTTGCCGCGCCGTAAGTGGCGGATATGAGCTTATCTGTCGCCCCGGAATAAAGTGCGGAAAAATCAAACTCGACAGAGCCGTCAAGTATCGCCCGCAGCGTCAGGTACGAGTTGTTGTCGCGCAGGCAGGAATCAAACGCGGCGTCGGCATAGGCGTCGCAAAGCCATGCGCCGGACGCGGCATCCATTGCGGCAAGCGCCGCGCCGCACAGCTCAAGTCGGCTTCCGCCGCCCGCATACAGGATAACGGGTCGGTCAGCACCGCAGACAGTCACATTTCCCGCCGTCGCGTCGGCGCGGGGAAGCGGCAGGATGCCCCATTCGGTTTTTTTATTGTACAGCGAACGTATGTCGGAAAGCGGACCGAAGCGGAAAAGCGCTCCGCCGTCCGCAAAGACTCCAAGCGGGTCTTTGGAATTTTCATCCGCCGGGAGGTAAAGAATACCCGCCAGCCGGGAGATCATTTCGCCCGCCGCAGTGTATTTCTGCTCGTCGTATGCGACATAAGGCGCTCCGCCCGCGTCGGCGGACACAAAATCCACCCCAAAGCTCGCGCACACCGCGTCCGCGACAAAATCGGCAGTAGAGAGCGTCCCGCTTACGGCGGAATATACGCCATCGGGCAGCGCACAGGCTGAAACAGCGGTAAAGAGATCCTCCCAACTCAGCCCCGCACTGCCAAGCGCCGTGCAGTAAAGGCTGTCGGTAAGCTGCGCTCCCGCCAGCGTGCGGTTGAAATAAAGCGCCCAGACCGAATCGGGGTCAAGCGTTGCCGCTCCGCAGTAAAAATAGCAGGCACTGCCGGCGATTCCCGCGCCCTCGGGGGAGGTCGGGTCGCCCGGAAGCTCAACAAAAGGCAGACTGCGCAGGTTCAGCGCTATCCCGGCATTGTAATAGCCCGCGGCAGATGCGGCTGGTATGACCGCAAAGTCGGCATAATACGAGCCGGATTTATCCGCCATTATAAACTCGGAAAGCATTTC
Source organism: Clostridiales bacterium (assembly GCA_003523225.1). Lineage (GTDB taxonomy): Bacteria > Bacillota > Clostridia > Oscillospirales > CAG-272 > CAG-390. The sequence goes on from DPGK01000023.1 coordinate 62,202, forward strand.
GTCGTCCGCGGCGGATACCACCGATATCTCAATGCCGTACTTTTCGCACGCCATTTCGGTGCGGCGGGTACGCGCGGAATTGAGAGCGTCGTCCTCCTCCGGCTCGAACACGCCGGAGGTCGCCGCAGAATTGGCGATAATGAGGTCATGAGCGGTAAAGCTCAGCTCCGGAAGCGCGTCAAGCTTTGCCTCCGCTTCGGATATGCGGTCGGGAAAAACGACCGTCGTGGGCGGGTCGGTCAGCGCCGCGGTACTGCCCGCCTCGGAGGTTCCCGGTATCGGGGTGTCCCCGGTGCTTTCCGCAGTACTGCCGCCCGGATATGTGATCTCAATGAATCCGCAGCCGCAAAGCGCAACGCAAAGAAGCAATGCCGCAAGCGTTGCCGCAGTGCGGCGCAGAAACATAATTTTTTTATTTTTCATCTTCTTTATATCACGGCGCGGGGAATAAAGACCTGATCCCGCTTTATCACGCCGCTCAGTTCCTTGTTACGGTAACGATAAATCCGTCGTAATTGTTGCCCGAAACCGTGTACGGCAGGCTGGTGGGCACCGGCACGGAGGTAATGGCGCCGTCGGCAGTCTCGGCAGGGACATAATATATCTCGTATGTCACGCCGTCCTCGCCGTTTATGATATAATGAGTCCCCTCGTAGGTGTGCCGCGCCGCAAGCACGGCAAGATATTCCTCAAGGCAAAGGTCGTTGCGCATCATTGCCAGCGCGTGAGGATATCCCACGTACCGGTAATGGCAGGCGTAGTGATTTGACTTTGTTACCGTGAACTTGCTTTCGGGGTAGCGCTGAATGAAGCCGTACTTATAGCAATTGGCGTTGAGCCACGAGTATATCTGGACACAGGAAGTGTCAGAGGAGGTAATGTAAGGGAAAGTATCGTTGTCAAGCCACGCACGGACGTCCACGGATAGCCCCGTGTGGTGCTCGCTGCAGCCCTGCGGACATTCGGCGCTCGGCTTGTCGGAGTAAAGGGAATCCTGCACCTCGCCGGAACGGTATCCGCTGTTTTCGGTCAGATAAATATCCTGATTTTTAGTGGCGTCATAAAAATCGTCAAACATCCGGTTGAGGTTTAACGCCGTGCGCGCCGTCAGCATAATGTCATAGGCGCACGAGAAGGAGTGAATGATTTTGCCCGACGCGGACGTTCCCCACTTTTCACTGCGGCTTCCGCGCAGCTCGATAAAATCAGTGGTCACGGGGAAAACATACTGATGCGTGTTATCCACCAGTATCAGCTCACCGCGATGGATCTCGGCGGAGCTCATGAGCTTTACGGTATAGCCCTCGGAAAGCCCCGAAGACCCGGTGGTATCGGCAGTCGTGTCCGGGGCGGTGCTCTCAGGCGGCACATCTCCGGTCGTGGAGTCGCCTGAGGTATCTCCGCTGTTTACAAACACGGGCAGCTCTCCCGTACTGTCCGGCGGAAGCGTCGTGTCGCCTCCCGCACCGGTAAGCTCGCGGCATATCACCACCAGCGATACGATAAGCGCCGCCGCAAGCAGCACCATTATTGTTATAAGAACCGCCTGACGCCTTTTGCGTCTTTTTTCACGCTGCGCCCGGGTATTAAGCTGTGAGTTCATCTTAAAAGCCCGTGTATTCGAATCGCGGTCGTTCATTATGCCTTCCTCCCTGAAATTGGTTTTGTTTGGATAACCCGCCGTGCATATAGTTTTCGTTGATTACCAAAAAATATGCGCGGCGGGCAGCTATTTTATTGAAATGTCAGCGGAAAATCAGCCCTGAGCATCTCTTATCGAGAAGTCCATGCGTCCCTTCTTGTCAAGACCTATATACTTGACCTTTACGACGTCTCCGAGCTTCAGCACGTCCTCGACCTTGTCTATGCGGTGGTCGGTGATGCGGGAAATGTGTACCATTCCCTCCTTGCCGGGCGCGTACTCGACAAAGCAGCCGAACTCCTTGATGCCCGTGACCTTTCCGGTGTAAACGGTGCCGACCACAGGCTCAAAGCAGATGGCGTCGATGGTCGCCTTGGCGGCGTCGGCGGAGGCGCGGTTGACGGCGGCGATGTAGACAGTACCGTCATCCTCGATGTCGATCTTGGCGCCGGTATCGGCTACGATCTTCTGAATGACCGAGCCGCCCTTGCCTATGACCTCGCGGATCTTATCGGGGTCGATGTGGATAGTCATCATCTTGGGAGCGTACTCGGAAACCTCGGCGCGGGGCGCGGGAATTGCCTTGAGCAGTACCTCGTCGATGATATAGTCGCGTCCGGCATGAGTCATTTCAAGCGCGGACTTAATGATCTCGGGAGTAAGTCCGTCAATCTTGAGATCCATCTGAATGGAGGTGATACCCTTGTG
>DPGK01000019.1 GCA_003523225.1 Clostridiales bacterium
TGGAGTTACCGGTGATGGAAACGCCTACCTTCTCCAGCTTCATAATTGCCACGCCCTCGGGCACGTTGTCAGCGCCGTAGCAGCGGACCTTGGAACGTGCGCCGTTCGAGAAGGGAACCTCGCGGACGATCTTTACCGTCTCGGTGTAGGGATCGAATTCGGTCTGGCAGTAGGTAAAGCCGTTGATCCTTGAAATTATATAAGCGGCGTCCTTGCCGAGTCCGTTCAGAATAACGCGCAGGGGCTTTACTCTGACCTTGTTGGCGTTCAGCGCGATCTTGATAGCGCCCTCGGCAGCCGCGAAGGACTCGTGACCGGCGAGGAAGCAGAAGCACTCGGTCTCCTCGGACAGAAGCATCTTGCCGAGGTTACCGTGACCGAGACCGACCTTGCGGTTCTCGGCGACCGAGCCGGGAATGCAGAAGGACTGAAGTCCTATACCGATATCGGCTGCGGCGTCGGCTGCCTTTTTGTCGCCCTTCTTGATGGCGATAGCAGCACCGACCGTGTACGCCCATTTTGCATTTTCAAAGCAGATGGGCTGGGTCTCCTGAACGATGGTATAAGGGTCGATACCCTTTTCGTCACAGATCTTCTTGCACTCGTCAATAGAGGAGATGCCGTATTCCTTCAGAACGCCGAGGATCTTAGCCTCGCGTCTTTCGTAACCTTCAAATGTAGCCATTGTATTCTCCTCCTTTGATCATTCCTTACGCGGGTCTATGTACTTGACCGCGCCGTCCTCGGTGCTGAAGCGTCCGTAGTGACCGGTAGCCTGCTTGTAGGCTTCGTTGGGCTCCATGCCCTTCTTGATGAAATCCGTCATCTTGCCCAGAGAAACAAACTCGTAGCCGATGACCTCGTTGTTGGCGTCAAGCGCCATTCTGGTGCAGTAGCCCTCGGTCATTTCCAGATAACGCACACCCTTTTCCTTGGTGCCGTACATCGTGCCGACCATCGAGCGTGCGCCCTTGCCCAGGTCCTCAAGACCCGCGCCGATAACAAGACCGTTTTCGGAGAAGGCGGACTGAGAGCGTCCGTAGACTATCTGCAAAAACAGCTCGCGCATTGCGGTGTTGATGGCGTCGCACACAAGGTCGGTGTTGAGCGCCTCAAGAATGGTCTTGCCGGGGAGTATCTCGGCTGCCATTGCGGCGGAGTGGGTCATACCGGAGCAGCCTATCGTTTCAACAAGTGCTTCCTCTATGATACCGTTTTTGACGTTAAGGGAGAGCTTGCAGGCTCCCTGCTGGGGTGCGCACCATCCCACACCGTGGGTATATGCGGAAATATCGCTGATCTCTTTTGCCTGAATCCACTTGCCCTCCTCGGGTATGGGAGCGGGACCGTGGTCGCAGCCTTTTGTCACCTTGCACTGCTCAGCTACTTCAGCGCTCATTGCATAGGGGCATTCGCTTACTTTGCTCATTTCGGAACATTCCTTTCTCTGTTGAGAATTATATTAATTGAAGTTTTTCAATTCGTGCGGGAGCACTTGACTATCCTGCCCTGCACCGCTCCGAAAGCGGCGGCGGCATTGCACTCGTCGGTGTCGATGTGCATTGCAAGTGCAAACTTGGGGCTGACTCTGACGACCACGTCGTCAAACACCAGCGGACGTGCGGTATCAAGGCGAACCTTTACGATCTCCTTGTCGGAAACGCCAAAGGCCTCGGCGTCGGCGGGAGTCATATGTATGTGGCGCTTGGCGACGATGCAGCCCTCGCTTATTTCAAGCTCTCCGGCAGGACCGACCAGCTTGACGCCGGGAGTTCCGGCAATATCTCCGCTCTCGCGGACGGGGGGAGTGATGCCCAGTGCGCGGGCGTCGGTGAAGGAAAGCTCCACCTGATTCTGCGGTCTTTCGGGACCCAGCACGCTGACGCTGAGGCTCCCCTTGGGGCCTACCAGTGTGATCTTTTCATTTGCGCAGGCAAACTGACCGGGCTGGCTCAGCATTTTTCTGACCTCAAGCACCGCTCCCTTGCCGTAAAGCGTTTCAACAGCCTCATGCGTCAGGTGAATATGGCGCGCCGAGGTTTCGACGATAAAGGTGTTGTCCATTGTTTTTTCTCCTTGTCCGGATTATCCGGTAATAATCAGTCATTCCGATTAATTATATCACAGATTTGCCCTTTTGTAAATCGTTTTTCGCGATTTCGGCGACATAATTGCGTTTTTTATGTCAATAATAATCATAACACGTAAAACGAGGTGATAAGATGAGCGACAGAAGAACGGCGCACGCATCTCCGGGCGAGGAGGATTTCCGCCGTCCGCGCCGGGGCGGAGAAAACGAGGGGGACGGCAAGGCGCCGCACGGCACGCCGGGGGATTCCACGGTAAAGGACAGCGGCTCGGTGCTTGCCGAAAATTCGCGCGAGTCGATATACTGCATGTGCATTATCGGTCAGATAGAGGGACATTACCTGCTGGGCGACAATCAGAAGGCAACAAAATACGAGCATATAATTCCACAGCTTGCGGCAATAGAGGAGGACGAGCGCACCGACGGCGTTCTTCTTATCCTCAACACAATGGGCGGAGATGTGGAGGCGGGGCTTGCCATCGCCGAGCTTGTGGCTTCAATGTCAAAGCCGACAGTCTCGCTGGTGCTGGGCGGTGGACATTCCATCGGCGTGCCGCTGGCGGTGTCGGCGCGGCGCTCCTTTATCGTCCCCAGCGCCACAATGACGCTGCATCCGGTGCGCATCAGCGGAACCGTGATAGGCGCACCGCAGACCTACAATTATTTTCACGATATGCAGGAACGCATCATGGACTTCATCTGCTCGCATTCAAAGGCGGACAGAGACGACCTTTACGAGCTTATGATGCGTCCCGACCGCATGGCTAACGACATCGGCAGCGTGCTGGACGGTGAGGAAGCAGTCTCGCACGGGCTAATCGACGAGGTGGGCGGACTTCACGACGCACTGCGCGCCATGCGCGAAATGATAGGTTCCGCCGGCAAAAGCAAAGAGGACAAAGCGCAGTAAACAGAAGCCGCGGGAGGTCAGTATAAACGTCCTGACCTCCCGCGGCTTTTTCATTTTCAATATGTTTTATCTGCATTACGATAAGCCTTCCCCGGCGGGTAGCGGAGCGTGACCAAGCCGCAGCGAAACAGGTGGCGGCGCAGCCGACGGATGAGGAGAACATGATCGTACTCACTCAGCCTCATCCAACTGATCCTCCAATACCGTGACCTTTACCGATTTTATCTCCGCATCGGTGCGCTGAAGCTCTGCAAAAAGCAGCCACGCCGCCATATCGCAGGTTCCCACCTCCGGCATTTCCGAGCCTACCTGCACTGTAAGTATGCCGTCCGAAAGCTTCGCTCCGGACACGTAAAACCGTTCCGACCCGCTGCCGGAGGTCACCGTGACCACCGCAAGCATATGAGAGGAAAAAAAGTCGGCGTCATATTCCGAAAGCAGCGTTTTTTCGTCCTCCGCGTCAAGCCCGTCTCCGTCCGGAGATACCGACTGTCCGAGAATAAAGCCTGAAAGCTCCGCCGGGGTGCGTATGATCACCGCCCTGTTATCTTCAATGCTCTCAGACCAGCCGATTCTTACGTCTCTGTACCCGGTGAACAGCTGTCCGGAAAGTCGGTAGAGATAATATTTCACGCCGTCGCGGACGGCTATCGCGGTGGCGTCCCCCTTGACGGCATAAAATGGAGTTCCCGGCTTGTGTCTGAAAGCACACCCCTCGGCACGCGAACCCTCTGACTGATTCCACTTTTCCCACTCCTTCCCGGTGAAGGAGGATGGGGGATTAAATGTGACCTCTCCGAGCTTTTTGCCTATCCTGAATATGCTTACCGTAGTTTCTCCCCAATCTCCGTAATAGGTCTGCCCGCCGTGGCTGACAAAATCCGTCCAATCGACGCATACCATTTTCTGAAGCTCTGACGTCTCCTTTACCCCGGCGTCCGTGCCGTCACCCGTGACGTCACCCGTGCCGTAAACGGCCGGCAAATTCTGCGGCTTTGAGCATGAAAACGCCGACACTGCAAACAGCAGTACCGCCGCAAGCGCGGCAAAACGCACCGGAATACCAAACCTGCTTTTTTTCATTTTCATATCATTGACCTCCCGCTCATACGGTTTTATAAATAATAACGCACGGGAAGCCGAAAAGTTCCGCAAAAAACGGGATCGGCACGGATTTTCTCCGAACCGACCCCTCACGGATATTATTTTTTTGCAAACAGCTCGCCGATAAGCTCAAGTATCTTGAACCGCACCTTATACTTCGGCGTGTCCGTCTCTGTTATCGTGCGGTACTGCTCCGGAGTAAATCCTGCGGCGATATAGTCCTCGTCCGGCGCATCCCCTTTATCTGCCTTGGCACAGCTTTCATGCTTTGACGCGCTGCGCTTTGCCGCCGAAAGACAGAGCGAGGGAAAAAGCACGCACCACCAGTTCCTGCCCTCGCCGTCACCAAGCACTACGCGCAGAGATGTATATCTTCCGGCGGGCAGACTTATACCGTCATAATCGCGGGTGGGGTAATATTCCTCGCCAAGAGTTATATTGACTCCGTAATCTGCCCCGCGGAGAGAAAGCGCCTCACGGGCGACCGAGAGCAGACATTCCCTGCCCGCGTCCGCAGCGCTGACCGCATCCTCAAGGCTCGAGCATCCGGCAAACAGGTCGGGAATGACCTCCAGCAGCGCATCGCGCACCGACAGCTTTATTGACTGATCGGTATCGGAATCGGAGGCGGCGATAACGTGCAGGCGCAAAACCTTGCGGTATATCTCCGCCTCGCCGTGAACGGGCAGGCAGGGCAGCAGCAAAAATACTGTAAGCGAAGCAGCAAAAAGCGCAATACATACGCGGCGGAGCTTTCTTCTGGCACAGAGCTTTCCCTCCGCGCAGTTGATATAAGTGTTTTTCATCCGGTGCGACCTCATTTGCGGTAAATACCGCGTATTAAAAGTAATATGTAATATGCAGTCGCTCCGCCGTATCAATTCAGTATTTGCCCACACGGCGGGTCTTATTCATCCCGAATGCAATTTTTTATTTTTTCTCACGCCGCGCGGCGTATCTTCCCGCCCAATTATTTTACCCGTCCCGACGCCGGAAAAACCGTGATCGGAACGGGTAAAACCAAGGTATTTATTGTTTGTTTTTCATAAAAATATATCTCCACTCCGCCTGCGAGCGGAAAACAGCCGCGTTTATTTCAGTATCTCCTCAATGGCGCTGCCCTGCGCTTCGGGAAGCTCAATACCGAGCAGGCGCGCGTATGTCGGCGCTTCGTCCACGAGTCTGCGCGAGTCAAGCGACACGCCCCCGCGTATGTGCGGTCCCTTGGCGCAGAAGACGGGCTGCGGTCCTTTTTCGGGCAGATATCCGTGAGTGGCGTGACCGAAACGGAAATCACTTAGGTCAAGCGGAGCTATCAGAGAGCCGCGGCAGCTGTCCGAAAAAGATGTATAGCCGTCGCTTTCAAGGCAGAAGGCAAACCCGCCGTCAAGATGCTCGCGCCCGACGGTCTCCTCGCGCGTCAGGACCTCCGAAAAGCCGTAGATCCCCTCGTCCCTCATGCGGCAAAGCTCGCGGTAAAGGTAATCGTAGGTCTCGCGGTCATCGGGATCGTGCAGATAGACCAGCGAGGACATGGCGTTTGAGCGGCAGTACGCCTTCCATTCGGTCACTCTGCCCTTTTCGTCGGCACTGAGAAGACCGAGCCTTGAAAGGAGCAGATTGGGTTTTATCGTGCGTTTGATATCAAGCTGACCGTGATCGCTGACAAGGAAGAAATCGGTGTTTTCAAGCTCCCCTATCGCCTCAAGCGAGCGCCCAAGGTCGCCTATCGCCTCATCCACTCGCACGAGCTCCGGATAAAGCCAGTCGCCGAACACGCCGTTTTTATGCCGCCCGTCGTCGATATTTCCGTTGTGAACAAATGTGACCTCCGGGCGGAAGCGGCGTATTATGTCACAGCAGCATTTAAGCAGGAAATCGTCAACCGCGGGATGAATACAGAAATTCTTACGCCCCGTCATAACATACGAGGGAGGCAGAAGCCCCCGGTTAGCCTCGATTATGTCAAGCACCTCAGGGCTTGAGCCTGCGCGCTCAAAGGAGGAGCGCAGCGTGTCGTCGGGGCGCGGCATCCAGTATTCGTCGATAAGCCAGTCGATATCCGGGTGCTTTCCCGTTACCGGCCAGAAGACCGACGCGGTGGTGTACCCCGCGCGGTGCGCGGCGGTGAAAATATCGGTGACGCGGATAACGTCGGAGAACCAAAGCCAGCTGTCCTCCTTGCTGTCAAGCGAGAAGGAATAGTTGCTGTTGACCCCGGTCTTTTCCGGATAGCAGCCCGTCGCCATCGTAACGTGCGCGGGATAGGTCACAGACGGATATATCGACCGTATTTTCTTCACCTCAGCACCTCCGCCGAGATATTTTTTGAAGTTCGGCAGGGTCTTAAGATATTCAATATCCTCGGACACCAGCGCGTCCACCGAAAATACCAGAATACGCTTTTTCTCGGTTGATTTCATTTTGAAGATCCTTTCATAACGGAATTACATATTGATTTTGCAGTAATTTCATGATAAAATATCTGTAATAACACAAATGGGAGCAAAAGATGAGTCTTACAATGTCAGAGCTTGCCGCAAGGATCGGCGTTTCGACAGCCACGATATCCCGTGTGCTGAACAACGACAAAAGCGTAAGCGAGGAAACGCGTAGTAAGGTGCTTGCGGCAATGCACGAGGCGGGCTACAAAAAGCGCCCTCGGCGCTCGTCGGCAAGCTCGCGCAACGACCGCACCGTCATGATAATAGTGGCACAGCTTCACAACCCGATAACGCTCGGCTTTATCGACGGCATCCGCCGCCGCCTTGCCGCCGAGGGAATGCACACCGTCATTACGCTGAGTGATTACAGCCCGAACACCGAGTGCGAAATGCTCTCATACGCCGCGCGCGGCGGCTTTTCGGGCATATTCATGCTCAATACGGTCGAGTGCTCAAGACTGCTTTGCCTTCTTGATAGCATCCGCACTCCCGTTATCTTCGTCAACCGCTATCCCGCCACGCGGGACAGCGACGTGGTAACGGTGGATAACTACCGCTCGGGCTATCTTGCCACCGAATATCTTATCGAACGCGGACACAGAAGGATCGCCCATATAGCCGGACCGCGCACCTCAATGACCTGCCGCGACCGTCAGCGCGGCTTTGAGGACGCAATGCGCTCCGCCGGACTTCCGCTGACGCCCGGATGCGTCTTTTACGGCGACCGTAGCTACAAAAGCGGCTGCGAATGCGGGGAGCTTATCGGCAAGCTGCCGCCCGAGCGGCGCTTCACTGCGGTCTTTTCGGCGACCGGAGTGATGGCGGCGGGGATGGTGGACAGCCTCCGTGCGCACGGCGTGCGGGTACCGGAGGACGTTTCCGTCATCTGCAACGACGATTACAGCCGGGATTATATGCCCTGCCCCATTGATTTCACCACCTACGAGCAGGATCCCAAGGTGATGGGAGAGACGGCGGCGGAGCTTATGCTCGAGCGCGCCGCAGATCCCGACAAGCCGGTGCGCCGCATAGTCTTTCCTCCGGTGCTCATCGAGCGCGACAGCGTGATAAGACTCGGATAACATTCAAATATAAACACACGGACCGGTCCGGAAAAATGCCGGTCCGTTTTTTATTTCTTTTATTTCATATAAAGTCCGCCGTTGACGTCGATAACATCTCCGGTTATGTAAGAGGAAAGGTCAGAGGCAAGGAAAAGCACGGCGTTTGCTATGTCGTCCGGCGTTCCGAAGCGTCCGAGCGGGATCGTGAGCTTCGGGTCGTCCTTGGGATCGGTCAGCCATGAAAGCCCCTTTGCCATTGCGGTCAGCGTTCTGCCGGGACAGACGCAGTTTGAAGTGATGTTGTACTGTCCGCCCGAGAGTGCAAAGCACTTTGACATATTCAGTACCGCCGCCTTTGCGGAGCTGTAAGCGCAGGAGGAGGAGCGTCCGCCGCGCTCTCCCGCCATAGAGGAGATATGAACGAGCTTTCCGTAGTTCTGCTCCTTCATTATCTCATAAACCGCCTGCGTGCAGAAGAAAACGCTCTTGATGTCCAGCGTCTGCATCCTGTCCCAGTCCTCAAGCGTTATCTCGTCCACCCGCGCGGTTCCGGTTATTCCGGCGTTGTTCACCCAGATATCGATTCGCCCGAAAACGTCGCGCAGACTGAAAATATTTTCGCGCAGACGGTCAAAATCGGTCACGTCAAGACGGCGGAACTCAGCGCGCGCGCCGCTTTCGCGTACCGACGCGGCGACCGCCTCCCCCTTTTCGGAGTTGATATCGGTAATGATAACGTCAGCTCCGAATTCCGCAAGGCGGCGGGCTATTGCCTCGCCTATGCCCTGACCCGCGCCGGTAACTACAGCGACGCGCCCTTCAAGCAGATTTTTGTTCATAGTCACAGTCCTTTCCGATTTTTTCACAGGGCTTTGAAGCCCTCAAAGTAATGTTCACCCTCAACGTCAGCGACGGTGTATTTCGCCGTAAACGAGGTGTTGTGTATCCCGGCGATCTTTACGTTGGGATTTTTAAGCTCCGGCGGCAGATGCGAGTCGTCCGCCCAACGGAGCACGCGGAAGCTGCCGTCACGCTCTGTCTGCATTCTGGTTATCGAGGTGTTTTCAAGCCGCACCATTTGCCATACGTCCCGTATCGGAACCGAAAGCAGACGCGCCATTATAAGCTGAATGGTCAGCATATGGGATACCACCGCCACGGAATGACCGTCCTCGGCGGTCGCTATGCGGCAAAACGCCCTGACGGCGCGTTCCTGGACTTCCCGGAAGGTCTCGCCGCCCTCCATGTGAAGCAGGTCGGGGCGATGCTCCCAAAGCTCAAGCTGTCCCGGCCAGCGGGCTTCTATCTCGTCCTTTCCAAGCCCTTCCCAGCTGCCGCAGTGTATCTCGCAAAGACCCTTGTCGGTAACCACCGGAATATCCCGCCCTGCGCGCACCCGCTCCGCCGTCATCATAGTACGCTGATACGGGCTTGAATAAATGCGGTCAAGCCGGATCTGCGACATAGGCGCGCGCAGTGTCTCCGCCTGCGCAATGCCGCGGTCGTTAAGGGGCTGGTCGGTACTGCCGACGAATTTATAAAGCCGGTTGTTTTCGGTCTCGCCGTGCCTGATAATATATATCTCGGTCATCTCATGCTCCTCCCGCCGCCAGCACCGCTTCCTTCAGCGTCTCGGATAAGGTCGGGTGCGCGACTATGGTGTTTTTCCAGTCCTTTGCGGTCATTCCCTGCTTTACGGCAAGGGTCGCCGCCGCTATTATCTCATATGCGCCAGCGCCGACCGCCCAGAATCCGATAAGCCGGGTGCTTTTTTTGTCGGTCACGGCAAAGGCGCAGCCGCTCTCACCCTCGGCAAGAGCCATACCGTTTGCCGCGTAGTCGGCTCTGCCCACCGAAACTTCAACACCGCGCTCCGCCGCCTGCGCGGGACTAAGCCCCACTGCCGCAAGCGCGGGTGAGCAGTATACACAGCGGGGCAGCACAGAAATATCGACGGGCGCGGCGCTCTCCCCCTCAAGGATCGCGCGCACCGCCGCCTCCGCCTCGGCATATGCCGCGTGAGCCAGCATCATTCCGCCGGTAACATCCCCTATGGCATACACGTGCCGGAGCGAGGTGCGCATATTCGCGTCGACCGCAATTCCGCCGCGGTTCAAAGCAAGCCCCAGCTTATCCGCGTCAATACCGGAAAGGCGCGGGCGACGACCGACAGCAGTTAGCACCGCATCGGCTTCAAGCACTCCCGCCGAGGTACAGACCCGAAGCGGCGCGCAGGCATCCTGCGTTTTTTCGACTCTTTCCACCCGCGACGAGCAGACGAATTTCATTCCGCGAGCCTCAAGCCCGCGCCGCACTCTTGACGCCGCCTCCGGCAGCTCGCCCGTAAGAATATCGGGCAGTGCCTCAATTACCGTTACCTGCGAACCGAATGAAAGGTACGCCGAGCCAAGCTCAAGACCTATCACTCCGCCGCCTATCACCGCAAGCCGCCGAGGAAGTCTTCCGCCGGAGGTAAGCGCGTTGGGAGTGAGCGCCGAGGTGCTGTCATGGCAAAGCTCCGCTCCCGGAAACGGCGGGCAGAAGGGGGACGAGCCGGTCGCGATAATAATGTCGGACGCGCGGTATTCTCCCTCTCCGTCGCTGACGCGAAGCCCCTCATGCAGTTCGGCGCGACGGCTTATCACCTCAACTCCCGCAGAGCGGAGCATACCCTCAACGCCGCCGCGCAGTCGGTCGGTGACTGCGTCCCTGCCGCGGACTATCGCCCGCATTGAATATTCCCCCGCGCCCCGCAGTATCCCCTCACCGGTCAGCACGCGTATGCGGTCGAGAGCTGCCGCCTTGTCAAGCAGATATTTGGTCGGAATGCACCCGACGTTAAGGCAGGTGCCGCCGAGGCGGTCGGCTTCAAACAGGCACACCCGTTTACCAGCGCGGGCAAGCGCGCAAGCCGCGGTGTAGCCGCCGGGACCGCCGCCCAGCACTATTACATCATATTCTTTCATTTTATAATATTCTTTCTGCCTTGCCGCTCAGATCAGCAAAAGCGCGGGAGCTTCAAGGCGTTCGCGCAGATCCTTCATAAGTGAAGCTCCGCTGCGCGGCTCCCATACCCGCACGTCAAACACGGCGCTGACAGTCAGCCTGCCGTCCGCAACCGCCACACCGTAAGCCGAGGTCTCGGGTATGCGCAGAGGCGGGGTGAAGCCGTCAACTCCGTATGGCACAGCGTCAAAAACGGTAAACGCCGCTCCGTCCGCAGAGGAAAGGTCGCCTCCCGCAATTGCGGCGGCGTTTTTCTCACACGCGGCGGAAAGGGCTGAAAGCCCCATCCTGTCGGCGTCCCTGACCGCGGCGGAGACCGTCCCGTTGTCTCCGCTTACGGCAAGCCCCGCCGCGGCGGTGTCCGATAGCTTAAGCGTTCCGTCTGAATATACTGCGCGAAGCAGCGGGTATCTTGACGCGAGCCGGGCAAGAGCCAGCATTACAAGCTGTGCCGGTGTGGCTGACGCCGCGCCGCAAAGCATCCCGGCGGTTCCGTAATCTGCCGAAACGGTGATACCGAATACCGGAACTGCCGTCGAACGCTCCCAGCGGCGCGCAAGGGAATCACGCATACGTCCGGTGGGGATCGTGTCCGCGTCGTTCGCGGCGCTTCCCGCAGCCGGTGCGGGAGCTGACTTTTTCATCTCCTCAGCCGCAGCGCGGACGTCCGCCGCCTTAATAAAGCTGCCGTTTGAGGGACTTACCGAGTCAAGCGGCACGCCAAGCTCCCCGGCAAGCTTTTTTGCGTTTGGCATGGCGGGCGCTCCGACAGCACGGGATGCCATGACCTTTTGCACTTCATTTGCGCTCGCGCTCTCCGCCGCGGGCATCACCGGGACGAAATCGTCCTCCTGTGCGGGCGCGGCACTTGCTTCCGCCGTCTTTTCGTCCGGCTTATCCATATCCGCCGCGTCGCCTATGGCAAGCAAGGGAGTCCCCGCGTCCACCTTATCAAATTCGCTCACATATATTTCGGTAACGAACCCGCGTGCAAAGCTCTCGATTGGAAGCACTGCCTTGTCGGTCTCGACCTCCATAAGCACGTCCCCTTTGCGCACGGCATCGCCCCTTGACACACATATCCTTGTCACGGTCGCCACATCGGTGGTCTGACCGGCAGAGGGCATTACAACTTTCTTTACCATGTCTTATCCTCACAAGCGTTTATAATTTCGCCAGCCTGCGGGCTTCCTCCATTATCCGCTCCTTGGAGGGGATAACGTAATTTTCAAGCACGGGCGAGAAGGGCGCGGGGGTGTCGTAAGCGGCGACCCGCACCACCGGCGCGTCAAGCAGGAATATCTCATGCTCGGCAAAATAGGACGCAACCTGCGCGCCCCAGCCGCAGTTGTAGGTATCCTCATGCACTATCATCAGCTTGCCGGTCTTGCGCACCGATTCCACTACCGTCTCATAATCAAAGGGAAGAAGCGAGCGCGGGTCGATTATCTCACAGGAGATACCCTCCTTTTCCAGCTCCGCCGCCGCCTCCTGCGCGCGGTAGCTCATAAGCAGGTTGGCGACGATGGTGATATCCTTGCCCTCGCGGCGTACCGCCGCTTTACCGAAGGGAACGGTATAATCCCCGTCCGGCACCTCTCCCGCTGAGTTCAGTGCTCCCGCCTCCTTGCGCTTGCTGCCGTAAAGCAGCTTGTGCTCGAAAACGATTACAGGGTTGTCGTCCCGTATCGCCGTTTTCATCATTCCCTTGGCGTCGTATGCCGTTGAAGGGCAGATGACCTTCAGCCCCGGAACGTGGGCAAAATAAGTCTCGGGGCTTTGCGCGTGCTGTGCGCCGCGGTTTGTAGCGCCCGAGGGACAGCGCATCACCATCGGGACCTTAAGCGCGCCGCCCGACATGTATCTCATCTTTGCTGCCTGATTGACCAGCTGATCCATCATGCAAAACAGAAAATCGCAGTATTGCAGGTCGGCGACGGGTCGCATACCGTACATTGCCGAGCCGACACAGACGCCGGCTATCATTATTTCGGAGATCGGCGTGTTGATGCACCTGCCCCGGCTCACCTCGCCTCCCCGGTTTTCCATTCTTCCGAACTCGTCTCCTATCCCCTTGGTGACGGTAAAAGCTCCGCCCATACCGCCGGGAATATCCTCGTCCTCACCCATTACGTAAACCGCCGGGTCACGGCGCATTTCCTCTGCTATTGCGGACTTAAGCGCGTCCGCTATCGACATCATTGCCATTGTCAAATCATCCTTTCCGGAAATCAGTCTGCGTACACGTCACGCAGCGCACTTTCAAGCTCCGGGAACGGAGCCGCCTTGGCGTATTCCACCGCCTCGTCTATTGCGGAGTCAACCTCGTCCTCGATCGCCCGAAGCTCCTCCTCGGTCGCCACACCCTCGGCAAGCAGTCTTTCGCGGAAGCACCTGACCGGGTCACGCGAGAACCACTCCGCCTCCTCGTCCTTGGGGCGGTAGCCGCACGCGTCGTTGCGGGAATGCCCGTACTTGCGGTAGGTCTTAAGCTCAAGAATGGTCGGTCCCTCTCCGGCACGGGCACGGGCGACCGCCCTTCCCATCGCTTCGTTCACGGCGAGCACATCGTTGCCGTCGACGACCTCTCCGGGGCAGCCGTAAGCCGACGCGCGGTCGGCGGCGGGATTTTCAAGCAGTGTGGTCAGGTGTATGGAGGTGGTCGCAGAGTAAAGATTGTTCTCGCACACATAGACCACGGGCAGCTTCCAGACGGCGGCAAAGTTTATCCCCTCGTGGAATGCACCCTCGTTGGTCGCGCCGTCCCCCATAAATGAAACGGCGACATTGTCCTTGCCCTGCATCCTGAAGGCAAGCGCCGCTCCGGCGGCTATCGGAATGTTACCGCCGACGATCGCGTTTGCGGGCGGCGCGCCCAGCGAAAAGTCACCGGTGTGCATTGCTCCTCCCTTGCCGTGGCAGCAGCCCTCGGCTTTTCCGAACATCTCGCACATCATCGCGCGCAGCGACACCCCCTTGGCAAGGTCGTGTCCGGCGGGGCGGTGTGTTGAAAATATCACATCCTCGCGGCGCAGGTCGTATATTGTGCCCACCGCCGTCGCCTCCTCGCCGGCGCTCTGGTGTATCGTGCCCGGCATTATTCCCTCGAAGAAAAGGTATTTCACCGTTTCCTCATACTGACGGATCTCGTACATCTTGCGGTACATCCCCGTCGCCTTGTCCTTTGTCGGCATAACGCTCATCTTTATTGCTCCTTTGTAATTACATGAGATTATTGACCCATTGACTTGAGTATAGCATATATTTGCCGCTGTGTCAAGAATAACGGCGTATTATTCGGATAATATTTTTTCAATGTTATGTAATTACACAAAATTATTTTTCTCAACACGGTTGACAATCTGCCCGGCGTCGTGTATAATCATCTATTATGGAAAAGACCAATACATTGAAACAACTGCTGATACATGAATCCGCAAGCCACTCGCCCTACCGCAATCTTGCCGCCGAGGAATACCTGACGCGCACCCTGCCCGCCAACACCGCGATAATGTTCCTCTGGCAGAACGAAAACACGGTCGTCATCGGCAAAAACCAGAACTGCTACGCCGAGTGCCGCGTTGCCGAGCTTGAAGCGTGCGGGGGGCATCTTGCCCGCCGTCCCTCGGGCGGAGGAGCGGTGCGGCACGACATGGGCAACCTCTGCTTCAGCTTTATTGCCGGGGAGGAGGGCTACGACGTCACCCGTCAGCTTTCGGTGATATCCGCCGCCTGCCGTGCGTTCGGCATCGACGCCGTCCCGTCCGGGCGCAACGATATAACCGCTGCCGGGGCAAAGTTTTCGGGCAATGCGTTTTATTCCGTCGGAAAAAATCACTGCCACCACGGCACGGTGCTTATCGACTGCGACTTTTCCGCGATGTCCCGCTTTCTTACCGTTAAAAAAAGCAAGCTGGAAGCAAAGGGGATAGAGTCAGTCCGCTCGCGGGTCGTGAATCTTTCAATGCTCTGCTCCGGGCTGACGGTAAACGCTTTTTCGGGCGCACTGCGCCGGGCGTTCGGCAAGGTTTACGGAATAACTCCCAAGGAAAGGGAGCTTCCTTCCTTTGAGCTTTATGCCGACAGGGCGGAATTTTTCGCCTCTCCCGGCTGGATATACGGAGCTGACCCGCCCTTTACCGACGAGCTTTCTGGCAGATTCCCGTGGGGAGGCATCACACTGCGGTTTTCTGTGGAGAACGGAAAGATCATCTCCTGCACGGCGGACTCCGACGCGCTTGACGTCAGCCTGCCCGCCGACGCGGCGCGCGCGCTCGTCGGCACAGCGCTTTCCCGCGCCTCCGTCCTTGAAGCCCTTCAAGGGCTGTCCGGCGGAGCTGACATTGCCTCGCTCTTTGACTATCTTCCCGGATAATTCCGATAAAAATTCAAAACAAATAAAGCCTCAGCTCAGGCGGAAGCCTCCGCCGGGCAAGGCATGAAAGGCACGGTAGCTAAAATGGCACACGATAACTTCAAAACACTTACCGATTTTATTGATTCTCTCCCCTCGCGCGGCTTTCCCGGCATGGACGTGACGGCGGCGCGCGGGCACGAGATAATTTACCGGCACAGCGCCGGATATTCCGACCTTGAAGAAAAAATGCCGGTAAGCGGCAGGGAGCTTTACTATATGTACTCCTGCACCAAGGTCGTGACCTGCACCGCGGCACTTCAGCTCATGGAGCGCGGAAAATTCATAATGTCCCAGCCCGTGAGCGATTTTCTGCCGGAATTTGCGGAGGTAAAGGTAAAGTCCGCCGACGGAGCATATGCCGAAGCGGCGAAAAAACCGATACTCATGCGCCACCTTTTCAACATGACCTCTGGGTATGCCTATGACCTCACCTCCCCCTATATTCAACAGGTCAGCACACGCACCGGGGGACGCTGCCCCACGCGCGAAACGGTAGCGGCAATGGCGCGTATGCCGCTTGAGTTCGAGCCGGGCAGCCATTTCCGCTACGGGCTGTCGCACGACATACTTGCGGCGGTCGTGGAGGTGATCTCCGGCGAGCGCTTCGGCAGCTATGTAAGGAAGAATATTCTTGAGCCGTGCGGAATGACGGAAAGCGGCTTCGGGATGAACGACGCCGTCCGCTCCCGCATGGCGAAGCTGTACAGCTACAACGTAAAGGAACACCGCGCGGAAAACACGCCGCAGAACAACGTCTACATTCTCGGCAGCGAATACGAAAGCGGCGGCGCGGGACTTATCTCCTCCGTCTCCGATTACATTAAATTTGCCGACGCGCTTGCGTGCGGCGGCGAAGCGGCGTCGGGAGAACGGATACTTTCACCCCGCACCGTGGAGCTGATGCGCCAGAACTGTCTTGACGCGGAAAAGCTTTCGGAATTCACCGCACGCTGGCCGGGGCTTGAGGGCTACGGCTACGGGTACGGCGTGCGCACCTATATATCCGCCGGATGCGGCTCGCTCTCTCCCCTCGGGCAGTTCGGCTGGCAGGGAGCAGCCGGGGCATACGTCATAATCGACCCCGCCTCCCGCACCTCACTTTTCTTTGCAATGCATATGCTGCACAATCAGGAGGCATACGTTTTCCCAAGGCTTTGCAATGCTTTCTTCGCGTCGCTCGGAGACATCTGAGTCCCTTTGACGGTAAAAATTCCGCGTTTTTTATGCTTTTCGCCGATAATTGTGCATTGTGAATAACTTTCCACGCACAAAATTGTCTAAAAAACAGCTTGACATAAAATATGTGATAAGTTATAATATAATTATTCTGATAACAATACGCCATATGTTCGCAGAATCAAATAATGAAAGGAGCAAAATAATGAAAGCAACCACAAGATTTCTGGCTTTTGTATTTGCGGCGGTGATGCTGTTATCCCTTGCATCATGCGCTGACAATAAGGGCAACAACAATGAAATAACAACAGCACCGGAAGCCACGGTGGATGGCGAGGTTACCGAAGAGCTTTACCTCGGCTATGAAAAAGACAGACTCCCCACCAACCTCAGCTACAACAATGAAACGGTAAAGGTCCTTTACTGGAGCGACGCCGAAAGAAAAGAATTTGAGATCAAAGAAGACGAGGACGATTCCGACCGCATCGTATCCGCCATCAAGGCGCGTAACGAGGTCGTTCAGCAAAGGCTCGGCATTACCTTTGATTGGGACAGCACAAAGGGTAATTCAAAAAACCGCGCAGCCTTTACCAAATATGTTGAAACTCAGTTCAACGGCGGCAATTACTACGACGTCATCGCTACCTACAGCCGTACCTCCGGAATGCTTGCCACCCGCGGCTTCCTTGTGGACCTCAACACCATCGAAAACAACTACATAGACTACGAGCAGAACTGGTGGCCGGCTACCATCATTGACGTATGCACGATAGGCAAATCCCTTTACTTCGTGTCCGGCGATATCTCCACCAACACCCTGCACTTCATGTACGGAATTTATTTCAACAAGGATCTTATTGCAGAACGTCAGCTTGAGGACCCCCAGACTCTGGTCAAAAACGGCACATGGACGCTCAGTAAGCTCATTGAAATGACCTCCGATACATACGAGGACAGAGACAACAGCAACTCTCAGAGCATTGAGGACTTCTTCGGCTTCTGCACTGTCTACTTCCACTGCGACGCCTTCTACACCGGCTCGGACCTCAGACTTGTGGACAACGATGAGGACAATGTTCTCATCATATCTCCCGACTTCAGCGGCGAAAAGGCAATATCCCTTGTTGACCAGCTCGGTCAGTGGCTCACCACCGATTCCTGCTATTCTGACGACACATCGGGCAACTATCAGAAGCCCTTCGTCAACGGTACCGCCCTCTTCTGCCAGAACCGTGTTTACATGGCTGACGCACAGAACGGCTCGGGTCTTAACGCCGTAACCTGGAAATACGGAATCCTTCCCACCCCGAAGTACAATGAAGACCAGGAAAATTACATCACGGTCATGGGCAACCCCTTCACACTCTACGGTATAGGCAACGGCTGTGACGATCCCTCCCGCGCTACCGCAGTTATCGAGTGCTGGGCTTCCGAGGCATACCGCCGCACGACCCCTGCGATCTTTGAAGTAAATATGAAGCTGAGATATGCAAAGGACGACGTTGACTCCCAGATGTTCGACATCCTGCGCGCCACCTGCTGCTACGACCTCGGCAGAATCTTCTCCGATGCGCTTTCCTACATGAGCGAAATGCCCTCCAAGGCGGCTGTTGCCGGCACGTCATGGGCAAGATCGGTCAAGAGCCAGCTGACACCCCTTAAAAACGCAATAAAGGGAGTTGTATCCGACCTTGAAAAGAACGCAAATCTTGTAAGATAAAATAACAAGGATAAAGACCCAAACACAAATCGGGCTGTTGCACTTTGTGCAGCAGCCCATTGTCAGCAAAAATTATTAAATCGAAAGGAAAAACAGCATGAAAGACATAGAAAAGCTCACAGTCGGAGGAACCTCGCCCGAGCTTCCGCGTCATGAATATCCCCGTCCTCAGCTCTGCCGTCCCGAATGGATGAATCTTAACGGCGAGTGGGAATATGAGACCGACCGAGCAGGCAGCGGCAGAGAACGCAGACTCTTTGAGGCTGAGTCACTGCCGGAGCGCATAACCGTTCCCTTCTGCCGCGAAAGCGTGCTTTCCGGAATTGGCGACACCGATTTCTGCGGCAGCGTATGGTACCGCCGCCGCGTGACAGTTCCCGCCGGATGGCTCACGGAGGGCAAGCGAGTGCTGCTTCACATCGGCGCCTGCGACTGGAAGTGTCAGGCGTGGGTAAACGGCGTCTCTGTCGGCACGCATATCGGCGGATATATATCCTTTTCCTTTGACATCACCGACGCGCTGGGCGGAAGTTCCGATGCGGTAATAACCGTGTGCGCCGACGACGACACCCGCTCACACCGTCAGCCTGCGGGCAAGCAGTCGGGTCGATACGGCTCGTACGGCTGCTTTTACACCCGCACCACCGGTATCTGGCAGACGGTGTGGCTTGAGTGCGTCCCCGCGGCACACATTCAGAATGTAAAATATTACACCGATATCGACAACAGCATACTCAGCGCCGACATAACCGTGTCGGGCGGCGACGGACTGACCCTGCTTGCCACCGCGGAATATGACGGTGTGGTCGTCGGCACCTCAAGCGCCCTTGTTTCCGGAAAGCTGGCGCGCATCACCGTCCCGCTTTCTGAGCTGCACCTCTGGGAGCCGGGCGAAGGACGGCTTTACGGGCTGTCGTTCGAGCTTTGCGGCGAGCATCCCGACCGGGTGGAAAGCTATTTCGGTATGCGCTCGGTAACGTCAAAGAACGGGATACTGTATATCAATCACAAGCCCGTATTCCAGCGTCTTGTGCTCGATCAGGGCTTTTACCCCGACGGTATCTACACCGCGCCGGACGACACCGGGCTTACCGGCGACATAGAACGCTCTATAGCCTGCGGCTTCAACGGCGCGCGCCTGCATCAGAAGATATTTGAGCCGCGATTCCTTTACCACTGCGACCGTATGGGCTACATCGTCTGGGGAGAGCACGCCAACTGGGGACTTGACATCTCAGCCCCCGAGGCATGGAAGGGCTTTCTCGGCGAATGGCTTGAATGCCTTGTGAGGGATTTTTCCCACCCCGCCATCATCGGCTGGTGTCCGCTCAATGAGACCCAGAAGGATCAGGACCCTGACTTTGTGCGCGCCGTGGCGGCGCTGACCCGCGCCTTTGACCCCACCCGCCCCTATATCGACGCCTCCGGATGGGCGCACGTGGAGGGGCTTACCGACATCATGGACTGCCACGATTACGACCAGAATCCCGAAACCTTCCGCGCAAGGTACGACGGCGTTGCCAGCGGGGAGGCGCTTCCCGCCGGAAAGCACAATCTGTTTGATATACACCCCACCTTTGTCAGCGAGTACGGCGGAATACGCTGGGCGCCTGACCGCGAGGGATGGGGGTACGGAAACGCGCCGGAAAACGGCGAGGAATTTATCGCCCGCTTCCGCGGACTCACCGACGCGCTGCTTGACTGTCCGATAATGGGCGGGCTCTGCTACACCCAGCTGACAGATGTCGAGCAGGAGGTGAACGGACTTTACACCTATGACCGCAAACCGAAATTCCCGCCTGAGATATTCCGCGAGATCCTTTCCCGCCCGGCGGCAATAGAAAAAGAATAATTTATATACTCAAAACCCGCAGGGCAGCCAAAGCCATAAGTCTTTGGCTGCCCTGCGGGCTGGCTGTCGACAAAATGTACAACCACTGTCAATGTGCATAAAATCTCAACCCGCTTTTTCTTTGATGAAGCAGGCGCAAAGAAAAAGCTTGGCAAAAAGAAAGCGCCATGAGGGGATTTCGCCGCCTGCGGGCGGC
>DPGK01000028.1:0-2029 GCA_003523225.1 Clostridiales bacterium
GCCGCCTCCGCCCGCATGATGGTTTCCGCGCCCTGCCCGTGATTACCCGTTATCTTATAGTAATGGGGCATACATTCGTCCATCTCGGCAAGCTCGCTTTGCAGTTCTCCCGGCACACGGTAGAACATCATCAGAACGGANNGTGGTTACTTGTCAAGACCTGGTTGAATTTTTTGAATCACAGCGCACAACAAGCGCCAGCGAAAGGATTGAAGTGACACAGTGAGATGTGCCGCACCGAAAATCGCAGCACAGCGCCATGTTGATCTGCCCGTTGTCCTTCACCTGCGCATAGGCCCGCTCCAGTTCAATGTGGGCATCCGTGAAGCGCCCCTGACAGAACAGCGCCTCGGCGCGCATGATGGTCTCCGCGCCCTGCCCGTGGTGGTTGGTGACCTTATAGTAATGGGGCATACACTCGTCCATCTCGGTAAGCTCGCTTTCGAGTTCTCCCGGTGCGCGGTAGAACATCATCAGAACGGACGGCGAGCCGAAGGTCCAGCCGCCGCTGTTTTGGATACTGATGGCGGGGCGGGACATCTGGCTGCTGGCGCTGCGGTGCAGGCGGCTCATGGCGCTTATATCATTGTAGCAAAGGAAGCTCATGATAAGGTCGCACTCGCCCAACAGATTGCCCCGTTCCTCCGCCGACAGCTCCGGATGCTCATCAATTGAAGTCAACAGGAGGGATTTCAGCTCCATCATCTTCGGGATCTGCCGCCATGTGAACATACGGCGCATCAGCACCAGGATGGCGAACGGAGATGCCTTCAGCGTCTCAGCCGGACACCTATCCAGCACATCCAGCACATCTGAGGGATTCAGCGATGCCAGCAGAATACCGGCATCGTTCAGCACGACCCTCAGCAGCGCGTCGTAGTTTCCGCTTTTTCGGTATGCCGTTATGGCGTGAAGATACTGCTTGTGTTCTTCATACCAGAAACCGAACCGCTCCCAATATAGTCTCTGCGTTTCCGCTTTCATTGTCAGGAAAGTGCGCTCTGCGCATTCCTTCATCATGTGGTGGAAGCGGAAAGTCACGCCGTCCGGCAGGCAAGTTACAAATGCGTTTTGTTCGGTCAACATGGAAATGATCTGCATCGCATCCTCATCCCCTGTGATGAAGTGCGCCATCTGGGCGGTAAACTCATCGGCAAGTCCCATGACCGCAAGAAACTCCCGCTGCTGCTTCGGCAGCGGATCTATCATGGCGGCGGTGAACATGGTGTAAATGTCAGAATTGCGGTCAGGGAGAGCCCCGCATTTCGAAAGTGTCCGTAGGTTCAGATAGACGGCGGAGAACCACCCTTCGCTGTAATAAAGGAGGCTTTCGATCTGTGCATCGGTAAGCTCCGTGCCGCATCGGTGTGCATAGACGGCAAGCTCAGTATGGTTGAGGCGCAGCTGCTCCGTGCCGATCTGATATACCCTCGCCCCCAGCCGCACCGCCTCCGCGGCAGGCAGAAAGCGGTCCCGGCTGGCGACGATCAGATGCACATTCGCAGGCAACCGATTTGCCAGCATACAAAGGAACGCCGTGGCGCGTCTGTCCGTCAGCAGATGAAAATCGTCCACGAAGATATAGCAGGAAGCTTCTCCCGCCAGCTCATGGCAGAGATCATCCACCAGCAGCCCACCGCCGGCGGCATCCGTGGGGCAGGTATAGTCATGCAGAAAGTCAAAGCCGGCGCGGGCGAAGGCATCCTGCGTGCTTTTCCAGAAGATCGCAAAATTATCGGAATATACGCTGATGCGGATGACATTTAACGTTTCTGCTTTGACGCGCTCACCCAGATACCAGTTCACTGCCGTTGTTTTGCCATAGCCCATAGGTGCCACCACCGTGGTCATTGCGCAGTGGGAGATTGGTCGCAGACTCTCCTGAAGACGTTCGGATATGTAAACGGTATTCAGATTCCATTTTGGTTTTGGCATGGCGCGTTCCTCCGGATCGTTTTGCTTATCTTTTTTTGCGCGGGTCGGCGGGTTTCTCCGCGTCCTCGGGAATCGCCCATGAGCGCCCGAACCG
>DPGK01000028.1:2334-2660 GCA_003523225.1 Clostridiales bacterium
TATAGCCCTTGATTCCGTTCATATCGAACTCCGTGAAAAAATAATCTTACAGAATACATTGTATACGAATAACCGTATCTTTTCAAGAATCTGATGTGAATTACTCTTGAATTTTTTCGTCCATTTATCCGTAGGAGTTTCGCGGCTCCACCGAAAATTTCTGGTCAGGCGGAATGTCCGTCTTCGCATCCGGAGGTAGCTGCAAGGGCGGATCGATGGGTAGCGCGGCATCCTTCAAAAGCTTACAGTTCATCCAGTATACAAATAAATACAGTGTTTTCGCGTTATGCGATGTCTTCTTTTAAATGAAGCGCGCCTGCGGCGCA
>DPGK01000028.1:2862-10083 GCA_003523225.1 Clostridiales bacterium
GAAGCGTGGCTTCGCCACACGGAGATGAAAAAGCGCGTTTCGCTTCACACGAGCGTTACAAGCGCTTCACGGCAACGAAGTTGCCGCTTCATATTCGCCGGCGGCGGATGCTTCATTTTTCTTCTGTAAAAAGGCAAAGAATAATTATGAAGTAAAAACGCCAAAGAAATCATGAACCGCAGGAAGGAGCAATACTATCAACTTAAAGATCAAAAACAATGGTACTGTGCGAAGCCTCACACTGCCTTACAATGCTACATCAGCGCGAGCGAAACAATGAAAACAAAATATCAGACATAAAAAACAGGTAAATAACTTGCTTTGGCTGTCACCGGGTGATATAATGAATTAGAAATTCACATGGTGTGATAGAGAAGCTGAGGAATAATAACCGTTTGTTTTTCTGTCAGACGGTAGCTTCTGCCTTCAAGCATAATGCTTATGTCTCCCTCCAGCACGGCGATCATTTCAAATTGTGCATGACAATGACTATCCCATAAAACAGGGTTATCGATCATGCGCTCCGTATATTCAAATAAAAATCCATCTGTCTGAAATCTGTGGGTTATTGAGATCCCCCTGTGGTTTTATTGTATCACAAGTTTGCAATAAAAGCAATGTATATTGCAATTATTAATATATACATTGCTTTTAATTCGTGATACAATATACGGTGTATAAAGAAAGGAAGTGCTAAGGATGATTCAAAATTCCATTCAGATAGGTACACGAAAAATTCCAAACCGTGTGGTACTTCAACCCATGGAGGGATGCGACTGCCATGAGGACGGAAGCCCGAGCGAGTTGACGGTTGAAAAATACTTCCGGGCAGCAAGAAGCGGCGCGGGGATCATCTGGTTCGAGGCGAATGCCGTGTGTCCGGAGGGGCGCACCAATGCGCGTCAGATGATGCTGACACAGGAGAATCTCAACGAATTTCAGCAGCTTTTGCGTGATATGAGGAAGATCGCCGAGGAAGAATGTGGGATCGAGCCTGTATTTATTCTTCAACTGACCCATTCGGGCAGACAAAGCATCGTTCCCATGATCGCTTACCGTCATCCGATCTATGAGGCGACCCGCCCGGTGACCGACGAAAACATCGTGACCGATGAATATCTTGATAGCCTTCCAGAGAAATATTCCGCGTCTGCCGGGCTTGCGGTGAAGGCAGGATTTGACGGAGTGGATGTAAAATCGTGTCACGGATATCTTTTTCAGGAGCTTTTATCGGCGTTTGGGCGCAAGGGACGTTATGGCGGATGCTTTGAAAACCGTACAAGACTGTACCTCGACTGCATTCAGGCTGTCAGGCAGGTCATTCCCGATGATTTTTTGTTGACTACTCGGCTCAGCGTTTCGGACATGGTACCGAAGCCGTACGGCTTCGGTACGGACGAGGAAAACGATCTTGACCTGACCGAGCCGGATCTGCTGATCGAAAAGCTTTTACAGGCGGGGATCCGGATACTGAATGTAACAATTGGAAATCCCTATTACAATCCTCATGTCAACCGTCCGTACCGTAAAGGAAGCTATGTTGCGCCTGAACCCGCAGAGGAAGGCCTTGACCGCTTCGTGAGAGTGGAGCGGCATATCAAGGAAAAATTCCCGTCGTTGACCGTGGTGGGGTCGGGGCTTTCCTATTATCGGGACAATCTGATGGAGGAGTCGGAAAAGCGATTACGGGAAGGCGTTTGTGATCTGGTGGGATACGGCAGAATGTGGCTTGCGTACCCTATGTTTTACACGGATCATTTATCAGGGCGCTTTGATCCAAAAAAATGTTGTATTGCTTGCTCCAGATGTACTGTGCTGATGCGGAACAAAAAGGTTTCGGGATGCGCGGTATTCAACGAATATTACAAAAATCTTTATAAGGAGATCAAACAATGAAGGTTGCAATTGTTACCGGAGTACTCGGCGGAATCGGTAAGGAAAGCGCATTGCGGCTTTGCGGCAACGGATATGCCGTGGTGGGGATGGACATAATGGACGCCGCCGATCTTTCGGACTTTGAAAAATATGAATTTACTTATGTGAAGGGAGATCTGTCCGATCCCGCATCCCGAAAGAACCTGTTGAATACTGCAATGCAAAAGGGAGAACTCTCCGCCCTGATCAATGTGGCAGGCGTGGCGCCAAAGGTTCGGCGCGATATTCTGGAAATGACCGAGGAAAGCTATGATTTTGTGATGGGGATCAATACAAAAGGAACTCTCTTTCTGACACAAGCGGTTGCCAACGAAATGGTCAGGCAGGGAAAGGGCGGGTCGATCGTGAATATTTCCTCCTGCTCGGCATACACCAGCTCCACGAGCCGCGGAGAATACTGTATTTCCAAAGCGGGTGTGAGCATGATCACCAAGCTGTTTGCAGACCGTTTGGCATCGGAAGGCATTACGGTCAACGAGATATGTCCCGGTATCATCGCCACCGGCATGACCGCCCCTGTCAAGGAAAAATATGACCGTCTGATCGAAAGCGGACTTGTCCCGCTCGGCAGATGGGGACAGCCCGACGATATTGCCAAGGCAGTAGTCGCGCTTTGCGACGGAACCTTTGGATATACAACAGGGCAGTCATTTATTCTTGACGGAGGTATGCATATCAGAAAGCTATGAAGAACAGATATCATACTATTATCATCGGAACGGGTTGCGCCGGTTATAATGCCGCCGATCGACTTTATGATCTCGGAGTAAGAGACATTGCAATTGTGACCGAGGGACGGTTGGGCGGTACCTCACGCAATTCGGGAAGCGATAAGCAGACCTACTATAAGCTGTCCCTGTGCGGAAGCGACGGAGACAGCGTGCGGGAGCTTGCAGATACACTCTATTCAGGCGGCGGCGTGATGGGCGAGCACGCCTTGTGTGAGGCGGCGTATTCGACGCGGTGCTTTATGCGCCTTGTTGAGCTCGGCGTTCCATTCCCGACCAACGAATATGGCGAATATGCGGGCTATAAGACCGACCACGACCCAAGAAGCCGCGCGACATCGTGCGGTCCGCTGACTTCCAGATATATGACCGAAGCACTGGAACGCTCGGTGTGCGGGAAAGGAATTGAGATAATCGATCTTCAGAGAGTGATCAAAATTCTGACCGACGGGGGGGCTGTTGCGGGAATTGCGTGTGCTTCGACAGTCACGGGTGAGATTTCGGTGATTTCCTGTCAGAATGTGATCCTTTGCACGGGCGGTCCCGCGGGAATCTACAAAAATACAGTCTATCCGGAAAGCCAGCACGGCGCGACCGGGCTTGCCATTGATGCGGGAGCTTCTCTGTCCAATATGGAAGAATGGCAGTACGGGATCGCCAGCACCAAATTCCGTTGGAATCTGTCGGGGACCTATCAGCAGGTGTTACCGCGCTATATTTGCGTGGATCCCGAAGGAAACGAACGCGAATTTCTCTATGATTCTTTGGGCGCGGAATCGCTTGGATTGATCTTTCTCAAAGGCTATCAATGGCCCTTTGATACGAGAAAAGCAGACGGCTCCTCCAAGGTCGACCTGTTGGTTGCGGAGGAGATAAAAAAGGGGAACCGTGTATATCTGGACTTTATGCACGATCCCAAAGGCCTGGAGAACGGTTTTTCGGTTCTTCCCTCCGAGGCGTACGGGTATCTTGAACGCTCGGGTGCGCTGCTCGGTACGCCTATTGAGAGGCTTGCCAAAATGAATATCGGCGCGATAGAGCTTTATGCCGATCACGGAATCGATCTGTATACCGAGCGCTTGGAGATTGCCGTTTGTGCGCAGCACTGCAACGGAGGCGTGACGGTCGATTCTCATTGGCAAAGCGATGTTTCCGGGTTATATGTTGCAGGCGAGGCGGCGGGGACCTTCGGCGTCTACCGCCCCGGCGGAAGCGCGCTCAATTCCACTCAGGTCGGAAGTCTGCGTGCGGCTGAGCATATTGCAAAGCAAACGGAAGAAAAGCATCTCTCTGTCAAATACCCAACACCGGATGTACAATACGGAAGATCAAATATTGCCCGGATACGTGAGGAGCTGCAAGCCGAGATGAGCCGCGTGGCGGATTTTGACAGAAGCACCTATGGCATGAAAGCACTGTTTGCCAAGGTGGATAAGCTGTGTAAGCAATTCTTCGAAACCGCTATGATCGACGACCGGTCACAAATAGCAGAGTTATTCAGACTTTACGATATGGTATTGACTCAGCGTTCGGTGCTATCCGCTATGATCTGTTCAGCAGAAAACGTCGGGACTCACGGCTCGGCTCTGGTGGATCGGTTGCCTGATAAAAGCAGCGGCGAAATGCGCAGGACGCGCACACTGACACAAAATGCGATCTCATATATTGAAAAAACCTCTCCTATGCCCGATCCGGAGCTTTGGTTTGAGACCTTGTTGGCAAGGCAGCAAAACGAGAGACGATCATGACCGGGAATAAATATCGGTTGTGGTTGGCGTCGAGCTCATTCAGACAGCAAAACCACGAAATATAGCAGAATCCGTGAAAATCAAAAGCCCAAAATATTATTATGATGATTTTATCTGTGGCAGATGTTATGACGATTGCTGTATTTTGTGTTCGGCTTTTGCAGTGAACAATGGGGGTATATTGCATCTTTTGCATTCGAACACCTTGTTAAGTCCGGCGAAAAAGCCCGAAACTGCGCTTTGCCGCCCTGCGGCAGAGCTGTTACGGGCTTTTTACGTCTGGGCTTAAATTAACTTTGACCTCATGAAAAAAAGTGTTATGCAATATTAAAAAACATATTGACAAATTTGGATTTGAGGTGTATACTTATATCAAGAAATTTTGATTTGAGGTGATGGGGATGGAGTCTGTTTACGAAGAGAGGGCGAAGGTTTTCAAGGCTTTTTGCGACCCGAGGCGTCTGCAAATACTGGAGCTGCTTAAAAGCGGGGAAAAATGCACCTGTGTTCTGACCGAAAAAATGGATATGCCGCAGTCATCGTTGTCCTATCACATGAAAATACTGTGCGAATCCGGAATAGTTGTCAGGCGTGAAGACGGCAAGTGGACACATTATAAGATATGCAGGGACGGAAGCCGTCACGCAATGGAGCTGCTGGGTGAGATACTTGAGGTAAATGACGAGCCGTCTGACTGCAATATATGCGCGAAGTGACGGGTAACCGCAATTTGCGGGTGTTTTGTTCTGCATTATATATCGAAAAAACGGATCTGATATTTTCGGGGGTTAATATGGAGTTGTTAAGTACAGCATGGGATTTCTTTCAGAATGAGATCCTCGGTATGCACTGGCTGTACCGACTTATAAGTACAGTTCTGAATGCTTGCGGCTTGGATACGACAACCAGGATAGGTGGCAGTGTTCAGTTTTTTATCTATGATACCATAAAAATAATGGTCCTCCTGGGCGTGTTGATTTTTATCATTTCATATATTCAAAGCTACTTCCCGCCGGAGAGAACAAAAAAGATACTCGGAAGATTTCACGGGATATGGGCAAATATACTTGCCGCGCTGCTTGGAACAGTAACGCCGTTTTGCTCCTGCTCGTCGATCCCGCTGTTTATAGGATTCACAAGTGCCGGATTGCCTCTTGGCGTTACTTTTTCATTCCTGATTTCCTCTCCTATGGTCGACCTCGGAAGCCTTGTACTGCTTATGAGTATTTTCGGGTGGAAGGTTGCCGCCGTCTATGTGGTGCTTGGTCTTGTCATTGCCGTTGCCGGCGGTACACTGATTGAAAAGCTGCACCTTGAAGATCAGGTGGAAGAATACATACGCAACGGTCGCTCGCTTGATATTCCGCAGGAGGAGCTGCATTTCAAAGACCGCCTGAAATATGCATGGGAGCAGGTTCTCTCAACCGCAAAAAAGGTTGCTCCTTATGTACTTATTGGTGTAGGTATCGGAGCAATTATTCACAACTGGATCCCGAAAGATCTTATTGTAAAGGTGCTTGGCAATAAAAATCCGTTCGGCGTTATTCTTTCGACAGTCGCCGGCGTGCCTATGTATGCGGATATTTTCGGCACTATCCCGATTGCGGAGGCTCTGCTTGCCAAAGGCGCATTGCTTGGCGTGGTGCTGTCCTTTATGATGGCAGTCACTACGCTTTCGCTGCCGTCAATGGTCATGCTGCGCAAAGCGGTAAAGCCGAAGCTACTCGGCCTTTTCATTGCGATATGCACATCAGGTATCATACTTGTAGGGTATTTATTCAATTTGATTCAACCGCTTATTTTATAAAAACACATGGAGGTATCATTATGTCACTGTTCAATTTCGGAAAGAAAAAGGAAAAGAAAACAACATCCTGCACTTGCAATTGCGGATGCTCAAAGAACGGGGACAGCAAAAAAACAGCTGCTTGCTGCCCTGAAGCTAAAAACGGCATTTGATGCGTAAAAGTCCTGGGGGCAGGCTGTAGATCCTGTCACCAGCAGTATGAAAATGCAAAAGAAGCCGTTAAGGCATTGGGCTTGTCGGTGGAAGTGGAGTATATCACCGATATGAAAAAAGTCATGGAGTATGGCGTGATGAGTATGCCTGCCATTGTAGTCAATGAAAAGGTCGTGTCAATGGGCAAAGTTCTGAAAACCGCCGAGGTGGAAAAACTGCTGAAAAAATCAGGCTTTTGAACGAGCTTATGACCTTAAGCCTTTTAGTAATAAAAGCATGATCGGATCGTAAGAGGTGCAATGGTGAAAATAGTAATCGGAGCTGGGAAAACGGATTTTGACGGATGGATAAGCACTCAGAAAACCGAACTTGATCTGTTATGCAGGGCGGATTTTGAACGCATGTTCGGCAAGGAAAGACCTGCGGCTTTTCTGGCGGAGCATATATCGTGGTTTTTTCCGTTTCCGTTGCTGTTCTGATGTTTATTGCTGTCGCCAAACAGCTTGACCAAGTGATTTTAGTCAAATACATTTTGCAAATTGTTGCGTTATATGCTGGTATACTGATTGAATTATCGCTGTTGTATCTGCTGTATTCTTTTTTGGAAAAAACAAGCTATAACAGCAGTTTGCTGATTTCAAAAGCCACCGTTAATCTGTTGACAATTTCAAACAGATCTGATATACTGTAAGTGTCACCGGATTCAGCCGCCTGGAGTGTACCTTCTTTTTCGGAAGCGATATCCATTGCTGAGTCCGGTGATATCTTTATTCTGAGATATAAAGCTTTTCGGCATTGTTTTTGGCAGGTAATATAATTGTGTCATTTATCTGACGAGCCGGGGCGGGCG
>DPGK01000028.1:10320-53269 GCA_003523225.1 Clostridiales bacterium
GCGGCGGGCGAAGGACAGGGTGTTCGTCGGCTACGAAATTAATAGCAATGCGGCGGAGTGCTTGGGCAGTTTGAAACGCAGCGGGATAAATCGCTAAATGTCGCTTTTTAATATTGACAAACAGGCGTTTGAGGTGTATAATTTCAATTTAATATTTGACACGGATATGCCAGATGGAGGTGATATTGAAATGGATCAAAAAAGCAAGAAACGAAAGCGGATATTTCTTGCGGTCTGGCTTACGCTTATTGCGTTAATTCTTGTCGGGATCATTGTTTTGTGGCATCCTGCCGAAAAGAGCGAGAGCATCAAAGAGGTAATGCTCGACGGCGTGCTGCACGAAAAAAATAAGATCAGTCTTTTCGGGTTGGAGGTGAATCCCGGTCTGATCTCCGCCTATGTTGTGACGGCAATCTTGCTTATTGCGGCGGCAGTCATCCGGATATTTGCAATTCCGAAGTTCAGGATCGTTCCGGGAAAGTTTCAGATCCTTATTGAAAAGCTGGTCGGATTTTTCACGGATATGGCGGGCAAAAACAGCAGTCACAAGCCCGGATTTATCGGAGCGTATATTTTCAGCGCAGGCGTATACATATTTTTCAGCACGATATTTGAGCTGTTCGGCATTCAGGCGATCACAACGACGGGCGAGTCGATCTCACTGCCGGCGCCGATATCCGATATCAATGCCGCCATTGCGTTGGGCTTTATGTCCTACGCCGTTATCCTCGGCGGCGGCTTCATATGCCGGGGCTTGCGCGGCGGGCTCAGCGTTCTCAAGGACTTCTCGCTTCCTATTTCCATGAGCTTTCGTCTGTTCGGCGCGTTGCTGAGCGGCTTGCTGGTAACGGAGCTTGTATATTATTACGTCAGCCTCAGCTTTGTGCTTCCCGTGATCGTGGGCGTTATGTTTACGCTCCTTCACGCCGCCATTCAGACCTATGTGCTTGCAACGCTTGTTTCCGTATTTTATGGCGAGGCGGTAGAGCCGAAGCCGAAGAAACCAAAAACCAAAAAAGAAAAGAAGGTAAAACAGCAATGAAAAGAAGAAAACTGATCTCAATTTTTATGACCGCAATACTTATGCTTACATTTATCAGTGCCATGACGGTTTCAGCATTTGCATCCGACGCGGATGCGGTTGAAGTTCCTGCGGAAAACGCGGAAAGCACCGCAAGCGACGAGAGCAAGGTGACCATATCAAAGGCTATGGCTGCAGCTATCGCGGTGGGCGTTGTCGGCACTGCGGGTGCAATTGCAATGGGAATGGCTATTTCCAAAAGCACCGAAAGCATGGCGCGTCAGCCCGAAGCGGCTTCAAAGATCAATTCCGCCATGATGCTGGGTCTTGTGTTTATTGAAACCGTTATAATATACGCTTTGATCGTTGCCATACTGGTCATATTCGTTCTTTGATTTAAGAGGTTAAAAAATGCCGCTGAATATTGATTTTCTGCAAATTCTTCTCCATATGCTGAATTTCGTTATTCTTGCCGGCGGTCTGACACTTCTGCTGTTCAAGCCCGTAAATAAATTCCTTGAAAACAGGCGCGCTTATTTTGCCGAAGCGGAAGAAAAAAACAAACAGACCGCGGAGAAAAACGAACAGCTTCGTCTTGAGTACGAAAAAAAGCTTCAGGACGCGGAGACCGAAATACTGGAGAAAAGAAAAGCCAGCGAAAAGGAACTGGCTGAGCTTTCCACCCAGTACATAAAGGAAGCAAAGGAAAAAGCCACTGCCATTGTCCACGCCGCCGAGCAGGAGGCAGAGGATCGCAAGGTGCATATCCTTGAGTCGGCGCAAACCGAGATAGGGGAGCTTGTCCTTACCGCCGCGCAAAAGTTAGTGAGCAATACGGTCACCCCCGAGCGCGACAGCGCGCTTTACGATGAGTTCATCAGACTTGCCGACAAAAACGTGTCAGACGAGAGGTCAAAGCATGGTGGAAAGTAATTTTGACGAGCTGGAAGAGGCGAAAAAAGACACACTCAAGGTTGAAATACAGTGCCTGACTCCGCCGTCCGCTGAACAGCTTGACAAGCTGCGCGAATTCTTTCTTTCCGAATATCATGCCGACGATATTGATTTTGTGATCAAAAAAGACCCGAGCGTTGTCGGAGGCTTCCGCATTTATGTGGGAGACGAAAACTACGACTGGAGCACGCTCGGCAGACTCCGGCAATTGCGCAAGTCCTTCCAGTCGCTCAAAAAGGAGTACGACCCTTCAAATATCATCTCGCTTCTGCGAGAGGATATTAAAGACTTTGAGCTTAACACGGGACATCAGCAGGTCGGATTTGTGATGTCTATCGGTGACGGTATTGCTGTCATCGAGGGCTTGCATGAGGTCGAATACGGCGAGATAGTGCTCTTTGACTGCGGAGTCAAGGGTATGGTTCTGGATATCCGTTCGGACGGAACGAACGGTGTCGTCCTTTTCGGCGACGATTCCGATATCTCTGAGGGAAGCCGCGTGGTGAGAACACAGCGGACCGCGGGTATTCCCATAAGCACCAAAATACTCGGCAGGATCATTGATCCGCTGGGCAAGCCTGTGGACGACGGCGGAGAGCTTGGGGCAAAGGAGTATTTCCCGATAGAGCGTCCCGCCCCGGGCATTATGGAAAGAAAACCGGTCAGCCGTCCCATGGAGACGGGTATTCTTGCTATTGACTCCATGTTTCCAATCGGGCGCGGACAGCGTGAGCTGATAATAGGCGACCGTCAAACGGGCAAGACCACGATAGCAACCGACACCATCATCAACCAGAAGGGCAAAAACGTGGTCTGCGTTTATGTTGCCGTCGGACAAAAGGCAAGCTCCATTTCCAAGGTGGTAGCCACACTCAAAAAGCATGACGCCATGGATTACACCGTAGTGGTGTCCTCTCCCGCAAGCGACCCGGCGTCGCTGCAATATATTGCCCCGTATGCGGGCTGTGCGGTTGCCGAGTATTTTATGTATCACGGCAGGGATGTTCTCATCATATACGACGACCTTTCAAAGCATGCCGTGGCATACCGCACTCTGAGTCTGCTGCTCGGAAGATCCCCCGGACGTGAGGCGTACCCGGGAGACGTGTTCTATCTTCACTCAAGGCTTCTTGAGCGTTCGGCTCAGCTTTCCGATGAGCTTGGCGGAGGAAGCATGACGGCGTTGCCCATCGTGGAAACGCAGGCGGGCGACGTGTCGGCATATATTCCTACAAATATCATTTCCATCACCGACGGTCAGCTTTTCCTTGAAAGCGAGCTGTTTTTTGCCGGGCAGCGTCCCGCAATCAATGTAGGTCTGTCGGTTTCCCGCGTGGGCGGTTCGGCGCAGACGAATGTCATGAAAAAATCGGTCGGTACTGTACGGCTTGATCTTGCGCAGTACCGTGAGATGCAGGCGTTTTCTCAGTTCGGCGGAGAGCTGGATTCAAGCACGGCGCTTCAGCTAAGATACGGCGCGGGGCTGATGCAGCTTTTGCGGCAAAGCAAAAACTCACCGCTATCTCTGCACCGGCAGGTCATTACGCTCATCTGCGCACAGGCAAGGCTGTTTGTGGATATTCCGCTTGGGGAGATAAAGTCGGTTCAGAGCGGTCTGCTTGACTATATGGAGCAGTATTGCAGTGCACTTTGTCTTAAGATCGAAAGCGGAAGGACATATTCGGACAAGCTGAAAAACGACATTGTCGAAGCGGCAAAAAAATATTTATCCGCCTGCAAATAATTAAAAGGAGGGGAGTCATATGTTAAGCGCAAGCGAGATCAAAGCCAGGATCAACGGGATCAAGGATACCAAAAAGATCACGGACGCTATGTATATGATCTCCTCGGCTAAAATGCGGAAGGCGCTTAAGGATTCAGCGCAAACAGCGCCTTATTTTGAAGCATTGACCCTCAAGATAGGAGAGCTTTTTCACTATATTCCGCAAACGGAGAACCGTTATTTCAAGGTTACGCTTCCCGAAAATGAGCCGCACATGAATCACGGCATTTTGCTGATTACTTCCGACAAGGGACTTTCGGGAGCGTATAATCAGGAGGCGATCGCGGTCTGCGAGGAATATATGCGTCGGCATCCAAAAACCACGCTTTTCATCATCGGCGAGTACGGGCGGCAGTATTTTATGAGCAAAAAGGTGGATTTTGTCCGCGACTTTCTTTATTCCGCCTCGCGCCCGACACTTTATGAGGCGCGCAAGATTTGCGCCGCGCTGCTTGATTATTATGACCGCAGCGCGGTGGATGAGATCGACATCATCTACACCGACTACATGGGCAACAAGCCGGGAGTCTGCAAAAAGACCACTCTGCTGCCGCTTGCAAAGACCTCGTTTTACCGCGAGGATCTAACGCAGTCACAAACGGAAAAAAAGTTTCTGCCAAGTCCCGACGCGGTTCTTGACGGAGTTATTCCAAGCTATCTGATGGGCTTTATTTACGGTTCGCTCATTGAGAGCTTTTGCAGTGAACAGCAGGCAAGAATGAACGCCATGAAAAGCGCCAGCGATAATGCCGAGGAAATGTTGAGAAATCTGAAAGTACAGTACAACAAGCTGAGGCAAGCTGCGATAACAAACGAAATGATCGAAATTACGGCGGGGGCTAAGGCGCAGAGTATGAAGCGTCAGAGCGCCGGAATGAGAAACAGTCATGAATAATGAAAATGAAATGCAGAAAAAGACCGGAAGGATCGTTCAGGTCACCGGACCTGTCGTTGACGTAAGGTTCGACAGGAACAGTCTGCCAAGGATCAAGGAAGAATTATATACCGAAAAAAAAGGCGAAAAGCGCACGATGGAGGTGGTTCAGCACCTCGGAGGCTCGACCGTTCGTTGTGTTATGCTGTGCCCCAGCGAGGGACTTTGCCGCGATATGGAGGTATACTCAACCGGTGCGCCGATCAGCGTTCCGGTGGGGGAGCCGGTTCTGGGGCGGTTGCTTAACGTGCTCGGCGAGCCTATCGACGACGGCGCGGAGATACCTGCGGATTGCCAGCGAAATTCCATATACCGTCCTGCTCCCGCATATTCCGAAAGATCCTCCTCTGAGGAGATACTGGAGACTGGCATAAAGGTCATTGACCTTCTTGCTCCATATATGAAGGGCGGCAAGATTGGCTTGTTCGGCGGAGCGGGCGTCGGAAAAACGGTACTTATCCAGGAGTTGATACACAATATCGCCACCGAACACGGCGGGTATTCCATTTTTACGGGAGTCGGCGAGCGCAGCAGGGAAGGAAACGACCTGTTCAGTGAAATGAAGGAAAGCGGCGTTCTCGGCAAGACCGCGCTTGTGTTCGGACAGATGAACGAAGCCCCCGGTGTCAGAATGAGAGTGGCGCTTACTGGACTGACCATGGCAGAGCATTTCCGCGACGAATGCAAAAAGGATGTACTTCTGTTTATCGACAATATCTTTCGCTTCATACAGGCAGGCAGCGAGGTATCTACACTGCTTGGGCGTATGCCCTCGGCGGTCGGGTATCAGCCCACACTGTCGCAGGAGCTTGGCGAGCTTGAGGAACGCATTGCTTCCACTAAAAACGGCTCGGTCACCTCGGTGCAGGCTATTTACGTACCTGCCGACGACCTGACAGACCCCGCGCCCGCCACTACCTTTGCACATCTTGATGCAACAACGGTTCTCAGCCGTAAGATTGCGGAGCTTGGTATCTATCCTGCCGTCGATCCGTTGGAGTCGACCTCCCGTATGCTCGACCCGGATATTGTGGGCGAGGAGCATTATGAGGTGGCAAGAACGGTACAGGAGATACTGGAACATTACAACGAGCTTCAGGATATCATAGCGATCCTCGGTATGGATGAGCTCAGTGATGAGGATAAGCTGCTAGTGCGGCGCGCGAGAAAGCTGCAAAGATTTTTATCTCAGCCCTTCAGCGTTGCCGAAAAATTTACCGGGGTGAGGGGGATATATGTTCCGCTCAGTGAGACCATCCGCAGCTTCAAAGCCATAATAAGCGGCGAAGCGGACGAATACCCGGAAGCGGCGTTCTTCAACGTCGGTACGATCGATGACGTTCCCGAAAAGGCAAAAACACTGACGGAGGAGTGAGCATGAGGACGTTTCACCTTGAAATACTGACCCCCGAGCGTGTGTTTTACCGGGGAGAATGTGTTTCGCTTATCGTTCCGATCTCCGACGGTGTGCTGGGAGTGATGGCGCACTGCGAGCCTATTACGGCTTCAATTACCTGCGGTGAGGCATATTATACCAAGCCGGAAGGTGAAAAGGTGCTGTTTTCCGTTTCGGGCGGAATGATCGACGTTGTAAACAATACGGTGCATCTGCTTTGCGATTCTGCGCTGCTTCCGGAGGAGATAGACGAAGAAAAAGAACGGCTTGAAGCGGAAAACGCGCGCGCGGAGCTGAATCAGAAGCAAGGTCGCAGGGACTATTTGCTTTCAAAGCTCATGCTCTCAAACGCCATCAACAATCTGAAAATTAAAAGTAAAACGAACATAAACAACTGAACCAGCGATATAATATGTTTTTATCCCCTGAGTCGGACAAATATTCCGTCTCAGGGGATGGCTTTTGGGCGGTGTAATGTATTATTCAATGCTTGCCGCGGCAACTGCACTTATTGCTTCTGCAATGTCGCTGTCAATGCAGATGACGCATGAGCTGATCTCATGCGTGCGGATTGCTTCGGCTTGATTGATGCAGATATCCCTGCTCATCAAGCAAAGCTCCAACAAGGAGAAATCTTTTTCGGTTTGAGTCATGACCTCAGGAAGAGAAGGATCCGGCAGCCATGCCGAGGTAGTTTTCTCCGCTATATAGAGCCTCGGCGCCTCTTCCACATTCTGAACCGTGGAGTTGGGCTGTGTGCTGTCGTGCGTACAATAGAAAAAGCCGTTTTGCTCAGCACCTACTTAAAGAGGAGATATCGATCTTTTTTGCAATTCCTTTATACCCGTTTGTTTCAAGGTGATCGACAGCGCGTGAAATAGTGGCTTTGTCTTATTCTCATCTTTTGCAAAGATCGGCTTCGGTCACGCCGGGGGTCAGATAGAAATAGTACAGGCAGGAGATGCGAGCGCTTCTCAGGCTGTATGCTGCCATCTCATGTTTTTATCTTGCGGATGTTACGGCTGATACGGTTTATCAGCACGGTAAAGGTTTCAAACCGTTCTCTCACTTAAACCCTCTTTCGGGCTTGTTGAGACTTCAACAACTGATGATGTGGTACAAATTCGTTGAGGTGTCAACAAATTTCGCGTGTACACTTCAAATGAAAATACATATACCGTAAACCGATGTCAGGGAAACGGTATAACCGCCTCGCTGATGACTGTTGGAAAATGTGAAATATAGCCCGTTTTCCTCATATTCCAAAAAGAATTATTTGCGTTTTTTCATACACGGTTTTTCAAAGCCTATTGACAAGTGACCGCACGGTAACTATAATAGTAGTTGTCGCACGGTCGCCTGTGCTTGGGAGGGTAATGATGAGCGGAGAGACGAAAAAAAGAATACCGGAAGTTGCGCTTGCGCTGTTTTCTCAGAAAGGGTATGCAGGCACGTCAATGAGCGACATTGCAAAGCAGCTCGGGATAACAAAACCGGCGTTGTACAAGCACTATGCAGGAAAGCACGAGATACTGGAACGCATTGTTGAGCTTATGAACGAAACGGACTATGCGCGTGCCGAAGAATATGAAATGCCCGAAACCGAGCCGGACATCTTGGGGGAGACTTATATGAACACCCCGCTCGAAAAGATACGTGCATACAGCATGGCGCAGTTCCGTTATTGGACGAAAGATGAGTTCCCCGCGCAATTCCGGAAAATGCTGACGACAGAGCAGTACCGCGACGGGGAGATGGCGCGGCTGTATCAGAACTATCTTGCCACCGGTCCCGTGGAATATATGGCGGCGATCTTCCGGAGTATGACCGATTCGGACGATGCCGCCATGCAGCTTGCTTTGGATCTTTACGGTCCGATGCATCTGCTTTACAGCGTTTACGACGGAGCGGAAAACAAGGGAGCGGTATATAAAATGCTTGAAGAACACATTGACCGGTTTTTCCGCTACGCGTTAAAAATAAAGTAATGAAAAATGATGTTGGTATCCGATCTCCGCAAAAACAGTCGAGTAATATTTTCCCCGATCTGATATAATGAGCAAAGCGCCGAAGGAGGTGACAGCGTGAACGGACAGACAAATGCAGTACAGCAGATGCAGAATTACATTTCAGAGCATATCGCAGATGAGATCACTCTTGCGGATCTGGCAAGGGCGGCAAGCTTTTCGCCGTGGTATGCACATCGGTTGTTTCGGGAGCTGACAGGCGTATCTCCGGCAGATTACATCCGTAAACTGCGCCTGACAGAAGCGGCAAAGCGCCTTAAAAGCGAGAAATGCCGTATTACCGATATTGCAATGGAGCTTGGTTTTGAAAGTGTAGACGGGTTTACCCGTGCTTTTACCCGGGAGTTTGGCATGACGCCGAGAGAGTATAAGCTCCGTCCTGTTCCGATCTCGCTGTTCATCCCTTACGGTGTTAAATTCAAGGAATTGATGAAGGAGAATATTTCGATGGAAAACGTAAGAAACGTATTCATTCAACTGATCCGCAAGCCGGAACGCAAGGTCATTATCAAACGGGGCGTAAAAGCCGACGGATATTGGGATTATTGCATGGAGGTGGGCTGTGACATCTGGGGAACTCTGCTCAGCATGGACTCACTCTGTGGAGAGCCGGTTTGCCTGTGGCTGCCCGAAAAGTATATCGCACCGAACACATCAAAGTATGTGCAGGGCGTTGAGGTCACTTCCGACTATTCGGGAGCTGTTCCCGAGGGCTTTGACATTATCACTCTGCCCGCGTGTGAATATCTGATGTTCCAGGGCGAACCGTTTGCCGAAGAAGACTACTGCGAAGCAATCACCGCAGTACAGCAGGCGATGGACAAATATGAGCCGTCCGTCATCGGCTATGTGTGGGACAATGAAGATCCCCGTATTCAGCTTGAACCTCGCGGCGAGAGAGGTTACATTGAGCTGAGGGCTGTGAGGGCAAAGGCATGAGCCCGAAGAAAAAACAATGATCTTTTTGACGAGCCAGGCAGTCACTCTGTTTGGCTCGACGCTTGTGCAGATGGCGATCGTCTGGTATGTGACGCTGAACACAGGAGAGGGTGCATGGATCGCCGCATTTACCGTTGCATCTTACCTGCCTCAGTTTTTAATTTCATTCCTCGGCGGCGTGTGGGCTGACCGATACAACAAAAAGGCACTCATCATCGGTGCGGACGCCGGGATAGCCGTCATAACGCTTGCAATGTGGCTGTGCCTGCCATATCTCGGCGACGAACATCTGATGTTACCGCTGCTCTTGGTAATGTCGGCGCTTCGCTCGGTCGGCGCTGGCATCCAGACGCCTGCGGTAAATGCGGTTCTGCCGCAGCTTGTGGCGCAGGAGGATCTGATGCGATATAACGGCATAAATGCCACCATGCAATCGGTCGTGCAATTTGCCGCACCTGCCGCCGCAGGAGCACTACTCAGCTTCAGCACGCTCCGCTCGGTCTTGCTCATTGATGTACTCACCGCAGGTGTCGGCATCGGTATTTTTTCCTTTGTCGCTGTTCCGGGGCAATCACCCTCGGAAAAGGCTTCCGTATTTGCGGATATGAAGATCGGGACCCGTTATGTCATGTCCGATAAACTTCTGAGGACCCTGCTTGTCACTTACGGTCTGTTCATCTTTTTCAGCGTTCCTGCGGGATTCCTCGCTCAGCTTTTTGTCAGCCGTACTTTCGGGGAAACCTATTGGTATCTGACTGCCGTGGAGGTGGTCGGCTTTCTCGGCATGATGACGGGCGGTATCGTCATGAGTACGTGGGGAGGATTCAGAAAGCGGAGCAAAACGCTGATATCGGGGCTTGCCGTGTTCGGGCTTATCGGAGCGGCTATGGCTGTTTCGGGACACTTCATACTGTATCTCGTTCTGATGTTCCTGTACGGTATTCCTTTGACCATGATACAGACTGCCGTCACCACCATGATCCAGGAGAATGCCGAGGAAAGTATGCAAGGGAGAGTGTTCGGATTGCTCGGAACGATGTATTCGGGCTTCCTCCCCGTCGGAATGGCTGTTTTCGGTCCCTTGGCTGACGTCATTCCGCTCCCTTGGATCATGATAGGGTCGGGCGTTGTACTTGTGTTGCTTGCAACGTGCCTGCTTATGAAAAAGAAAGTATTGATTGATTGATAGCTGTTCCGCTTTTGCCAGTATGTGGTACAGATCGTTCTTGCCAATGCAAGGTGTTAAGTGAAAGAGAATATTACGCAAATCGAAGGAGCGGTCGGTTTTGACCGACCGGAAAGGAAACGAAAATGAATGAACTGCGTGCGAGAGTGATCTCACAGGAAAAGGGTATATACAGGATCAGCAACGGAACGGAGGTTAAGACTGCCTCCGTATCCGGTAAATACAGATACGAGGCGGCAACGGTCTCCGACTTTCCGGCAGTGGGCGATTATGTAATTGCCGAATGGCCGGAGGATGACAGCAATGCGGTTATCCGAAGCCTGTTTCCGAGAAAAAGCTGTTTTATCAGGAAGGCAGCCGGTTCCGGGAAACAGGAGCAGGTGGTCGCCGCAAATATAGATACGGTGTTTATCTGTATGTCGCTGAACAACAATTTTAATATAAGACGGCTGGAACGCTATCTTTCGGTTACGTATGACAGCGGCGCCACACCGGTGGTGATACTTACAAAGGCGGATCTGTGCGACGATGCCAAGAGCAAGGCGGCGGAGGTACAAAACGTCGCGCCGGGCGTGGATATCCTTACGATCTCATCACTCCGCGGGGACTATGAGGCGGTATTGAAGTATATACTGCCCGGAAAGACGGTGGCGTTTCTCGGCTCGTCCGGCGTTGGCAAATCCACTCTGATAAATAAGCTCACGGGGAGCGACCGCATCACCACGCGGGAAGTGGGAAACGACGATAAAGGCAGGCATACCACAACTCACCGGGAACTGATTACTCTTGAGAACGGTGCGTTCGTTATCGACACACCCGGTATGCGTGAGCTGGGGATGTGGGACAGCGACGGCGGAATAGATACTGCGTTCCGGGATATTGAGGAGCTGTCACGTAAATGCAGGTTCTCAGATTGCAGTCATACCTCAGAGCCGGGCTGCGCTGTCAGAGCGGCATTGGAGGACGGAACGCTTGAGGGCGCCAGATGGGAGTCCTACCGTAAGTTAAAAAGCGAAAACAAATTTGCGGCAGACAGCAGCCGGTACTTAGAAGCCAAGCGTGCGAAATTCAAGGAGATCGCAAAGCTCAACAAGTCAAACAGAAAAAAATAGACACGGAGGGAGCTGACAACATGACAGAACCAATAAAAATACGGGGACTGAGACAAAACAATCTTAAAAATATATCTCTGGATATTCCGAAAAACAAGATCGTGGTCTTCACGGGCGTTTCTGG
The DNA here is from genome assembly GCA_003523225.1 of Clostridiales bacterium. Classification (GTDB taxonomy): domain Bacteria; phylum Bacillota; class Clostridia; order Oscillospirales; family CAG-272; genus CAG-390. The sequence continues at coordinate 21,797 of DPGK01000028.1, forward strand.
GTCGGGTAAATCAAGTATTGTGTTTGACACTGTCGCGGCGGAAAGCCAGCGGCAGATGAACGAGACCTACACCGCGTGGGTGAGAGGGCGACTGCCGAAATATGAAAAGCCGAATGTGGAGCTTATTGACAATCTTAATCCGTCGGTGATCATCGACCAGTCGCGCCTCGGCGGTAACGCGCGCTCAACCGTGGGCACCATCAGCGATATGTATTCTCTTTTGCGTCTACTGTTTTCCAGGATCGGAACGGGGCTTCACGCTGCGGATATTGAAAAGGTAGTGGGGATACTCGAATCCTTTGTTGACCGCGGGAATACTGTCATTGTGATCGAGCATAACACCGACGTGATGAAGCTCGCCGACTACATCATTGACATAGGTCCGGACGGCGGAACAAAGGGCGGAGAGGTCGTATTCACGGGAACGCCGAGGGAAATGTACGAAAACGGTACTACCATAACGGCAAAATATCTGAGAAAGTAAAAAAGGAGATACGGTATGATAAACAGTGGGGTCGCCATCCGCCCGGAGGAGCACAAGGATTATAAGAGCATCGTCTCATTGATCTTGCGGTCTTTCCGCGAAGGGACGGACTATTCTGACGGAACGGACATAATTGCGTTGGTCGAGGAGATCAGGGACTCAAGGTATTATATTCCGGAGCTGTCCTTCGTCGCGGAGCTTGACGGGGAGATCGTGGGACACTTCCTGTTTTCGCATTTTCCGCTGTCAGCTACAGAAAAAGGCGGACACGGTGACGGAACGGATTCCGGAATCGTCATGCTGGCTCCGGTTTCGGTTCATGCGGATCATTTCCGGCAAGGCATCGGAAGCACCATGCTGAAAATGGGAATCGAAAAAGTAAAGAAAGCGGGATACAAAGGGATCACGGTCGAGGGGAATTTCAGATTTTATAACAAGGTAGGATTTCGTACCTCATCGGAATTCGGAATCTTTCCTACAAGCGGATATCCGATGACCGAACCCCGCTGCATGATGTGTCAGGAGACATATCCGGGCTCGCTTGACGGCATACACGGCTATGTCGTTTACGATATGTATTTCAATGCTTAAGGCAACGATGGACGTGCGTCCTGCCTGAATGATAAGCTGTTGGTTGATATCTGCAAAATACAATGCAGAAAAACGCAAAAGCCACCCGCTTTCTTAAAGAAGCAGATGGCTTTTCTTTTTTTGATATTTTTCAAGGTTCTTGACACCCTACCGTTCGGTAGGTATAATATATATGTACAATACGCAAATTGGTCTACAGGAGAACGCAGCATTATGGAGAAAGGAAATACGAGATCTAACTCCGCTCTTTATACCGGTTATAATGAAAAAAACATCTGCGGCGAAAATTATGCCGGCTTTTCGAGGTATTGCAGAAAAGCCGCGCGCGCCGTTATCGTCGAACATGGAAAAGTACTGCTTTCTCATGAAGTAAATGTCGGGCAATGGATGATTCCGGGCGGCGGTGTGGAAGGTAACGAAACGCCCGAGGAATGCTGTGTCCGTGAAGCGGCAGAGGAAACGGGGCTTTTGGTAAAGCCCAAAGGCTGTTTTCTCGTCACAAACGAATTCTATGAAGACTGGAAATTCGTAAGCTACTATTTTGTTTGTGAAGTCGAGGGGCATACGGACAGAAATCCGACAAAACGGGAAATTGAAGTCGGCGCTGCACCGGAATGGCTCGGAATCAAACAAGCGGCGGATATATTTTCGCATTATGGTGATTATGCGGGATCTGATGAAGAACGCCGGGGGATCTATCTGAGAGAGCATCTTGCGATGTCTGAATTTTCGGATAAATACAATTAAACGGAGGTAACATTTTATGAACTACATCAGAATTACAAAAGAGAATATCGACAAAGAGCATATTTGCTGCGCAATGTCCGGCAAGCAAAGCATTATGAAAAAAGAATGGATGAAGCAACGCTTTGACGAAGGGCTTGTATTTTACCGGAGCGAGGAGCGCGGCAAATGCTTTATTGAGTACATCCCCGCGGAGAACGCATGGGTCCCGATAGAAGCCGAGGGATATATCTATATTGACTGCCTGTGGATCGCCGGGTCAATGAAAGGACACGGATATTCAAACGATCTGCTGAACGAGTGTATAGAGGACGCAAAGGCTCAAGGGAAAAAAGGGCTTTGCATTCTTTCCTCTGACGGAAGAAAGAAAGAATTTCTTTCCGATCCGAAGTACATGGCTTATAAGGGATTCACGGTTGCGGACAGCTCGGATACCGGTATCACGCTGATGTATCTGCCGTTTGACATAACTGCCGAGCCGCCGAGATTCAAGGCTTGCGCCAAGCACCCGCAGGTTGATGAGAACGGATTTGTCCTTTACTATACCGATCAGTGTCCGTTTACTTATTACTGGGCCCCGAGAGTGGAAGAAGCAGCCAAAGAACACAATATTCCGCTGAAGGTGATCCATATCACCGACAAAGCTGCGGCTCAGAGCCTGCCTGCCCCCGTAACGACTTACGCGCTTTTCAGGGACGGAAAATTCTTAACGCAGGCTATCCAGTCGGACAAAAAGTTTCTTGCGCTTGCAGGAGTGAAGCTCTGATCCAGATTGCGACACAAGCATTATCGTTTTTTTATTGAAAACGGAGGTGGATATGGTGAATGAGGATCAAATAGAACGTCGACGCACGGCAATGCGTGCCGGACGTATCGTAGCCGGCATGGTTCTTGCCGTTTGGCTGGTCGTATTTTTCGCCGCTTGCGGCAGTATACCGAGTGGCGCAGATACGAAAGTTGCCGATGATGAAATTGCTTTGTATATCCAATTGGACATCAAAGAAGATATAGGCTTGCTGGTCGTCGATTATGAGGCGAAAGGCACGTCTTGCAGCGGCGGCACGTCCAATGCGGATAAATCGCTGCTGAGACACGACGAACTGATCATTTATACGTTGTGCAAGCAGGATTTCAATGACACGGCAGATGTGGAAGATCTGTCCGTAAAATTCACCGTCATCACGGAATATGTAGACCCGAATTATGATAATATATATCCGGCAGAATACACCAAACCCATGGATGCCATTTCTCTGAACGGCAGGTTTGGCGAAGCCTACCATATTACGATAAGCGGGGATAAGCTCAATGGGTATCACGCCGTATTGGAGAGGTAACTATGGCAAACGAAAAAGATTTTAACGCTATGCTGCATGACGGCAAGGATATGCCGAAAATTCAAACGGTCACAGATGAAAAAAGCATCCGGAAATACGGCGGAAGCCGTATGTACTTCGCCCCGCCAATAGATTATGATACCGTCATGCGCCGCGTTCCCTTGGGGAAGCTGCTGACGGTCGGTATGATACGTGATTACTTGGCAAAGCAGAACGGAGCGGATTTTACCGACCCGATGACGGCGGGAATTTTTGTTTCCATCGCCGCATGGGCAAGCTTTCAGCGTAGGGAGGATGAGACGCCATATTGGAGAACGCTGAAAGCAAACGGCGAGCTGAATGAAAAATATCCCGGTGGCGCAGAGGCACAAAAGAAAAGGCTGGAGGCAGAGGGACACACGGTCATCAAAAAAGGGTGCAAAAACATCCGGTACTTTGTAAAGGACTATGAGAGCGCATTATTTGTTTTGCAGAATGCAGATAAGGATGTTCTGTCATGAATAAACAGGCGCAGATGTATGCTTGCCGATTTTCCGAACCTGCCGTTGCACGGTTCGATGGTATTTCCGGTAAGATCAAATAAGGGTGATGAAACATATGAGTAAACTGAAGATCGTCATTATTGCGCTTGTTTTGCTTCTGATCGCAGGACTTGCCGTATTTCTTATAAAATACGATCAGGAGGGCTTTGAGGGAAGCAGAGTGAAAAATCCCGATTCATATACGCTGGACATCAAGCGGATGAACGGAACAGACCTGCATACGCTGGAGCTTAATGAGGGCGATGCCCTAAGGATCCACTTTGAAACCGCAAAAGGCTCGCTGTATATGGAGATAAAAGCGCCGGACGGAACGGTGCTGTATTCCGGAAACGGCAGGGAAACGACTGATTTTACCGTGAATATTAAGGAGAGCGGCGTCTATGCCATCGTTGTGGAGGCGCAACACGCCAAAGGAAGCATCCGCATTCAAGCGGCAAGCGGTAGCAGATGATTTGTAAGGATCCTCCGTGTAAAGCAAAGATCCGAACCCATCAACGATATGTTGTGGGTTCGGATCTTTACTGTTTGGTGCGGGTAACAGGGGTCGAACCTGCACGAATTAACATAAGATCCTAAATCTTACGCGTCTGCCAATTCCGCCATACCCGCGTGTATTATGCAATCGAAAACGCGGAGGGGCAGGGCGCTGTCCGCCGCGTTTTACGATAATATTTTATCATTGAATGTCGGAATTGTCAAGTGCTGCTTGGGCGCTCAGATGAAAAATCGGAAGTATTATTCATTGCCGGCGGCGGTTTACGAATCATAGGACCGTCTTGGTTTTTTTTCGCTTGTGTCTGCGAGGGCTTTGAGATACACCGCCTCTGTTTCGCGGGCACATCGGTCGGATGTGAAACGCTCCAAATATTTCTTCCGCGCGGCGGCGGAGAGACGCAGTAGCAGGGAAGGGTCGCTTTTCAGCCTCATTATTGCGTCCGCAGTCGATTCCGGCGAGCTGGGGAGACTTACAAGCCCGCAGCCGTCAAGCAGAAAGCCGCGGTCGGGGCAGTCGCTCATGACCGGAGGAATGCCGAGACTCATGCCCTCTATCACCGCAAGGCTTGACGCCTCTCCCGGAACTGAGGTGTTTACGTTGACCTCACACAGGGACATAAGTGGCAGTGTGTCCTCACGGAAGCCGCAGAAGCGTACCGAACTGTCGAGCTTAAGTGAATGTGACAGCTTCTCCAGCTCCACGCGGCGGCTGCCGTCGCCGACTATCAGAAAACGCATATCCGGAGCATTCTGCACGCACAAAGCGGCGGCGCGCAGGAACACCTCGTGTGCTTTGCATTTTTCAAGACGGGCAAATATTCCGACAACAAAATCACCGGGGTAAATGCCGAGTTCGTTTCTGAGCGCGTTTTTTTCTGCCTCCGTAATATTGCGCGGCGGCGGAGTGCCGTTGTATATGACATCTATCCGGTCTTCCGGAAGGTGCATCGCGACAAGGGATTTGCGCGCCTCCTCACCGACAGCTATGGCGCGGGTGCAGGTTTGTCGCAGAAGCATACCGGAGAGTGCTCCGGTAAGTCCGCATGTGGCTGAGCGCGGCGTCTCTCCGGCGCAGTGGCGCGTCATAACAATGGCGGGGACTTTTGCCGCACGCGCCGCAAGCCGCCCTGTCATTGACGCGTGGGTGTGTACGACATCGGGAGAAATACTGCGGAAAATTCGCGCAAGCGCTGAAACCGAACGTGGGGCAAAAGAACGGTCGCCGATGCCGTCGGCTTCGATAATTTCCGCGCCGGAGGCGGAGAGCATTCGAAGAACGGCAGAGCCGCGTGGCAGTACGACCGAGAACGCAAAGCGTTCCCGGTCGCAAAAGAACAGTAAATTACGCAGGGCAATGCCCGCACCGCCGATATTTGTATCGGTAAGCACATGGCATACTCTGACTTTTTTATTTTCCTTTTCCTCTTTCTCTTTAACTGTCATCATTCGTGTGGGTTGGTTCCGGCGCCGGGAATCGATGCGGCATTTTCCGACTGTGCGGGAAGACGCGCGGGGCGGCGTTTTAACGGGTCGTATACAAAGCGGCGGCAGGAATGATCTCCGGCGACAACGCCGACCTTGTCGCAAAGCACTTCAGCGGCGGAGTCCTTAAGCTGACGCGCGTACTGACATACACTGCAGCAGGGGTCTATTGCCGCGTCGTAATCTGCATCCGCCGGGCGGCGCAGCGAGGTTCTTTCCTCCCGGAGAATGCGGGAAGCCCCGGTGAGTGAAACGAAGCAGATGATTATATACACCGCCGCCGCCAGAAGGGCGGTAAGGTCAAGCCCGAAATCGGCGGACAGGCTTATTCCGAAGTATTCAAATGCTTTGCCGAGCGTTGGCGCGCTCACGGTTTTGACCGGAGAGGGAACGACGGCGTGCGCCATATAAGTCAGAAATCCCGAAAAGGCGGTAAATATCAGCGTGAAGACTAAGTTCATGACCCACAGACCGCGCATCATGGTCCGCGCGCCGCAGACAAGGGAAACAACGCCGAGGTACAGAACCCCCAGCGTCAGCGCGGCGAGAAAGCCGACGACCTCGGGCTGACTCACCGAAAGCACAAGACCTGCGCGCTCAAGCAGCGGGAGCAGCGACTTCTGCGGTTCGCAGAGCAGAAAAATGCAGAGGGCGGAGTATATCGGCATTGAGATGAAATACACAAGTATTTTTCTGACCGTGCCTGCCCGTCTCAGTCCGCAGAAGACGGCAAGCGCCGCCAGTACCGGGAATATAACGGCGCACGCAAGTGTATAAAAGGAATACGCGGCGCCTATCATTTCAAACAGATTCATTTATTCACCTGCTTTATTATTCAGTGATTATGAGTTAATTATAACAGATACGACGCACTCTGTCAAGCGCCGACGGCAAAATGCGGGCTGCGGTAGAATTTTTTTCGATTCTTGACAATACGGCTTGCTTGTGTTATTATTTATAAAAACACGTACAAAGGAGCACATCTGATGAAAACGCCAACCTGCTGGAACAGCAGTCACTGTATACCCCTGTATCAGACCGAACGCGCAGCCGCACCCTACATCTGCCGTATTGCGCCGTCGGCTGCCGGGTTTGCATTTGATTTCATTGACAGCGAAGCCAAAGACGCTTCCTATCGCCTTATCTGGCGCTTGCGCGACGGAGAGGAGGAGCATTCAGTTCCGCTTTGCGGTCACTCCGGTTCTTTGGACGGGCTTGATGACGATACTGACTATGCCTTCCGCGTTGAACGCAGTGACGGAGTTTCGTCAACCGAAAGGCTGGTGCGCACCGGGGAAGTGCCGGGGATCATTGTGAACTATCTGCATCCCGACGACCCGGAATATGAATTTTCCGGGCGTTACCTCTGCTCGCCATCGCTACTAAAGCTCCCGGACGGAAGCCTGCTTGCGTCAATGGACCTGTACGCCGGAGGCGCGCCGCAGAATCTGACTCTTATCTACGTCTCGCACGATGGGGGCAGAACATGGTCGCACCTGACTGAGCTGTTCCCGTGCTTCTGGGGCAAGCTTTTTCTGTGCGGCGGCAAGCTGTATATGATAGGCTGTTCAACCGAATACGGGGACGTGCTTATAGGACGCTCGGATGACGGAGGTGCAAGCTGGACTGCTCCCACCGTGCTTTTGCGCGGATTCTGTCACTGCAAGGAGGTCGGTTGGCATCGCGCTCCCATGCCGGTGCTGATCTCAAACGGACGTGTGATGACGGATGTGCAGTACGGCGCATGGTCGCAGAAGGTGTTCTGCGACGCGGTGCTTTCAGCGCCATCCGACAGCGACCTGCTTGACGCTTCAAGCTGGGTATGCACAGAGCTTTGGGATGCGCGCAAGCATATTGACCCGCTTCCCGAGCGCATATGGGGCGGAATTGAGGGCAATGTGATCGAAGCGCCGGACGGCGGCATTGTGGATCTTCTACGTTTTTCAAACAAAAGCGCGTTGATCCTGCGGTATGACGCGAAAGAGCCTGAAAAAGCGCTGACGCTTGACTGTGTCATTGATTTTCCCGCGACGGCGTCAAAGTTTGACGTCTTATACGACAGCGTTTCGGGAAAATATCTGTCCATTGTAAGCTGGGCGCTGGACGAGCCGCGCACGGTGCGCAATCTGCTCTCCTTTATCTGCTCCGACGACCTGATACACTGGAAGCTCTGCCGGCATCTGATAGATTACAGGAACGACGACCCGAAAAAGACAGGATTGCAGTATGTTGATTTCCTCATTGACGGCGAGGATATACTTTATCTTACGCGCACCGCTCTTAATCAGCCGCACAGCTTTCACGATTCAAACTATATAACCTTTCACAGTATTGAGAATTTCCGCAGCTTGCTGTAATGCCTGCGTAAAACCGCTTTGGCTGAGCCGCACCGGGTGCAGACCCGGTGTCAGATAACTCCGAGCTGACAAATGAAATCCCCCCGGACTGACGCGGCAAAGCGCGGAAGTCCGGGGGGTAATGCGGAATTACATATCTCTTGTTACAACAAAATTAACGCCTGTCCCGAGCACGTTTTCAATTACCGTGTCGCCTGTTCTTACGGGAGAGGAAAGCTCCACTCCGTCAAGCAGAGCCATTGCATCGGAGATCAGGCTCTTGGGTATCGCCCCGGCGGTTTTGACCGGGCAACGCGAATACGCCGCGCCGCTTATCCGGACGGTTGAGGTAATTACGCGGGTGGGGGCGGTAAGCTCCCGCCGCCCGTATTCTGCGCCGCGCGGGCAGGAGTTGCCGCTTACCTCAAAGCCGTTTTCATCGTCTACCGAAAGGCGGCAGCCGCGAGGGCAGACAATACAAACAAGTTCCTTCATTATTTGACCGTCGCTTTCGTTTTGCGAAAGCATCCTTTCAATGTTTTGTGCTGAGCGTGACCGTTTTTTCAGGATCTGTGTCGTGAGAGTCTTTTTCAGACTTCATCCGAAACGCTTACGGTCAGACTGTTGCCCGCCGACTCAAGCAGCTTGGGGAGCAGGGAGATCTTCTCCATCTCGCCGGGCGCCATTCTGGCACGCATGAAGCTGGCAATCACGCGGTCGCCGGAGGTGACTGTAATGCGGGAAGCGCCGCGCGGGCGATTGGTGCGGAAGAATATTTCCGCTGTGGGAGAAACATTGTCCGGGCGCAGCTTCTGCGGCACGGTGTAGTTGACTCCCTCGCCGGGGATAATGTCAAGCGTTCTGCCGGTCGCGCGCCGTCCCAGCGCGTATGCTGCGGCTGCCGCACCCGCCTTCATGCTTTCGGCGGTCACGAAGTCCACAAGATCATGCACGTGCACCACATTTCCGCAGGCGAAGATACCTTCGCACATGGTCTGCATATTCTCATATACCGCCGGACCGTTCGTGCGGCGGTCTATCGGAATTTCTGCGCGGCGGGTCAGCTCGTTTTCGGGGATAAGCCCGACCGACAGCAGGACCGTGTCGCATTCAATTTCAAATTCGGTACCGGGTATTGGGGTAAATCCGTCCACCTTGGATATTACGACCTTTTCCACTCTTTCACGTCCGACAATTCCGGTGATGGTGTGGGAAAGATAAAGGGGAATGCCGTAATCCTCAAGGCACTGTACGATATTGCGCGTAAGACCGTTTGAATACGGGCAAAGCTCCACGCACGCCAGCACCTTTGCGCCCTCAAGCGTCATGCGGCGCGCCATTATAAGCCCTATGTCGCCCGAGCCGAGAATTACTATCCTGCGCCCCGGCATATAGCCTTCCATATTTACATATCTCTGTGCCGTGCCTGCGGTCATGACTCCGGCAGGGCGGTCCCCGGGGATGGCGATAGCTCCGCGTGTGCGCTCGCGGCAGCCCATTGCCAGCACTATCGCGCCTGCTGAATACTCACGGTATCCGTCGCGCGAGTTGAGGCATTTAACGCGACGGTCAGCGGTTACCTCAAGCACCATCGTGTCGGTAAGCACCTCGGTTTCCGTTTCCTTAAGCATTGCGGCAAACCGTCCGGCATATTCGGGTCCTGTCAGCTCCTCCTTGAAATGATGAAGGCCAAATCCGCTGTGAATGCACTGGTTAAGTATTCCGCCGACCTCACGGTCGCGCTCTATCAGAAGCACCGATGAGGCTCCGCCGCCGCAGGCGGCACATGCGGCTGCCATGCCGCCCGGACCTCCGCCGATAACAATAACGTCATAATGGTTTTTCATCAGTTGTCGGCTCCTTTCGTGCATCCGGTAAGTATGAACGATCCCTGAGAGTCAAGAGTAATTTCCGTCATCGGCACTCCCAGCTCGCGCGCAAGGATGGCGTGTACTCGCGGGGAGCAGAATCCGCCCTGACATCTTCCCATTCCGGCGCGGCAGCGGCGCTTTATGGCGTCAACCGAGCGCGGAACTATCGGACGGTGTATCGCGTCAACTATTTCTCCCTCTGTAACCGTCTCGCAGCGGCAGACTATGCGTCCGTATGCCGGATTTTCGGCAGCAACGCGCTGCTTTTCCTCCTCAGAAAGCTCCGCAAAGCGTATTACGGGCGGGCGTGTGTCCTTGAAATCCGCTCTTTCTTTCAGCTCCAGCCCCTGCTCTGCAAGAAGTCTTACTGCTTCCTCCCCTATTGCGGGGGCGGCGGAAAGTCCGGGGGAGCAAATGCCCGCAAGATTTATAAGCTGTGGGCAGGCAGGGGAGACGTCAATAATAAAATCCTTGTACTGTGTGGTCGGGCGAACTCCGGCATACTCATGGATCACCTCGCGGAAGTTTATGCCGGGGACTGACTCAAGACCGCGCTTTTTAAGCATTGCAAGCGTTGCGCTGTCGGTCGCGGTGTTGTCGCCGTCCGACACCGGGGAGGCATCGGGACCAACAAGCAGATTCCCGTGAACGGTGGGGGTGACAAGTATACCCTTGAAGCCGTTCTCGTCGGGACAGCGGAAGATAACGGAACCGACGCGAGCGCCCTCGGATTTGTCAAGCACATAATACTGACCGGCGTAGTTGGTCTGGGTTATGCGGTCGTCGCCGACCATGCGGCAGATATCCCCGGCAAAGCACCCGGCGGCGTTGACAATAAAGCGGGTCCTGAAGCTTCCTTTGTCGGTTATGACGGTAAGCGTACCGTCCTCATTCTTTTCTATCCCCGTGACAAGCTGCTCAAGCATAAGCTCCGTGCCGTTGAGTACAGCGGTCTCCGCCATTGCCGTAGCGTATTCCCACGGGTTGACTATTGCGGATTCATCGGAAAAAAGCGCGCCGACAACGTCAGGGTTCAGCGACGGCTCAACGGCAAGCGCCTCCTCGCGTGAGAGTATTCTGACACTTACGCCGTTGGCGATACCTCTTTCGTAAAGCCTGTGAATCTCATTCATATCCCGCTCATTGAAAGCGATCACAAGAGAGGGCATGGGTCGGTACTCAATGTCAAGGCGGCGGCAGATGTCTCTTGCCATAGATATTCCGCGCCTGTTGAGGCGAGCCATCAGAGATCCGGGAGCCGGGTCGTATCCGGCGTGCAGAATTGCGCTGTTTGCCTTTGTTGTGCCGTTGGCGACGTCATTGGAGCGTTCAAGTATACCTGTTTTAAGGTCATAGCGCGCAAGCATATATGCTGCCGCGGCTCCGCTGATGCCGCACCCGATGATTAAAACATCGTAATCGTACATAAGTGCATATCCTTTCTGTGTACCGGCGATACTCCGCCAGTCATGTGGGTCTGACATTGATATCTTAGCATAAAGAGGTGACGTTGTCAACATGTTTTGTCGCATTGAACAAAAAATATGTCACAAAGAATTAAAGAATCAGAAAAGATTGATAAAAAATTCACACGGTATTTGACGTGAGCGACAGACGATATGCCGAAGCCGCGCTTCGTTGCTCTGGGTCGGGACATCGATAATAAATATGATTTTAATAAAAATAATAGTATTTTTATTTACTTGCAGGCGGTAAAATGATAAAATGCTGATGATATGATATCGGAATAAGGATCGCCGGAGAATAAAACGGTGCTGACGTAAGAAGAAAAATTCTGTTCGGCAGTTCCTTTTCGGCGGAAAGGGGAAAAAATGAATTTCATCTACATTCACACGCATGACAGTGGGCGGTATATGCAGCCTTACGGTATTTCCGCCGACAACCCGAACCTTATGAGACTTGCGCGGGAGAGCTTTATGTTCCACCAGGCGCACAGCACAGCGCCGACCTGCTCCTGCAGCCGCACCGGACTGCTGACCGGAATGGCGCCGCATTCAAGCGGAATGTTCGGTCTTTCGCACCGCGGCTTTGAAACCAACGATTTTCACAAGCATCTTTCGTATTTTCTTCACGACCACGGCTACTACACTGTTCTTTGCGGAGTTCAGCACGAGGCAAAAGATCCGGCAGCTCTTTGCTATGACGAGAGGTTTTCATCGCGTGAGAAAAGCTCGCGCGTGCGCGACGGACGGGCGCTCGAACACGCGCTTGACTTCCTTCGCAGCGGGCGTAACGAGGGTAAGCCCTTTTTCCTTTCTTTCGGTATGTTCAGCACGCATCTTGTGTATGAGGAAGCTACCGACATAGAGGAGGACTTCATAGCGACCCCGTTTCCCGTCGTGAACACCAAGGAAACGCGCCATGATTTTGCAAATTACCTGACAAGTCTTAGGGTAGTTGACGATTGCGTGGGCGCGATACTTGACGAGCTGGAGGCGCAGAGGCTTGACAGGGATACCGTAATACTGTTTACCACCGACCACGGCATTTCCTTCCCGGAAATGAAAAGCACCCTGAAGGACACCGGCACGGGAGTTGCCATGTTCATACGCCACCCGGACATCGGCCGCGGTGCGTCGGATGCAATGGTCTCGCACCTTGACGTTTACCCCACCGTGTGCGATATGCTCGGACTTGAACATCCGGACTGGCTTCAGGGCAAGTCGCTCATGCCTCTGATGCGCGGTGATGTGGAAAAGGTTCACGACTATGTTTTCTCCGAAATGACATATCATGCGGCGTACGAGCCCATGCGCGCGGTTCGCACCGACAGACTCAAACTGATAAAGTTTTACGACCGGCTTGAAAAGCCGATAGTGAATATTGGCGAGCACGCGGCAAAGGATGCTTATCTGACCTCAAAGCTGCCGTACATTCCGCGCGACAGGGTATGTCTTTACGATCTTGTTGCCGACCCGGCAGAACGCATAAATCTTGCCTCGCGTCCGGAATATGCGGATGACCTGCGGGAGCTTTCTGCGGTGCTTGACAAATGGATGCGTGACACGAACGATCCTCTTATTGACGGACCGATACCGCTTCGACCGGGACAGGTCGCCAACAGAACCGATTCCGCCACTCCGTTTGACCCGGTGTATGACTGGCAGGGCAACAGGGTAGAAAAGCTGCGCGATAAGAAAAAATGAATATAATGATAAAGCCCGTATCGGGGCGGTGCAATCTCGGCTGCCGGTACTGCTTTTACAAGGAGGGGCATGAGACTGCTGCGCCCATGTCCGCCTCGGACGCCTGCCATGTGCTTGACAGTCTTGCTCCGTATCTGAGGTGCGGTTATCCGCTCGTCTTTCAGGGCGGCGAGCCGCTGCTTGCAGGATATGATTTTTTTGCTGCCGTGATCGGGCATCTTTCAAAGCTGGGTTACGCGGGGCAGGTCTCGGTGCAGACCAACGGCACGCTTATCGACGACAGGATGGCAGCTCTTTTTGCGGAAAACGGGGTGCTGGTCGGGGTCTCGCTTGACGGAGACGAGCTGTCTCACAGCGTTTACCGCGAGGATTTTGCGGGAGTGATGCGGGGCATCGGACATCTTGAAAAGGCGGGCTGTGATTTTAATATCCTTACAGTCGTTACCGACGAGACAGCGGCGAGGATCGGGCAGATCTACGAATTTTACCGCCGCGAGGGCTTTGACTATCAGCAGTACATCCCTTGCATCGGGGCAAGGCGGCTGTCCGATGCGGCTTACGGCGAGTTTCTTGTGCGTCTTTTCCGCTTGTGGCGGGACGATATTGCCGTCGGGCGGCGTGTTTACATACGGTTGTTTGAAAATATCCGCATGATCTTGTCGGGCGCGTATCCCGAGGACTGCGGCGCCGCCGGGGTATGCACGCCTCAGCTGCTGATAGAAGCGGACGGGAGCGTTTATCCGTGCGATTTTTATGTAAAAGAGGAGCTGAAGCTCGGAAATATTCTGACCGACAGCGTTGAGGATATCCTGAATGCTCCGGCAGGGACGCGATTTACGGAATCGTCGTGGGAGCTGCCCGAACAGTGCTCGCGTTGCCGATTTATTGACCTTTGCCGCGGCGGATGCCGACGCTACCGCAACGACGACGGACTGTTTCTCTATTGCAACTCCTACCGTCGCTTTTTCCGGGAGTGCATAAAGGAATTTGAAGATATTGCGTATTAAGCGCTGAGGATCATTCTGATACAGTAATTTATATTCGCTTACTGCGCGCTATCTGCTGTAAAAAGTGCATTGTGCTTCTGCCGTTTGTTATCGGAATACTGACCGGACTTTTGGCGGCATTTCTTATGAGGCATTCAAAAATACGCACGTCTGCGTTTCTCGTTTGTCCTTAACGGAGAAATCAGGGGTACAAAAATATCGGCAGAGAACTTGTTTTCTCTGCCGATTTGTGTTATAATGAGACTATCGAAAAGCCTCCCTCCGAGAGGGAGGGGGACCGCGTTAGCGGTGGAAGGAGCCTACGTAACTTTGAGTTTGAATTAGCTTTATTGTAACGCACTCTCCCTCAGTCGCCTACGGCGCCAGCTCCCTCCCGGAGGGAGCCTATTGGAGCGTTCGTAAAACTTTAGGGGTATGGGCTTTGCCCAAAGCCTTTGTAATACAAAGGCGAAACTGGCGATAAACAAAAGGAGAAATAAGAATTTGACAAAAGGAGAAAAGAATAATGAATAACGGTGTATCAAATTGGATTGATAAAGTTTTGGATCAAGAAATTCCCAATACTGTTGTAGCTTTCTGCTTTAATCTTTACGAGGAATCCGATAGTAGCTGGGCAATGGAATTGGTTGGAACAGAACGCTTTGACCCCGAAGACGAGGACTGGGCATGCGACGAATTGACCGATTTTGGATCACGAGAGTGTTTGTATAATTGGGGAATGGAGTGTGAATGGGACGAGGCTTTAGAATATATGGTTAAGGAATTGAACCAATATTTAGAACATGGCAAATATGCAGATTTGCTGAAATCAAAAGATGGTATTGGCGTTGGATTTGTAGATGGAAATATCGAAATTTTACACACTAAATAAAAAACGAACCCCGATAGATTTTCAAAAAATCTATCGGGGTTAATTATTTGTTTACTGCGAACCATTTTTTACCCGTAGGAGAGACCTGCGGTCTCCCGCGGGCGAACACAGTTCGCCCCTGCCGTGGTGTTAGGTCAATGTTTTGTGATTTCTCCGCTAAGAACATCACGCTTTTTGTGCTGATGCTTGCGTTTCTTTGCGTGTCCGCGGCATGCGGTCTTATGATCGACCTGTATCTTTTCCATTCGTTCAGTCTCAATTATCTTCTCATAGGAATGGCATTCAGTGCCACGGTTGCAAATCTTGTTCCCGAAAAGGAACTTGCGGATGTGCTGAAGCTGTACAATCCTTTGCTGAGCCTGTCCCTTATCGCGGTCATAGTGAATCTTGGAATGCCGCTTGATTACCGTCTTATTGCGGGCGCGGGGCTGTTTACGGCAGTTTATATTCTCTCACGGGCAGCCGGAAAGATCGGCGGTGCGTACCTCGGCGGCAGGATAACGGGGGCAGAGCCGACGGTCACAAAATACCTTGGCTTTACACTGCTGCCTCATTCCGGGGTGTCGTTGGTATTCACCGGAATTGCCGTTTCAACACTGACGGCGTTTGACCCGTCCCTTGCCGATATCGTGTCCGGCACGATCGTTGTGGCGGCAATAATAAATGAGATCATCGCCGTTATCATTGCAAAATTTGCTTTCAAGTGGGCGGGGGAGATAAAGGAATAAATAAAATCTAAAAAACCGTCCCGGAACACACATTGGCGTGTCCCGGGGCGGTTTCAGGTTTTTGTTGGCTGCCGTCTTTGATATCAGGCGGAGTTTTTTTATTAAGTTTTTTCCGTTCAACTTAGGGTTTCAAACTTTCTACCGCCCTTTTTAAGTACCCAACGGCAGATAAGCCACGCGGCAAGGGCAAAGGGAAGAGTCCATATTAGATTTATTGCATAGGACGGTACTCCTGCAATGCCGAGAATGATGGACGGAATGAAGTACAGGGTTGAGATACCCATGCCCGAAAGCACCGTGATCGTCACACTTGTACCCTGCTTTATCGGATAATTTTCATTTACCCAGTCAAAGCTGTGATACTTCAGATTCAGAGCAATGCCGAAAAAGGCATAGAAGAAGGTTGCGGCGACGTTCAGAACCAGCATTCCCGCCGTATTGGCGACGCCGAGCTTCAGAGCGATACCTGCGCACACGGAGAAAATTATCACTCCTGGGAGGTTGATTATCACATGAGTCAGCGCTTTTGCTTTAAGCACGTCGCTGCCCTTTACGGGCATTGACTGGAGTATCCAGATGCTTTTTCCCTCAAGCGATATCGACGGAGCGGAAACTGCGTTCATTGACGTGCAGAAAAGCGGGATGACGGGCATCACGGTAGCTACTATCGAAAGGAAAACACCGGTGTCCACGGCCTCTCCCTCTACAGCGAAAGCCGAGAAGAGCGAGCCGCCCTTGATAAGCAATGCAACAGCGGCTATGATAAGCAGAATATTTCCGATTCCGCAGTTGAGCACATAGGCAGAGCAGGAGAAGAACCTGCGCAGCTCCTTGCCAATGAGCGCCGACAGCTGCGATTTCTGCTTAACGGTACGCTCGCGGTAGCGGGCGCGGGAGGCGGCGGCGCGCATTGTGGCTATACGGATAAACGATTTGGATATCACAAGCGCGGCGGCGGCAAACGGCACTATGCACCACGCAAGGAAGAGGAGATACTGAATGACATTTCCGTCGGCAAGTCCCGCTCCGAAGGCGTAAAGGGGAGAGAGGGGGAAGCGGAGCGCGTCGGCAATGCCGGAAAGGTTTTCAAACAGCTGCTCGATATATTTGTTGCTGTTGGAGATAAGAATGAAATATCCGACAAAGAACACAAGGGAAAGCACGGTGGTAACGAGATTCTTTTTGCCGGATTTTGCGGTTATCAGCGCAAGCAGCCAGGCAAAAACGCTTGAAAGCGCAAGCACGAGCAGAGGCAGCAGCAGCGTACCGAGCACCATAAGCAGTGCGGGTACGATACCGATAAGTCCGCTGAGCACTCCCACTACCGTTGCGGGGAGCATGACTATAAGCACATACACAAGCGCCACGATGTAAAGATATACCGCGCGGCTGGCAAGGATGTACATGGGCGGAATGGGCATTGAGAGCAACAGCTCGTTGTCCTTTGCCTCAAAAAGCTGCACCTTGGTCATAAATATGCTGCCAATAAAGGAGAGGGCGAACGAGAACAGCAGGGCAAGGGCAAAGTATATCCATTCACTGTCGCTGCCCCTGACCGCCATTGACACCGCAAAAAAGAGCGAAAGGAACATTCCGATGAACACAACGCCGATATAAGCGTAAAGCACGCACATCAGCACTATCATTCCCTTGCCGCGGCGCTTGCCGTCCTTGCCGCGCGGCGTCATGCTTGAAAGCAGGGCGGCGAATCTGGTCTTCAGTAATGCGCGGAACATTTATTTATCCTCCGCAAGCTCAAGAAATACGTCCTCAAGCGAGGCGTCGCCGCGCACCTCATCGGTAGTGCCGCTGACGACAAGCCGCCCGTTTTTGATGATGGCTATCCTGTCGCACAGCTTTTCGGCTACCTCAAGCACGTGTGTTGAGAAGAAGATGGCTCCGCCGCCGTCGCAGACCTCGCGCATTATCTGCTTCAGCGTGTGCGCCGCCTTGGGGTCAAGACCCACAAACGGCTCGTCAAGCAACCACAGCTTCGGTGAGTGTATCAGCGCCGATATCACCGCCAGCTTCTGCTTCATTCCGTGCGAATACTCGCTTATGGGTCGGGCGAGCTCTGGGGTCAGTTCAAACATATCGCAGTAGCGACGCATCCTTTCCTTACGGACGTCGGAGGGGATACCGTATATGTCGGCGATGAAATTAAGGTATTTGACCCCGGTGTAGAAGTCGTAAAGATCGGGGTTGTCGGGAATGTAGGCGATCTCACGCTTGCATTTCAGCGGGTCGGCTTTTATTGACGTGCCGTCAACGTATATTTCGCCGCTGTCAAAGTCGAGAATGCCGCAAACAGCCTTGATGGTCGTGGTCTTTCCGGCTCCGTTGTGTCCGATAAAGCCGTATATTTCACCGGGGGCGATGGTAAGCGACAGTGAATCCACCGCTTTCTTTTCGCCGTACTTTTTGGTCAGGTTTTCAATTCTCAGCATAATGTCCTCCTCATATTGGTTACTGCTGTTGATAAAATTATTTTATGTCTATATCGAGAGGTTTATCAAGCTCCTTTGAGACATATGCGCCGTTTTTCTTCCGCTGTCGGACGCATTCGGTCAGGAGATATTCTATCTGTCCGTTGACCGAGCGGAAGTCGTCCTCCGCCCACGCGGCAATGGCGTCGTACAGCTTGGGGGAGAGCCTCAGCGGTATTTGTTTTTTTGCGTTTTCATTCATGGCAGTTTCCCATGATTCCGGAGTGCCGCATCAATACAGGCTTCCCGAATTGACCACGGGCTGTGCATCGCGGTTGCCGCAAAGCACTACCAGAAGATTTGATACCATTGCCGCCTTGCGCTCCTCGTCGAGCTGTACCGTACCCTTTTCATTAAGGCGTTCAAGCGCCATTTCAACCATCCCGACAGCTCCGTCAACTATCATGCGGCGCGCGTCGATGATCGCCGACGCCTGCTGACGCTGAAGCATCACGGCGGCGATCTCGGTGGCGTAGGCAAGGTAGGTTATGCGGGTCTCAACGATCTCGATTCCCGCTTCGTCCACGCGCTGCTGTATCTCGTCGCGTATGCGAGCCGCAACAACGTCGCCCGAGCCGCGCAGACTGCCGTCGTCGGCGATGCCGTCGCCTGTTGTGTCAACTCCGGGAGCCATGTCGTAAGGGTAATTTCTTACCACGTTGCGCAGTGCGCTGTCGCACTGAAGCGAAAGATATTCTTTGTAGTTATCGACGTTGAAAACTGCCTTTGCGGTGTCGATTATGCGCCATGTTACGGCTATTCCGATCTCTACGGGATTGCCGAGACAGTCGTTTATCTTCTGACGGTTATTGTTGAGCGTCATGATCTTAAGCGAGATCTTTTTGTTTGCAGCTTCAGCGGACGATGCGTTTTGCGTGCCCTGGACTGCCGCCGGGATTGCCTGGCTGACGTCTCCGCTTTGGTTGAGCTTGGTCTTTGCCGCCGGATTCACCGCCGTGCAGAAGGGATTCACGAAAAAGAATCCGTCGCCGCGCAGTGTGCCGATGTATTTGCCGAACAGGGTAAGCACCAGCGCCTCCTGCGGACGCAGCACCTTGAGTCCTGCGTAGGGGATCATTCCGACGCAGAGCCATATTATTGATACAATGAAGAGAACGGGGCTTTTGCCGTCCTCCATCATTATTCCGCCGAAGATAGTGCCTGCTACCGCCGCTGCATAAAGCAGCGAGGTGATGATAAGTACAGCCATACCGTTTTTCTTTGAAGTGTAGATTTTTTCTTCCATGATCGATTCCTCCGAATGTGGCATCATAATGATATCATAAAAATATCCGTTTGTCAATAGCTGTGATTCATCTTTTTGTAAATCATTGCGTTGTTTCTATTGCTAATTTCCCGGTGTTATGCTATAATAAAATCAACCAAATAAAGACAAGCCGCCGGAAGCTTTTTCCGTGCGAAGTGCAAGGAGGATTTTAATGCTTGATACCTTTGTTTTTGATAAAAAGGATCTGTTCCTGCCCGGAGCCGATACGACTGTAAGGGTGCAGCGCAGCCGCAGCCGCAGAGTGATGCTTCTGGGCGGAAATCTGGTCGGTAATACACGTTCCGAGTCATCCGGTGTTTCGGCGCGCGTGCGCCGTGGAGGAATATACGGATTTTCGTCGGTTGCCGGCTGCACGCCTGAGGGCGTGGAGGCTGTTATCCGCGCCGCCGGTGAGAACGCGGCGTTTATGGATGAAAGACTCCGCCGCGGAAAGCCGGCGCTTGTGGGTACTCCCGCCGGAAGGAT
Source organism: Clostridiales bacterium (assembly GCA_003523225.1). Classification (GTDB taxonomy): domain Bacteria; phylum Bacillota; class Clostridia; order Oscillospirales; family CAG-272; genus CAG-390. The sequence continues at coordinate 41,691 of DPGK01000028.1, forward strand.
CACAGAATATGCCGACGCTCCCGACCCGGAGCAGAAATACTACATTGATTTTATCCGTCAGCTTGACGCATACATTGCCGGAAAGTTCCCGGACCTTGCCAGCCGCCGGATAGTAGCCATCAACGAGTGCATTGAAAAGGTCATTGCGACCTCCGACTGTGCCGACGGTCACGTCGGGATGAACCGCAGCTACATTTATGTCCAGATGGGCGCTACGACTCCTGCCGGAGTTACCGTTGAGCTTATGGGCATATACGGCGGATGGGGTGCGTTTGATTATCAGTTCCATACGCCCGAGGAAATTTATCCGGAGCTTGACAAGCTGCACGAGAAGGTTATGAAGAAGCGCGAGGGCGTGTATGCCGAGGCGGGCGTCAAGACCTGCATACTTGCCGGCGAGCTTTCCGGAATGCTGGCGCATGAGGCGGTGGGTCACACCGTTGAAGCCGACATGGTCATGGGAGGCTCTGTTGCCGCGCACATGATGGGCAAGCAGGTGGCAAGCGAGCTGGTCTCGATGGTAGACTTTGCCCATACCGCGTTGGGCAAGCCAGCGCCGCTGCCGGTTTGGATCGACGACGAGGGAGTGGCAGCCAAGGATGCGGTGCTTATCCGCGACGGTATCCTTGTAGGCTATATGCACAACCGCGAAAGCGCCGAAAGATTCGGAGCCGAGCCCTGCGGCAACGCGAGAGCCTTTGCCTTCTCGGACGAGCCCCTTATCCGCATGAGAAATACCGCGGTGCTTCCGGGCAAATCAAAGCTCGAAGACATAATAGCCTCGGTTGACGACGGATATCTGCTTTGCAACACAAACAACGGTCAGGCGGACACGACAGGTGAGTTCATGTTCGGTGTAACGATGGGCTACGAGATAAAAAAAGGAAAGCTCGGCAGAGCCATTCTTGATACCACGATCTCAGGCGTTGCCTTTGAAATGCTCAAGACCGTCGATATGGTTTCGGACACTGTTGAATGGTGCTCCTCCGGATACTGCGGCAAGAAACAGCCGATGCCGGTGGGACTTGGCGGTCCCGCGCTGCGCTGCCGCGTAAACGTCGGCGGTCGCTGATGCGCCGCGTCTGATTACAAATAAGGAGAATGCTGAATAATGAATGAATTATATGATCTTGACGCAATTGCCGAGCGCGCAGTCGCCGCGCTGAAGGCAGCCGGAGCCGACAAAGCGTCCTGCTCTGTAAATTACGGAGAGGTACGCGAGTTCAACTACGAGGGTGGGGATTTCTCTCTTTTCCGCACGCTTTTCAACACCACACTGTCGCTTATGTCGATAAAGGGCGGCAAAAAGGGCAGCGCCCGCATCAACAGCTTTGATGATGACGCTATTGCCGCGGCAATAGCGGACTGCCTTGCCACCGGTGAGGCTTCCGAGCCTGACGACGCATGGGACATTGCCCCCGTTATCTCCAACGGCTCCTTTACCGAGGGTGAGCTTGAGCCTGACACCGAGCGGCTTTTCGACCGCACACGCGAGCTGGTTGAGGACATAGGCAGAATGTTCCCGAAGATCGTTATAGAACAGCTTGTCACTTGTCACTCGGCGTTTCATAACGTCTATCGCAACTCAAACGGCGTTTGCTTTGACACAAGCGGCGGATATTACATCTGCTCGCCGATGTACTCGGCGCACGAGGGAGAAAGATCCTCCTCCTTCTTCTATTCAGAGTGCATCTCGCACGATCTTTCAAAGCCCTTCATCGAGACCGGCTCAATGAAGCAGGATCTTGCAGATACTGAAAAACAGATCGTCACCCGCGCGGTGGACGGCAAATTTGTCGGTACTGTGATCCTCACTCCCGGGTGTCTTGGCGAGCTGCTCGGCTCGGCTCTAGGCAACTTTGCCGGGGATACTCATATTCTCGACGGCACAAGCATCTGGCTTGATAAGCTCGGCAAGCAGGTCGCAAGCGAGGCTCTGACAGTAAAAATGGCAGTCAGCGACCCGCGACTTGCGGTTTCCGATCACTATACCGGCGAGGGCTTCCCGGCTGAGAATTACAACATTATCGAAAACGGCGTGCTGCGCGAGTTCGACATTTCCTACTATGTCGCAAACAAGACCGGCAAGCGCCGTGCGCCCAACGACGGCGGAAAGTTCGTGATAGAGGGCGGCAGCAAGCCGCTGGCGGATATGATCGCATCAGTCGACCGCGGTCTGCTTGTAGCCCGTTTTTCGGGCGGCGAGCCGTCATCGAACGGTGATTTTTCCGGTGTGGCAAAGAACAGCTTCATCATTGAAAACGGAAAGATAACCGATGCGGCTGCCGAGACTATGATATCAGGCAACCTTGCCGATATGCTGATGAATATCGTGGATATTTCCGCCGAGACCGTTTGTGACGGTTCAAGCCTGATGCCGTATATCTCCTTTGGCGGTATTACGGTTTCCGGCAAATAAAAAAATAATATTTTACGGGGACTGCCGCATATGCCTCAGCCCCCGTATTTATGACATTGTGACAGGGGGACAGGTGAATATGAGAAAACACACAGTATATACCGGAGCAGACCTGCTGTTTTCCGACCGTGCCTCGCTTGACGCAGATGTGCGTGCGTTGCTTTCCGGCAGACTCGGACTGCTTACCGCTGCTTCCGGAACGGACAGGCGCGGCGTCCCGACTTATCAGAGTCTTGCCGCAGAGGGACGGCTTTCGGTGCTTTTTGCGCCGGAGCACGGTATTCATTCGGCGCTTCAGGACGGCTCGTGGGGCGGGGAATATACCGATCCCGACACCGGAGTTCCGGTGTACGATCTGCCCTCCGGCGGAAATCCCGCCATAGGCGAGGCGCTTGAAAAGTGCGACGCGGTGCTGTACGACATTCAGGATGTCGGCGCGAGATTCTACACATATATATACTGCCTTGCATATCTTATGCATGAGTGCGCGGTGCGGAAAAAACCGGTGATAATCCTTGACCGTCCCGACCCCATCGGGGGGATCGCCGTCGAGGGCGCTTTGCTTGACGAGGAAAAGTATTCGTCGTTCGTGGGCAGATACTCAATGCCGTCAAGATACGCCCTTACCTGCGGTGAGTTTGCCGGGTGGCTGAACCTGACGCACAATGTGGGGTGTGAGCTTTACGTCGTTCGTTGCCGCGGCTGGCGGCGCGGGATTTATGCCGACGAGACCGACCTGCCGTGGATAAATCCGTCGCCCAACCTTCCGTCAGTAACAGCATCCCTTATCTATATCGGCACCTGCCTTATCGAGGCGACAAACGTGTCCGAGGGGCGGGGGACTACAAGACCCTTTGAGCTTGTGGGCGCTCCGTTTGTTGATGCGGGTCGGCTTTCTTCCCGCCTTAACGGCGCAGGGCTTGAGGGTGTGTTTTTCAGCCCCGCATATTTTACTCCGGTTTTCGGTAAGCATGCTTCCGAGTGCTGCCGGGGTGTGCAGATAAATGTTACCGACCGAAATGCTTTCAGACCTCACCTTGCCGGACTTTGCCTGCTTGAGGCGCTGTCGGAGTATCCAGAATTTTCGGTGCGTGAGAAAAGTATGTGTCTGCGCTACGGCACTGACGCGCTGACCCGCGACGGCGGCTTTGACCCGTGGGAGATCGTGCGTGAGGAAGCGCCGGGAATTGAAAAGTTCCGCCGTGAATGCGGGCAGTTTCTGCTTTACCGGGATATTTGAGGGCGCTTTCAAGCCTACAGTGTTCTGTATCCGCGCGCAAATCGCGCCGCAAGAGCCGCCGGAAAAATGATTTTTCCGGTTCATTGGCGTAATCAATAGAAATATGTCGTTGAAAATTTCATAATTGTAGAAAATAAATATTGACATATCGGCTCGGCTGCGATATATTATTATACGAAGATCATAACAAGGAGGGATAATATGGTTGTATTTGTCTGCAATCTTTGCGGCTACGAATATAAGGCGTCCGAAGGATGTCCCGATGCGGGCATAGAAGAGGGCACCGATTTCGACGATCTGCCCGAAGATTGGGTATGCCCGTACTGCGGAGCGTCAAAGGACGAATTTGAGCCGACAGAGGTCGACGATGACGATGACGACGACGATAACGAAGTCTCTGCCGACGACTCTGACGAGTTCTGAGCCGCGCCGCCTCAATGCGCACGCCCCGGAAAAAAGCCGAAAACATTTTTTTGCAAAAAGGTATTGACAAAAGGGCGAATGCGCGATATAATAAGCAGGTCGGCAAACGACGGCCTGCGAGCGGGCCATTAGCTCAGTTGGTCAGAGCTACCGGCTCATAACCGGTTGGTCCGGGGTTCGAGTCCCTGATGGCCCACCAAAAATCCCGATTGCGAAAGCAATCGGGATTTTTACTTGTTTATAACAGACAGATTTGCGGGTGCATTCGGGACTTCTGAACACAATACTGCTCAAAATCTTCAAATGCCTCAAAAAATGCTTGACAAGCGTGTCGATTTATGATAGAATAACCCCAAACATTATAAAGGCGCATCTTGAAAAGAGTACCGGTTCATGCGATATAAAGCCTTTAGCGGAAGGCAAGCGGTTTCGGGAAAGGGTCGGATGCCGAAAGAGAAGTGTCGCGGCTTCGTCTTGGTTCTTCAAATAACATTTGTCGGACTGTCGCTTTTTAATAAAGCGGAGCGTTATATGTTTATGGTTTTACCGGCTTTAATTTCTTATATGTAAAATTTGGCTGTTTATACTGTTTACGTTGGCGCTCGATGCTTTATCGGGCGCTTTTGTGTTGCATTTTAAGCAGAAAATAAAAAAGAGCTGCCATCACACGATGTACGGCGTATAAAAGAAAGAGAGAATATCATGAAAAAAACTGTTTTTACCGGAGTTGCCACCGCTCTTATTACCCCGTTTGACAAGTACGGAAAGATCGATTACGAAAAATTTGCGGAGCTTGTGGAATTTCAGATAAGAGAGGGCATAAACGCGCTTGTAGTCGCCGGAACCACAGGTGAGGCCTCCACCTTCGGGGACGACGAACACCGTGATGTAATTTCCTTTGTTGTAAAGCAGGTAAACGGCAGAGTTCCGGTAATTGCAGGAGCGGGCAGCAACGATACAAGCTATGCCAAGGGGCTTGTCGAGCACGCCTGCGACGAGGGAGCGGACGCTGTCCTTCTTGTTACTCCGTATTACAATAAGGCGACGCAGAAGGGTCTTGTGCGTATGTACACCGAGCTTGCCGACGCATCCTCAAAGCCCGTTATCCTCTACAATGTTCCCTCACGCACGGGCGTGAATATCGAGCCTGCTACCTACCTTGAGCTTGCCTCGCACCCCAACATTGTCGGTATCAAAGAAGCCAACGGAAATATGAGCAAGATAGTACAGACCGCGGCGTTGGTTGACGGAAAGCTCGATATGTACAGCGGCAACGACGACCAGATAGTTCCGTTCCTTTCTCTGGGCGGCAAGGGCGTGATCTCGGTGCTTTCAAACGTTGTACCCGCAAAGACCGTTGAAATATGCGACAGATTTTTCAAGGGAGACATCGAGGGAAGCTACAAGCTGCAGTTGAAGCTTTTGCCGCTTGTGAACGCCCTGTTCAGTGAAGTGAATCCGATCCCGGTAAAGGCGGCTATGTCAAGGCTCGGATACACCGAAAACGTCCTTCGCTCCCCGCTTTACCCGATGGAGCCTGAGCATGAGGAAGTTCTTATCCGTGAGATGAGAGCGTGTGGACTTGCGGTATGAGGATAACAGTGGTCGGCGCCCTCGGCAGAATGGGCGCAAATGTGATATCAGCCGCCGGAAGGAGCGGAAATGATTGCGTGGCGTATGTTGACTGCGCATACGGCGAGTCCCGGCGGGAGAATGAATACCGACGCATTGCCGATGTAAGGGAAGACACGGATGTGATAATTGATTTTTCCTTCCATGCCGTAACGCCTGAGATCGCGGAATACGCGGCGGAAAAGAAAATTCCGGTCGTGATAGCTACGACCGGACATACAGAATCCGAGCGGGCGAATATAATAAAAGCGGCGGAGAAGACTGCGGTGTTTTACTCCGGCAATATGTCAATAGGTATCGCCGCACTTTGCGAGACGGTAAAAAAGGTGCTTTCGGTGTTTGAAAACGCCGACGTTGAGATAATCGAGACTCACCATAACCGTAAGCTGGACGCGCCGAGCGGGACGGCACTTATGCTCTTTGACGCGGTAAAGGAGGTGCGACCCGACGCCTGGGCAAACTGCGGCAGGAGCGGAAGCGGAAAGCGAGAAAAAAACGAGGTCGGCATTGCCTCGGTGAGAAGCGGAAACATTGTCGGAATACATGAGGTACGCATATGCACTGATTGTGAGCAGATAACCCTGAAGCATGAGGCGTATGACAGAGCCTTGTTTGCCGACGGCGCGATCAAGGCGGCGGAATATATCCTCGGAAAGGAGCCTGGGCTTTACGATATGAAAGCCCTGATGAGTAGCAGCAGATGAAGGTAAGCTTTACGAAAATGCACGGGTGCGGCAACGATTATATATATGTTGATTGCACCAAAGGAGAAATTGCAGACCCCGGAGCGCTTTCGGCAAAAATGTCACCGAGACACTATTCGGTCGGCAGCGACGGGCTGGTGCTCATATGCCGCTCGGATAACTGCGATTTCAGAATGAGAATGTTCAATCTTGACGGTTCGGAAGGAAATATGTGCGGCAACGCTATCCGGTGTATCGGAAAATATGTATATGATAACGGTATGACCGACAAGACAGAGCTCAGCATTGAGACAAAAAGCGGCGTAAGATATCTGACGCTTAATGTTGAAAACGGCAAGGTGTCATCGGTGACGGTGGATATGGGAACGGCAGAGACGTCGCCGGGCAGCCTGCCGATGCTGGCGGATGCTCCGATGATAAACGCTCCGGTGGTGATTGCCGGAGGTGAGTACCGGATCACGGCGGTATCAATGGGAAATCCGCACCAGGTGATCTTCTGCGACGACCCGGACAGCCTTGAGCTTGAAAAGACCGGAAGTGATTTTGAAAATTTCTCTCTTTTCCCGGAGAGGGTGAATACGGAATTTGTAAAAGTGCGTGGCAGAAACAGCCTGTACATGAGAGTATGGGAGCGCGGCAGCGGAGAGACCTATGCCTGCGGGACAGGTGCTTGCGCGTCGGCAGTCGCTGCCGTGCTGAACGGCTACTGCGATCATGACGAGCCGATCGAAGTGGCTCTTGTCGGCGGCAGGCTGACTGTAACCGTGACCCGGGATATGCGGGTGTTTATGAGCGGTCCGGCAACTAAAGTATATGATGGAGTGTATGAATATGAAGATCAGGCTGAATGACAATTTCGGAAGAATAAAAGAAAGCTACCTTTTCAGCGATATTGCCAAAAAGGCGAACGCGTATCAGGCTGCCAATCCCGGAAAAAAGATAATCAGGTTGGGGATCGGCGACGTTACCCTTCCGCTTACACCGTGCGTGACAAGGGCGATGCAGAAGGCTGTGGCGGAGCAGAGCGAGAAGCAGAGCTTCCGCGGCTACGCCCCGGAATACGGGTACGATTTTATAAGAGCGGCTGTATCCGACTACTACTCCCGGCGTGGGGTCAGTATTTCCGCCGATGAAATATATGTTGGCGACGGAGCGAAAAGCGACCTTGGAAATATAACGGATATTCTCGGCGACAACAAGATACTCATCCCAAGCCCGGTCTATCCCGTTTATGTTGACAGCAATCTTATGTGCGGCAGGGAGATAACCCTTATAAATGCCGACGCGGAGAATAATTTTCTGCCCGCGCCTCCGGAGGGTGACACGACCTATGTGATCTATCTCTGCTCGCCCAACAATCCCACCGGTGCGGTGTATACGCGCGAGGGGCTTGCCGAATGGATAAATTATGCACTGAGAAGCGGTTCTCTTATAATATTTGATTCCGCATACGAGAGCTATATTGACGGCGACTACCCGCGTTCGGTATATGAGATACCGGGTGCAAGAGAATGTGCAATAGAGATAAACTCCCTTTCAAAGCGTGCCGGATTTACCGGAACACGCTGCGGCTGGACGATAGTTCCGGAGGAGCTTGAGTCGGGAGGAGTGAAGCTCGGAAAGCTTTGGGCGCGCCGTCAGGCGACAAAGTTCAACGGAGTGCCTTATGTGGTGCAGCGCGGGGCGGAAGCCTCTCTCAGCCCCGAGGGTGAAGCGGAGTGCCGCGAGCTTATCGGTTATTACAAGAAAAATGCGCAGATCATTGCTTCCGCGCTTGAGTTGAGGGGCGTATGGTTTACCGGCGGTAAGAATTCACCGTATATCTGGATGAAATGCCCGGGCGGAATGGGCTCATGGGAATTTTTCGACTACCTTCTGAACCGTATTCAGGTGGTGGGAACGCCGGGCGAGGGCTTCGGCGCGGCAGGTGAGGGATATTTCCGCCTGACCGCTTTCGGCGACAGAAGCAATACGGAGGAAGCCGCCGAAAGGCTTAAAACCCTACTTTAAGCAAAGGAAAAGTTCAGGAAATGCTGCACAAAAATCTTGGAATAAACGAAAAAGACCACCTCACGATTGCCGGTTGTGATACGGTGTCGCTCGCTGAAAAATACGGCACGCCGCTGATGGTAATGGACGAGGAGCGGATAAGAAGGAACTGCCGCATATATAAGGACGCGATGAAAAAATACTTCGGAGAGGGTTCGTATCCCCTCTTCGCAAGCAAGGCTTTTTCCTGTAAGTATATTTACAGGATCGCCCGGGAAGAGAAGATAGGTATTGATATCGTATCTCCCGGTGAGCTTTACACCGCGCTCGCGGCGGGCTTTGATGTTTCAAATTCATTTTTCCACGGCAACAATAAAACCGACGAGGATATTGCTTACGGTATTGACAGCGGAGTCGGTCACTTTGTGGTTGACAATCTGACCGAGCTTGACCGTATTGACGAATACGCCGGTAAAAAAGGAATCGTCCAGCCGATAATTCTGCGGCTTACTCCGGGAATCGACCCGCACACCCACGCGGCAATATCGACCGGAAAGGTGGACAGCAAGTTCGGCATCCCGATAGAGACCGGGCAGGCGGACATGGCGGTCGAGTACACTCTCGGAAAGAAAAATGTCCGCCTTGACGGATTTCACTGTCATATAGGCTCTCAGATATTCGACATAAAGCCCTTCTGCGATGCCGCGGAGCTGATGATAAAATACATCACATCTGTGCGGGACAAGCTGGGCTACGAGGCGGATATACTGAATCTCGGCGGCGGATTTGGCGTGCGGTACATCGAGAGCCAGCCGGAGCTTGATTACGCCGATTTTATAAGACGCATTGCCGCTTTTATTGACCGTGAGGTCGAACGCTCCGGCATAAAAAGACCGCGTATCATTATGGAACCGGGCAGAAGCATAGTAGCGGATTCCTGCCTTACGCTTTACAGAGTTGGCGGAACCAAGGAGATACCCGGATTCAGAAACTATGCTTCGGTAGACGGCGGTATGCCGGACAATCCGAGATATGCGCTTTATAAGTCCGATTACACGGTGTGTCTTGCCTCGCGCATGTCAGAACGTGCCGATTTTGTCTGCACAGTCGCGGGAAGATGCTGCGAAAGCGGTGACCTGCTTCAGGAAAACGTCAGAATTCCGAAGCCTGTGAGGGGAGATATACTGGCGGTTCTTGTGACCGGAGCGTACAACTACTCCATGGCGAGCAATTATAACCGCATTCCGCGCCCCGCAGTGGTTTCGGTGAAGAACGGCGAGGATTCACTTGTCATCAGACGCGAGTCTTATGAGGATCTGGTAAGAAACGATATGTGATCCCGCCCTGTGCGGTACAATGTGAAACTAAAAATGACTGCCGGAAGCCAAATGCTTCCGGCAGTCATTTTTGGAGCTGGTGGTGAGGGTCGAACTCACGACCTGTTGATTACGAATCAACTGCTCTGCCACTGAGCCACACCAGCGTATTACAAGACGCGATCCATGCGTCGATATATTATATCATATCCGCACCGTTTTTGCAATAGATTTTTTTAATTTTTTTCAGGTCGGTGTTCCTTGGGGTGGAGTTTTTATATTTTTCCGCTCATTCTGCGCTGTTATTGTGTCCGCTTTGTTTGCCTAAATTTTATTTTATGTTTGAGCTGTATTGATTCCGGGCAAAAATAAAGGGAAGCCGGGAGTTATGCTCCCGTAAGTACTGCAAATGAAAGGAACACACAAATAAATGTCACTGTGCGATGAGCTTTTGTCCGGAAACGCAGCGCTTTCCGTTACCGGGCTTGGATATGTCGGAATGCCGATCGCCGTTGCTTTTTCAAAAAAGCTGAGAGTTATCGGCTTTGACCTGAATCAGAGCAAGATTGAGGCATATAATTCGGGCATTGACCCGACCGGGGAGGTGGGGGACGATGCTGTAAGAGACTGCACGGTCGAATTCACCGCGGACGAGCGGAGACTGCGTGAGGCGCGCTTCCACATTGTTGCCGTTCCCACACCGGTACACGACGATCATACGCCTGACCTTGCGCCGGTGGAGAAAGCCAGCCGCATGATCGGCAGAAATCTTGTGCCGGGGAGTATTGTTGTTTTTGAGTCTACCGTCTACCCCGGGGTCACCGAGGAGATTTGTATTCCGGCGCTTGAAGACTCCTCGGGGCTTGAATGCGGCAGGGATTTCAGGGTGGGATACTCCCCGGAGAGGATCAATCCCGGCGACAAGGTCCACAGACTTGAGAATATCAGAAAGATAGTTTCGGGTACAGACGCGGAAACGCTTGAGGAAGTGGCGCGTGTGTACGGGCTTGTGGTGGAGGCGGGCGTTCACCGCGCGCCCTCGATTATGGTCGCCGAGGCTGCAAAGGTGATAGAAAACAGCCAGCGCGATATCAATATCGCTTTCATGAACGAGCTGTCAATAATCTTCAACAGGATGGGGATAGACACCAGGTCGGTGCTGGAGGCGGCAGGAACAAAATGGAATTTTCTCAGGTTCACGCCGGGGCTTGTCGGCGGTCACTGCATCGGAGTGGACCCGTACTATCTGACATATAAAGCGGACATGATGGGATACCACAGCCAGGTAATTCTGTCCGGCAGGCGCATCAATGACGAAATGGGCAAATATATCGCCGAAAACGTGGTGAAAAGCCTGATAAAGGCAGAAAAGCCGGTGAAAAACTCCAGGGTCGCGGTACTGGGATTCACCTTCAAGGAAAACTGCCGCGACACGCGCAACACCAAGGTGTTTGATATTGTAAATGAGCTTCGTGAGTACGGAATCGAGCCGTATATCTCCGACCCGTGGGCGGACGCGGACGAGGCGCGGCGGCTTTACGGTGTGGAATTTACCGGTATGGGATCGGTGCGCAATATGGACGCCGTGATCTTTGCCGTCTCACACCGGGAATTTGCCGAAATGAGTATAAAAGAGGTCGGAGCTTTTTTCGGCGACGGCAGACGGGTGCTTATTGATGTAAAGGGGATATTCAGCCGGAGCGAATACGAGGCGGCGGGATATCTGTACTGGCGGCTGTGAAAAACAAGGGGCTGTAAAAAAACTCGATGTAATTTACAGCCCTCGTAAAATGTCGGTCGGGAATCCTGCATTTTACGGCGATCTTGGTCGGTTTTGCCCTTGATCTTGTCTGAAT
>DPGK01000034.1 GCA_003523225.1 Clostridiales bacterium
TTGCTGAGGCGAGGTCTCATGTTTATTTGTGATGCAAGAATTTCTCGCATCTATCTCGCATTTTTCTCGCAATTTTCCGGGAGATGCCCGATAAAGTGCGAGAAAGAGGTGAATTTTGGGGCGTTTTGAAGATTATCCGGGATTAGTCGGGACGGGTGTGCAACTTCTTGAAAACCGTTTGGGGGCAACCCCACAAGGGTTCGAATCCCTTCCTCTCCGCCAAATCGCGGTTAAGCACCGCAAAATTAGCCGCAAGGAATAACTTTGCGGCTAAACTTTTTATTTAGGAGGCATTTCTATGGGAAGCGGATTCCAAAATCCAATTACAATCAAAGAAGCAATAGACAAAATACATGGACGTCAATTTCTTCTACCTGCTATACAAAGAAAATTTACTTGGAGTAGTAGCCAAATTGAAATGCTTTTCGATAGCATTCTTCGAGGATATCCTATCAACTCATTTATGCTTTGGAAAATTACGGACAGCCGTATTAAAAAGGACTATAAATTTTACGAGTTTCTAACCACGTATAGAGAATTCTTTGCAGAAAACAACAAAGATATTGACACAAAGGGCGTTCCAGACTTTGAAGCTGTCATAGATGGACAGCAACGGTTAACCAGTTTATATATAGGACTTAGAGGAACATATGCTTATAAAATGCCTCGAAAGTGGTGGAAAGATACTGAAGAGTGTTTGCCAACAAGAAAGCTATACTTGAATTTGGGAACACCTGTGCAACAACAATACGATAATCAAAAGACATACGATTTTCGCTTTTTGAGTGTCGAAGATTTAGAAAAATTCAACAAAAACAAGGATGAGTATTATTGGTTTGAAGTCGGAGAAATACTGGATTTAGATGACAATAAAAAAATTATGCGATATTTGAGTTCGCATCAATTAAGTGAAAACAGCTACGCAGTTGAAACCTTAAGTGATTTATATGAGGCAATTCATGTAAAGCCGCTCATAAACTATTACTTGCAAGAAGAACAGGAACCTGATAAAGTTTTAGATATTTTTATCAGAACAAATAGTGGAGGTACACCGTTATCTTTTTCTGATCTTCTTATGTCTATTGCTTCTGCCAATTGGAAGACAATTGATGCTCGTAAAGAAATTGAAAAGCTCGTAGAAGAAGTATATGACATTGGAAGATCCGGATTTCTTATTGATAAAGATTTTGTATTAAAGACATGCCTCGTTTTGTTTATTGATAACATAAAATTCCAATTAAAAAACTTCACTTTTGCGAATGTTCAATTGTTTGAGCAAAATTGGGATAATGTTAAAAAAAGTATAGTTGCAGCATTTTCGCTTATTGAATCGCTTGGCTTTAACGACAAAACGTTTAGAGCAAAAAATGCAGCCATTCCAATCATTTATTATATTTATCACAAGGGACTTGCAGATTCAATTGTAAAACCCACGTACAATAAAACAGATAAAGATAATATTTCTCGTTGGTTAATATTAACATTTATAAAATCTATTTTTGGCGGTCAAACAGATAATGTTCTCGTGACTATGAGAAAAGTTCTGAAGGAAACAAATGAAACCTTATTTCCCGTACAAGAGTTAATAGATGCATTTAAAAACGATCCCGCAAGAAATTACAGTTTTGATGATGATTTTCTTAACGGATTGGTTGAAGCACAAAAGGATAGTAACGAGGCGTTTTATTTGTTACATCTTTTATATCCAAATTTGGATTACTATAATCACGATTTTCATCAAGATCACTTGCACCCTGCTTCTGTTTTCTATGACGAAGAAAAACTTATGACGAACATTCCCGAAGCCGATAGAGAATATGCGAAAGATCCCAAAAATTGGAACAGCGTTGCAAATTTACAGTTGCTAAATAGCTACCTAAACGAATCGAAAAATGATACTCCGTTAAAAGATTGGGTTCAAACCAATAATATTACATATGATGCTTTGTTTGTTCCCAGTGGTACAAGTTTAAAAATTGAAGATTTCAAAAAATTTAACGAAGCTCGCAAAGCTTTTATTGTTGAACATCTTAAAAAAATCATTGGATGAAAGTAACGCACAGCCCCACCTTATGGCAGGGCTGTGCCTTTTCTTATTTCTTATTTGAGAACATCAGGATCGTATTCATATGCCACGCGGATTTGTTGACGATCCCGAAGGCGACGTCGCTGACGAGGAAGTCGATAGCGGCGTATCCGGCTGATTGATCTGTCCTGTGCATCCGCTCAGACAAATTCCGGTCAACAAAAGGCAGCAGAACAGAATCCGTTTCATTTCAAGTATTCCTCAAAGAAACTTCTCAGTTTTTCAAAGGGGATTGCCGCCAGGTTGTCATAGAGGTCAACATGGTTTGCCCCCGGAATGATCATCAACTCCTTGTTATCTCCGGTCAGCTTTTCGTAAGCACCCTCACTGAAATAGCGGGAATGCGCCTTTTCCCCATGAATAAAGTGTCGGATATCGGAACAGCCTGCGCGATATAACACAATCACCGCACCACCCGAATTACTTTTATATAGCTGGTCAAAGGTCTGACGGGAAATCTCATCCGCGGTTTCGAAAGCAACCGTGCTGTAACGCCTGCTTTTCAGCCTGCCGCTGGCATAGAGCGATTTCAGCAGCAGGTGAACGGTTTTTCTGCAAATATCCGTGTCATCTGTCTGCACCATATAGTGTACAGGGTGACCGGTAATTTGTAAAGAGATCCTTCCGGCGTAAATTCGATCAAGTTCGGTCAGGAATTGCTTCATCGCAGAAAGCCGCTTAGCTTCATTGTATATATCACTTCTGTCAGCTTCGCGGATCAAATTCTCACGGAATGAAAATTCCGGACAATACCGAGTACCCAGTCTTCCCAGATCAAATTGTTCGAAAGCTTTTTCAGCATCTTCAATATAGCTGTTGCGTTCTGCCCGTGAAAGTAAGGTACGAACGGTGTGAATTGTGATTTCCTCTGTTTGTAAACTTTCATTCAGCGCCATAACAAGAAACTCTCTCGCATGATGTGTGCCGGCTCGTTATTGCAATTGCCGAACTTTTCGTGTATCATTGACAAATGCACAAAACGTATTTTGGGGACATATCCCGCAAAAAATTTTAGTTTTCAGCCCGTGGGACAAGATTTTAATATGCTCCGGGAGGATATTGAGATCAAAATGTCCGGCAAATGACCGTTTGTGCGCCGTCGGAAGCTCCCGATGTTCCGGAAATAATATTTGGCATGGTGATTTTGCACAACCAAATATAAAACGTGTACAAAAAAGCGGATGTTCCGGTGCTGTGGCGGGCAGCACGTGGCGCAAAAGTGCACAATTATTAAAAAATGTATACAATTGTTCGCAAAGGGGATTGACAAACCTGTTTTTAGGTGATATTATAATTCCGGATATGAATTGATCTCCATCCCGGCATTTTTTGCCGCAGAATACCGCATACCGGAATAAAAAACAAGCGTGAGACGCCTGTTTGGCACTCACCCGGGAGAAATATTATGACAGATATCAGACTTGTTCACAAAGACACACTTTCCTGTGAGCCGATAGTACGCAGAATGAGCGACGGAAGCCTGCTTATGGTGGCGCAGTGCGGCGACACCTACGAGCCTGCTCCACGCAACCGTGTATATTATTTTCACAGCTATGATGATGGCGAGACCTGGAGCGCGCCGACTTCTGTCTTTCCTGAGAATGGCAGTGCCGTCTATTGCACCGAGGTCGCCTGCTTCGGAGAGCGCGTGGTGGCATATCTTACCCTACATAACGGGCAGTTCTTCAACTGGCGTTCGGTGGTCATGTCAAGCACCGACTGCGGGCACACCTGGACCGACGAGGGCGCTTTCCCCGGACTTGAGACTTATACCTTCATGCGTGGAAAGATCGAGCTTTCAAACGGCGATATACTTATTCCGTATCAGAGATATCCCATTTCTGCCGCCGAAAACGAGCGGCTGGTGGCAAAATACGGCGGGAAGTACCGCACGAACGGCAAGCTGACCTTTGTCGGAATTACCGATGTTGATATAGATCATGTTGATAACGGTGTTGCGCTGAGTCACGACGGCGGCAGGACCTTCAGCATATGCCCCTGTCCGCCGTTTCCGATGCGCGGAGAGACAGGTCTGCAGTGGATATGGAGCGAGCCGACGGTGGCGGAGCTGCCGGATGGCAGGGTCGCAATGCTCATACGTGTGACAAAAGACGTTTTGTGGTACAGCGAGTCACGGGACGGCGGACGTACATGGAGTGAATTTTCAAAGACCGAAATCCCCAATCCCTCCTGCAAGCCGAAGCTGATAGGGCTTGGCGACGGCAGGATAGCGCTTATACATGACCCGGACAGTCAAAATCGCAATCCGCTTGCAGTCTGGATATCGGACGACGGAATGAAGACCTGGGGGCGCCGTGAGATCATATCCGATTTTCCGCTTAATTTCGACTATCCGGACGGCTTTTACGAGAACGGCAAGCTTTATATCTCGATAGAGCTTCAGCGCCGGGACATTCTGTTTATAAAGCACTCAGTCTGATAATACGCAAAGCTGCCAAAGGCGTAGCCCTTTTGCGCTTTGCGAAATATATACAATTTAATAAAAATGAATACAAAAACAAGAAAGGCAAGGTAATTAACAATGAAAAAAACACTGGCTATCCTGATCTCGGCGCTTATCGCGGCGCTGATGCTTATTCCCGCATTCGCGGCGGATGAAATGCCCGGACTTATCATTACGGAGATACTTCGTAATCCCCAAGGCAACGACACTTATGAAAGCTTTGAAATAATGAACGCTTCGGACGTTGCTATCGACCTGTATGACTATAAGATCTATTGCCGTAAGGGCGCGTCAGCCGATGAAAACGCGGCTGTCGCTGCCGCAGATGTGACTCTTTGGACATATCTCTCCTCAGCTCCCGGAGAGGTAGTGCTCGCCCCCGGTGAGATTGCAATGGTATGGTGTGTTTACTCCGACTGCTACAAAAAAGCTGACCCGACTTACGGCGGGTTTGTAAAGGATATTGGCGACGGAAAGGTCGAATATAATTTTGACGCTTACCGCAATGATATGGTGACCGACTCCGGTTGCGCGCTTGACCCCTCGGTCAAGGTGCTTGTCAATGACAAGACAGGCGGCAAATACTTTGAAACGGGTGTCGCAGTGGCGGAGCATGGCTTCAATCTTGAAAATTCGGGTGCGGTACGTATGTGGGTATGTCCCCGCGAGGGAGACATCACCTCCGCTACCTGCATCATTGATTCGACCTCAGCGTCAAAGGGAATTCCGACCTCCTATGAGCCGCAAAGCGGAACGCCTCTTATGAAGGCAGTTGACTCCGAGCTTTTTACACCCGGTACTCTTGACGAAAAGCAGACCTCACTGCTTTCTCTTGTCGCGTCTCTTGAGAAGCCGGAGACCACTGCGCCTGCCGTGACCGAAGCGCCTGCGGAAACAACGGAAGCCTCTGCCCCCGTTACCGAAGCGCCTGCGGAAACGACCGGTGACCCTGCTCCCGTTACCGGCGACAGCAATATCTGGCTGATGCTTGCTATCGCCGCTGCAGGAGCTGCCGTAACAGCAGTGCTTACGGTAAGCAGATCACGCAAAATGAAAAATGCTTAACAAATTTTTACGCGCCGTAGCATCGGCTCTGACAGCGGTATTACTCATGCTTGCTATGTGTCTTGTTTCATGTGAAAACGGTGGGGCGGATACGTCGTCCGCCCCCGATCAGACTCTGTCTCCGGAGGCCGGGGAACAGACGACCGCCGCCGAGGTAACGACGGAGGATCTATCTAAGATTGCGGAAAACGATATCAGACGTTGGAGGGACAAGGCCATAGGCGGCAACTGGGCTTTGGCGCTGTCTGCGGCTCTTTCGGAGTGCGATTCGGTTTACCTGCCCGCCGGTACCTACCGTATGTCTTCTGTGACGGTGCCGTCCGGCAAGACCGTGTACGGGGACGGGGACGACACCGTAATATACCCGCTCGGTACAACGGTTTTTGAAATTACCGGGACTGTGGGTGAGGAAATAAAGCTCTCGGAGCATATGCCGGATTTTTCCGACACGATAAAGCTGACAAAGTCCGCTGGAGCGCAGGCGGGCGACCTGATCTACCTTATGAGTCAGCGTAATTGCACTATCCTTGAGGACTGTACATATGACTGGGTGCTTGGCAGGAGCTATAAAAGCGGTACCGCCTGCTTTTATGCCGAATTTCTGACCGTTGCGGAGGTTTCGGACGGCGGAAAGACGTTGAGGGCCACAACAAATACGGTATTTCCGTTCTACCGTGCCGACGGTACGCAGGAATCGGTGCCGCGCAAGCCGGCGGGCACGGTGTCGGACTATCCGTATATGCGCGACGCCGCAACGGTGCAGCTTGTAAGCCCGGCGCACGACGTAGTGATACGCGATCTGAAGGTGATAGAATGCAAGGAGCCTGCGATCGTGGGAAGCTGGATGCAAAGCTGCCGCATAGAGCGTGTGACAATGTGCAGCGAGGAAAAATCAGCTCCTAAAGCAGGGTTTTGCCTGCTGAGGCTTTCCGAGGCACTTGACTGTGAGGTCAAGGACTGCAGCTTCCTGATACCGCAAAAGCCCGCAGTATCGCTCCACCAGAAAAGCGCAAACTACGGCGACTACAATATTGCACGTATAACGCGCAGTTATCGCAGCGGCTTTGATGGTTGCTATTCTGATTTTTCCACTCATGCTTTTCTTATCGGAAAGGCGCACAAAAAAGGAACGTCATACGGCTGTTACGTCAAGAATTGTACTGCTGAAAACGCGATATGGGACGGCATTTATGTTTCCGGCGGCTGCTATAACACTGTAATTACCGGAAATACCGTTAAAAATTCGGGACGCGGAATTGTTGTTGCGGGACGAAAAAATTATATCGCCGACAATGACATAACCCTATCTCTCAGTCCGCAGACCGATTACTATTATGTCCGGCGCGAGTCGGGCGGGACAGCCGGTATCGCTCTTATTGAGGGGTGCTCCGTTGATTCTGTTGTCGAGAACAACCGCGTGTCGGAGGCGACGACTGCGTTCCTTGTCCGCGACGGCTATGAGGAGACAAACATTTTTGAATACGGTAATATCACGATAAGAAACAATACCGTCACCGACTGCGTGCGCGCCGTAATGGTCTACCGGCATGAGCTGAACGTTGGAGAAAAGCCGTTCACGCTCACGGTCGTCGACAACGATCTTTCCGGCGGCGCGCCCGGCACCCGCTTTGCGGGACAGACTGCCATTGTGCTTGATCCCGAGACTACCGGAGCGGTCATTTCGGGCAACAGGCTCACAAATTTTACTTCCGTACTCTACCCTGCGCACTGATACGCGGGGAAAAAATTAACATATGAAAGGCGGAATACAAATGAAACGCACAATTCGTTTGATTTCCATCATTCTTTCCGTTCTCATGCTTGCGGCAATTTTTACGGGCTGCCGTGAGAACGGTGGGGATGTAACCACCACATCACCGGCAGACAGCACAACAGCTACTCCGGAAACGCAGAGAACGCACGACGACAACGGCTATCTGCTTGACAGCCTTCCCGACGGGCTTAATTTCGGCGGTGAAAAGCTGACCTTCCTTTATTGGAACGATGCTCCCTTTGCGGATTTTGAAGCAGAGACGAGCGACGACAAGATCATCAACGCCATCAATACGCGCAATATGACTGTTTCCGACAGGCTTGGCGTAACCTTTGAGTGGATTGGCATACCCGGAAACACAAAAAACCGTGAGTCTTTTGCCACCACGGTGCGGGGAAGTACGGAGACAAATTCGGGGGATTTTGACATCGTTTCCGCGCACAGTCTCGTCGGTCAGGATCTTTTCGTTCAGGATCTGCTTGCGGATCTGAACGAGGTGAACTATCTTGATTTTTCAAAGCCGTGGTGGCCGGGACAGCTCACCGAGGCGGCAACTGTCGGCAAAAAGCTCGGCTTTGCCTCCGGCGATATATCGACCAATATGCTTTGGTATATGACAGTGATGTTCTACAATGTAAGCCTTGCCGAGACCTACGGAATTGAGGATCTGCACGACGTTGTGCTTTCAGGTAAGTGGACGCTTGAAAAGATGGAGACTGTCATAAAGAACACCTATATGGACACAAATTCAAGCGGAATAAAGGACGTGGGCGACAAGTTCGGTTTTTACTGTCCGAAAACCACGCTTGATTCCTTCCTGTTCGGCAGCGGTATAAGGGTCATCGACCACGACGAAGACGGAATGCCAAAAGTGTCTGACGATTACGGAAGCGAGAAAACTATTAGTCTTGTCGAGCGCCTGTGCAGTATGTTCTACGATTCCAACGACGCCATGACGACAAGCTCCTATAATGGAACGAACTTTGCAGCCGGCGAATATGTTCTTTATTCGAACTATGCTCACAACGCCGCCAACACCTTCAAGGATGTTGCCTTTGACATGAGCGTGCTGCCTTTCCCGAAATACGATGAATCGCAGGAAAATTATATAACCACCGAGTCGTTCAGCTATTCCATCTACATGATACCTTCCGACGCCAAAAACAAGGATATGTCGGGAGCGGTGATCGAGGCGCTGGCTTCCTCGGCGTACCGCACCACCACTCCGGCAATATTTGAAATGTCCCTTAAGGTCAAATATGCGCTTAACAACAAGACCTCGCAGGTCTATGACCTCATAAAGGGCAATATCTGCTTTGACCTTGGACGTATGTTCGGCGCAAGCCTTGATAACCAGACCCATGTAGCTTTCCGCAACGCTATTGCCAATAATGAACGTTCATGGGCGGTGACCTACGCCGGGCTTGAGAAGGTTCTGAAGGCAAAACTTGTCGATCTGTTCGGAAGCTGAAAGGATATTCATGTATATTGCTATTGATGCGGGAAGCAGCTTTCTGAAGCTTGCAAAGCTCAAATTGCAGGGGGAAAATGTATCTGTCCTTGAAAGCGAGCGGCGCGCAGTAAAAAGAGTGCCTGATACTCAGCCTTATAAATATGAATATGACATTGCCGGAATAGTGGGGCAGGTGCGGGACTACATCGACCGCGCCGCGCCCGCCGGCAACATTGAGGGGATACTTATAACCGCACAGATGCACGGCTATGTGCTGAGGAACAACGCAACCGGCGAATGCTCGAATTATATCTCCTGGCAGGATGAACGCTGTCTTGCCGTACATGGCGGGGAATCGTACCTTGACAGACTGCGCCGACTGATACCCGCCGGTCTTATAGCACGCAGCGGCATGAGACTTAAGTGCGAAATGGCGCTTTGCAACCTTTATGCCGATGCCGCAGAGAGAGGGCTTGAGCTTTCGGACGGGTATGAGCTGTTTACCCTTGGTTCATACATGATAAATTCCCTCTGCGGCAGAAACATAACTCACATCACAAGCGCCGTGCCGACCGGATTTTACGATCTTCAGGCGGGAGGTGTGCCCAACCGCGAGCTGCTTGAGCTGCTCGGTATGGGGGGGCTTCGACTCCCGGAGGTCACGGACGGTTTTTCCCCTTGCGGGGAATACCGTCCCGCCGGGGCGGGAGCAGGAATACCGGTGTATCCTGATGTCGGAGATCAGCAGGTATGTATACTCGGCGGCGGGCTTGACTGCGGCAGTCTGAATATTAACATCGGAACGGCAACGCAGATGTCCTCTGTCTGTGCAGACTGGGAGCCGGGATTCTATGACAGCATATACGAGCTGCGCCCGTATTTCGGAGGGAGATTCCTCAGGACCGTAACAAAGCTGCCAGGCGGCAGGTCACTTCAGGTCATTGCCGACTTTTTTGCCGACGCCGTGCGTACCTTTGCCGGAGTCAGTATGACTCCGCCGCAGGTGTGGGATATCATTATGACGATAGCGGGGGACACGGACGCAACGCTTGAAGTCAAGACGGGCTTCTTCCGCGGACTGCTCTACAACGAAGGCGCGATAAAGGGAATTGACGCGTCAAATCTGAATTGCCGCGAGCTTGCCTCGGGCGCATTTGCCGACCTTGCGCGTGTGTATGACGGTATTATTCCCGTTATAGACACGGCGGGCGAAGCCGGAAGGATAATGATATGCGGAAAATTCGGGGAGGTCGTGCGCGAACACCTGCGCGGACTGCCGAATGCACGCAGATATGACATCGGGCTTGCGCCGGATGCCGAAAACAGCTTCCGGGGGCTTGGAATGCTCGTCGGTCGGAACAAGGACATAAATTAAAATGAAGGAAACAGAGAAAAAAGAGCTTGAAAAGGGAAGTATGCTCAGCGAGGTGTGCTTTCCCAACATCGCAATGATGTATAAAAACGCCGGGCTTGATTTTACTATCATCGACTGCGAGCACGGTGCGTTTGATTACAGTCAGGTCGCGGCGACGGTCACGGCGTTCCGCCTTTCCGGAGTGCGGGCGATAGTACGCATTCCGGAGATACGCCGCGAACCTGTAACAAAGTATCTTGACATGGGTGCCGACGGGCTGTTGGCGCCTATGGTAAAGGATTCCGCCGACGCCGCAAGGCTTGTCGGCTTCGGAAAATATCCGCCGGTCGGAAATCGGGGACTGTCGATAAACCGTGCGCACAGCCGGTACAGCCCCGGTGACCTTGACGCATATCTTGCCGCGGCTAACCGACGTGTAAGGATATATGCTCAGATCGAGCTGTGCAGCGCGCTTGAGGATGCGGAAAATATTGCCGCACTGGACGGCATTGACGGTCTTTTTGTCGGTCCGACCGACCTTTCCATGGCGCTTGGCGTATTCAATAAGCTCGATTCTCCGGTTCTGCTCGACGCCTGCCGCCGCGTTGCGGAGGCTGCCGCAAAATCCGGAAAGGTATCCGGCATCATAACCGGAAACATGGGGCTGATAAGCGCATGCCGCGGGTTCGGCATGAGCATCTTCTGCATGGGCAGTGAAACACGGCTGCTCTCCGGCGGGCTTGCCGGAATCGGCGAAAAGCTCGGCGCACTTGCGTGAGTGCAGTGATGTGCGATGACACACTCAGGCGATAACGGTAAAGGCTGCAGTTTACTTTCAAAGCGCGCGCTCGTGCGCGACGGCGACTGGGCACCGGCGTGACCCGCAGGCTCCAACGGAATAAAAAAAGAAAATACCGAACGAGACTTTAGAAAGCCTTTCGTTCGGTATTTTTAATTCTGACAGCTTCCTTCTATCAGATCCATAGCCATAAGCGCCTTTTTCAGTGCGTAGTCGTGATGCTCGTTGAATTTCTGAAGGCAGACATCAAGAGTATCGTTCATCAGCGACTGCGCCAGCGTCATATGGCGGCTGTTGTATTCGTCGGTAAACTGGCGCTCATAAAGCGGGACGTTAATAGAAAAAATGGTAAAAAGCGTGGGCGCTATCGTTGCGTATGCGTTTACCATGTATCTGTTGCCCGACATTTCAATAACCGCGCCGTGAAAGGCAAGGTCCTCGGCAATGCTTCCGGTTGAGGGGCTTCCTTCAAGCAGCTCCATAAGGCGCACCAGCGGAGCGTATTTTCGTTCCCGCTTGAATATATCCTTAACCGCATTCGTTTCGATGTAATGACGGTAGTCATAGAGATCGAGCAGGTCAGAGCGCTCAAACGGGACGATCTGCTTGCAGCCGTTGTCGAGCATTACTATCATGCCCTCCTTCTCAAGCTGCTGGAAGATGGTCCTTACCGGGCTGCGGCTGATGCCGTACTTCTGGCAGACCGACTGTTCCGTCAGCTTCTGACCGGGCTTCAGCTTTCTGGTTATTATGTCGGCGCGTATCTGGCGCAGTATGGCCTCTGACGCTGCGCTGCGGAGCGGGACGCTCCCTTTGATGCTTTCCATGAGATCCTCATTTTCTTTCGTTTGTTACGTTAATAAAAGTATACATCAAAATTCCGGGCTTGTCAACAGCGAAAGCCTGTCAGAGGGTATGACGCGGCGTATTTATCGCCGATATGGGGCAAAAAAGTCGCCGGGTTCAGATAACTGACCCAAAATAAATCTTATATTCTGATGATCGGCGCGGCAGCATACCCCTGCACCGCCTTCGGTTTCTCAGTGACCGCAAGCAAGGTCTTGCATGGAGAGCGGGATATGTAGTCTCATATATACCGATTCTGCTGTTTTCTGCGTAAAGCACCGGATTGCCGTTTTCGTGGGGCGACCATCGGTAGTCCTCAGAACGTCGATCTGTCACTGATGAATACGGACGACCGATGGTCGCCCGTGCGATGTCGCGCCTCTGTCGCATGAGGTCGGGCAAGCAAAACACAAAAAACGGGACGGCAGCCGGATGATGTCGCCCCGTTTTGCGGTGCTTCTTAAGATCGCGCTTATTTGCTGATGATGTGGATGTCTCTCTGGGGGAAGGGAATTTCGATCCCTTTTTCCTCAAAGGCTGCCTTGACGGCTTCATTGATGTCAAAGTTCACCGTCCAGTAATCGTCGTTTTTTGCCCAGACACGCAGGACGAAGCTGATGCTGGAATCGCCGAATTCGGAAAGGCGGCAGAACGGCTCTTTTCCTTCCTCTTTAACTACCAATTCATGTTTGTCGGCAATTTCAAGCAATGTCTGCCGCACCAACTCGGTGTCGGTGCCGTAAGCGACGCCGAAGGTGAAATCAAGGCGGCGGCACTCCTCAACAGAGACATTGGTTACAATGCTGTTGGCGGCTGAGGCGTTGGGTACGGTGATGTGCCGGTTATCAGGAGTTCTGAGGCGGGTGTAAAAGAGATTGATATCCACCACAGTTCCGGAAACGTCGGCAACGGTGATAAAGTCACCGAGGGAGAAGGGACGCAGAAACATTATGGTGATCCCGCCCGCTATGTTGGACAGTCCGCCTTGCAACGCCAGGGCAATAGCCGCGCCGGCGGAAGCGATGACGGTGGTGATCGAGGCTGTCTGCACGCCCATCGTGCCTACAACGCAGGCGATCAGTATCACGCGGAGCGCTATTATAATGGCGCTGGTAATGAATCTGTGCAGTGTCGGGTCGGTTTTGTCTGCCATTTTGCTCTTTGAGAGCTTTTTGACTGCCCATCCGATCAGCTTCCAGCCTAAGCAGAGAAAGATCAGGCAGAGGATGACACGGGTGATGGGATTATCCATGAGTTCGCTGATAAAGTTCAGGATCGGGGTGAGAGTGTTTTCGATAAGATCCATTTTTTGTTCCTTTCTTTTGCCGTTACCGAGCGGCAGTGATGTTGTAAAACTCTACTATTATATCATGTTTGGTCGAACTGGTCAAGAGAAAACGCATTTTGGAGACATATCCCGAAAAAAATTTATCAAATATCTGCCGGTAAGTCCCGGGCGGCAGGATAACTTGTATCTTCAGCTGATTTTTTCACACAGTATTTTTTGTAAAATACCGCCCGTTTTTTGCTTGGACGAGAAAAAATATATTGCATAATTCTGAAATATATGATACAATTGACTTGCACAGGGGGATGACACCCATAACAAAAAACGGTATGTGCAGATGCAGATCGGGACAAGGGGGCGACACCCATAGAAAAAAACGTTATTGTTGTTGATGAGCAGGGAAATGAATATGAAGCGACCTACCCGAAACGGGCAAAAGGTCTTGTAAAGAACGGCAGGGCGCGCTTCGTAGCTGAAAACAAGATATGCCTTGCGTGTCCTCCGCTCAATTTTAAGGAGGAAAAAACCATGTCTAATAAAACAATAAGCAAAGAACAGGTCTTCAATCAGATAACAGAGCTTCAGAAAAGCCTTGAATCCATTGATAAGATACTTTTCAAGATTCAATGCGTAAGCGATTCTCAGTCTTGTGTTGAACCGGAGGAGGGCGAGCCGATCACGCTTGACTATATGCCTGAGGTCGCGCTCGAAAAGATCAAGGCGATACGTGAGATAGTTATGTCAAGAGAACATACCATCAACACGATGCTTGATTTTTACCTGTCGGTTTATCAGGAATCGGAAAACGACGAAAAGAAATTACAATAGATTTTCGTCCTAATACCCATACCGTAAGATCCCGAGCGCTTTTGCGCTCGGGATCGCTGGTTGTCGGCAAAAGGTACAACGACTGTAAAGTTGCATAAAACCTCAACCCGCTTTTTCTTTGATGAAGCAGGCGCAAAGAAAAAGCTTGGCAAAAAGAAAGCGCCATAAGGGGATCTCGCCGCCCGCAGGCGGCGATGAGGGCTACGCGCCCTCAACTGCGCCGCCTTTTGAAAAAGGCGGGCGAAAACTTTTCATCATTTTGCCCCATGTGCGGAATTTTCTGTCGTTTTATATGTATCCGGCTTATGCCGGGTGTTTTTTTCTGCCGACGGGCAGTGCGGCGGGTGAGCTTATCCGTTGGCGGTCCGGGGTATCGGCAGCTCTGCGTCACAGTAAGCACAGCGCACCGCGCCGGCGCGGTCGCGGTAGAAGCGGGCGGGCAGCCCTCTTTCCGAGCCGCTGATGCAATGTATATTTCCGCACATGCACGGCGCGTCAAGGTGCACATCCTCCCCTTTGGTGCGCTCTGTGTCCGGTAGGTCCCGTTCGCCAAGCAGCTTTAGTATCAGCGCCATGCGCATCAGTCTGCCGTTTTTCGTTTGTGTAAAATAACAGGCGCGGGGGTCGTCGTCCACCTCGGGTGCGATCTCATTTATGCGCGGCAGGGGGTGCATGACTATCATATTCTCCGGAGCAAGCGCCATTTTTTCCGGATTCAGGACGTAGACGTCCTTCAGCCGCTCATAGACCTCCGGGTCTGCAAAGCGCTCCTTCTGGACGCGGGTCATGTAGAGGATATCAAGCTCGCCGATCACATCTTCAAGCGTCAGGCTTTCCTTGCAGGGAATACCTTTTTGCTTTATCGTTCCGTCAAGCACAAATGCCGGCAGTGCCAGCTCACGCGGGGAGATAAGAACAAATCTTGTCCCCGGATACCGCGCCATTGCGTCGATAAGAGAATGTACCGTTCTGCCGTACCGCAGATCTCCGCAGAAGCCCACCGTCAGGTGATCCAGCCTGCCGCACCTTTGCCGAATGGTCATAAGGTCGGCAAGCGTTTGCGTGGGGTGGTAATGTCCGCCGTCCCCGGCGTTTATCACCGGGACTGACGAATGCTTGCAGGCGATATACGGCGCGCCCTCCTTGGGGTGGCGCATGGCGATGATGTCCACATAGCCGGAAACGACGGTTATGGTGTCCGCCAGCGATTCTCCCTTGGAGGCAGAGCAGGTATTTGCGTCGGAAAAGCCGATCACGTTTCCGCCCAGCGACAGCATGGCGCTTTCAAAGCTCAGGCGCGTCCGTGTGGACGGCTCAAAAAACAGCGTCGCCATTTTTTTGTGCTTCAGGCAGTCCTGATATTTTTCGGGGTTTGCGGCGATGTCGCTTGCCGTGTCGATCAGCCGGTCGATCTCTTCCGCCGACAGATCCATGATATCCACTAAGTTTCTCATCCGCATTCACGCTCCGATCCAGCTCTCGTCCGACGGATCATCGCGGAAGGCGATAAGGCGTTTTACATCGGCTTTTTCAATGTAGCCCTCCTCGCCGGCAATGCGCGCCACGGTATCAAAGTCGGTAAGGCTGTGGTTTTTCACCCCGGCTGCCGCCAGACGGTCGATGCCCTTCTGCATTCCGTAGGTAAATATGCTGACAATGCCCAGCACCTCGGCTCCGGCGGCGCGCAGCACCTCCACGACCTCCAGCACGCTGCCGCCGGTCGAGATAAGATCCTCGATAACAACGACCTTCTGACCGCGCTCAAGCCTGCCTTCTATCTGGTTCTGCCGACCGTGATCCTTGGCTCCGGAGCGGACGTATCCCATCGGAATGCCCATAAGGTGCGCTGCGATCGCCGCATGCGCTATACCCGCGGTCGATGTACCCATAAGTGCCTCGGCGTCGGGGTATTCGGTCCTCACGGCGTCGGCGATCGCCTGTTCCACGCGCTCTCTTATCTTGGGAGCGCTCAGAATAAGCCTGTTGTCGCAATATACGGGACTTTTGATCCCGCTTGCCCATGTAAACGGCTCATTCGGGCGGAAAAATACCGCCTTGATCGACAAAAGTGATCTTGCGATCGTTTCCTTGATGTTTTCCATGCTGTTTTTCCTCCCGTTTATTCGTTTCCGTAAAATTCACGGACGCATCTGTCGTACGCCGCCACAGGATCGTCGGCTGCGGTTATGGGTCTTCCGACCACAATGTAGTCCGAGCCTATCCTTCTTGCCTCGGCTGGAGTCATAACGCGTTTCTGATCTCCCTTTTCCCCGTCGGCAAAGCGGATACCGGGTGTGACGGTAAGAAAACCGCAGCCGCAACGGCTGTGTACCGCAGCTGACTCAAGCGGGGAGCAGACGACTCCGTCAAGCCCCGCCTCCTTGGCAAGTGAGGCATAGTGCATCACTACCTCCGGCATGGGTCTCTCTATCAGCAGCTCCTCATGCAGGGCGCGCTCGTCGGTGCTGGTAAGCTGTGTGACCGCGATAAGCAGCGGGCGCGTACCGTCCGCTCTTGTCAGACCGTGCACCGCCGCTTCCATCATTTCTCGCGTGCCTGCGGCGTGCAGGTTGCACATATCCACGTCAAGGGAGGAAAGCACGCGCATGGCTTTCATGACGGTGTTGGGAATGTCGTGCAGTTTAAGGTCAAGGAAGATGCGGTGACCGCGCTTTTTGATCTCCCGCACGATATTTGGTCCTTCGGCATAGTACAGCTCCATGCCTATCTTTACAAATAATTTTCTGTCGCCGAAGCGGTCAAGAAAGGTGTATACCTTGTCCGCGCTGTCAAAATCCAGCGCAATTATTACCTGCTCCATATCCTTATTCACGGTGTGCTCCTCCTATTATATCAGACAGATTTTCAATTCCGTATTTTTTCATGACCCCCGGCAGCTCCTCGATAATGCGTTTTGACGCATACGGATCGATAAGATTTGCCGTGCCGACGCCCACGGCGGTCGCCCCAGCCAGCATCATCTCAATTACATCCTCGGCGCTATTTACGCCGCCCATGCCTATTATCGGAATGCTTACCGCTTCGTAGACCCGATAGACCATTGCCAGCGCGACCGGAAGCAGCGCGTGACCCGAGTAGCCTGCTATCTTGTTGGCGATAACTGGCTTTTTTCTGCGCAGGTCGATGCGCATTCCGCTCAGCGTGTTTATCATGCTGATGCCGTCCGCCCCGCCATCCTCGCAGGCGCGGGCAATGGCGGTAATGTCAGTGACATTCGGCGTCAGCTTCATATATATCGGCTTGTCCGTTACCGCCCGGACGGCTTTTGTGACCTCGTATGCCTTTTCGGGGGACGTGCCGAAAGCCATACCGCCGCACCGGACATTCGGGCAGCTTATATTTATCTCAAGAATTCCGACCTGCTCCTCGCGTCCGAAGCGCTCCGCAAGTCCGACATAGTCCTCTGTTGTTGAGCCGCCGAGGTTTGCTATGACCTTTTTTTGAAAGTAGCGCTTCATTTCGGGCAGCTCATGCGCTATGACATGATCCGCTCCCGGGTTCTGAAGTCCTATTGAATTTATCATTCCCGTATCGCTGTCCGCAATACGCGGCGTGGGATTGCCGAAGCGTTCCTCCGGAGTTGTTCCCTTGAAGGAAAAGCTGCCGAGTATATTTATGTCGTAAAGCTCGGCAAATTCCTTGCCGAATCCGAAAGTCCCGCTGGCGGGAATGATGGGATTGTCAAGCTCCCACCCGGAAAGCGTAACCTTGGTATTCACCATACCACCTCCTCGCGCCGCAGCACCGGACCGTCCCGGCAGATGCGCTTGTATCCGTATTTTGTTTTGCAGGAACATCCCATGCAAGCGCCGAACCCGCAGCCCATGCGTTCCTCAAAGCTGTACTCTCCCGAGGTCGTCAGCACAGCTTCAAGCGCGCGGAACATCGCCTCCGGTCCGCAGGCATAAAAGTAGGTGTACTCAAGCGGCTTTACAAGCTCGGTGACAAAGCCGCGTACTCCAAGGCTGCCGTCTGCGGTGGCAAGCTGCACCTCAGCGCCGAGGTTTGAAAATTCGTCCCGATAGAACACATCCTCCGCACTGTTGAAGCCGAGCGCGACGACGGGGGACGAGCCGCCCGCGATCAGCTCGCGGCAGAGCTGGTACATCGGCGGAACTCCGACGCCTCCGCCTATCAGCAGCGGACGCGCGCCCCCGGCGCTGACGTCAAAGCCGTTGCCAAGACCGGTCAGCGCATTAATGACGCTGCCCTCCCGCATCCGGGAAAGGATCTCCGTCCCTTTGCCGACCACCTTGTATATAAGAGTCAGTCTGTCTCCGTCGACGGCACAGACCGAAAGGGGTCGGCGGAGGTAACACCCGTCGATACGGAGATTTACGAACTGCCCGGGGCGGCTTATGCGGGAGTTGTCGCCAAATAGCTTTAATTCCCAGACGTCCTTTGCGATCGGTCGGTTGCTTCCGACGCGGTAATTGACTTCCATTCTGTTCTCCTTCACTTTGCTTTATGATAGCCAATTGTAAAACTGCGTTTTACAATTGAGATCCGCGCGGCGGGGATACGCGCGCTTATCGCCGCTCGCCAAAATCGCGGATTTTGGCGGCTCCCCTCGGCGCGCGGACTC
Source organism: Clostridiales bacterium (assembly GCA_003523225.1). Lineage (GTDB taxonomy): Bacteria > Bacillota > Clostridia > Oscillospirales > CAG-272 > CAG-390. The sequence continues at coordinate 18,564 of DPGK01000034.1, forward strand.
GCTTGGCACGTCTATGCGGTGTTTTTTCGTCGGCAAAGCCACCGAAAAAACGGATCTTATTTAGAATCGCTGACTTTTACGATCGGCTATTTACTTTATGAATCAATGGTGGAAACACCCAGCGTGGTCTCCTCCAGCACGTCCAGCAGTACCCTTACCGTATCAAGCGAGGTGAACATGGTGATGTTGTTTTCGGTTGCAATGCGGCGTATCTGGTGACCGTCGGTATTCTGCCCGACGTCGGCAATACTGCCGGTGTTGATGACGTAGGAGATGTGTCCCTGACGCAGGGCGTTTTCAATGTCGTTTGAGCCTTCGCCTATTTTGCGCAGTATGCGTGTGCGGATGCCGTTCTGCTTGAGGAAGCGCGCGGTTCCTTCGGTCGCCTCAATGTTGAAGCCGAGGTTGTAGAAGCGGCGTACCAGCGGGAGCGCCTCCTCTTTATCGGCGTCGCACACCGTAACGAACACGGTTCCGTAGTTGTGCAGCTTCATGCCGGAAGCCTGAAGCGCCTTATAAAGCGCGCGGTTCAGCTTGTCGTCGTATCCTATCGCCTCGCCGGTTGACTTCATTTCCGGGGAGAGGGAAGCGTCAACGCCTGTGATCTTGCTGAAGGAGAAAACGGGGACCTTGACATAGCGGCGTTTCTTTTCCTGCGGATAGAGGTCGAAGATGCCCTGCTCCTTGAGGGATTTGCCGAGAATGACCTCGGTCGCGATGTCGGCAAGGCTGTAGCCTGTCGCCTTTGAGAGGAAGGGCACGGTGCGAGAGGAGCGCGGGTTGACCTCAATTATATAGACCGCGTCGCTCTTGTCGACGATGAACTGAATGTTGAAAAGACCTACGATACCGATCGCCAGCCCCAGCCGCTTTGCGTATTGAAGAATGATCCCCTTGACCTTGTCGGAAATGCTGAACGGCGGGTAAACGCTGATGCTGTCGCCGCTGTGGATACCTGTCCGCTCCACAAGCTCCATGATCCCGGGAACAAAGACGTCGTGTCCGTCGCAAATTGCGTCTACCTCGACTTCCTTTCCTACAATATATTTATCCACCAGCACCGGGCGGTCCTCGTCTATCTCGACCGCAGTGCGCAGATAGTGCCTGAGACCTTTTTCGTCGGTGACTATCTGCATCGCTCTGCCGCCCAGCACGAACGAAGGACGCACCAGCACCGGGTATCCGATCTCTGCGGCTGCTCTGACTCCGTCCTCGATCTTTGTGACCGCCTGCCCCTTGGGCTCGGGGATATTAAGGGAGGAAAGCAGCTTTTCAAATACGTCGCGGTTTTCCGCCCGTTCAATGGCGTCGCAGTCAGTGCCGATGATGGTCACTCCGCGCTCTGCCAGCGGAGCTGCAAGGTTGATGGCGGTCTGTCCGCCGAGAGAGGCGATAACGCCCTCCGGCTGTTCCAGACGGATCACATTCATAACGTCCTCGACGGTCAGCGGTTCAAAATACAGCTTGTCGGAGGTCGTATAGTCGGTCGAGACCGTTTCGGGGTTGTTGTTGATGATGATAGCCTCGTATCCGGCGCGTTTGATGGTCTGTACCGCGTGAACGGTGGAATAGTCGAATTCCACGCCCTGCCCGATACGTATCGGACCTGCGCCGAGCACGATGATCTTCTTTTTGTCCTGACGCGGGGAGGATTCGTTTTCCTCCGCGTAGGTTGAATAGTAATACGGAATGTACGCGTCAAATTCCGAGGCGCAGGAATCTATCGCCTTGTAGACCGGGAACAGTCCCGCCTTTTCGCGGAAAGCGTAGACCTCTTTTTCGGTGCATTCCCACAGCCGCGCCACAGCCCGGTCGGAGAAGCCGTACTTTTTGCCCTCTGCAAGCTCGGCGCGGTCAAATTTCCCGGCGCTCAGCGCTTTTTCTATTTCGACGATGTGTGCGAGCTTTGCAAGGAAGAAGCGGTCGATGCGTGTCAGCCGGAACAGCTCCTCAGGATCTGCCCCGCGGCGAAGGAGCTCGGCGATCATGAAGATCCTGTCGTCAGTGCCCTCGGTGATATAGCTCTTCAGCTCCTCCGTCTGCATTGACTCCGCCTTGGCGGAAAAGAGATGGCTTGCGCCGATCTCAAGCGAGCGCACCGCCTTCAGCAGGCTTTCCTCGAAGGTTCGTCCGACGCTCATCACCTCGCCCGTCGCCTTCATTTGTGTAGAAAGGCGGTTGCTGGCGCTGGCGAATTTGTCAAACGGGAAGCGGGGCATTTTGGTCACAATATAGTCAAGCGTCGGCTCAAAGCTCGCGGGGGTGTTTGGGAGCATTATTTCGTCAAGCGTCAGCCCGACCGCGATCTTTGCCGATACTCTTGCAATCGGAAATCCGCTTGCCTTGCTTGCAAGAGCGGAGGAGCGCGACACGCGCGGATTGACCTCGATCACATAGTAATTGAAGGAATCGGGATCAAGCGCAAACTGCACGTTGCAGCCGCCCTCGATCTCAAGGCTGCGTATGATCTTGAGCGCGCTGTTGCGCAGCATCTGATATTCGCGGTTTGTAAGCGTCTGACTGGGGCAGACCACGATGGAGTCTCCGGTGTGTACGCCGACAGGGTCAAGATTCTCCATATTGCAGACCGTAATGACGGTGTCGTTTGCGTCGCGCATGACCTCGTATTCGATCTCCTTATAGCCCTTTACGCTTTTTTCGACAAGCACCTCATGTACCGGGGAAAGCTCCAGCGCGTTTTCAAGGATCAGACGGCATTCCTCACTGTTGCCGGCAAACCCTCCGCCCGTACCGCCCAGTGTAAAGGCGGGGCGCAGGACCACGGGATAACCGATCTCCTCCGAGGCGCGTATTCCTTCCTCCACGGATTTGGCGATCAGAGAGGGACATACCGGCTCGCCTATCCTTTCGCACAGCGCCTTGAACAGCTCCCGGTCCTCCGCCTGCTCTATGCTTTCGCTCTTTGTGCCAAGCAGCTCGGTGCCGCACTCACGCAGCACGCCCTTCTTTTCAAGCTGCATTGCAAGATTGAGGCCGGTCTGACCGCCAAGCCCCGGAATTATGGCGTCGGGGCGTTCGTAGCGGATTATCTTTGCTACATATTCCAGCGTCAGAGGCTCCATGTAGACCTTGTCCGCGATGCTGGTGTCGGTCATGATGGTGGCAGGATTGGAGTTGCAGAGTACGACCTCATACCCCTCCTCCTTGAGCGCGAGGCACGCCTGAGTGCCTGCGTAATCAAATTCCGCGCCCTGACCGATAATGATCGGACCGCTGCCGATCACCATTATTTTCTTCAGATCCGTTCTCTTAGGCATTGCGATCTCCTCCGTACTCCTTCATTTCCCGTATAAACTGCTCAAAAAGATATCCGCTGTCCTCGGGCCCCGGCGCGCTTTCCGGATGATACTGGACGGAAAACACGTGATCTGCGGCACAGCGCAGTCCTTCGACCGTTCCGTCAAGCAGGTTGATGTGTGTTATCTCAAGACCGCTCCCGGCGACGGAGGCTTCCCTTACGGCATAGCTGTGGTTCTGGGAGGTTATTTCTACCTTCCCGGTCTCAAGATTTCTGACCGGATGATTCCCGCCGCGGTGTCCGAACTTCAGCTTGTAGGTCTCGGCGCCGTAGGCAAGCGCTATCATCTGATGTCCGAGGCAGATGCCGAATATCGGCATTTTCCCGCGCAGCTCCCGCACAAGATCTATGACCGGGGTGACGTCCTGCGGGTCGCCCGGACCGTTAGAGAGGAACAGCCCGTCGGGATTCATACGCTCGATCTCCTCGGCAAGGGCATTGTATGGAAAGACGGTTACGTCGCATCCGAGGCGGTTGAGCGAGCGGATGATGTTGTGCTTTATCCCGCAGTCGATTGCCGCGACCCGGCATACCGTCTTTCCCTCTGCCGGGGAAAACCAGACCTTTTTGGTCGAAACCAGCGGTACGGCGTCATGCGGGACGCGGTAATCCGCCAGTTTTTTTTGCGCTTCCTCCTTCGTCGTGCCGATTGAGGTGATAAGACCCAGACGGCTGCCGTGCTCACGGATGCTGCGCGCCAGCTTGCGCGTATCTATCCCCTCAAGCCCCGGAATGCCGTATTCCTCCAGCCAGTCCGAAAGGGTGCGCGTGCTCCGGAAGTTTGAGGGCAGAGGATTGTACTCCCCGACTATCATAGCGCCGATGGTGGGATGGGGCGTTTCGCTGTCCTGCGGATTGACCCCGTAATTTCCGATAAGAGGATAGGTCATGACCACCGCCTGATAGGTGTAGGACGGGTCGGACACTATCTCCTGATACCCTGCCATCGAGGTGTTGAAGACCACCTCGCAGACGCGTTCCGTCACTGCGCCGAAGCTGTATCCGCAATATTCGCTTCCGTCCTCAAGAATCAGCTTTGTATCGAATTCTCTTGCCATATCGTTTTTCCTCCCATGACCGTTGCTATACATTTTCCGTAAACCGTCCAGCCGTCGAACGGTGTGCTTTTTCCCTTGGAAACAAACCTGCCGGAATCGATCCTGTAAGCCGTTCCGGTTTCAAAAACGGTGTAATCCTCGCCGCAGAGCGGAATTCCGAAGCGGCGGCGCGGGTTATCGCACATCAGCTGAACCAGCTTTTCGGGCGACATAATACCCGTCCGCACAAGCTTTGTATAAAGTACGGGGAAAGCCACCTCAAGTCCCGAAATGCCGAAAAGACTTTTTTCAAGCCCGCGGCTTTTTTCCTCCGCGCTGTGCGGTGCGTGATCGGTAGCGATCATGTCAACAGTGCCGTCGGCAATTCCCTCAAGAAGTGCTAAGCGGTCATCCTCGCCGCGCAGCGGAGGATTCATTTTGTATCTTCCGTCCTCTTCAAGATCGTTTTCGGAAAGCAGCAGGTAGTGCGGGGCAGTCTCGCAGGTCACGTCGATCCCTGCGCGCTTGGCGCGCCGGATAAGCTCCACGCTTTCCTTGGCGGAAATATGGCAGACGTGATAGGAAGCTCCGGTCTTGGCCGCAAGCGTCAGGTCGCGCTCGATCTGACGGTACTCGCTTTCCGAGCAGATGCCGCGGTGTCCGTGCGCCCGGGCATATGCGCCGTCATGGATGTATCCGCCGCGCAGCAGCGACTCGTCCTCGCAGTGCGCAACAATTATTTTTCCGCATTTTTTGGCTTCAAGCATTGCCTTTCGCATCTGCTCGCCGTTCTGCACGCCTTTTCCGTCATCCGAAAAGGCGCAGACGTGCGGGGACATCCGTCCCATCTCGGAGAGCTTTTCCCCTTTCTCTCCGACGGTGATCGCACCGTAGGGGAGAACGCGGATGACCGCGTCTCGTCGGATGATGGCTGACTCCGCCTCAAGTGATTGCGCACTGTCAGGAACGGGATCGAGGTTAGGCATGGCGCAAAGCGCGGTATATCCGCCGTGTGCCCCCGCCATGCTGCCGGTCCGTATGGTTTCCTTATAAGAAAAGCCCGGCTCTCTTAAGTGAACGTGAACGTCACAAAGACCCGGGCAAATCATATATGAATCAGAGTAAACGGGAAACTGTCCGTTTCCCGCAGCAAACATTTCAAGCAAAGGAGCAAATTCAGTATCGCAAAAGCGAGTGGTATCGATATTCATGGATCGTCCTCCTTCCGGGATCGGCGTCCCGCAGATGAAAAAAATTCCTGTCTGCCGACAGGATTTTCTCAAAAGAACGCAAAGCGGGATCCGCCCACGAAAGGACAGAACAAATATCGCATTTTGACATCCCGGATCCTGACGGCCATCTGCCCCGACAAAATAGGTACGCCTTCTCGGACCCGCCGACCAATTTATGCAGCCAGCAAGCCCCGATTGAAAATATTATATCATACCTTGCACCGCTTGTCAAGAAATAAAAGCGGAAAAGAAGATATTTGTGCGTATCTTCTGTCAGCAGATCGTCAGACGCCACACTATATGAGTGGAAAAGGGGAGAGAATGAGAAATTAAAACGGTATGCGCGACTGTATGATAAAAGATTTTTACGGAAGCTATATAAAGCCGATCTTCTCATGCGTAAGCGATATCGCGACCACCGTGGCATTCTGGGAGTCTATGACGATACTTATCGTGGAAGTGCAGGAACACAGGAGCTGTCTTATCGCCGTCGAAAAGCGATCTCCTGGCGTAAATTCTGTAAGACAATAGCTTCAACTTACCCAAAACACGCAAAAACGGCGGACAGTATCCGCCGTTTTTGCTTTATGGTATATTCGCAGTGCAAAAGTATTACTTTTGACGAAGCAAGCCTACTTTTTAAGAAACCTTTTAAGACTGTCTATTTTTTCATCCCCGAACAGCTTCCTTATAAATCTGTTCGGCGCGTATCTTATGTACTCTTTTCGGGCATCCTTCCACCGTTTTTGTTTTTGTTCCTGCTGGTCTTCTGTGAGCCAAGATGCAGCAAAGTGATGAATTGAAATTGTGTTTTGGCTTTTTCTTAATATCCCATCTTCATTGTCTATAGGACACAAATAATCGGTTGGCAGAATTATAAAATTGTCAAGCATATGCAGCGAACCGTCGCATTTTAACCCCATACTACACAAAACCTCAGTATCCAATTTAGGACAAGGTATCAGGCGCAGTGATCCGTCCTCGTCAAACGGATCCTGCGTCCGGTAATTTTCCATAAGCTGTTTTATAACAGGATTTCCCGCCTCTGCTCCGATCCCGAGACCGGAATTGACATACTCTTCCAATTCAAATCCCGCAAATCCCGAATAACCGAGCAAGCTGTCATAGGATTTCAACACTTCCACATCCGTGTCAAGATAAATGCCGCCATAGTTAAAAATAATATCAAGCCGCGCATAGTCTGTTACAAAGCCCCATTTTTTTGCATCATATGCCGCCTTTATGTACGGTATCTTTGTGACATCGTAATTATCTTCGTTCCACTCTATGATTTCATAGTCAGGGCAATGCTTTTTCCAGCTTCTGATACACTTCTTGGCAAGCTCGGGCTTCGGGTTGCGCCCGAACCAACAATAATGAATTATTTTGGGAATCATTTTTCATATGCCTTCTTACTCAATTGTTTGCAATAATATATCCGGAAATTGTATATGCCCCCACATGTTTTCGTTCCAGCTTATTTTATTGTTATCCTCTATTTCAAATATAAATGCTGGCCAAATTGCATCATAGTCTTCATATGTACCATACTCGTTCATTCCGTAAATAACAAATAAGCACTTATACTTTCCCCTGGTCAACATATTTGTCTGAAATGCCATATCAAATATTCGATCCTGACCCTTTTCAAAATCACCCAATAATGGACATTGAGATGTTCCTATAGGGGTGTCATCAATATATCTCAACTCAAATCGGAAGTGCATATTTCTAACTATAGTATTTGCATGAATTTTAAGCTTAAAACGTACACTTTCACCACTGTGAAATAATGTATCGTCTTTTCCGATCAAATTAAAACGCGTCATTTTTGCTAAAACTGTCGTGGAAAGATGCGGCATTCGCATTTGCGACAAATCTCGCTCGGTCATATCAAGATAGTTTGGACGATCCATGTAGACCCCAATCGCCTGTTCCACATCCCCGTCGAAAACAACTTTTCCGTGATCCAGAACAATGCACCGTGTGCAAAGCTGGCGGATAGTGTTCATATTATGCGAGACATACAGAACAGTTCTGCCCTCGTTTTTGGACACATCGTCCATCTTACCGAGGCACTTCTGCTGAAACTTCATATCCCCCACAGCAAGCACCTCGTCCATGACCAGAATATCCGAATCCAGATGTGCCGCCACGGCAAAGGCAAGCTTGACATACATTCCGCTTGAATACCGTTTCACCGGGGTATCTATGAACTGCTCCATCTCGGCAAAGCGGACAATATCGTCGAATTTTCTGCTTATTTCCGCCTTCGTCATACCCAGTATCGCGCCGTTCATATAGACGTTCTCGCGGCCGGTCAGCTCCGGATGAAAGCCTGTCCCCACCTCAAGCATACTGGCAATGCGTCCATTGTAGGAAATTGTCCCTTTGGTCGGTGCGGTCACGCGGGAGAGCAGCTTCAGAAGTGTTGATTTACCCGCGCCGTTATGCCCGATAATTCCGACTCTCTCGCCCTTCTTAACAGAAAAGCTCACGTCATCCAGCGCCAGAAAGCGCTGGTTTTTTGTATGTGCGGTCTGCCCTATCTGCAGATTTGGATCCTCTTTGCCGCGTATGCGCGCCGCAAGGCTCTGCAGATCTCCCTTTAGAGTTCCGCCGCCGATGGCTCCCAGCCGGTATTCCTTTGTTACATGATCAAATTCAATTATATTTTCCCGCATGATCATTCCTCACACCGTATCCATAAACGTCTTTTCTACCCGGTTGAACAGCAGTATGCCCACAAACAGCACCGCAATTGTAATCAACCAGCTTATTCCGTATGCGGCAAAGTGAGGTTCGCCCACTCCTAAAAACGCATAGCGGAACAGCGTGATCACCGGGGTTACCGGGTTTAGCATATAAACGCCCAAAAACCGCTCCGGGATCATCGAAAGGTCATATGCCACCGGTGTTGCATACATCCAAAGCTGTACACCGAAACCCACCACCATAGCCAGATCGCGGTATTTGGTCGTTAGTGCGGAAATAATGATGCCAACGCCGAGGCTCAGCAGTGCAAGGTGCAGCAAAATCACCGGAGTAAGCAGCACCCACCAGTTTGGATGTACATTTGCACCTGTTATCAAATAATAGAAAAGAAAGATCAGAAAGAAACAAAACTGTACCGCAAAAGAGATCAGCTGTGACAGCACAGTGGAAACGGGCATTACAAGGCGCGGAAAATATACCTTGCCCAGAATAGCCGAATTGGCAGTGAATGTATGCGAGGTTGCCGTAAGGCATGATGAAAAATATCCCCACGCAATAGAGCCGCACATATAAAAAGCAAATGTCGGCACGCCAGACGGTGCAAGTCCCGCAATGTTGCCGAACACCACGGTAAGGACCACGGTGGTAAGCAGGGGCTGGATGACTGCCCACGCCGGTCCGAGGATAGTCTGCTTGTATTGCGAGACAAACGTGCGGCGCACAAACAGCATAATAAGATCCCGGTAACGGAAAAGCTCTTTAAGATTAAGGTCAAACCACGCCCGCTTGGGCTTGATGATGGTTTTGTATTCTTGCATGGTGTATCAACTCTCAATAAAATCGTATAGTTTTTGCAGTTCCCCGGAGTTATCGCAGACCTCATGGCTCAGATTTTCTACAAACTTCGCCTGCAGCTCCGGGTGGTCAAGCAGGGTGCGGATACCCTCAAACAGCGCCTCCGGGGTCATTGCGTCGACAATCAAGCCGTTCTCACCGCTGACAAATTGCTCCCGCATACCCGGTGCGTCGGTGGTCACAATGGGCTTATGCAGAATTTTTGCCTCCATTGTGGTGGTGCAGTAGCCCTCAGAGAACGAGGGCTGCACATAAATATCGCAGTTTTTGATATAAGGATAGGGATTCATCTGCGTGCCCAGCAGGATCACGTGTTCAGCCACGTCGTATTTCTGGATTTCCGATTCAACAGTTTCACGCAAAGCTCCATCACCAACAAGATACCAATAAACGTCGTATCCCGCGTCAAGGAGGAGACGGGTGGTTTGGGGAATCATTTGTTGCCCCTTTTCGGGTGACAAACGTCCGACCGTTACAATTGCCGTGTTTGTCAGGGAAACATCTATGGGTGCTTTGCTTTTTTCCAATATTTCATCTACAGGAATCAGATTATAAAACACTGCTGTTTTTTTCTTCGCTTTGGGGAAGTCATGCGAAAATTCCGTCCTTGTTGATTCGGAGACACAAGCAATAAGATCAAATTTACAATATTCTTTGTCGAAAAACACATTCAATGATTGTGGACGAACATTTCTTCCGTGTACCCAAAGCACTTTTTTCAAACCGCGAAAACGATAAAGTGCATTCGCAACCACGGCAGGGGACAGTACTTGATATGCTATTACACAGTCATAACAATGGTCGGAACATTGAGGCAAACTTTTGACTGAATAAAATGCATTCAAATCGTATTCTGAAAGATGTATCCGACTAAAAATTCTGTAAAAAGCCCCTCGGAAAAAAGAAATCAATTTTCCTTGCTTAAGTTGTTTAAGAAGAGTATCACGAGTATTTTTACATTCCCAATACTCAATTTTGACACGTGTATCTATCTGATTATGCAACGGACCACTATCATTTTTTAACCACAAGGTGACATTGTACCTACTATAATCAAACGCCTTCAGTAACTCTATCAGCGCTTTTTCAACACCACCCACTGCCATAGTGTCCATTACAAATGCAATACTTTTTTTCTCCATATCTTTTTCCGCCATTTTAAGAAATATCGGCTGTTTGCTGCGTCTGCACATACACTGCATTACACTTTAGCTCTCTTAGACCAACGGATTTTATTAATAAATCCACATTTAATTCCAGTTCATGAATGTATCTGTCCGGCATCGCCACGCAGCCACAGAATTGTCTTTGACTGAATTCTATCGCAAACCTTGTTAATTACCCCGGTGATACCGCATTTACGGAACAGCAATTGACGCAGCCACTCTACGGCGCAGCACACAGTAAATATTGCTATCGTGCCGGCGATCACGACCGGAATCAGCAATGGCGAATCCGCAAACCTTGTCGGTTCAATGAATCCCCACAGCAAGGGGCGCACAAAACGGTTGTCATGAATCAGATAAACGCCAAACGCCAACGGGCTCAATACGCCTATCACCTTGGAAAAAACCTTATTTTGAATATCAACTGCTCTGAAAAACTGGAACAAGCTGAAGCTGGCAAGCACAAGCGGAATTGAATTATTGGAATAAAACAGACTTGTCAGCGCGACCCGACCAAAAATATACGGTGTTATGTAGTACGCCGCGATCCGTTCGCCCGCAACTACGGCAATGCATATCAAATAACAGAACAGCGGTTTCTTCCATCCGAAGCTGTCCTTTTTAATATATAGTCTGACATATGCGGCTACTATATACAGTACGCAAAACCAAAGAAAGCTGTATCCCCCGTTTACTCCTCCAAAGTCACTTATGTAAATAATATTATGCAGAACGGAGAAGATCCCAAGCAAAGTGCAACAGCACAGCAGATGTGTCTTACGGTTCATGGCACGGATGGCACAGTTCAAAAACGGGAAAACAACATATAACAATAAATACGCCGTTACGAACCAGTACTGCTTCATAGTCACGGTCATAGCACTATTGATAAGCTCTTTCAGCGAAAAGCTGCCGGTTGCGACAGAAACAATGATGCAGCAGACAACGGAATAAACAAACACCTGAAGCCATATATTTGCCAGCTTTTTAAGCTTGAACTGTGATGTACACAAATAGTAGCCGCTTATGATAACAAAACAGTTAACGGCAACAAAACAAACGGCGAGCAGCAGATTTCCCGCCGCCCAGTTCAGGGAAGGCGTTAATGCATCGTTCAATCCCCCATGGCTGAAGAAATGAAGGCACACGACCATTAACATGCTTATAATTCTCAGACAATCAATATTTGACTCACGCTTGTTTTCTGCCATCACACATCTCCATAAACTCCCGGTATTTTTCCGTGTTGTTGCAAATGCGTTCCATACCTTCAGTCGAGCGCAGGCTTTCCCGCAGCTCCGGGTGAAGCAGCAGCTGCTTCAGTCCTTCATATATTGCCGTCTCATTATTCTCCACGATCCAGCCGGTCTCCCCATGGGTCAGCTGCTCCCGGATGCCGGACACGTCGGTCGCCAGCACCGGGCAGCCGAGCAGCTTTGCCTCGACAGTCACCGTGGGGAACCCCTCCCAGCCGGAGGGCAGGACAAACAGATCGCAGTTTTTCATGTATTTATATGGGTTATCGGTCACGCCGTCAAGAAACACCCTTCCGCCGAGCCCAAGCTCGCCGATCCTTGCCTCTATCTCCTCAAGCTGATACCCATCTCCCAGCACGTGCCACTGAAAATCGATCCCCTCGCGCTCAAGCATTGCCAGCACATCAAGAAAGCGCAGATATTTTTTTGGTTCCGTCATCCTGCCGACCGACAAAAGGACCGTTCCTCCGGCGGGATATGAAAACGGCACCGCGGCAGCCTCTTTGATAGCTCCGGCATCGAAAAAATTATACAGCACACGGATCTTTTCCGAAAGCTGAGGATACCGCGCGGCAAAGCTGTGTCCCGCCGCTTCGGACACACATATCAGGTTATCCATGCGCAAGATATGCGGTATCAGCCTGTCCGTATCCTTCGGGTCATCCAGATTTGCAACGTCGGTGTGATACCACTGAATGTATTTTTCCGCCTTTATGTGTTTCAAAAGAAAATCCGGCGGCTCGGTTTCAAGATAATTTACCGCCACATCAAAGTGCTCGTCAGCATACCGCTTTGCCGCCAGCTTTTCCGCAAAGCGGCGGTATCCCACCAGCTTGCTGAACGCAAGCTTACAGCATTTGCGCAGCTTTTTCGCAAATGCCTTCTCCGCTTTGATGTCCGAAAGGGATGCGTAATATTTTTCGGTATATTCCCTGCTGCATATGGCGTCAAAGTGAACGCGGCTGTCAAACTGAGGCTTAAGAAAACCCTTTTCATAAATTTCAAGCACCGTCACATCATGCCCGCGGGAGACCAGCTCGTCGGCAAAGTTCACCAGAACCTTTTCCGCTCCGCCATAGATAAGCTGTGGGATCTGAATCAGAAATCTCATCGTGACTTTCCTTTTCGGGTTATGCCCGCGCCGGTCAAACCGGGAGCTTTTCGTGTAAGGCAACCCAGAAACCTTCAAATTATTATAACACCTTTTACGCCGGAAAGCAATACATACGCCTGACAAAAATGCGATCAATGCGCACGAAAAGCAAAAACGATCACAGTAGAAGAATACCTCTGCCGTGTCAAGTCGTGATTTTACCCGACAGCATTATAAAAGACCTGACCGAACCGGGGCTGACGCGCTTTTGGCGCGTCAGCCCCGAACATCTGTACAAACAGCTTATCAAAGTTTTACTTCCGGCGCGGCAAGCCGGGCTGGCGCCGGGTCCGGATCATGACCCGAGTCATACCGGTCTGTCGCGCCGTATATTATGGGCGGGCAGAGACCTTCCTCAGATAAGGGATCTGTCCACCTCGTCGGCGCATGCCTTGCCCTCGGCAATCGCCCAGACGACAAGCGACTGTCCGCGCCGGGCGTCCCCCGCCGCAAAGACCTTGGGTATTGCAGTACGGTAGCTGTCCTTTTCGGTCAGAAGATTTCCCCGCTCGCTGCGGGCAGCGCCGAAAGCCTCTGCGACGGCGCTCTCACAGCCGACAAAGCCCGCCGCAATAAGCAGCAGCTCACATGGCAGAGTCTGAATGCTGTCGGGGACTTCCGCGAACACGGTCCTTCCGCTCGCCTCGTCGTATTTCGGCTGAAGCCGGACGGTGCGCACGGCGACCACAGCGCCGCTTTCGTCCGCAACGATCTCCTTCACCGTTGTCTGATATATGCGCGGGTCTTTGCCGAACACGGCGATCGACTCCTCCTGACCGTAGTCGGTCTTGCAGACCCTCGGCCACTGCGGCCACGGGTTGGACGCCGCGCGGGTGTCAGGCAGTTTAGCGGTCATTTCAAGCTGAATGACCGATTTGCAGCCCTGACGTATCGCAGTCCCGACGCAATCGTTCCCGGTGTCGCCGCCTCCGACTATTATAACATTTTTGCCCGACGCGCTGACAGACGGCTGGAACGTCTCGCCCGTGACCGCCTTTGTCGCGGCGCTCAGATAGTCCACCGCGAAATACACGCCGTCCGACTCCCGCCCCGGCACCTTAAGATCGCGGGGCGTTTTTGAGCCGCAGCAAAGGATAACGGCGTCGTAGCCGTCTGTCAGCTCCTGTGCGGAAATATCGCTTCCCACACTTTTTCCGAGCGAAAACACGACACCCTCCGCTTCCATAAGCCGGATGCGCCGCTCGACAATGCGTTTGTCCAGCTTCATGTTGGGAATGCCGTACATCAGCAATCCGCCGGGGCGGCTTTCGCGCTCATAAACGACCACGCTGTGCCCGCGCTGATTCAGCCGGTATGCGGCTGACAAGCCTGCCGGACCTGATCCGACGACGGCGACCCGCTTACCGCTGCGCGTTCCGGGAATTTTCGGCTGCATCCAGCCATTTTCATAGCCCTCCTCGATAATTGACAGCTCGTTGTCGTGAACCGTGACCGGGCTGCCGTTCATACCGCAGGTACACGCCGCCTCGCAGAGAGCCGGGCAGACTCTGCCGGTGAACTCCGGAAAGGGATTGGTCTTCAGCAGCCGGGAAAGCGCCTCCCTGCCGTGACCGTTATATATCTCATCGTTCCACTCGGGTATCAGATTGTGCAGGGGGCATCCGCTGAACATACCGCCGAAATTTTCTCCCGACTGGCAAAAGGGTACGCCGCAGTTCATGCACCTTGCCGCCTGCTCGCGTCTTTCCGTCTCACCGAGCGGCAGACGGAATTCCGAAAAATTCCCGATCCTTTCGGACGGAGCAATGCAGTGATTGGTCTGCCGCCCGAATTCCATAAATCCTGTTGGTTTTCCCATCTTTACGACCTCTTTCAATGGTTCTTGAGACTGATCCTGCGGGGAAGCTCAGCTCTTTTGCATCATATAAAACGCCTGCAGCTTGGCGTCCTCGTGCGGAACGCCCTTTTCTTCCAGCTTACCGATGGCGCTCAGCATCTTCTGATAATCCTTGGCAATGATCTTTTTGAACTGAGGCAGATAATCATTAAAATGCGAGATGATCTTTGCTGCAAACTCAGAACCGGTCGCGCGGACGTGCGCTTCTATCATCTCTTTAAGCTCGGCAATATCGTGCGCCTCGCTTACCGTACTCATAGTGACCATTTCCTTGTTCAGTCTCAGATACAGATCATGCCCCTCGTCAAGCACATAAGCGATTCCTCCGCTCATGCCCGCCGCAAAGTTTTTGCCGGTCTTACCGAGTATTACGGCGCGTCCTCCGGTCATGTATTCACAGCCGTGATCTCCACACCCTTCGGCGACAGCGACCGCGCCCGAATTGCGGACGCAGAAGCGCTCACCGGCGACGCCGTTTATATACGCCTCGCCGCTTGTGGCTCCGTAAAGCGCAACGTTACCAATTATGATATTGTCCTTTGCCTGAAATTCCGAGCCTGACTCAGGCTTCACGATCAGCTTCCCGCCGGAAAGTCCCTTGCCGAAATAATCGTTTGCGTCTCCGGTAAGCTCAAGCGTCAGTCCCTTGGGAAGAAACGCGCCGAAGGACTGTCCGCCGCCGCCCAGGCAATGCACCGTGTATGTGTCGGAGGGCAGCGAGTCACCGAATTTTTCGGTTATGACCGAACCGAGTATCGTTCCCACCGTCCTGTTTACGCTGGACACGCTGACCGACACCTCATGCGGCTTTCTTTTCTTGAAATAAGGCATAAAAGCTGGCAAAAGCACCTTTTCGTCCAGCGTATTCTGAAGCGCAAAGTCGTACACGTCCTCCTTACGGAAGTGGACCGGAGTGTTCTTTTCCAGTATCGGGGAAAGGTCTATCGTATCCGCCCGGTGAGTAATGCGCTTCTGACGCATACGCAGCTTTTCGGTGTGTCCCACCAGCTCGTCAACAGTGCGCACGCCGAGCTTTGCCATTATCTCACGCAGCTCCTCGGCGATGAAGGTCATGAAGTTCATCACATATTCCGGCTTGCCGCAGAAACGGCATCTCAGCTCCGGATTCTGTGTTGCGATCCCGACAGGGCAGGTGTCAAGATTGCATACCCGCATCATTACGCAGCCCATTGTGACCAGAGGCGCGGTTGCAAAGCCGAATTCCTCAGCCCCGAGTATGCAGGCAATAGCCACATCACGCCCGCTCATCAGCTTGCCGTCGGTCTCAAGCCGGACACGTGAACGCAGACCGTTGCGCACCAGAGTCTGATGCGCCTCGGCAAGACCAAGCTCCCACGGAAGTCCTGCGCTGTGTATTGAGCTTTTGGGAGCTGCTCCTGTTCCGCCGTCGTAGCCGGAGATAAGTACCACTCCCGCACCTGCCTTGGCAACGCCTGCGGCGATCGTGCCGACACCCGCCTCGGATACCAGCTTTACCGATATCCGCGCGTTACGGTTGGCGTTTTTCAGATCGTATATGAGCTGGGCTAAGTCTTCAATTGAATATATATCATGGTGCGGCGGGGGAGATATCAGCGAAACGCCCGGAGTTGAATAACGTGTTTTGGCTATCCACGGATATACCTTTTTCCCGGGCAGATGTCCGCCCTCTCCGGGCTTTGCCCCCTGCGCCATTTTGATCTGAATTTCGGAGGCGCTGCAAAGATATGCGCTGGTAACGCCGAATCTGCCCGACGCCACCTGCTTGATGGCGCTGTTCCTTTCAGTTCCGAATCGCGCGGGGTCTTCGCCTCCCTCTCCGGAGTTGGATTTGCCGCCAAGACGGTTCATGGCTATCGCCATGCAGGTGTGAGCCTCCTCGGAGATAGAGCCGTAGGACATCGCCCCGGTCTTGAAGCGTTTTACTATCTCGCTTGCGGGTTCAACCTCCTCAAGCGGCACGCCTCCGTTCTCGTCCCAGACGAATTCCAGAAGGCCGCGCAGGGTGTGCGGCTTGCGTTCGTCGTCCACCATTGCGGTGTATTCCTTGAATTTTTCGTAAGAGCCGCTATGCGTCGCCTCACGCAGCGCTACAATGGTCTTGGGATTGTAAAGATGATCCTCGGCATTTTTGCCGGAGCGCAGCTTGTGGATACCAACGCTCTCAAGCGTCTCGTCCACGCCAAGACCCAGCGGATCAAACGCCTGATCGTGACGGAACTCCACGCCCTCGCCGATCTCCTCAAGACCTATGCCCTCAACGGGGCTGATGGTATTTGTAAAGTATTTGTCAATTACATCACGGCAGATGCCCACAGCCTCGAATATCTGCGCAGACTGATACGACTGCAAGGTTGAAACGCCCATTTTTGAGGCGATCTTGACGATGCCGCGGAGGATCGCATTGTTGTAATCCGCAATGGCGGTGTGATAGTCCTTGTCAAGCCTGCCGCCGTCGATAAGAGCCGCAATGCTCTCCTGCGCCAGATATGGGTTTATGGCTCTTGCGCCGTAGCCGAGCAGGGTCGCAAAGTGATGCACATCCCTCGGCTCCGCGCTTTCAAGTATGATCGACACGGCGGTGCGCTTTTTGGTGCGTATCAGATACTGCTCCATTGCCGAGACGGCAAGCAGCGAGGGGATCGCCACGTGGTTTTCATCCACGCCGCGGTCGGAGAGAATGATGATATTTGCGCCTTTTTTGTAGGCGCGGTCACATTCGACAAACAGCCGGTCAAGCGCCTTTTCAAGCGAGGTGTTTTTATAGTACAGCAGCGAGACGGTCTGCACCCCGAAGCCCGGTTTGTTCATATGACGTATCTTCATAAGATCCACCGAGGTAAGGATGGGGTTGTGGATCTGAAGCACTGCGCAGTTTTCCGGCTTTTCGCAAAGCAGATTACCGTCCGAGCCTACATACACGGTGGTGTCCGTCACCACCTTTTCGCGCAGCGCGTCGATAGGAGGGTTTGTGACCTGCGCAAAAAGCTGCTTGAAATAATTGAAGAGAGGCTGGTGCTTTTCGGAAAGCACGGCAAGCGGAATGTCGCAGCCCATTGAGGCTGTCGCTTCGATGCCGTTTTTCGCCATCGGCAGTATCGCCTCGTTCATATCCTCATATGTGTATCCGAATACCTTATAGAGCCGGTTGCGCTCCTCCTCGGAATAATGTGGGATCTTTTTGTTCGGTATCGGCAGCTCGGCAAGCGTAACAAGGTTGCTGTCCAGCCACTCGCCGTAAGGCTGACGCCCGGCGTAGTACTCCTTGCACTCCTCGTCGGATATCACTGCCTTGCGCACGGTGTCCACAAGCAGCATCTTCCCGGGGCGGAGGCGATCCTTGCAGACGATATCCCCGGCGGGAATATCCAGAACTCCCACCTCTGACGAAAGTATCAGCTTTCTGTCCTTGGTAATATAATATCTCGCCGGGCGCAGACCGTTGCGGTCCAGAACAGCACCCATTATGTCGCCGTCCGAGAAAAGAATGGCAGCCGGACCGTCCCACGGCTCCATCATAGTGGAATAATAGCGGTACATATCCCGCTTGGCGCGGCTCATGTTCGGGTCGTTCTCCCACGGCTCGGGAATGGTTATCATGACTGCCAGCGGCAGCGGAATGCCGTTCATAGTGAGAAATTCCAGCGTGTTGTCAAGCATTGCGGAATCCGATCCGGAAGCGTTTATGACCGGAAGGACCTTTACCATGTCCTCCTTCATGCAGACCGATTCCATCGTCTCCTCGCGCGCAAGCATACGGTCGGCGTTGCCCCGGATGGTGTTGATCTCACCGTTATGCAGTATAAGGCGGTTTGGATGCGCCCGCTCCCAGCTTGGCATGGTGTTGGTGGAAAAGCGGGAATGAACCATGGCGATGGCACTTTCGTAGGACGGATCCTGAAGGTCGGGATAAAAGCGGCGGAGCTGACCCACAAGGAACATTCCCTTGTAGACGATGGTCCTTGAGGAGAGGGAGCAGACATAGGTATTTTCGCTGCTCTGCTCAAAAACACGACGTATCACATACAGCTTTCGGTCAAAATCCAGCCCGCGGGCAATGCCTTCGGGGCGCTCAAGGAAGCACTGCGCGATATAGGGCATCGAGCTTCTCGCCTTTTCTCCGAGAATATCCGGGTTTGTGGGAACGTCGCGCCACGCAATAAAGCGGACTCCCTCCTTGGCGCAGATGACCTCAAACATTTTTTCCGCCTGGCGGCGGCTGCGCGGATCCTGAGGGAAGAAAAACATACCGACGCCGTAGTCACGCGCCTCTCCGATATCCAGTCCGAGACTGCCGAAAAAAGAGTGGGATATCTGCAAAAGAATACCCACACCGTCCCCCGTATCGCCGGAGGCGTCCTTTCCCGCCCGGTGCTCCAGTCTTTCAACTATGGACAGCGCGTCGTTTACAATTGAATGCGACGCCACGCCGTCAATACTCACCACCGCGCCTATACCGCAGGCGTCATGCTCGTATGCCTCCTGATATAAGGTCTTCTGATCCGTTTCGTTCATTCTGACATTTCCTTTCTCTCTTTTGTGCCGTCCGCGACGCTGCGAGGGTGCGGCACACAAGCCTTGCGCGGCACAGCTCCGACAGCTTCAGAGCTTCAGTGCCATAAGGCAACTTTGCACGGGGTCCGCCGCATGGCTCTCACCTTCCCATGCTCGCTGCGGGACAGGACCCCGTGTTGTTATTTATTATTTATTTTCCGGTTTATTCTACATCCTGCAAAGCGTCATAGCCTTCTTCGCCGGTTCTGACCTTTACAACATTTTCAACATTGTAAACAAATATCTTGCCGTCGCCGATGTGTCCGGTGTAAAGCACCTTTTTGGCAGTCTCGATTACAGCGGAGACCGGCACCTTGCTTACAACGATATCGACCTGGATCTTCGGCAGAAGCGTCGCTTCAATGGCAACTCCGCGGTAGAACTCCGGTCTGCCCTTCTGCGCGCCGCAGCCCATGACGTGGGAAACCGTCATTCCGGTGATGCCTATCGACATCATGGCGGTCTTGAGAGCCTCAAGTCGGGATTCCTTGCAGATGATCTCGACCTTTGTCAGCTTTCTGCCGCCGGCAGGAGCTTCAAACGTGGGCATCGCCTTGACCTCCACCGCCTCCGCAACGGGTACGTCGCCGCTTACGGCAACGGGCAGCTCGTCGTCGGACGGAACGGTTTCCGGAGCGAATATCATTCCGCCGTATGCGCTCGGCAGACCGTGCTCGGTCGGGTCAAGACCGACTATCTCCTCCTCGCGGCTGACTCTCAGCCCGAATATCTTCTTTATGGCAAGGAAGGTAAGGGTGATCGTCACGGCAGTGAACGCCGCAGTTGCCAGCACACCAAGCAGCTGAGTACCGAGCAGCTTGAAGCCGCCGCCGTAGAACAGACCCTCGCCGACTATCTGGTTTGCACCGAAGCTTACACCGTCGCCGTAGCCTCTTGCAAAGGCAGGTGCGGTCTCGGTCGCAAACAGACCGACAGCGATCGTTCCCCAGATACCGTTCATGCAGTGTACAGCAACAGCGCCGACGGGGTCGTCAACATGCAGCTTGTAGTCCAGCAGCCATACTCCGAACACGACCAGAAGTCCCGCAACAGCGCCTATCACGATCGAGCCGAGAGCGTCGACCACGTCGCAACCGGCAGTGATCGCAACAAGTCCCGCAAGGGAAGCGTTAAGACACATTGAAACATCGGGCTTGCCGTACTTTATCCATGTAAAGATCATGCAGACCACCGTGGCAACGGCGGGAGCTATCGTTGTTGTCACAAATACCGAGCCAAGCTCCTCGACCGTGGTGGCAGCCGCACCGTTGAAGCCGTACCAGCCAAGCCAGAGAATGAACACACCAAGGCATCCGATTGTGATGTTGTGTCCCGGAATGGCGTTGACCTTGACCACCTTGCCGTCCTTTTTGGTGAATTTACCGATACGCGGACCGAGCATCGCCGCACCGATGAGAGCGCAGATGCCGCCGACCATGTGAATGCAGTTGGAACCGGCAAAATCATGGAAGCCGAGGCTTGCAAGCCAGCCGCCGCCCCAGGTCCAGTGAGCCTCGATGGGGTATATGACCGCCGAGATCACAGCCGAGTAAACACAGTAGGAAAGGAATTTGGTTCTTTCCGCCATGGCGCCCGAAACGATGGTCGCGGTGGTGGCGCAAAACACAAGGTTGAATACGAAGTTTGACCAGTCAAAGTTTGCGTAATCCGTGAAAATATCAAATCCCGGCTTGCCGATGATACCCACAAGATCCTCGCCGAGAAGCAGTCCGAAGCCTATGAGGATAAAGACCACGGTTCCGATGCAGAAATCCATCAGGTTCTTCATAAGGATGTTTCCGGCGTTTTTGGCGCGGGTAAAGCCCGTCTCGACCATTGCAAATCCGGCTTGCATCCAGAACACCAGTGCAGCACCTATCAAAAACCAGACGCTGAAAACCTCTCCGTTAACAGCAGATAATACTTCTTCCAAGCTCATAATAATGAGACCTCCGAAAGTTAAGTGTAACTCGGCGCCTCAGCGAACGCCGAACAAAAGATCGCCGTAGGACGGGTACGGCCACGCCTCAGAGGAGGAAACGGTCTCCATTTCGTCCACCGAAATGCGCAGGGCGCGCATATCTTCAAGAACCGTTGTTTTATAAATGTCGGCAAGCTCTGCCATGTCGGTCACAGCCTTTGCGGCAAGCAGATCGTCCTCGAGCTTCTTGACGTTTCTGTATGTTTCGCCGATAAGTGCGCACAGGCTCTTTACCGTATCCTTTTCATATGATACGTCCGCGTCCCCAAGCAGCGCGGTCTTTTCCGCGGCGGCGCGGGAGAGTCCGGAGGAATATGTGCTCATGGCGGGCAGAATGTCCTTGCGCACCATGTCAAGCATGGTCAGCGCCTCTATGTTGATGACCTTGCAGTAGTTTTCAAGCCGCACTTCGTGTCTTGCGCTCAGCTCGGCAAGGGTAAATACCTTGTGCGAGGTGAACAGCTTCACGTTCTTTTCGTCCATCATGTGCGCCAGCGCGTCGGGGGTGGACTTCAGATTGTAAAGTCCGCGTTTTTCCGCTTCCTTTACCCAGGACTCGTCATAACCGTCGCCGTTGAAAATTATCCGCTTATGGGATGCAATGGTCTCCTTGATAAGGTCGTGCAGTGTGCGCTCGAAATCCGCGGTGTTCTCCAGCTTGTCGGCAAACTGGCAAAGCTCTTCCGCAACGACGGTGTTGAGCACCGTGTTGGCGCAGGAGATGGAAGCGGACGAACCGAGCATACGGAATTCAAACTTGTTGCCGGTAAAGGCAAAGGGGCTGGTACGGTTGCGGTCGGTGGTGTCACGCGGGAATTTCGGCAGCGTGTGCACGCCGATGCGCATCAGATCCTTCTGCTTCGGGTCATACTTTTCGTCCTTTTCGATAGCCTCAAGGATCTCGGAAAGATCGCTGCCGAGGAACATCGAAACGATAGCGGGCGGCGCTTCGTTAGCGCCCAGACGGTGGTCGTTTCCGGCGGAGGCGACCGATATCCGGAGCAGATCCTGATATTCATCCACGCCCTTGATAACCGCGCAAAGGAAAAGCAGGAACTGTGCGTTTTCGTAAGGCGTCTCGCCCGGCTCAAGCAGGTTCGCGCCGGTATCGGTGGAGATAGACCAGTTGTTGTGCTTTCCGCTTCCGTTTACCCCGGCAAAGGGCTTTTCGTGAAGCAGACAGACCAAGCCGTGCTTTTTGGCGACCTTCTGCATTATCTCCATCGTAAGCTGGTTGTGGTCGGCGGCAATGTTGGTGGTGGTGAAGATAGGAGCCATCTCATGCTGCGCGGGAGCGACCTCGTTGTGTTCGGTCTTTGCCAGAACACCCAGCTTCCAAAGCTCTTGGTTCAGATCCTTCATGAACGCCGACACGCGGGGCTTTATCGCACCGAAGTAGTGGTCGTCCAGCTCCTGTCCCTTGGGGGCACGTGCGCCGAACAGCGTTCTGCCGGTGTAGATAAGGTCCTTGCGTTTGTCGTACATATCCTTGTCAACAAGGAAATATTCCTGCTCGGGACCTACCGTGGTCTTTACCGACTTGACGCTGTCGTTGCCGAACAGCTTCAGAACGCGCAGCGCCTGACGGTTGATAGCTTCCATCGAGCGAAGCAGCGCCGTTTTCTGGTCAAGCGCCTCGCCGCCGTAGGAGCAGAAGACGGTCGGAATGCAAAGCACTCCGTCCTTGATAAAGGCATAGGAGGTTGCGTCCCACGCGGTGTAGCCTCTCGCCTCAAAGGTGGCGCGAAGTCCGCCGGAGGGGAAGGAGGAAGCGTCAGGCTCGCCCTGGATAAGCTCCTTGCCGGAAAATTCCATAATGACCTTTCCGCCGGCTTTGGGTGAAATAAAGCTGTCGTGC
>DPGK01000016.1:0-5430 GCA_003523225.1 Clostridiales bacterium
TTTCGCCGCCTGCGGGCGGCGATGAGGGCTACGCGCCCTCAACTGCGCCGCCTTTTGAAAAAGGCGGGCGAAAACTTTCATCAATCTGACGAAAGCCCTTGCTTTGGTCTACTGTCTGCCCTGCGGGGTTCATCACATACGTGCAGGCGGCAAACGCGGCGTACGCTTACATTTTTCCGCCGATGGCGGTTGCGGCAACATTTTTCAGAACACCGCCGACGGTATCGAGCGTTCTTCCTGCGCGCTTTATCATGCGTTTTGCGCGCATCGGCTTTGAATTATACGCCGCAATTCCCATACCCATTACAGCTCCCATCATCACGGTCCCTGCGGCGATTCCCGCCGCTGTCTTCATTTGTTTATCAGTCATTTTTATAATACCGACCTTTCAGTAAGTTCGGTATTATTCTGCTCCAAGGCGCGCAGTTCTATACACCCGTCTCAGCCCTTTGACCGCTTATCCGTCTTATCAAGTACACGAGCCGCCGCAGCAAGCGCCCGGCGACGAAGCCGGAACGCACTGGCACGCGATATTTCAAGCATCTCAGCGCACTCAGCAACCGGAATTCCGCGTATGTAATGGTAATAAAGCAGCATCCGCCCGCTCTCACCGCAGGGCAGAGATGAAATAAAGCTCCGGACTGCGCAAAGCCTTGCACGTATCAAAGACAGATCAAGCTCATCGCTCCTTTTCTCCTGTGCGTCGCGTTCAAAGCCGTCGTCAAAATATTCGCGCGCATACTTGTCGGCGCGCAGCATACGGCAGCCGTGACGGTAGCTTTCAAGATATTTCCGCGCCGCGTCAAGACCGTCGCTGCTCCCGACGCGACAGCCACTCTTCTCCGTCGGGGAAATCACTTCTTCATCCTTCATCTTCTTATTTCCTTTCGGTTGAATATATTTTAATCCGCAAAAACGGAATATTACGCATTTTTATTTAATTGGTGACGAATTTTTTTGTATGAACGATGGATTTTTCTGTCGGTCTGCATCGACCCATTATTTCCTTGTTATGATTTATTATCCTTTTTATTGCAGTTGTATACAATTATTTTTTACAAACCGACCGCAAGACGCTTGACAAAAACGCATTCACGACTTATAATAAGAATATGCGGCGCAAGATATTTATCTTTCGCTTCTTTGTTTGAGTGCATTATATCACAAATGCGTAACTATGTCAATAGCTATTTCGAGAAATCAGAATAATTTTCCCATAAAATTACAAGTTACCCGCACAGATGACGGGTCAGGGTCAGAAAAGGACTACCAATATGGATTATCAAGCCTTTGAGCGGCTGCTTGCCGCCAACAAAACCACCGTATACCGTGTTGCAAAGGAAACAGGTATATCAAACTCGTCGTTCTCCGACTGGAAGCGTGGCAGAAGCTCGCCGAAAGCCGACAAGCTTCAGAAGCTCGCAGACTATTTCGGCGTCCCGGTGGAGACCCTTATGGGCGTAGAACAGCCGCGCACCACCTCCCGCACGGCGGCGCTTGCCGAGAGCATGGTTCCCGTAATAGGAGAGATACGCGCCGGAAGCCCTATCATAACCGAACAAACGCTGATGGGCCATGAGGTCGCAGATATCCCCAACGCCGACGATTATTTTTACCTGCGTGTGTGCGGGGACAGCATGAAGAATATCGGAATGATCGACGGCTCGCTGGTGCTTTTCCGTAAGCAGCAGTATGCCGAGGAGGGGCAGATCGTCGCCTGCCTTGTAGGAGGCGAATCCGCCACCGTCAAGCGCTTTCACCGGCGCGGCAAAAATATATTTCTCATGCCGGAAAACCCCGACTATTCTCCGATCCAGCTTTCAACCGTTGATTTTGAGACCGGAGAAGCGCGCATTCTCGGCGTTGCGTGCGAGATCAAAATAAAGCTTTAATTATTTTTATTGTAAGGAAGATCATGACTATACTCAGCGTAAACGGACTTTCCCTGTCCTTCGGACCCAAGGATATACTTAAGGAAGTATCCTTCGCCCTCAATGAAAACGACCGCCTCGGTATCGTCGGAGCCAACGGCTGCGGAAAATCCACCCTTCTCTCCCTGCTGCTCGGCAGGACCGAGCCGACCGCAGGCAGCGTTTTTATAAACCAGAACACCACGGTAGGACTGCTGACGCAGGACAGCGCGTTTGAGATATCCCCCGAAAGCGGCGGAACCGTGCGGGAACAGATGTACACCGCCTATCCCGAGCTGCTTGACGCGGAAGCGCGCATGAACGAACTGACGACTTGGCTTGAGGGGCATTCCTCCGAGTCGGAAAGCGCCGCATATGCCTCGGCAATGAAGGAATACTCCTCCCTGCACGACCGGTTCGTCTCGGCGGGCGGACTGACCTTCCGCTCGCGCTGTGATTCCATTCTGGGTCACATGGGATTTTCGGACAGTGACGCCGCGTTGCCCATAGAAGCACTGAGCGGCGGTCAGCGCACACGTCTTGCGCTCTGCCGCAGGCTTTGCCGCGAGCCTGATATCCTCATGCTCGACGAGCCGACCAACCACCTTGACGCCGAAACGCTGGGGTGGCTTGAAAACTATCTTGCATCATACAAAAAATGCCTTATCGTCGTCTCGCACGACCGTTATTTTCTCGACCGGGTGACGGACAAAACGCTGATGATAGAGCACAAGACCGCAAAGCTCTACCGCGGAGGCTACACGGCATCGGCTGAGCAGCGCCGTCTTGACCGTGAAATATACGAAAAGCACTACCGCGACCAGCAAAAGGAGATCGCCCGGCAGGAGGCGTATATCGCCCAGCAGCGCCGGTGGAACCGCGAGCGGAATATCATTGCCGCCGAAAGCCGTCAGAAGCTGCTTGATAAAATGGAAAAGCTTGAAGCCCCCAAGGCGGACGAAAGAACAGTCCGGATGCGTTTTTCGCAGGGGATCCCCAGCGGAAACGATGTGCTTGAAGCGCGCGGACTCGGCTTTGCCTATCCGGGCGGCGCGCCGTTGTTCGAGGGGCTGAATTTCAATATAAAGCGCGGCGAGAGGATATTCATTGTCGGACCTAACGGCTGCGGAAAGTCCACCCTTATCAAGCTGATGATCGGCAGGCTCAAGCCCACGCGGGGAGTTATCGATCTCGGTCACAACCTGCAGGTAGGATATTACGATCAGGAAAATCAGAACCTTTGCGAAAACAACACAGTGCTTGAGGAGCTGTGGTCGCTTTATCCCGACATGAAGGAGCATGAGGCGCGCGGCGCGCTGGGCGCATTCCTCTTCCGCGGCGACGATGTGTTCAAAAAGGTCGGGGTGCTCTCCGGCGGGGAGCGCGCCCGGCTGACGCTGGTCAAGCTGATGCTGTCCAAAATGAACACACTTATACTCGACGAGCCGACAAACCATCTTGACATCGGCTCGCGCGAAGCACTGGAGGCGGCGCTTGAGGAATATGACGGAACGCTTATCTGCGTTTCTCACGACCGACGCTTTATAAGCGGAACCGCCACGCGCCTTCTCGGCTTTGACCGCTCGGGCAAGCTCTTCAGTATGCCTGTCTCAAAGCGGGGCAGCGCGTGGGATGAATGGCTTGCCGAAAGCGCGCGGCGCGAAAGCGGTATCTGTGCCGGCGTAGCATCAAGCGCCGCCGATATCGAGCGCGCGGCACAGGCGGCGGCAGCCGCCCCGATGAGCCAGCGGGATATATATCTTAAAAACAAAAAGGAAGCCGCCGAGGCAAGACGCGCGGCGGCAAGGCTTGAACGGCTGAAAAAGGAGCAGAGCGAGCTTGAAGCGGAGCTTGACGCTCTGAACGCCGAGCTGTACGGCGACGCAGCCTCCGATTATGTCCGCGCCGGGGAGATATCGGCAAGGATCACAGAGGTCGAGGAGCGGCTGATGGAAATATACGCCGAGACAGAGTGAACAGCCGTATCCGCATATATTCCGGCAAAACCGAAAAAACAACCTTTTTAACCGCCGTGGGCTGCTGCATTATCATGCGACAGCCCGATTTTTTATAAAACCGTGTTAGAGATCTCTTTTTTTGTTGTCTTTATAGGTGAAAGGCGCCAAAACACAGAGAGGAGGAGATCCGTAAGGAGAAGTGAGTATGGAGGACGAAAAGATAATCACGCTTTACAACCGCAGGGATGAGGACGCCATAAGGGAAACAAGCGAAAAATACGGCGGATATTGCTTCAGCATTGCAAACAATATCCTTGCCGATCCGCAGGACGCTGAGGAATGCGTAAACGACACCTGGCTTAAGGTCTGGCAAAGCATCCCGCCGCAGTGTCCGAAAAACCTCAAAGCCTTTCTTGCAAAGATAGCGCGCAGTCTTGCCCTGAACCGATACCGGGAGAAAAACCGTCAGAAAAGAGGCGGCGGCGAGGTGGTGCTTGCATTTGAGGAAATGGATGAATTTCTTGCCGGAACATCGGATATCGACACCGAAGCCGACAAGCGGGAGCTTGAGGAGCTGCTGAACGGATTTTTATATTCACTTTCCGAAAGAGACCGCAGCATCTTTATTCTACGCTACTTTTACATGGAAGGCACATCTGACATTGCACGGGAGCATTCCATAAGGGAAAGCAATGTGCTGATGATACTTTCCCGCACACGAAAAAAACTCAGAGAAAGACTTGAGAAAGAGGGGTACACAATATGACAAGCGAACAGTTTGCCGAAATAATGAACAGGATAGACGATGATATGATAGTAAGGGCAAAGGAAAAAGTCACGGCAAAGCCGCGGGGTCTGTGGGTAAAGCTCGCCTCGGCTGCCGCGTGTCTTGCGCTCGTAACACTGCTTGCCGCAGGAGTGATGCAGAGCGGACTCATTGGCGGATACCATGTTGCCGAGCTTGGCAACGGTGATACGATCAAATTTGCAAGATCGCGTTCGGCGGAAATATTCAACCTGGATATTGCCATACGGACCGAGTTCCGGAGTCTGACACAGGCAGAGCTTGACCGTCTGTTCTGCGGACTGCCCGTAAACGCAGACGCGATATTCAACGCCGACGACAACACAATTGTCGCCCTTGACGGAAGAATCGGCAGCGTAAAGCTCGTTGTGACCGCACCCGGGGCAGCATACATTGACACCGTGCTTGAGGGTGAGGAAGTCATTTCCGACATAGACGGCGTCCCGGTTGCCGCCGGATATGCAAAGATCGGAAAAAACATTGTCTACTATGCGGATTTTGAGCTGGGCGGAAGCGCGGTACACGTCGAAGCCGGAGCAGAAAGGGATACCGCCGAGGCAGTCAGAACCGAGGTGGCTTTGGCGATAAAGAGCCTCATTTCGCTCGGAACGATCGACCTTGCCTCGATCACGGCAGAGTAAACGCCAAATACAGTACCGATCATTGCCCACGACCTTGTGTATGCAATGCTTCGGGACTGTATTCCGAACGTTGAAACACCCGCGGGGCTGTAAAAAACTCGATGTTTTTTACAGCC
>DPGK01000016.1:5689-21413 GCA_003523225.1 Clostridiales bacterium
CTGTGGCAAAATGACGGCTTTCAGCCGTCAAGACCAATGTCGTTGGGGGTGTTAAAAAATTCAGAAGGAATTTTTTAACACCCCTTGTCATTATTTTTTCGGCTTACGTCTGCCCCTGACTCCGAAAAGGCGGCGCAAAAGGGGCGAAAAGAATCCGGGTGAGCGGATAACGATTATCTTCATGAAGCGAGACTCCTTCCGGCGGCAATGCCGACGCGCGGGAATTACTTGAGCAGCAAAAACCCCGCGCCGAGCAGCGCCGCCGCCTCAACAAAGGCAAGGATTCTCCAAGGCAGAATAAAGGACAGGAATATACCCGCCCCGAAGCACAGGGCAAGCAGACCCACTGCTTTTTTCAGCTTACAGGATTTCGGCATGACTTTTTCCTCCCGGGCAGACGGGGCGGCGGACGGCGCGCCGTCCGCAATTCCCCTCTGCTTTAAGTATATGCTGCTTTTTTCTTTCCGTGACCTCACGCGGGGATTTTCTTACCCCGCGCAGGCGGCGGTTTTTCGCACCGGGGCAATTTTTCGCATTTAACTCCGTTTATTATTGATTTTCTCCGCCGGATGTTATATAATAGGTATAACAAAACGATCGAAAGGACGTCCGGGGTATAAACCGGGCTGATCTCTGAAAAATGAAACTCGGAACTTCAACAAATATGTTTTACCGCCACCGCGGAGAAAATGAAAAACCCTCCTACGCCGAAAAGGTCACAATGATTGCCGACGCCGGCTTTGATGTGGCGGACATCCATTTCTGTGATTCGGTTCGCCCGCGCTGGAATGACGCGCTTGCCTCCGACGGCTGGGAGCGCGCCATTGACGAGGCAGGAGAGGCAGCCGCAGCGCGCGGAATAACCTTTTCACAGTCGCATTCACCCTTTAACCCCTACCTGTTCACACGCGGACGTCAGCCGAACGCCGAAACTCTTGAGCTGCTCGCCGAGATGACCCGACGCTCGATCATAGCCTCCGGGAAGCTCGGCGTCAAATGGATGGTCTTTCATCCCCTTAACGACACGGTAAACTGCGAATACGACACCGATATCGAGCTTAAGACCAACCGCGAATACTACGCACCGATACTTGAGCAGTGCAAAAAAGCAGGCGTGGGAATGGCGCTTGAAAATATGTTCAACTTCTCTCCCGCCGACTACCGCCGCAGCTACTGCGAAAATCCCGAGGACCTTATCAGCCTTGTGGATTCCTTTGACGACCCTGCGGTCGGAATCTGCTGGGATTTCGGCCACGCAAACTTTATGATATCCGACCAGCCTCGCGCACTGCGCAAGGTCGGCTCACGCCTCAAGGCGACACACGTACAGGACAACCGGGGAGACGTGGATTCTCATCTTATACCCTTTGTCGGCGGCAATATCAAGTGGGAAAAGATAATGCCCTGCCTGCGCGAAATAGGCTATGAAGGTGACTTTGTGTACGAGGCACAGAACTATACGCAGGATTTCCCGGACGCACTCAAGCCCGACGCGGCGAAGTTTGCCGTCGAGGTGGGAAGATACCTTCTCAGAATGTACGAGGGGAACAACTGAAAAAAACGTGAAGCGGGACTTCCCCGCAACCGCAACAACGAAAGGAGCCGAAATGCAGTCTCAAAAGCTTGAAGAACGCCCGTCGCGTCGCGGTCCCGGCAGCATTGCCGCCGGAATATTTCTCAGCATCCTCATTGCCCTTCCTGTAATTCTGGCAGTCTCGGCGGCTGTATACTATATTCTCGGACCTGCCGAGGGCTACTTCCACGCCGACTGCTCCGACTCGCTTTACTGGGCAAACGCCTCGCTTGAATCGGGCAGTGTGTTTGACAAGACCTATAACTACGCGGCGCTGCTGCCCTTTTCCGCAAATATGTGGATGACCCCACTTATCGCGGCTTTCGGCTTCGGCATGACCGCGCAGAATATCGGAATGATAATTTTTGTGCTTGTTTTCTGCGCCTCGCTGATTTATTTCTGCCGCAAGGCGGGGATGAGCGTCGGCTGGTGCTCGCTTACAACGGGCATTGTGCTGATGATACTTGCCTCCTCTGACAAGCTGCGTGAGATAATGCTGGGGCACGTGATATATTACAGCCTCGGTCTTGTGCTTTTCTTCCTCATGGCGGGGCTTTCCCTCTCGGTCACAGAGCGCGGCGGCAGACTGCTTTTATTGCCGGCAAAGGACAGCCCGGTAAAGAGCCGCGTGATGTTCGTGCTTGCCGTCGTCCTGCTGTTCGCCGTTTCGGCGGGCAGTGCCACAGACGGCACACAGATGCTGGTGCTTGCCACCCTTCCCGCACTCGGAGGGATTGCCGCCGAATGCTTCTTTGACGGCAAAAAGGGGCTTTTCTCACGCAAAAACACACCGACTGGAATCGTCATCGTCACAATAATTGCCGGAACGCTTTGCGGCACGCTGCTGCTTAAATTCTTTACCCGCGAGGGGATAACCGCCGGATATACCAACGTTTATTCCACATATTCCGACATCGGCTCGTGGGTCTCCAATGCGCAGAAATTTTCCACCGATTACCTCAAGCTGCTCGGAGTTTCCGCAAAGCAGGGCGAGAATCTCTTCAGACTTGAATCCTTTATGTCTCTTATCCGGCTTGCCACGGGTATTCTGCTGCTTGTTCTGCCCGTTGTAATGCTTTGCTTCTACCGACGCATAGCCTACCGCGGCACGCGTGTTATGCTGTGGAGCCACATTATCCTCTCCGCCGCGCTCTTTTTCGGGTATATCTGCGGCAGACTGTCAAACGCCAACTGGCGGCTGACTCCCCTGATAGGAAGCGCCGCGGTGCTTGCAGTGTTTGCGGCTTGGGAGCTTTCTCACGCCGGGCGCGAGAAAATGCTTCGGGCGGCAGTATCCTCCCCCACCGACGAAGCTGCCGACAGCAAAGCCGCCGACGAGCATCCCGCGGAGTCAGGGCGCGTACTGCTGCGTTCAGGAATAATCCTTGCCGTTTTTCTGTCGGTTACGGCGCTTGTCTCCTTTGGAGAAATTGCAAAAATGCCCGCCGATTACGGCAGGAACAACATGGATCATCAGCTTGCCGAATTTCTTGAGGAAAACGAGCTTGAATACGGCTACGCAAATTTCTGGCGTTCAAATGCCATAACGGTGCTCACGGATTCCCGCGTAAAGGTGCGGCACGCCGACGTTTCGGCAACCGAGGGACTTCACACCAACTGGTATCAGTCAAGCAGCCGTTGGTACTATGAGGATCAGCACGAAAAATACGACCGGTATTTCGTCCTGCTGAGCGCCTCCGATTACGCCACCGTCTCCCGCTCCGCCTCATGGAGGGAATGGGTCGATACTATCCTTGTAGAAAAGCTTGAATACGAGGATTATTACATCTTCGTATTCTCGGAGGATCTTGATCTGGTCGAAAAGTCCTCCTGACATTTATAAAAACGCGGCGTATTTGAACGCCGTGAAATAAAGATCTCCGGGTCTGCCTGCGCAAAAGCATGACAGACCCGGGAATTTTTTTATTAATAAATATCGACTTTGCCGTGTCACACGCCAAGTATCGCTCCGGCGATCTTGAAGTAAATAAAGAGCGAGAGCGCATCCACGATGGTGGTGATGAACGGGCTTGCCATGACCGCGGGGTCAAGTCCCAGCCGCTTTGCAAGCAGAGGAAGCGAGCAGCCGACCAGCTTTGCCGCAAGGACCGTTATCATAAGCGACGTGCAGATGACTGCCGCGACCATAACGCCAACGCGGTTTAAGAATATCAGCTTGAGAAAATTAAGGACAGCCAGCGTGACGCCGCAGAGCAGTGACACCCGCGCTTCCTTCCACATTACGCGGAAGATATCGGAAAACTTTATCTCCTGAAGCGAGATCCCGCGTATTATCGTGACCGACGCCTGACTTCCGCAGTTTCCGCCGGTGTCCATCAGCATCGGGATTGCAGCCACAAGCACCAGATGTGCCGAAAGCGCATCCTGAAAATGCGTGATTATCGAGCCGGTGAATGTGGCGGATATCATCAGAAGCATCAGCCACGGAATGCGGCTTTTGAATATATCAAACACCGACAGCTTAAGATACGGCTTGTCGGCGGGCGTGACAGCCGCCATTTTGTCAATATCCTCGGTCGCCTCGTCGCGGATAACATCCATCACGTCATCGACGGTCACGATACCGACCAGCCTTTGCTCACTGTCTACCACGGGCAGCACGATACTGCCGTACTTGGTGAAGGTGTGCGCCACCTCCTCCTGATCCTCAAGAGTGGATACGGAAATGACGTTTTCCGTCATGATCTCGCCCACCCGGCTTGCGGGAGCGGCAAGAATGAGCGTGCGCAGCGATACCTCGCCCTCAAGATGCCTGCCGGGACCCGTGACATAACATACGTTTACCGTCTCCTTGTCAACGCCGGTGCTGCGGATGCGCTCTATTGCGTCCGCAGCCGTCATGTCATGACTCAGCTCGACATATTCGGTGGTCATTATGCTTCCGGCGCAGTCGGATGGGTACTTGAGCAGCTCGTTTATCTGCCGCCGCGTTTCGGGATTTGCCTGAGCCAGGATGCGCTTTACAATGTTTGCGGGCATCTCCTCGACGATATCCACGGCGTCGTCAAGGTACAGCTCGTCAAGCACCTCGCTCAGCTCGCTGTCGGAAAAGCGGTGTATCAGCTCCTCCTGCTGCTCCGCCGTCATCTCAACAAAGGTCTCCGCCGCCGCGTCCTTCGGCAAAAGCCGGATGAGGACCAGAATATCCTGCGCCGAAAGCTCCGCAAGCACGGCGGCAATATCCACCGGCTGCATGGTAAGCAGAATATCCCTTACGCTCTGAAATTTTTTCTCTCCTAAAAGTGCAATGACCGTTCCGGTCAGTCCTGCTTTTTCAGCTGCCACAGCACGCCTCCTTTATGCGGACACAAGCGGGACGACGGAAAGTTTTTCCTTGCGTCGTCCCGGCATTATGTTCTGCAAAATTTTTATGTTTTTTCCGGAGTCCGGAAGATGCGCATACACGCAATTTTATTATCCCTTTTTGGTCTCGTGATATTCCTTTTCGGTGTTCACTCCCCATACCGCGCTCTTGTCGGTGCTTCCGGCGGCAATGGCTCGCACCGCCTCCATTGCGGTAAGCATTGAATGATCCATATTATTGTAGCGATGCTGACCGTTGCGCCCGAGGCACCAGAGGTTTTCGATCCCGGAAAGATAGTCCTTTACCGTGTCAAACTCGGAATATGTGTCAAAGTAAGCGGGATAAGCCTTCTTTACCCGTATGCGGGTCGAATCTATCACGTCGGAGCGGTCGATAACGTCTATCTTCACAAGCTCTCCGATTGCAAAGTCGATGAACGCCTCATCCGACATACTCCACAGCTCGTCGCCCTCGTTGCAGAAATATTCAAGCCCTATCCACATCGTGTGCTTGGGGTCTGCGACCATGTAGGGCGACCAGTTGTTGAAGAGCTGAAGCCTGCCTATCTTCACATCCCGCTCCTGAACGTAGATCCAGCAGTCCGGCACATCCCCGGTCAGCGTCCGCACCTTTGTTTTGTTCTGCAGCTTCAGCTTGTTTACCAGAAGCCCCACGGTGATGAAATCGCGGTACGGAAGCCCCGCGGCAATACGGCGGACATCCGCGGGAGCCGCCTCGCCCATACCCGCGACCAGATCCTTGACCGGCATGGTGGACATGAAGTAATCCCCGGTGAATTCCCGTCCGTCGGAGGCTGTAACTGCGCTGACTCTGCCGTTCTCTACCCGTATCTTTTCTATCCGCGTGTTCATTATTATCTCGCCGCCGCGCCGGCGTATCTCGTCGGCAAGCGTCTCCCAGAGCTGTCCCGGACCCTTTTTGGGGTAGTAGTACTGCTCAATAAGCGATGTTTCCACCTTGTCCTTCGGGCGGAAGGGCTTGGAGAGCACGTTCCACACTGCCTTGCTGAGGGAAAGTCCCTTGACGCGCTGAGCGCCCCAGTCGGCGGATATCTGAGCCGGACTGCGCCCCCACAGCTTGGTGGTGTAGTCCTCAAAGAACATCTCATAAAGAGGTCTGCCGAAGCGGTTTATATAGAAATTTTCAAGCGAGTCCTCTTTTTTCTTGACAATACAGCTTCCAAGGTAGCCGAACCCCGCCCGCATCGTGTTGGCAAAGCCCATATTCTTAAAGGTCTCGGGCTTCAGAGATATCGGATAGTCAAAGAACTTCCGCAAAAAGAAGATGCGCGAAATGCGGTTTCGCAAAAGCATCACGCGATCCTCGGTCTCGGGGTCGGGGCCGTCCTCGGCAAGCGGCTTTTCCACGCCGAGAGTGAGGTCGTCAATTGAAGGCTTGCCCTGAAGCGGCATAAGCTCCTGCCACATGGCGTTTACCTCATCGTTCTTGGAGAAGAAGCGGTGTCCGCCGATGTCCATACGGTTGCCGCCCACCACAGCGGTGCGCGAAATACCGCCGATGTATTCCGATTCCTCAAGGATCACCGGCTTTATGTCTGTGTCGAGAAGAAAACGGTATGCCGCGGTAAGACCTGCGGGTCCCGCGCCGATAATGATCGCGGTTCTGCTCTTTTCTGTGTTCATTGAAAACGATAACCTTGCCTTTCTTTTGATGTTTGCGGCGTACCGCAGGCGCGTGTGATGCTGCTCGCGCAATTACGCGTGGCTTGTGCTCACACATTGATCCATCCGGGTCGTTCCCGAAAGTCAGAATATCACATAGTCACCAGCCGAAATCCGAAAGTCCCTCGCGGTCGAGCTTATCCGGCAGCACCCATTTTTCATCGGTGATGGCAAGCTCGCCGTCCTCATCCGGAACGGAAACCGCAAAGCAGTAAATTTCGGTCTCGGAATAGTATGTCAGCGTTTCCTCGCGTACGAGCGCGAATTTTCCGTCCTTTGCGGCGTCGGGCGCGTAATACGTCACCCTTACCGTGTCAGTATATTTTGGCGGCTCATCCGGTTTTGACGGAAAATCGGTATGCTCATGCACGCACACCGCCGCCTCGCCGGTCTCGTAATTCCAGCGCGGTCCGCGCAGAGCTGACAGCACCGTGTCAAGGTAAAAGCCGCCGTCCGCCGAGGCGCGGTAGCAGGCGTAAACATTGCCCTCGGTCGACCGCTCGGTCATGACCCGGATATCATTTACACCGTCAAAATCAAGGTCGCAGACCGAAAAGCCGTAGTTTTCACCGTCATCGGGAGTAAACGGCTCGCTTATTCTGACATTGCACGAAAGCCGGCAGACTTCATCTCCGGAGGCATCGGTGACGATAACGGTGCGGACGCCGTATATCCCGCCGTAGGCGGATGCCGTGCGCCCGTCGCCAAGCTCCCCCGAAGCCAACAGCTCGCCGCTGACTCCGCAGGAGCAAAGAGAGGACAGAACGGAAAATATCAGGAGCACCGCCACGGCAAATGCCGTGTACCGGCGAAATACAGAACGAGCCTTCATTTTTTCTTTTTTCCCCCGCCCCTGTTCATGCCCTCGCGGGGCTTCTTTCTCACCGAAAATCCAAAGGAGCCGAGCTTTTTGCCCAGTCCGAAATAGTCGCCGTGCGAATATGCCGCAAGATGCGCGCGCTCAAGGTGCAGCTTGCCCTCCCCGTCTACCAGCTCCGGGTCAACACCGACACCCTCTACCCGCGCAAGAAACATATCATGCGTGCCGAGCGGGATGACCTGAGTCACACGGCAGTCAAGCGTCAGCGGAGATGCCGCAAGCGACGGACACCCCACCGTTCCGGTAGCGGACGGCTCAAGCGCAAGCCGGAATTTTTCCGCCTTGTCAACGTCCCTGCCGGAATATACGCCGCAGCTGTCGGCGGCGCGCACAAGCTCCGCTGTGACAAGATTTATGGTGAACTCTCCCGTCTCGCTTATTATTTTGTGCGAATGCCGTGAGGGGCGAAGTGAAATATATACCATAGGCGGCTGGGTGCAGACAATTCCGCACCACGCCACGGTGACGGCGTTGGGACGGAAACCGGAATCGACCTCGCCTCCCTCGCCTATGCGGCTGCCGCCGCAGGTGACGATCACAACGGGCAGGGGCGACAGCATTGCCCCTCCCTTCCATGAAAGCTTTGACACTTTTTATTTTGCCTTTCCTTTGTAAACTGTGCCGTAATACCTCAGAGCTTTTCCGAGGCGGCTTCGATCTCGGCGGATGCCTTTAGCCCTGCAAAGACCTTTGCGCGGTCAAGCGGAATACCGCGCTCTGACAGCACACGGTACGCGGCAAGACTTACCGGCACCAGATGCTCCGTTCCCGCAAAGATGTATGCGTTGTACGAGTCGGCGGCAAAGTCTCCCGCCCAGTCGTTAAGGTCAACTATGTCGGACATACTTGCAAAGCCCCCATCGTAGGTCAGCACGGTAGCCCCGTCAAAATTCTTTGACATTTTTATCTTCGGGACAGAAATGTGAATATCATATATCTCCGGCTCTGGCATTCCGAGCTTGCGGGCGATCCTTATAGCCTCATCGGTGACTGCCTCGCGCAGATCTTGCATGGCAAGCAGCCGCTTCACCGTTCCGGCAAGCTCTTCCTTGCTGGCAGAGCCGTCCCTGCCGCGAAGCACTCCGCGATTGATAAGCAGTGCCTTTTTCGGCAGATCCCTCTCAAGGATGCGC
This sequence comes from Clostridiales bacterium, assembly GCA_003523225.1. GTDB lineage: Bacteria > Bacillota > Clostridia > Oscillospirales > CAG-272 > CAG-390. The sequence goes on from DPGK01000016.1 coordinate 14,304, forward strand.
TGTATTACCCGCCCGGTGGTGAGTTTGGTCTCCGGACTGAGCCGGAAGGAGGCGGCGGGAAGCCGGAACGCCGGGTCGTCTCCCGTCATGCCAAGAGACAGGATATCCGCATCGCAGAAGTAAAGAAAATCACACGGGTGAAGCAGCCGTCCGTTGTATCTCATGCCCTCCACTACGTCCCCGACCAGCGACTCGACCGCTATGACCTTCTGATGCTGATAAATATACCGCGTAAGCATCAGCTTTGAAAAGACCATCTCCTCGACGGTCGAGATTCCCGATACCGGAACGGTCAGATGCCGCTCGGTCACGCGCTCGCCCGCTTCGTTTACGGTCTCGCAGTCGGCAAGGCAGAGCTTGTAAAGCACGCGGTCGATGTGATACGTCAGCGCAAGCCCCGTCGCGTAGGTGTCGCGGCGCAGATAATCCAGTGAATCCGCGTCAAAGCGCCCGTTTATCATCTCGGTAAGATATGACGGCTGGAGCCATCCGTTCTCCGTGCGGCGCGGCGGCACGGGAGCGCCCACTATCATGCGTCCCACGGTGTCAAGCAGCTCACCGGCGTCCTCGCCCTCAAGCGGGAAGTCGGTCCCCTCGGCAAAAAAGCGGCGGAAGGAAGGAGTGTTGATTATAATATACCCGAATATCTCATGCGGCTGCGCGTTTGAAAAAACGGGATCTTCACGTTTGAGCGTCGTCATTTCGGGGGTGCGCCCGTAATAGGACTCGGAAAGATGCGAAAAAAAGCAGTGCCCGACGTCGTGCAAAAGCGCCGCAAGACGCAAAAGGCGCACATCCCTTGGCGGTATGCCTCCGCTCCCATCGCCAAAGGAAGCGTCCGGAGGCAGCACATCCGCGCTTTCATCCTGATTTATGCGGGATATCATCTTTGTCGTTACCGACAGCACGCCGAGCGTATGCTCAAACCGGGAGTGATGCGCCGACGGATAGGTGGTCATGGCAAGTCCCAGCTGATTTATCCGCCGCAGACGCTGGAGCAGCGGCGAGTCAAGTATCTGAAGCTCCCACGGGCAAAGCATTACAGTACCCCACACGCAGTCGTGTATTACCTTGCTGCGGCGTATATGCTGCGGTGTGTACCCCGCCATCACCGAGGCGACAAAGGCGTCGGCGCGAGCGGAAAAATCGCTTAATATTTCGTTTCTTATCGGCTCTGACGGCATACCTGTCTTCCCCTCTCAACTTTCAACCTGCAATTATCCGCGCGCGGGCGGTCGGGTCTTATTCAAAATTAATTATACTACATATCTTACTAAAGGTCAACATTTTCTTTTTACGCGCATACGTTGCCTCGGCAGAGGAAATGTTATCCTATATTGTGAACATTCATTCTTAGCTATTGACTTTCCTCATTATCGATGGTAAAATTATTCTGTCGAATTTTCGGCATCGCGCCCGAAGGACCCCGGCACGGCTTCCGGATGAAAAATAAGATTAAGGAAAGAACAATGACAGCACCCTCAGGACAAACCAAACGCGCCCGCCCGCGCCTGCTCTTTGCAGCGCTGTGCCTTGTGACCGCCCTTGCAATATTTTTCGGCGGACCGGCGCTTTGCGCCGTCAGAGCGCACGCCATCTCAATATACATAATGCCGCCTCTTGACGCCTCGGATGCAAAATTCAAGGCGGCAATAAAGGAGCTGAGAGCCGAGGCGCTTGCAAGCTGCGGCAGAAAATCCTTCAACGGCTACTGCGCTTGGTATGTCAACCTTCAGCTTTATCTTCTGGACATAAACCGTGACTACATAGCCGGGGATGGCAACGATGAGTTCAACAACTACCGCGGTCTGCGCTATACGAGCGGAGGCTACCGCGTTCATGCGTATCCGGAGGACGAATATACCCTCAAGAGCGCGCTGAACGCAATAATCAAAGCCGCGGACGGCAGACCGGTGCGCAATGTGCTTGCGGGCTTTTCAAAAGCCGGCGGCTCAGGCGAAAAATACGGTCACACCTTCTTTATCCACCTGATACGCGACGGATATGTCTTTTTCTCCGACAGCTTCGGCGTGACGATAGGCGGTACTTACTATCCCGAGGGCGAAGCCATAAAATGCACGGTGGACGAGCTTTTTGCCTTCTATAAGCCCTCCTCCTTTGTGCTTGACGGCGTTATCTGGTTTGATGACGAAAACGAAACTCCTCTCCCCCCTGCCTCCACAAGCGTCATCTCCCCGTCGGTCTGCCGCATAGTGGCGGATGGCGGACTGCGCGTGCGCTCGGGTCCCGGCACGGGCTATGACCGTCTGGCGCTCATACCCGACGGCAGTACCATATGGGTGACGGAAATAAGCGAGGACGGACTGTGGGGACGCGTCTATTACGACGGTCACGACGGCTGGTCATCGCTTGAATATATGGAGCCTGCCGCCGAAAGCGAGCTTCCGGCAGTGATATGCGACATTTACGAGGGCGGCGTTCACACCTCGCGCTCTGGGGCTGACTCACCAGCCCTCGCCGCGTCGGAGGCAACAGCGCAGATATCCTCGGCAAACGGCCCTTCCACCGAGGTAAGGCTTTTGCTGACCCGCACTCCCGCCGACGCCGAAAAGGTAACGCTTACGGGCGGCGTGACTCTTGACTGCGCCTCCTTCGGCACCGGAGCTATGACACTGCTGCTTGAGGGCGGCGAGGTAGTGTCGGACGCCGCGCTTCCCGCGCTTGACGCCGACCCCTTTGTAAGCTCCGAGCTGTCCGGCGGCAGACGCATCTACACCTCGGCGCTTGAAATTTCAATGCGCTCGGCAAGCCTTATAGTTTCCGACCGCGTATCGCTGCGCTTCGGCGCGTCGGTAAACGACAGCACCGGGCTGCCCGAAGGAACGATAACCTACTCACTTATATACACCGTTGGCGAGGACGGCGAAGCCGCGGAATGCCCGCTGCTTGCCTCATCGGCGGACGGCTACATTTATTTTGCCACCGACGGAATGTCCGCCAAGCAAATGGCTGACACCGTGCGCGGCTGTGTGCGCGCCACTATGACGCTTGACGGCAGGGTCTATGAAAAACGCTCCGAAAAGATCAGCTACTCGGTCACGCGCTACGCCGCAAATATGTACGGACGCGGTGAGGGTGACTCAGCCAGCGGATTTGATAGGCTTCTCGGCGCTATGCTCGGCTACGGGTCGGCGGCGCAGAGCTACTTCGGCTACAACACAGACAATTCCGCAATTCTGGCACTTCCCGAGGAGGGCAGGACTCCCCCCGAATATGCGGAGGACGAGCTGTTCCGCCGCGCGGAGGCTGCCCCCGTGGTAAACTACTCAAGCACGGCGCACATCACCTCCGCAAGCCTTGAGCTTAAGGATGCCGTGGGCATTCGTATGCGCGCAACAGGACTTGAGGAGGGAAGCGCCTACTGCCTGCTTGTGTGGAGTCACGCGGAATACACCGCTCTTGCCGCTTCGGAAGGCAACATAGACGAGCTTATGACACTCGGCAACTGCCAGACTGTTCTCTCCGGCACGGACGGGGTCTTTGTGCTTGACGGCATACCCGCCAAAAAGCTCGCCGACACCTATTATTTCCGCCTTTGCGAAATAGGCGGGGACGGAACGGTAAAATATGACCGTGTGCTTTCCTACAGCGTTACCACCTACTGTGCCAACAAGGCGTCGGGCAGCGACAGTCTTGCTGCGCTCTGCCGCGCGATAGCCACATATTCCGCCGCGGCAAGAGAATATTTCGGATACACCGTAAACGAAGGCTGATCTGAGCATAAAATAAAAAACAAAATAAATATCATCATCGGAAAGGATAAAAATCATGAGTGAAGTAAACCTCACCCCGGCGTCATCTGCCGAGGTGGACAAAAACATGGTCGCAGGTGCGCCGGACGCAGCAGGGCTGGTCTGGTACAGCGCAAAGGAAGCTCCGTTTGAAATTTACGGACTTTACGAGCCTGCCGCGGACGGAGATTTCCGCCGTATGCCCGACGATGTTGCCGCCGCAACAAACAACGGCGTCAAGCGCAATGCCCGCCACACCGCAGGGGGTCGCGTGCGTTTTTCGACCAACTCGCGCCGGGTAGCCATCCGCGTCAGAATGCCGTATGTCACAAGGTACGCGCATATGCCGCTTACCGGCTCGGCATCCTTTGACCTTTACACCGACACGCCGACAGGCTCATGCTTTGCCGCCGTCTTCAAGCCCACCGTTGACATCACGGACGGCTTTGAGCTTACCCACACCTTCGCCAAAGCGCAGGAGCGGTTCCTTACCCTCAATTTCCCGCTCTACTCCCCCGTATCAAGCCTTGAGATAGGTCTTGACGCCGGCTCGTCGCTCGGCGCGGGCAAAAAGTACACAGGCACACGCCTGCCCGTCGTATTTTACGGCTCCTCCATCACTCAGGGCGCCTGTGCTTCCCGCCCGGGACTTTCCTATCAGTCAATGATCAGCCGCCGCCTTGACATCGACTTTATCAATCTCGGCTTCTCCGGCAACGCCAGAGCGGAGCTGCCCATCGTTGAGTACATGGCGGCTCTGCCGATGAGCGCCTTTGTCAGCGACTACGACCACAACGCTCCGAACGTTGACTATCTGCGTGAGACACACTGCCGTATGTACCGCATGATACGCGAAAAGAACCCGGATATTCCTTACATTATGCTTTCCCGCCCTGATTACACCACTCACTCCGAGGCAGATTCCTCCGCACGCCGCCGCGTGGTGGAGGACACCTTCCGCTATGCCCGCGAGCAGGGCGACAAGTCGGTGTGGTACATTGACGGCGAGGGGATCTTCCGCGGTCCGGAGGAGGACGCCTGCACCACGGACGGCTCGCATCCCAACGACATCGGATTTATGAAAATGGCGGATTCAATAGGCAGGATACTGCGCCGCGCAATGCGCCGGAATATATGAAATGGGGTGAAGAAAATGTCAGAGGAAATCAAAAAAGAGCAGTATGTAGAGGTTGACAAAAACCTGATGATCGAAACCTCCTTCCCCGAAACGGACGTCCGCTTTCACAGTGTAAGGGAAGAACCCTTCGACCTTTATAACTTCTACGACCCGAAGAACCAGCCCATCTTCCGCCGTCTGCCCGAAGACGTCGCCGAGGCGACCTCCGAGGGTGTGGCAAAACTTTCGCGTGAAACGGCGGGCGGGCGCGTGCGCTTCTCCACCGACTCGCAGTACATCCTCATCAAGGCGGAAATGCCCGTCATCGGACGCAGCTCGCACATGACGCTTGCCATGTCCGCAGGCTTTGACCTTTACGAGGACTACGAAACGGGAGAATCCCGCTATCACCGCGTTTTCATGCCTCCCTACAAGATGGAGGGCGGGTATGAGCAGATAATCCGTTTCGGCAGCCGCAAGCTGCGCCACTTCACTATAAACTTCCCCATCCACTCGGTCGTATCCGAGCTTTACGTCGGACTTCAGGAGGACGCAGTGCTTGGCGGCGGACTTAAATACCGCAACGAAAAGCCCATAATAATCTACGGCTCCTCGATCGTGCACGGCACGGCGGCGACCAGACCCGGACTTGTTTACACCAACATCCTCTCACGTTACCTCAATATGAACGTGATAAACCTCGGCTTTTCCGGCAGGGCTCTTGCCGAACCGGCAATAACCGATTATCTTTCAAAGCAGGATATGCTGCTGTTCGTCTGCGACTACGACCACAACGCACCCAACCCCGAATACCTGCGCCAGACGCACCTTCCCTTTTACCGCAAGATGAGAGAGGCACAGCCGGAGCTGCCCATTATAATGGTCACACGTCCCAACGTCGCCACAAACGGCGCATGGGCAATGGATCGCAAGGACGTGGTTATCGACACCTACCGCACCGCGCGTGACGAGGGCGACCGCCGCGTATGGTATGTGGACGGCGAGAGCTTTTTCCTCGGCAAGCACGAAAACGAGTGTACAATGGACGGCGTACACCCCAACGATCTTGGCTTTACACTGATGGCGGACGGCATTGAGGCGGAAATACGCCGCGCCCTGCGTCAGTGCGGGATAAGCATTGACTGACAAAAGAGCCGACATCACCCCGGCGGCGCTGGCGTACCTTGGCGACAGCGTCATCGAGGTGCTTGCCCGTGAACGTCTTGTGAGCGCGGGAATACCCGACTCTGCCCGCCTTAACCTTGCCGCGGCAAAATACGTCCGTGCCACGGTGCAGTCGGATGCGGTGGAAAGAATACTGCCGCTGCTTGACGAGGCGGAGACGGCGGTCTACCGCCGCGCCCGGAATATCGGGCACACAAACACCCCGCGCTCGGCAAGCCCCGCCGAATACCGCCGCGCCACCGGAATGGAGGCGCTGTTCGGCTGGCTGTGGCTTGGCGGCGAGGAGGGCAAGACCCGCGCCCGCGAGCTGTTTTGCGCAGCCTACGGAAACGAAAACTGAAAAAATGGTGTGCTGAGTGCAAAGCGGCGCAAAGGACATGGGCTTTTCAGCCGCCCGGCTTCCGCACACCCGGAAAGGAACTCTGATTTAATGGCAAATCCGATAATTGAAATAAAGGTGCGGGACTACGGAACCATCCGCGCCGAGCTTTATCCCAAAAACGCGCCGAAAACGGTGGAAAATTTCCTGTCTCTCGTGGACAGCGAATTTTTTGACGGACTTATCTTTCACCGCGTCATTAAGGGCTTCATGCTTCAGGGCGGCGGATACGACGAGGAGTTTGAGCCGCGCCACGCCGACCCCATAAAGGGAGAGTTTGCCGCCAACGGCTGGATGAACAACACACAGAAGCACACCCGCGGCGCGCTCTCAATGGCGCGCACCTCAGACCCCGACTCCGCCTCCTCGCAGTTTTTCATCATGCACCGCGACGCGCCTCACCTTGACGCGCAGTACGCCGCCTTCGGCATGGTGACCGAGGGGCTTGACGTTGTGGATAAGATCGCCGACGTAAAGACCGGAAGATACGGCTATTTCTCAGACGTACCCCGCACCCCGGTAGTCATCGAGTCTGTCCGCCGCGCGGACTGATACGACAAAATAACGATAGGGCTGCGGCAAGCTTTGCTTTGCCGCAGCCCTATGCTGGTTGTCGACAAAAGGTACAACGACTGTCAATGTGCATAAAACCTTAACCCGCTTTTTCTTTGATGAAG
>DPGK01000016.1:21621-40339 GCA_003523225.1 Clostridiales bacterium
AGGCGCAAAGAAAAAGCTTGGCAAAAAGAAAGCGCCATGAGAGGATTTCGCCGCCTGCGGGCGGCGACGAGGGCTGCTCGCCCTCGACCGCGCCGCCTTTTGAAAAAGGCGGGCGAAAACTTCCTGCAAGCTGACGAAAGCCCTTGCTTTGGTCTACAGTCTGGATAGGGCTGCGGCAAGCTTTGCTTTGCCGCAGCCCTATCGTTTATCTGTTATTCGTCATTCGCAAATGCGGAGACACCGCATTGCCGCCGGTCGTTTACTCCTGCCCGTTATTTTCTCCGTCGGCGGGTCTTTCTTCCGCGTCCCCGGAAGGAACGGCGGGTGCGTCAGTCTCATCCGCCAAAGCCGCATCTGACGTTGAAGCGCTCCCGGTCTCCGGTGCTGTCGGAGTCTCCGGAGCGCCCTCGGTCGCGGGGACATGCTCCGCAGTATGAGACACACCAACAGTATCGGGCGGCAGACGCTTCAGCTTTGCTCCCGATATCGCGGCAAGTATGAAGCTTGCAAGCGCCCAGATGTGTATTGCGACATCAAGAATGTCCGAAATATCAAAGCCGAACAGATAAAACGCGCCAAAAAGCCCCAGCGTATCAATTGAAAACATCAGGGCTGTGACAATAAGCCATCCGTAATGCTTCTTTGCAAAGAAAAAGCAAAGAACGTAAAGCAAAAGTATTATCACCGAAACCACTATCGCAAATACGAACAGCTCGTCGGGCAAAAATTCAAAGCCCTCCCAGCCGTTTGCGGGATCGGCGTAAATTTCTTCCGGAAGATGTCCGGTAAGCGCCGCCATGTAGCTTGTCAGGTAATAAGGCACGCTCGCCGAAAAAAGAAAGTACGTGCCCCCTCCGGTGACTGACATCACAATATTCAAAACTGTAAGGGCGACTATTGCAATGATATTGAACCGTGCGTTTGACAGGCGCGTCTGATATTTTGCGCGCAGCATTGCAGACTCATCGACCGGCACTGTGGGATTTATGCTGTTCTGATTCATGGTATTAAGTCCTTTCCTGCTGAGATATGTCCACAGTATATCATAAATACAGCAAAAAATCAAGTCGTTTTGCATTATCAGGAACACACGGAATAAAAAAGGTCAAAGTCCTTGACATATCGGATGACACATGATATAATTAACTAAATGTTTGTTCTTCCGGCACGGGTAAGCGTACCGCAGTATCGGGAAAGGAGTGCAATGACCGAGCCTGATATATCCACCGCATCCTCCGGGTCACATCCCGAAGCTCCGTCGGTACGGTCGGTAGGTGCAAAGGAGCTTATGCCGCTCGTGCGCGAGCTGATAGACGGTGGCGCGTCCTTCCCGCTTATGGTAAGCGGAAACAGCATGGCTCCCTTCCTTCATGACGGGCGGGACAGCGTGATAATCACCGCGCTGGGAGACAAGCCGCTGCGCCGCGGGGACATTGCGTTTTTCATCCGCCCGGGCGGGGAATACGTCATGCACCGCGTCGTCCGCGTGTGCCGCGAAGGAGTTTATTTCCTCGGCGACGCGCAGACTGAGACCGAGGGTCCCGTACCCCACGAAAATGTGGTGGCTGCGGTCAATACCGTGGTGAGGGACGGCAGAATTATCCGCCGCGGCTCTCCCGAATGGTGGCTTTTCGCCCATTGGCGCATCTTCCGTCCGCTTGCACCGGTACTCTCACCCATATACCACGCCTGCTGTCCGTCGCATGACCCGCAAAATGACGCCGAAAAGCGGTCAAAAAAGCAAGAAAGGAATATATCCCACAAATGAACGAAACTGTTGACCTTAAAGCAACGGCTTTGCTGCTTCTGCGCAATATCTGGATGATCCTGCTGGCATTTCTGCTGTGCTTCATTATAACATACTTCACGCTTGAAATGCCGAAGACCCCGGTGTACTCGGCAACAGCGCTGATGTATGTTTCCAATATTTCAAACGAAAACTCCACCTCCTCGTACTATTCCTCCGGAAACCAGATAAACGCGCAGGCGCTTATCAACACCTGCAGTGTAATAGTCAAATCAAATTCCGCCATAAGCAAAATAATGGAGGAGCTTGATACCATCGACGGAACTGCCGACGGCGTGTATACCAGCGCCGCCACGGGAGTCAGCTACTCCGCCGGCGCCGTCAAAAGCATGATAAACCTCAGCTCTGTCAACAGCACCGAGGTCATGGCGGTCAGAGTGAGTTGCCCCGCTTCGGTGGACGCGGTCACGATAGCAGACGCTATTGTGGACGTTGTTCCGGTGGTCATTGAGGACACCATCCGCAGCGGCTATGCCAAAAAGGTCGATTCCGCCTATTTTTCCGGAATCAGCAACACTCCGGGACTTACCACTCCGTTTGTTATCGCACTTATCGCCGCAGTCGCGGCGGCGGCAATAATCATACTCATCAATTCTCTTGACACACGCATCCGCGGGAAGGAAGACATCGTGTCGGTCTACAACGTTCCCGTAATAGGCGAAATTCCCGATTTCACCGGAAAAACCAACGAAAGGTACTATGCGCGCTATGAGTCCAAGTCTGATGAAAAAAGATAAAAAGTCAAAGAACCACCGCAACGGTCCGGAAATGCTTATCGGGGATGACACCCCGTTTGCCGTTACCGAGGCGTACAAGACGCTGAGGACGAATCTGCTTTTCACGGCGGCGGCGCTTGAGGCGAACACGCCTCACAAAAATGCGTTTGTTGTCACAAGCCCCGTACCGAACGAGGGCAAATCCACCACCGCCGCAAACCTCGGCATCGGCTTTTCGCAGACAAATGCCAAGGTGCTTATAATTGACGCGGATATGCGCAAGGCGGTCCAGCACCGTAATTTTCTTGCGGACAACTCGCGGGGGCTTTCCACCTGCCTTGTGAACCTTGACAGTCTTGCCGACTCGATACATCATAACGTAAGGCGCGGTCTTGATCTGCTTCCGGCAGGTCCGACTCCGCCCAACCCCTCCGAGCTGCTCAGCTCTCCGTCAATGAAAAAGCTGCTCGACATAGTCTGCCGCGTATACGATTACATTATAATTGACACCCCGCCCATCACCGTGGTGTCCGACGCGCTTACATTTGCAGGCTGCACCGCGGGACTGCTTATGGTCATACGTCCCGACGTCTGCCGCCATATTGACGTGCGCCGCAGCTTTGACAGCATCGGTCTTGCCGGCATTCATGTGCTGGGTGTGGTCATGTCGGATGTGCGCCAGAACGGCTCCGGCTACTATCGCGGCTACCGCCGTTACGGCAAATACGGCTACGGAAAATACGGATACGACAGCTACGGGCATAGCCCCACAAAAAACGATAATTCCGGTGAACGATCATGAACTCCGCGCTGACTGAAAAAGAGCTTCACTTTGCGGAGCTTGAGGAAAAATGCCGGAGCTGCCGCGGCTGCGCCCTGTCCGCGACCCGCACAAACTGCGTTTTCGGGGTGGGCGACCGGAATGCCGAGCTTATGTTCGTGGGCGAAGCGCCCGGCGAGCAGGAGGATCTTCAGGGCATCCCCTTCGTCGGACGCGCCGGTCAGCTGCTTGACCGTTATCTCTTTGCGGTGGACATAAAGCGTGAGGACGTTTATATTGCCAATATCCTCAAGTGCCGTCCCCCGCACAACCGTGACCCGCTGCCCGCCGAGGAGGACGCCTGCATAGGATACCTGCGCGAGCAGGTGCGGCTTATCCGCCCGCGCGTGATAGTATGCCTTGGCAGGATCGCCGCGCTGCGCCTTATAAGCCCGGATTTCAAGATAACCCGCGACCACGGTGTGTGGTACGAGCGCGGAGGATTCCTGATGACGGCAGTTTATCATCCCGCGGCGCTTCTGCGAGACCCGCGAAAAAAGGACGATATGCTTGCCGATATGAAAAAGATAAAGGAAAAGCTCTCCTCCGTGTGAGCATCGGCTCAACCACTGCACTTTTCTATATTTGAACTGTATACACTTATCGGCGCGGCAATAAGTCTGCCGCGCCGTAACCATAAGAAGAATACAAAACAGCCGGAACTTTTTTCTTACGGCTGTCTTTTTTATCTTCATAATTGACATACACCGATAGTTATGATATAATAGTGATTAGTTAAGGCTAACTAAGGCTTCCGCATCACACTAAATGAAAGGTACAGATATGACACTTGATGAGCTGAGAATCGGCGGCAGCGCCGTAATAAAGACAGTAAACGGTGAGGGCGCGCTGAGACTGCGCCTGCTTGACATGGGGCTTATTCCCCGCACCCGGGTAAGCATGATAAAGATCGCTCCTATGGGTGACCCGATGGAGATAATGGTCCGAGGCTATGAGCTGACCCTGCGGCGCGAGGACGCGGCAAAGATCGAGGTCGAGGAGGTAGCGGACAAATGATATTCGCGCTTGCCGGAAATCAAAACTGCGGCAAAACCACACTTTTCAACGCTCTTACCGGCTCGAATCAGCACGTCGGCAACTTCCCCGGAGTCACCGTAGACCAGAAATCCGGCGCGGTAAAGGGTCAGCGCGGCTGCACCGTTGTAGACCTGCCGGGAATATACTCCATCCGCCCGTACACTCAGGAGGAGATAGTCACCCGTGACTTTATCATCGACGGCAAGCCGGATGGGATAATCAACATAATCGACGCCACGAACATAGAACGCAATCTTTACCTTACGCTTCAGCTGCTTGAGCTGAGGATACCCACCGTCATCGCCCTCAATATGATGGACGAGGTGCGCGCCAACGGCGGCTCTGTCAACGTAAAGCTGATGAGCGAACGCCTCGGCGTTCCCGTCATCCCCATCAGCGCCGCCAAGGGCGAGGGCGTATCCGAGCTGGCGGACAAAATGGTGCAGACCGCCAAGGCGCGCCGCCTGCCAGCCGTCGCCGACTTCTGCGGGGACGGTCCGGTCCACCGCTGCATACACGCAACGGCTCACGTGATAGAGGACCACGCCAAAGCCGCAGGCATCTCGCCCCGTTTTTGCGCCACAAAGCTCATCGAGGGTGACGCCGACATGGAAAAACGGCTTGAGCTTGATGAAAACGAGCTTGAAATGATAGAGCATTCCGTCGTTGAGATGGAAAACGAGACCGGGCTTGACCGCAATGCGGCGCTGGCGGATATGCGCTACACCTTTATCGAGGACGTTGTTCGCTCCTCTGTCGTAAAATGCCAGGAGAGCCGCGAACACAGGCGCAGCGCCGCAATAGACCGGGTGCTGACCGGAAAATACACGGCTGTTCCGGTCTTCATTGCAATAATGTTCATTGTATTCTGGCTGACCTTTGACGTCATAGGTCAGAATCTTTCCGACCTGCTTTCCGCCGGAATCGACGCGCTTTCCTCTGTCGTCGCCGGGGCGCTTATAAGCTACGGCATAAACGACGTGGTATACAGCCTTGTAATAGACGGAATTTTCGCCGGAGTGGGCAGCGTTCTGAGCTTTCTTCCTATCATCATCACGCTTTTCTTCTTTCTGTCCATTCTTGAGGACACCGGATACATGGCGCGCATCGCCTTTGTCATGGATAAGCCGCTGCGTAAGTTAGGACTTTCCGGGCGCAGCTTTGTGCCGATGCTGGTCGGCTTTGGCTGTTCGGTGCCCGCTATTATGGCAACGCGCACCCTTTCCTCCGATCGCGACCGCAAAATGACCATACTGCTTGTGCCGTACATGAGCTGCTCGGCAAAGATACCCATCTACGCCGTCTTCTGCGCCGCCTTTTTCAAGGAATACCGGGCGCTGGCAATGGTTGCCCTCTACCTCGGCGGAATACTCCTTTCAATACTTGTGGCGGTCATCCTCAAGCATACCGCCTTCCGCGGTCAGCCCGTTCCGTTTGTAATGGAGCTTCCAAACTACCGTCTGCCCTCTCCGCGCAGTGTGCTTATGCTGCTGTGGGAAAAGGCGCGGGACTTCCTTGAGCGCGCGTTTACCGTTATTTTCACCGCAACGGTGATAATCTGGTTTTTGCGCACCTTTGACACACGGCTCAACGTGGCAGCCGACAGCGCCGACAGCCTTTTAGCTCTCATCGGACGTCTGATAGCCCCCGTGTTCAAGCCGCTCGGCTTCGGTGACTGGCGAGCCGTGACCTCGCTTATCTCCGGCTTCAGCGCCAAGGAAGCGGTCGTAAGCACGCTGGCTGTACTGCTCAACACAAGCGTGGCAGAGCTTGGTACGGTGCTTTCCGGCTTCTTCACGCCGATCTCCGCCGTCAGCTTTCTCGTTTTCACACTTCTCTACACCCCCTGCATTGCCGCAGTCGCCACAATACGCCGCGAGCTGAAGTCAACACTTGCGACCGTCGGAGTGGTAATTATGCAGTGCGCGGTGGCGTGGATCGCAAGTTTTGCAATTTACAGCATACTAAATCTCATTTTATAATTGAAATCATACGAATAATGTGATATAATAGGCGTGGAAGTGAATCAAGCGTGCCATCGCATTGCAAGATCCCTTCCCGCCTTTGGGTATCGGAAGATGAATATATATGATTATATAGTTCTGGCGATCGTCGCCGCGGCGCTTATCTGCGCCGTTGTTTTCATGATAAAACGCCGCAAAAACGGAGGTGGCTGCTGCGGCAGCGGAGGCTGCGGAAGCTGCGGCAACTGCCCGATGTCAGGCAGCTGCCCCAAGCACACGGACAGCGACAGGAAAAAACAATAATCCAAACAGTGCCGCCCTGCGGCAAAGGAGCTAAAGTGTATAAAATATTACGGAAACAAAAGCTGAATCCAACCGTCACCCTGATGGAGATCGACGCGCCTTATGTCGCGCGCAAAGCCCAGGCAGGGCAGTTCATAATCCTGCGCGTTGACGCCGAGGGAGAGCGTATTCCCCTCACCGTCGCCGGCTTTGACCGCGCCGCCGGATGGGTGCGCATAATTTTTCAGATCGTCGGCGCCACGACCGCCGCGCTTGACAGACTTGAGGAGGGCGATCATATCTCCGATTTTGCCGGACCGCTCGGAAAACCCACCGAGACCGAGGGACTGCACAATGTCTGCGTCATCGGCGGCGGAGTTGGCTGTGCCATCGCGCTGCCCGTTGCCGAAAAGCTGCACGCCGCGGGTTGCCGCGTGACCTCAATAATAGGCTTCCGCTCGTCGGAACTTGTTATCCTTGAGGATGAATTCCGCGCCGCCTCGGACAGGCTTGAGCTTGTCACAGATGACGGAAGCTACGGACGTAAGGGAAATGTCTGCCTGCCGCTTAACGAAATGCTGTCCGCCGGCGAGAGCTTTGACCGTGTGATAGCCATAGGTCCGCTTATCATGATGAAATTTGCCGTTGCGGCGGTAAAGCCGTACGGCATCCCCTGCACCGTCTCAATGAATCCCATCATGATTGACGGCACGGGAATGTGCGGCGGCTGCAGGCTGACCCTTTTGCGGGACGGCAAGCGCGTAACGCGCTTTGCCTGCGTGGACGGTCCGGATTTTGACGGATATGAGGTCGACTTTGACGAGGCAATGTCACGCGGCGTAATGTACCGCGATGCCGAACGTCACGCATACGAGCAGAACTGCAATCTGTTCCGCAAGGTATAACTCACCAAGGAGAAAAGCTCATGTCAAAACCAAATATGAACCCCGCTAAGACCCCGATGCCGGTGCTTGATCCGGCGTTCCGCTCACGCACCTTTGACGAGGTGGCGGTGGGGTACTCTGACTCCGACGCGCAGAACGAGGCGACGCGCTGCCTCGGCTGTAAAAATCCCGCCTGTGTGGGCGGCTGCCCGGTCGGAATAAACATTCCCGCTTTCATAGCAAAGATCAAAGAAAATGATACAGAGGGCGCATATCGCGTCATAAGCATTGATTCCAGCCTTCCCGCAGTCTGCGGCAGAGTGTGCCCGCAGGAGACGCAGTGCGAAAGCAAGTGCGTGCGCGGCATAAAGGGAGAGCCGGTAGGCATCGGCAGGCTTGAGCGATACGTCGCCGACCGCCACGCCGCCGCTCCCGCGCAGGCGGAGCGTCCCGAATCCAACGGTCACCGCGTCGCGGTGGTAGGGTCAGGTCCCTCGGGGCTGACCTGCGCCGGCGATCTGGCAAAGGCGGGCTTTGATGTCACCGTTTTTGAGGCACTGCACACCCCCGGCGGCGTGCTGGTATACGGCATCCCGGAATTCCGTCTGCCCAAAAGCATCGTGGCGCGCGAGGTTGAAAGCCTTTCCGCACTCGGCGTAAAGTTCATGACAAATATCATAATAGGCAAGACCCTTACGGTGGACGAGCTGTTCGCCGAGGGCTTTGAGGCGGTATATATCGGCTCGGGCGCCGGACTGCCCATGTTCATGGGTATACCCGGCGAGGAGCTTAAGGGCGTTTATTCGGCAAACGAATACCTGACCCGCTCCAACCTTATGAAGGCATACCGCGAGGATTCCGCCACCCCGATAATGAAGGGCGGCTCGGTAGCCGTAGTCGGCGGCGGCAATGTGGCAATGGATGCCGCGCGCACCGCGCTGAGACTGGGAGCGGAAAAGGTCACGATAATATACCGCCGCTCCGAAAAGGAGCTGCCCGCCCGCCGCGAGGAGGTAGAGCACGCCCGTGAGGAGGGGGTGGAATTCCGCTTCCTCTGCAACCCCACCGAGGTGCTGGGCTTTGAAAACCCGGACGACAAGCGCGACCCGAAGAACGGCTTTGTGCGCGCCGTGCGGTGCATCCGCATGGAGCTTGGCGAGCCTGACGAGCGCGGCAGACGCCGCCCGATACCGGTCGAGGGAAGCGAATTTGACATTCCCGCCGATACCGTGATAATGGCACTCGGCACTACCCCCAACCCGCTGATAAAATCCACCACCGAGGGACTTGACGTAAACCAGCGCGGCGGAATTATCGTTGAGGAGCATACCGGAAGGACCTCACGCGAGGGCGTTTACGCCGGAGGCGACGCCGTTACCGGAGCCGCGACGGTCATATCCGCAATGGGCGCGGGCAAAGCCGCCGCAAAAGCCATTGCCGCGGCTCTTACCGGGAACTGAAAGCACCAAAGAACTGCCGCTTTAGCGGCAATCGGGGCTGTTTGCGCTCAGCGCGGCAGCCCCGTATAGTCGCTCTGCCTGCAAAGCATGAGCTTTTATGCGGTTTTTTGCTGTATTTTGCAGAAAATAATATTGGCTCTTGACAAGTCAGAATAATAGGCTTATAATATAACACATCAAACACATAGGTTTTATTGTAATACCTATCGGGAAACGCGATAAAATATCCGCACCGGCACAGCGCCCCGACTGAAATACTACCGGAATATCACTATGATGCTCTACGCGGCATAAGGAGAAAATATCATGAAAAACAACAGATTTGAACTCAACAAAAACTTGGCTCAGATGCTCAAGGGCGGCGTTATCATGGACGTCACCACTCCCGAGCAGGCAAAGATCGCTGAAGCGGCAGGAGCCTGCGCAGTAATGGCACTGGAACGCATCCCCGCTGATATCCGCGCGGCGGGTGGCGTATCCCGTATGAGCGACCCCAAGATGATAAAGGGCATACAGAACGCCGTCTCCATTCCCGTAATGGCAAAATGCCGTATCGGTCACTTTGTGGAGGCTCAGATACTTCAGGCAATTGAGATCGACTATATAGATGAAAGCGAAGTGCTCTCCCCGGCTGACGACAAATACCACATCGACAAGACCAAATTCGACGTTCCCTTTGTCTGCGGAGCAAAGGATCTGGGCGAGGCACTGCGCCGCATAAACGAAGGCGCTGCAATGATACGCACCAAGGGCGAGCCGGGCACGGGAGACGTCGTGCAGGCTGTGCGTCACATGAGAATGATGCAGGCGGAGATCCGCAGACTCGTCTCCATGTCCGAGGATGAGCTGTTTGACGCGGCAAAGCAGCTTCAGGTCCCCTATGACCTTGTCCTTTACGTACACGAAAACGGCAAGCTGCCGGTCGTGAACTTTGCGGCGGGCGGAGTTGCCACCCCTGCCGACGCGGCGCTTATGATGCAGCTCGGCGCGGAGGGCGTGTTCGTCGGCTCAGGCATCTTCAAATCCGGCAATCCCGCAAAGCGCGCGGCTGCCATCGTCAAGGCGGTCACCAACTTTACCGACGCAAAGATGATAGCCGAGCTTTCCGAAGACCTTGGCGAGGCAATGGTCGGTATCAACGAGCAGGAGATCGAGCTTCTGATGGCGGAAAGAGGAAAATAAGCTATGAACATCGCCGTACTGGCTCTGCAGGGAGCGTTCATCGAGCATGAGCAGATGCTTTCCCGGCTGGGCGTTTCCTCCTTTGAGATCCGGCAGAAAAAGGACCTTGAGACACCCTTCGACGGACTTATCATCCCCGGCGGAGAAAGCACCGTGCAGGGCAAGCTGATGCGCGAGCTGGGGCTGTTCGAGCCGCTGAGGGAACGAATTGAAGCGGGATTGCCCGTATTCGGCACCTGTGCGGGACTTTTGCTGCTTGCCAAAAAAATCGAAAACGACGAGCGGCTGCATTTTGCCACAATGGATATCTGTGCTGTGCGCAACGCCTACGGCAGACAGCTTGGCAGCTTTTACACCGAATCGGAATTCAGCGGCATCGGAAAGATCCCCATGACCTTTATACGCGCGCCTTATATATCCGAGGTGTCGGGCGACACGCAGATACTGGCTTCCGTTGACGGCAAGATCGTCGCCGCAAGGCAAAAAGATCAGCTCGTGACGGCTTTCCACCCCGAGCTGAACGATGACACCTCAGTCCACCGCTATTTTCTTGACATGATAAAGCAATAAAAATCACGCGGCGCCGCGTTTTTTCGCGGCGCCACGTAGCTTTTACAGTTTAAGCAGCAATTTCACGATAAAGCACTGCGCTCTTTTCGGCAGCAGGCTCATCAGTATCAGCAGGATATTGAGGTGCTTGCTGTAAATTATGCGCGGGTGCTTTTTTGTTACCGCCTTGTAGTATGTCGGTGCTATCCTTTCGGGGTCGCGCGGCTTGCCCATGAACATTTTCACAAGCTGATAAAAATTTGCGGACTGCTTCTTGTAAAGCACGGTCTTTTCGGTCAGCTCCTTGGTCTTGACAAGCGACCCCTGCGCAAGGGAGGTATTGAACGCCCCGGGGCGCACCGTTATCACCTTTTGCCCAAGCAGATTAAGCTCCTGACGCAGGCTTTGCGAATAGCTGTCGAGCGCTGTTTTGCTTACGTTGTAAATGCCGTTGTACGGCATGGGGTCGAGCGGCGCGACCTCGCTTGTGGTGATCACGATCCTGCCGTCCTTTTTCAGCAGCGGGTACATGATCTTGTTTACGTACATAGTACCCAGCGTATTAACATCGAATATCCGGCGTAACAGATCATTCTCCACCTCAATGAAGGAGTCTATTGCAAATATCCCGGCAATATTCACTATCGCGTCGAGGGTCACTTCTTTTTCTGACAAAAGTCGGAACACCTTTTCTATATCCTTTTCGTCGGACACGTCCATCCGGATAAAGGTGATATTGTCATCGCCGAAGTCCCGCCCGGCAATGTCGCACGCATAGACGTGTATCCCCTTTCCCGCCAGATGCTTTGCCACGGCAAAGCCTATGCCGCCCGACGCACCCGTTATAAGTACATTCATATTGTCACCTCATGATCTTTCGGCGTCAATGTCATCGAGCGCATTTTCGCCGAAATAAAGCTTTGTCGAATCTGGATATGTAAGCTCCCCCACATTTTGATTTACTCCTTGACTGCCTGTTTTTTTCTGCTATAATATTATACAAGCTAAAGTATACTATAAGTCAATAACTTTTTTAAAATTTCCGTAGAAATATTGTTTATAAATCGCTAAAACGGCATAGCACCGTTTATGCAGCACTCTGGCGGCGGTGCGGGTGTTTACCGACAAGGACTTTGAAATACTCAAGACCATCCACTGCCTCAGAGCAAGCGGAATGCAGATAAGGGATATAAGGTAATTTATCCGTCTTGTTTCGCTGGGCGACGAAAGCATTGACGCACGCCTTCGGATTCCACGCAAACGGCGGCTTGAGGTGGAAAAGCAAATGGCGGAGCTTCGGAAGACACTGGACGTCGTAAATTTCAAATGCTGGTACTGCGAGATCGCGCAATGCCGAGAAACAGATAAAAGCCTACAGGATCTCAGAAAAAAACAAAAGGTGACGGTATGAACCCGGATAAAAGCGAAATGCTACTGCGAAAAGCGACGGCAGGCGAAAAAGATGCGATCGCCGCAATATACAGCTCGGTCATAGGGCAGGAGGGCTGTACCTGGAATGAATATTACCCCGGTGAGACCGAGCTGCGCGAGGGTCTTGAGACCGGAAATCTGTACGTACTCGCCTGCGGCAGTGAGATAGTGGGCACGGTTTCGGTGGTGCATATAAACGAGCTTGACGGGCTTGGCTGTTGGCAGGTATCGGGCGACGCGGCGTGCGAGATCGCGCGGGTGGCAATACACCGTAAATATCAGGGGCGCGGTTATTCCGGACTTATGATAAAAAAGCTGTTTGAGATACTGATAAGCCGCGGCTTCCGCGCCGTGCATATTCTGGTCGCCGCACGCAACCTTGTCGCGCAAAAGGTATATAAAAACGCCGGATTTACCCCGCGCGCGGAATGCGATATGTACGAAGATCACTATTACGCATATGAAAAGCTGTTCTGAGCCGAGCTTCCGGGCGGCATTTGTATCCCCCATAAAGTAAAAGCATTGCCCTTTCTTTCTTCATGATACATCGGCAGAATAAATTCACAGATAAAAAGGAGATACAGTGTTATGAATGATCTGTATGTAAAGATCACAGGGAAAAACGCGTCATCCGACACAGGCGGAATCCAATACGCCATGTATGCGGCGCTGGCAATTATCTGCTTTATCTCCGCTCTGCTCGGATCTATCGTACATCTTGTTTTTCTGATACCCGGAATCCTCGTTATTATCGCAGTTATCATATCAAATATCAATATCCGAAAATGCGCGAGGGCATCGGAGCTTGCAATTGACGCACTGACCCCGGATGAACGTCAGCTTCTCATAGATCAGGGAAGAAAAGCCGTGGACTCAACAAGCTGCGAATTTGGTATTCTGACCGACTACGGTATAGTGGATCAGCACTTTTTTGCCCGTTGGACGGACATAGAATCCATTACCGTCAAACCGCGCAAATACGAGTCTCTCAACAAGGTCTCTCCCTATATGGCTCCTGCACAGTATGCAATAAAAGGTAAGATAATTTCCGGCGGAAAGGAGTACCGTTTCTCATATTCAAATACGATCCGCCCGGAGCGCGATATGTCTGACGAGATCGATAGGTTCATTCAATATGCCCTTAAATGCAACGGCAAAATACAGATACAGAACGATTACCGTTTCTGGCACTGACCTTCCTGTCATTGCAGATATAAAATATTCGCAAAATCCCATAAGGCAGTGATCGAGGATAATAAGCACGCCCCCCGCCCGACAACAACGGCGGGGGGTTTTGCCATTCTGCCGCAGACAAACGGGTCTGCTGACAGCCAAAAAGCCACAAGTCCCGATAACGAAAAGCCCCGGCAAGCATCAGGGATACTTTCCGATCCACGTGCCGCGCCCATTTTTCTTCAACGGAAGATTCAAAAAAGATATTGACAAAATGTCTTTATTAGTATATAATATCAATGAGAACTGAAACTTAATAAGGATGGCAGATATGAACCGTAACACTATCCAGCGTTCTTTGGTTTTGGAAGCCGTAAACAAGCTGCATTGCCACGCCACTGCTGACGAGATATACAATGAGATCAGCAAAACGCATCCCCACATAAGCCGCGCGACCGTATACCGCAATCTCAATCGGCTGTCCGAAATGGGCGAGATACGCAAAATGGAGATCCCCGGCGGAGCCGACTGCTTTGACCACCTCACGCATGACCACTGCCATGTGAGGTGCGAGAGGTGCGGAAGGATTTTCGACGTTGACATGGAGTATGTTTCCGGCTTGGAGCAGAACATAAAAGACACTCACGGATTTGATTTTACCGGCTACGATATTATTTTCCGCGGAATATGCCCGGAGTGTAAGAGATCATCCGGCCAAACATGAAACCGATTCGCATTACCCAAACATAAAAAATTTTGAAAAGGAGAATTGCTATGAGAAGTATCACAAGATTAGACCTGCAATATGCACACAGATTCTACGGATTTAAAGGAGAAGCCCAGTACCTGCACGGACACACCGGCGTTCTGACCCTTGAGGTCGAGGACAGCATCGAGCCGGGCGTGAATATGGTATTTCCCTGCAACGAGATTCAGAAGACCGCATGGGAAGTTCTGAAGAATTTTGACCACGCGCTGATTCTGAGAGAAGACGACCCGTTGTTGCCCGCCATCCTCGGCGTATACGAGGAACAGGGCATCAGAAACGGCGCTCCGAGCAATAAAATGAAGGGTCCCGCCTTCAAGACCGAGCTTGCCACAGCATATCCCGAGTGCCGCCTTGTCGTTACCAAGGAGACCATGACCGTCGAGGGCATGATAAAGATCGTTTACGACCTGCTGAAGGATAAACTCAATATCGCAAAGATCACCTTCACCAGCGGAGTCAACGCCGCCTCCCAGGAATACGAGGTAACCAAGACCGTTGACCGCTGCCCGCTGTGCGGCATCGCGCTGAACGAAAACGGCGTCTGCCCGAAGTGCGGATACCGCAAGAAATAAAGAAAAACATATACCCGCCCATACGGAAAAAAAGATCTGGGCTGCCGCGCAATTTGCGCGGCAGCCCATTTGTATTTTCTACGTTTCTGAAACTTATTTATATATGTATTTCTTCTCTTCCTCGTTGGCGACAGCAGTTTTCTGACCCTCTGCGACGCCGCGCGTGCTGTCCTTCATAAATAGCACCTTGACCGTCGCAAATATCAGCCTTATGTCCTGCATAAGTGACATCTGATTGATGTACATCAGATCCATCTTCAGCTTATCGTTGGGGTCGGTGTTATAACGCCCGTAGATCTGCGCCAGCCCGGTAAGCCCCGCTTTTACCTGCAAGCGCAGGGCAAACGACGGCATATACTCCTCATACTGCTTAGCAATTTCCGGGCGTTCGGGACGCGGACCGACAATAGACATATCCCCGCGCAGAATATTGAAAAGCTGAGGAAGCTCGTCCACCCGGCAGGCGCGTATCACCTTGCCGACAGGCGTAATGCGGGAGTCGTTCTCCGTCGCCATGCGCGCCACTCCGTCCTCCTCCGCATTCACGCGCATACTGCGGAATTTTAGTATGCGGAAGGTCTTTCCGTCCTTTGTCAGCCGCACCTGCTTATAAAGCACAGGTCCTCTGTCATATATTTTTATCGCCAGCGCGGTGATAAGCATGACGGGACTCAAAAGAATAATGAAGATAACGGAAAGCACGATGTCCATGAACCGCTTGATTATCATATACTCAATATTCGGCTCAGCCCGCATGACTCGGAAGAAGGGCGCACTGAACAGCTCCATGCGTCTTGAACCCATCATTATGACGTCGCCAACGTGCGGGACAACATAACAGCAGATGCCCTGCTCGACACAATACTTGAGTATCCCGTTGCGCAGTGTGGCGTTCACTCCGGAAACAAACACGTCCTCCGCTCCGGCAAGCCTCTCTGCCACATAGTCAAGGTCATCCGGCGGGTCAATTATCTCCCCTATTACCTCAAAGCGGTGCTTGTACTCCTTTACCTCGTTCATACGCCGGAGGTCGCTTGAATTTCTGTATATAAGCACGGCTTTTCGCGTTTTCTGAAGCCGGAAAAACAAAAAGTCAGTGCAATAGCTCCATATGAAGTTCAGCACAAGCTGCAAGGCTATGACCCCGACCATCGGGAGCGGATCTATCAGCTCACGCTGATTTATCAGCACAAGAAGATACATAATACACGCGCTCACAGCGCAGGCAAGCGTCTGCGAAAGAATAAGCACCCATTTTTTTGCCGAACCGACGTTATATGCGCTGTATGTACGCACGCAGAACAACAGTATGACGAAGTAAATAAGCACCGCCGTTCCGTAACGGATCGTTACCTCGTCCCCGATAAAAATATTACTGTAAAACAGACGGCAGCCTACCGCAAACAGCAGGATCGTCAGCAGAAAATGCAGTATTTTCATGGAACGTATCACTGCCGTCCCCTTGCGATTTGTCATTGCCTTATCATCCCCATTCCCTTTGACATAAATAAATCCGAAAGCCAAACAGCGCCCCGGCTGCCTTTTGGATAATTTTGTGTCACATGGCATAAAAACTGTTGACCGGATATTATATTTCATGTCATATTATATCATAATACACCGCGGAATGCAACACAAATACATGAAACCCGGAAAGGAAACCGCCACATGCATTGACTTTTTCTCTCAGTCATGATATACTGACTGTTTATTCATACCGTGCGGAACGTATGCGAAAGCATAGCCATACCTCTTATCCCCGCGGTCACTTACAGCTTTTCCCATGATATGGTAGCCTGCGGTATTCATTCTGCTCAGAACACTCGGCTACTGTCTTTTTGCCGCCTTGATCTGCCTTACATCCAAGCTGCTGCCGTCTTGCTTTCGACGATTGTTCCGCATCTTTTTGTCAGCCAACTGCCGCCGTGTCTTGTTTTTCAAGGCTTTTGTCAGTCAGCAAATGCTTTTCGGAACAGACGAGAAACAACCCCTTTTTCACATATTGTCGCGTCGTTATTTCACACTTGCTTTTTCCATTTGACATCCGTAGGGCGGGGGCTTGATTACTGATACGGCTTTTACGTCAATATGTTCGACGCTTTTCGGCAAATCGGTTGCATACGCGCACAAGATATGCTATAATAAACACAGAAATTGCCGGAGCGCGCAGATGTACGCCGACAACGGCATCCAAAACGCGTGACCATTCCGCATAAAAAAGAGGACGTTTATGAAAACTGAATATCCCATTGCCGAAAAAACACTGTCGGAGGAGGATTATAAAGAGCCGTGCTGTCCGCTCTCAAAGCCGAGCGACGTCTCTCCCATCCCGATAAGGCGAATTATTGAAAAGCTCGACGAGCATCTGAGCCGCAACGACTACCCGGCTGCCGAGCAGCTCCTGCGCTATTGGCGGACGGAAGCGGACAACGGAAACGACTTGCGCGGCAAGCTGACCGTGCTGAATGAGCAGATAGGGCTTTACCGCAAAATGAACAAAAAAACCGAGGGGCTTGAGGCTATCGACGACGCGCTGGCTCTCGCCGATACACTGCATATGGAAGGCACCGTAACGCTCGGAACGACACTGATAAATGCCGCCACCGGCTACAAGGCGTTCGGAATGGCAGAGGAGGCGCTGCCGCTGTACCGGAAGGCGCAAAATATATATGAGGCGGCGCTGCATCCCTCGGACAGCCGCCTTGGCGGGCTATACAACAACATGGCGCTGACCGTTATGAAGCTCGGAAATTACCGTGAAGCGGAGGAGCTGTTCCTCAAGGCAATAAAGATCATGTCGGTAAATGAGCACGGCGAAGCCGATATGGCGATCAGCTATTGCAATCTGGCGGATCTTGTCTCCGCCGAGGTCGGAATAGTCGAAGGCGAAAAGCAGATAGAGGCCTATCTCAACATGGCGGAGCGGCTGCTCGACACCGAAAGCCTGCCAAGAAACGGGTACTATGCTTTTGTGTGCGAAAAATGCGCGCCGACATTCGGTTATTACGGCTATTTCCTCACGGAGGAAAAGCTCATGACGCGGTCGAGGGAGATATATGAACGGGCTTGAGCTTGCGCGCGGATACTACGAAGAATACGGAAAACCGATGCTTGAAAGCGGATTTGCGGATATCCTGCCGTATCTTGCGATCGGCTTTGTGGGCAGCGGGTCTGAGCATTACGGATTTGACGACGAGGTATCCCGCGATCACGATTACGAGCCTGGGTTCTGCATTTTCCTGCCCGGCGAAAATATTGTCACACGAAGGCAGGCATTTCTTCTTGAGCGCGCCTACGCAAAATTGCCGAAGGAATACAATAACGTAAAAAGACAGCCGATCTCCCCCGTCGGCGGGAACCGAAACGGCGTGATACGTACCGCCGATTTCTATACCGCCAAGGTCGGCGCACCGGACGGAAGCCTGTCGCTTGAGGCATGGCTTCACATTCCCGATTATGCGCTTGCGGAAGCCGTGAATGGAGAAGTCTTTTATGATGAGCACGGAGAATTTACAGGCATACGCGAAAAGCTCCGCCGGATGCCCGAGGACATAAGGCTGAAGCGACTGGCAGGAAATCTTCTTATTATGGCGCAAGCCGGGCAATATAATTTTGCCCGTTGCTTAAAGCACGGCGAGCCTGAGGCTGCACAGCTTGCCTGTGTGGAATTTGTAAAAGCGTCAATGCATGCGGCGTTCCTGTTGAATAGGCGGTACATGCCGTATTACAAATGGAGCTTTCGTGCACTGCGAGGACTTGAGGGCGGTACGGCGCTTGCCGGGAAGCTATCTCTTTTGCTCGGCGGAGACAACAGCACCCCTGCGACCGCAGAAAAAAAGTATGATACCATTGAAGAGGTCGCGTCAATGATCATTACTTCTCTCAGGGAAAAGGAGCTGACAAATGCAATTTGCGGCGACCTTGAAAAGCACGCTTACTCTGTCAACGATAATATCCGCGACAGCAACGTGCGGAATATGCACATACTTGCGGCAGTCTGATCTTGTATTTACATTACGATCACGCACGCAACGATACACATACACGTAAGGGGTGTTAAAAAATTCCTTC
>DPGK01000039.1:0-150 GCA_003523225.1 Clostridiales bacterium
AAAACAGACCGTAACCTTTTGGGGCTGCCGCATACGCGGCAGCCCTCAGTCTGTCGAGAATCCCAAGATCTTACGCCCTACTGAAATGGGTATGGTTTGTGAGTATAATTGGCAGTGCAAATGCCGGACCCACGAAAAAATCGCTTCTTT
>DPGK01000039.1:455-11431 GCA_003523225.1 Clostridiales bacterium
GTTGATTATTTACCCGAACAGACTATTGTGCGGAATTAAAGCGTCCTCCTCATCCTCTTCCCACGCTGGGTAAGGTGGCTGCCGTAGGCTGACGGATGGGGAGAAACGATTTATTCAGCTCAGGGCATGAATAACGCCTTTTCGGAAGCTTCCGCCAAGTATTGCGCCAATCCCCCATATAATAGATACTATGACGATATGATCGAGTTTTATAAGTCAACGATACGCAAAAAGGACGAATGGATCAGAAGGCTGTTCTGGTGCTTGCTTGTCATTGTATTGTTTCTCTTGTTTATTTTGGTTTTTGATTTTCTGAATCCGGATTTCGGATATGTAAGGTATTAAACCGATATAAGCGCGAAGGCGCAGAACGCGATCAGCTTGTATTAAAATCAACCGGTTTCCCAAAAAGAAACCGGTTGATATTGTTTTATTCGGTTTGTGCCGCTCGGCTCTCAGCCCGTGAGCTGAACGGTATAAATGTCGCTTCCGGCGACGTGGACTTCCTTCACGTGCAGGTTATTGAGCAGATGAACATTGTAGTCTCTGCTGCGGGTCTGCTCATACACCTCGCGCGAGGAGGGCCACAGCACGATGTCGGGGTCAATAAGGGAATAAAGCTGTGTCGTCGCGCCGCCCATACCGTGATGCACCACAGTCACATAGTCGGACTTCAGCGCCGAGCTGTAATAACGGCAGATAATATTCGACGCGTCCACGGCGCAGTCTCCCGTTATCATTATCTTTTTTCCGCCAAGCGTCACCGAAAAGACCATCGAGGTGCTGTTTCCGTTTGCCGATACCGCGTGCGGGTAATTTGCTTCCACGGTGTAGAGTATCTCTATCTCCGCACCCGAAAACTCAAACCGCTGTCCAAGATGCGCCTTTATCACGGAAGCGCCCTCAAAGCGTCCCACCGAGGCACGGATATCATCCGACATTCCGGTGCCGCCATCCTCGCTGTCGGCTGAAAGCGAGCTGTAATAGGCATATCCCGGAAAGTTGTAAATGAAATTCTGCACCGTGAGCTTCTGTGTATAGCTGCGCGAAAACTGATAAAGCGTTCCCACATGGTCAATATGCGCGTGCGTGAGTATCCATGCCGCAACCACAATATTTTCCGGGTCGGGCGCCTGTGCCCGAAGCACGTCGTAAAGATTTTTCGCGTGCGTATCGTTTTTTCCGCCGCCGTCAACTATGATAAACCTGCCGTCGGCAAGTCTTATGACTATCGAAAGCCCGTTGCCGTACAGCGTACCGTTGTTTTTGGTGTCAAACGCCAGTCCCACCATAGTAAGCTCGGGCGTGCAGACGGTCACTCCGTCTGAGCCGTTCACGGCAGAGGGCGCGCCGACAGATATCCTCACCTCACCCGACGAGGGGAAAAAGCTAAGCGCCGCCTCTGCGCTATCGCAAAGATAAAAATCAAACCTGTTGCCGTCTATGGTGTTCCCTGCGGTCTTTCTGTATCCTGCCGCCGCAAGCAAGTCAAGATATGAGTCATATTCCGCCGCCGAAGCCCTGCGGTAAAGCAAAAGCTGATATCCGTCCCCGGCGTCGTACAGATTTACATATTCGCCGCCGCCAAAACGGGGCAGCGCCGCGGCAAGCGGGGCAGACGTGCCGCCAAGGGCGGTATCCGACGCAAGCAAAAGCTCTCCGGTCTTGCGGTCGCCGGAAAAGGCATTTTTCAGCGCCGACGCCGCTTCCTTTATCGCGTTGTCGCCCATGCCTGCCGCCACTATGCAGTTTCCGCCGACCGTCACCGACCAGCAGCCGTAGTCCAGCTTTTCCGCCGCCTCGCGGGAAGGAGCAAGCGCTGTGCTGCCGACAAGTATCACTGGCGAGCCTTCCGGCACCTTCTTTATAAGCAGGTCGGTCGTGACCTCGGGAATGCTCCCGCAGACCTTACGTATGTATTCGGATATTTCAAGCGTCGCTTCCTTTTCAGCGTCGGTAGGCAGGTCGGGCATTATTATCCGCACGCTCACTCTGCCGCCTTCGGAAAGTATCAGCGCCGGTGAGGCGGTATCTTCCGCCGTCGGCGCTGAAACAGTATCCGTAACGCTGCGGTCGCTGCCCGCGTCCGGACCTTTATCCGGACCGCAGGCAGCAAGCACGGCAAGCAGAAGCAACGCCAGCGCGGCGGCAAGCGCGGCGCGGTGCAGCTTCGTTTTTTTCATATCAGTTTTCTTTTCTGCGTTTTACGATCAGCAAAGCGGAGCCTGTAAGCATGATGATGCAGACTGCGGCTGCCACAAGCACTCCGGCGTCTCCGGTATCGGGGCTTACGGGAGCCTCGGTGGTCTCACCGGCGGGAGCGGTGGTATCGGCAGCGGGAGCTGACGTCTCAACAGGAGCCTCAGTGGTTACAGGCGCGGGGGCTGTGGTTTCGGGCTTGCTGTTGTATCCGGTCACGACGATGTTGTCAAAGTACGCTTCAACGTTCTTGCCGTAGATAAGCAGGCTCAGCGCGCCGCCGTATGTGGCTTCAAGCGGAACATTTTCCTCCATCAGTACGCCGTCAACGGTATAGGATATCGTCTTGGCAACACGGTCAACGGTGCAGGTTATGTGATGTGAAATAATAGCGTCAGCGGTGGAAAGACCGGTCTTGATGCCCTTGGTCTCCATGTCATAGCGGTAATCCGCCTTGGCGCGTACCCATTTGCCCGCGACCTGAGAGCTTGCATACGCAAGGTTGAAGGCGGTACCGGCAAACTGCACCGTGCTGTATGTATCGGTGGTTTCGGGATTCCACTCAAAGGACAGACCGACCGCCCAGTCGGTTCCGGCGGTGTTTTTGCCGCCGTGCATTGAATATACATCGAAGGCTACGGTGTAGCTTTCACAGTCGCTCAGCGCGCCGCCGTCAAGAAAGGCGAACCAGTAAAGCTTTGAGTTGGCGGCTTCGGTCGTTGCCTTCAGCTTGCCGTCAACGATCGACAGCGTTCCTGCAAACGGAGTAGCACCGCTTGAGCGAGAATCGACGTCGGGAAATCCTGCGTCTGCGGGGGTGGCGACTCCGTCAAAGTTCTGCGAGTACAGAACGACCTCGGCTGCGGATGCGGGGATCGCCGCAAATGCAGAAAGCACGAGAATGACTGCCGCGAAAACGGAAATGAGTTTTTTCATTGTGTTGTACCAACCTTTCAAAAAAATTTTTATTAAAATGAAAGCTCAAAAAGAATGTCTCTTACCGCTTTTGGAGGGTCTGCGGCTGCAATTGAAGCGGCAAGCTCACCGTCTGAATAATCATGACGGTAAAGACCGTAAAGCTGAGTTTTAAGCTCCACGGGCAGCCGGGCGTAATTCAGAAAATCAAACACGCGCGCGGGAATGTCGGCGTGAGCGTCGGCGCGCGCGCCGGAAAGCTCAATGCGTATCGGAGTACCTGCGGGCAGTCTGCCGAAGCAGACCGTAAGCGTGCGGGTCGCGGGGTCAAAGGATGAGGTAAAGGGCAGCTCTGAAACGGGTGTGAAGCTCTCAAAACCGCGGAAGCTCACGGTGATCCCGCGCTCCGGCGGCAGTACAGACAGGTCGCCCGCGACCTCTGCGGTAAATACCGGGGTATCTCCCCATTCAAGTCTGCAATGTGTGACGGCATACTCACCGCGGCGGTAGCCATCCCCCTCTCCCGCGTCCTCATAAAGCTCGTAGCTGTTTGATGCGCCGGGAAATACCATTATCTCAAGCTCATCGGGGTTTGCGGTGCTGTTGCCGTGCCCCCCTGCCGCCAGCGGGACGATACCGCCGGGCTTTGCCAGCACCGGCATCTGCTCGCGCGGTCGGTTAAGGATAAGCCTTCTTCCGCCCCGGTAGGTGTGACCGGTAAATATGTCGGTCCATATCCCGTCCGGTATCCACGCGCATATACTGCCGTACCCGGTGTCGGGGTCAGCGGGTGAGGTGATGGGACACACCAGCAGCTCGCTGCCGAGAAAATACTCGTTTGGCACGCTGTACGCCGCCGAAGCCTCCGGATAACGGTAATATACCGGGTAAATTGGCGGGCACAGCTCGCGTGCCGCGCCGCTTACGGCGGTATAGATGTAGGGTATCAGCCGGTAGCGCAGACGCAGCCAGTCGGCAATTACCGGTCGCACCGACGGCTCAAAGCTGTCGGGGTCCTTGCTTGTAAACGGGCTGTTTGAGGAATGCAGCCGCATGAATACCGAAAATACTCCGAACTGCAGCCAGCGCAGGAAAAGCTCGCTGTCACGGACGCCGGTCTTGAAGCCGCCGATATCGTGACTCCACCAAGGATATCCCGCGTTTACCGCCGTAGCGGTGAAATAGGGCTGAAATTCAAGCGACTTCCACGTGCTTATCGTGTCCCCCGAAAAGCCTGCGGGGTAGCGCTGAGAGCCAAGCCCGGTATAACGGGAAAGTATCATTCCTCTCTTGCCGTCCCGACCGTTGTCAAGGTAGTGATAGTGATTGAGCGCCCACATCGGGTCAAGCCCCGGCATACGGCATGTCTTGCCCTGCTGCCAGTCTATCCACCAGAAGTCAACGCCCCTCTCCTCCTCGGGTCGGATAAGCCGACGGAAGTATGCGTTAATAAAGGTCTCGTCGGTAAAATCAAAGTTTACGGGTTCGTCCGAGTCGGGATCGACCCCGGTGTCCTCCGCCATTCCGCGGTAGGCGTCCTCGTAGCCCTGAACGCCGTCGGCGGGGTGAAGATTAAGCACCGTGTGCATTCCCCTGTCGTGCAGCCGGCGCAGAAAATCCTCCGGGTCGGGAAAGAGTGAACGGTTCCATGTAAAGCCTGTCCAGCCCCTGCCGTACTTTTCGGGGATCTTCGTCAGGTGCCAGTCCATGTCAAGCACCGCCACCGAAAACGGAATGTCCTGCCGCTCAAATTTGTCCATAAGCGCCGAATATCCCTCGTCGCTGTACCTGTGATAGCGGCTCCACCAGTTTCCGAGGGTGTAGCGGGGGATCATCGGCGGCGCGCCGCTAAGACGGTAAAAGTCGCGCAGCGTGCCGAAATAATCGTGCTGACAGCACAGATAGTAATAGTCAAGCGTCCCCGGAGCACGCTCCGCCGGTCTGCCGCGCCCGTCAAGCGCAAGTGAGGCGGTGTCGTCGAAAAAGCTGTGACCGCTCCTGCCGATAAGCCCGAAGCCCAGCTCGCAGCCGCCGTCCAGCTTATCAAGCGTGCGCGCAGTGCCGAGAAGGTTGTTATGCCTCGGCGGGTCGCCGTAAGTTCTCTCGCCAAAGCGCCAGCGCGCACCGTAGTTAGTGTAATTGTTCTTTGCGTCGATGTAAAGATGCTCCGCAGCCAACCCGCCGCCGTCATACACTAAATGGAAGGACGGGGTGGATATCTCCACTCCCTCCCCACGGCGCACAACGTGGAATTCCGGGGTCGGAAAATCGCGGCAAAGGACTGTCTGCGTCGGTCTGTCCTCAAATTTTCCCGCGGGGTCGTATTCAATGCGCAATAGCCTTTCGGTCAGAACCGTAAAGCGGACATGGTCGCAAATAACGATACTTTCCTCCCGCGCACGTCCGCGGGCGTCAAATTTCAGTTCTGTCGTGTCCTTGCTCATCTGCTTTTAAGATACTCCGTCAGTTTATCAGGAAAATTCACCGTCATGCCGTCCACTCCCGCGTCGGCGCAGCTCTTCATAAGCGAAACATCGCTAACTCCCCATGCGCGGACCGAAAGACCCATAGCCTTAAGCTCGCTTACCGCTTCGGGGGTCAAAAGTGCGGCGGGCGGACAGATCTGATACAGCCCGGCATCCACGGCAGCCTTTACGGTCTCCGGCTCCATGTCCTTTACAAGCCAGCCAAGCCTCAGCTCCGGGCTTGCCTTTTTCATTTCCTCAAGCCTCTCAAAGCTGAAGGAGGTTATTACCGTAGTAGCCTCAATGCCGTACCTGTGAACCAGCGCGGCGACCTCGGCGGCAGTGCCGCCCTGCTTCAGCTCAAGCGCAAGCTCAAGCCCGCGCCAGGCAAAGCGTTCAAGAAAATCCTCAAGCAGGACTATCTTGTCATCCGCCAGCTTTCCGCGCACGGTAAGCCGCGAAAGCTCCTCCCAGGTGTGTTCCGAAACAGTTCCCACTCCGTCGGTAGTGCCCTCAAGCAGCTTGTCGTGAAAAAGCACAAGTCTGCCGTCAGAGGTGCGGCGTATGTCTGTCTCAATACCGTCAGCTCCGCAGGCAAGCCCGAGGTAGAAGGCGGCAAAGGTGTTCTGTGCGGCGTATTCGCTTGCGCCGCGGTGTGCGTAATTGATCATTTTCATTCCTGTCTTATTCAAGAGCCGATACTATGCTATTAAGGGTGTTTTCAAGAATGCTCTTTTCCTCGGCGTATGTGGACATCCAGGAGTTCGAGCGATCCACAAGTGCGTAACGGAACATATTGTAGGTAGCGTATTTGGTCTTTCCGGTAAACTCGAGGCAGAATATTCTGCCAAGGTCAAAGGAAATGCCGTTTCTTATGGTGTCAAACATCAGCGCGGATTCGGGGTCTGAGGAATATCTCACCTTAAGCGCTATCTCAAACAGCGCGGGAGTGGTCTTGCGGTAAGCCTCGGAAGCCATGCATTCCAGCACCGCCGCCGACATATCCGCGTCGGTAGCATCGGCAGGTACAGAGTAGAGAGTGTAGGTAAATCCGACCGTGGTCACATAGGATTCCTGATCCGTGTCATATTTCGGGGCGGGAAGCACGCCGTACTTTACCGAAGAACCGGCAAGGTAGTCGCGGATGTAATAGGTGGGACGAAGCTCAAATAGCGACTTACCCTCGGAAAAATATGTGGCGTTGCTGTAGTTTGAGGTGTAGAAATTCGCGTTTTCGCTGTCAAAGAAGGTGTTGAGACGGGATATAAGGGTGTGGGTCTTTTCGCTGCCGAAGGACTCGGCTATCTGGGTGACTCCGGTCTCGGTGCGTTCCACGGTCCTGAGTCCGGACGCAAAGAAAAATGCGTCGCTGTAAACATTGGAGGTGGTAAAGCCGAAGCGGTCGCCGTCGCTCTTGCCCTCAACGCCGTCAATATCGCCGCTGACATTGGATGCAAGGTCAAACAGCACGTCAAGCGTCCATTCGCCGTTGTTTACCTTTTTGGCAAGGTCGTCGGGGATGTTATACTGTGCAAGCATATCCTTGCTGTATATCATCAGAAGCATACTCCAGAGCAGGTTGGTGGAGATGTCGCCCGAGGCAAAGTACAGCTTGTCGTTTACTGTCGCCTCATCGGTCAGACGCTGGGGCCACCAGGGCTTATCAAAGTCAAGGTAGTCAAGCGAGCGCAGGTCGAGGTTGCAGCCCTTGATCGAAAGGGACGCCGAGCACATACTGTACGCCGCGACCATGTCATATTCATGGACATTTGTGGTGATAGAGTTTGAAACCGCCTCGATAAAGCTGTTGCGGTTTGAGTTGTTTCCCTTGATGCCGTAAAATTCAAGGTCAACTCCGAGTCTTTGCTCGGTCACCTGATTTCTGCGGTTGATGGCGTTGGGAATAAGCTCGACGGAATTGTCCTCTGTGTCGAATTCCGTCTTCATCTGCTCATCCCAGCAGACGATGAGAAATTTCTCGTTTCCGAAGTTCAGGGTCTCGGGAAGGTCGTCAAGCAGATAACCGTTCTCGTCTACCCGCTGGGTTTCGGCAACGGTGTCAGCGGAGCTTTCGGCAGGGGGATCTGTGTCACTGGTATCTGACGGATCTTTGTCGGAACAGGCTGCGAGTACCGGTATCAGCATAAGCAGTGACAAAAAAAGTGCAATGAATTTTTTCATATTTGCCTCCTGTTTATAATATTTGATTCAATTATATCACGCCTACCCGTCCGGGAATATAAAAAATCAATATAATTTTGTGATTTTCGTATAGATTTCTGATGTATTTTGCCTTGTCGGAGCTTAAATATTGACATCAGCCTCGTTTTATGATAAAATCGGTATAAAGTAAGACACCGTGGCAGACCGTAAGCTCATATCCGGAAAACCGGACGCAAAACCTTCGTCAGCAATAGCGCGGCTGACTCCAACGCTAATTCAGTGCAGAGGATCAAGTGTCAGAAAAATGAAAAAATACGATTCGCAGTTCCTTTACCTTCCGAAAACAGGGGCAATACAGACCAAAGAGCTTAAGCGGACGCTCTATCACCCGCGTCATATACATATGCACGACCATGTTGAAATGCTGTTCATCACCACCGACGCCGAGTGCGAGGTGATAAGCAACGGCGAAACACGCCGCGTAAGGGGGCCCGTGCTGGTAATTCACCGCTCCGGAACGTATCACGGCACCGATACTCTCTGCACGGGACCGGACGGCTACGCCTCCTTTGTGATCTTCTTCAAGAAAAAGCTGCTGCGCGAGCTGCCGGAGCGCTTTGCGCATTACAAGACCCTGCTCTCCGACGACTGCGTGATAATTCCCCTTACCTTAGAAAGACTTGCAAAATACCTGCCGTATTTTGAGCTGATGAAGTCGGAGGCGGATCATACCGACCGTATGCTTTTTCTGCTCCTTTTGGTGCTTGATATAGCGGCAGAGGACGCAAAAAAGGAGTCGGTGCGGCTTAACGCGCATAACGGGTATATCAGCGAGGTGCTGAAATACCTTGTGGATAACTATGATAAAAAGCTTCTCACAAGTGAGATCGCGCAGAAATATCAGGTCAGCGTGTCAAAGCTCAATTCGGATTTCCGCCGCGTCACCGATCTTACAATAAAGGAGTTCAGCATACGCCTGCGCATAAGCCACGCCGCCGATATGCTTATGAACCGCAACGCCACCATCTCCGAGGTCTCCTACGCCTGCGGATTTTCAAGCGAGAGCTATTTTATTCAGGCGTTCCGCAAATACACGGGCAAAACGCCGAAGCAGTTCACCGAAAGCGATACAAAAACACCGTCTCAGCCGGGGTGAGTAGATAAAATAATATATAAAATATAAAAATCAATAAAATATCCGCACGGACTGGGGAAGCCCCAAAGCTCACCCGTATCCGTGCGGTATTCATATGTTTTTATCTTCCTTTTCAGCGTGCAAAAGCGGATGCCGCAAGCCCAAAAGCCGCGGCATCCGATTCCTTATTTATTATCAATATGTCGGAGTATCAAGTCTCCACTCGCCGCCCTCAAACACGAAGGTAAGCTGTTTTTTCATCCTGCCGTCCTTTACCTCAAGGGTGTCGTAATCTAGATATTTTCCGTCCGCATCCATTTCAACGGTCACGCGCGTGGCGCTGCTTGAGGAAAGCACCCGCATCGTTGAGTAATCATACTCGGTCTGCTTTTCAAAATACGGCTCAAATTCGTTGGATTTCAGGAAAAATCCGCTGTTGCCGCTCTCGTCCACCATGTATCGCGCACGGACAAGACCGATGCCGTCCTCGGCAAAGCCGTCAAAAATCGTGGTGTACACCGAGTTAAGGTACGCCTTTGAATACACCTTTTCCGCCAGCGTCTTGATATCGTCAACGCTCTGATACTCGCAGTCGTCGCGCACATAGTCATAGTACACGGGGGATGAGGAATCGTACATTCCTATCCATTCCGGCTCGCTGTAATCCTCAAGGGTATAATAATAGTCGTTTTCTTTCTGATAAACATATCCCTCGTCGGGAACAGCTCCCCCCTCAAAGGTCTTTACGGCAAGATATTTGTTTTCCCGCAAGGTGCTGTCATAATATTTAAGCACCCTGCCTGAGTCGGAATCTTCATAATAGATATAATATGTTCCGCTTGCCTCGTCGTAAGACATAATATTGTTGCCCTCCACGCGCGGATAGGTGGGAAGCCCCGCGCCGAAAAAGATATCGTTTACCTCGCGCGACGCGTCGATAAGGGCGCAGAAAGTCTCCTTTACCTCGTCAAGAGCGGGCGCCTTGCTCCCGCAGCCGCAAAGGGAGAGGAGCAAAGCCGCGATCAGAGCTGCCGCCCTCACAGCGGAGAAAATATTATACTTTGTGAATGAAGTCTGTTTTTTCATTATTCTTCACTTTCGGACTGTTCATCCATATCCTCGGGGCTTACCAGATGCGCGTCTGCAACCTCGATCACCTCGGCAGCTGGAGCACCCTCGATCTCACCGGACGGTGTAGGCTCGCTCTCCTCAGGCTCTGTCTGGAGAGTGGTGCAGCTGACAATGCTCTGCCCTTCGGACATACGCATAACGATTACTCCCGCCGCGCTGCGCGAATATACCGGAATATCCTTTACCGGCGTGCGGATTATCGTGCCGGAGTCTGTTATCATCATCAGGTCGTCGTCGTCAGACGCCGCGGCGATACCCGCGATCCTGCCGGTGCGCTCGGATACGTTGTGACATACCACGCCGTATGCGCCGCGGCTCTTCATAAGCCTGAAATCTTCAAAATCGGTGCGCTTGCCGTAGCCCTTTTCGGTGACGGTAACGAGCTTTTTGCTGTCGTCGGCGGCAACAACTCCGGCAACATAGTCGCCCTCGCGCAGTCTTATGCCGATAACTCCGCGCGCGGTGCGTCCCATAGTACGCGCTCCGCGTTCGGTAAAGCGGACGGCAGAGCCGTCTGCGGTGGCAATGATTATATCGCTCACGCCGTGAGTCAGCATTACCGAGACCAGCTCGTCGCCCTCGTTGAGTCCGATGGCAATCTTTCCGCCGCGGCGCTGATATTCATATTCGGAAAGCAGCGTGCGCTTTATAATGCCCTGACGTGTCACCATTGTCAGGTATTTTTCGTTTCCGCCCTCAAAGCCGTCAATGCCGATAACAGCCGTTATCTTCTCGCCCGGCGCAAGCTCAAGGATATTTACTATATTTGAGCCTTTTGCTGTGCGTCCCGCCTCGGGTATCATATAAGCCTTGCGGGTGTGCACCTTGCCGGTGTTGGTGAACATCATAAGATTTGAGTGGCTGTTCATGACCAGCACACGCTCGATAAAGTCCTCCTCCTTGGTCGACATACCGATAATACCCTTGCCGCCGCGGCGCTGCGCGGTGTAGGTATCGGCGGGCTGACG
>DPGK01000039.1:11633-11926 GCA_003523225.1 Clostridiales bacterium
CGCTTGATATATCCCGAATGTGTAATGGTGATAACGCAGTCGTGCTTTTCAATAAGATCCTCAAGCACGATGTCGTCCGCCGCCTCAACTATCTCTGTACGGCGCTCGTCCGAGTAGCGGTTGCGTATTTCCGTCATCTCGTCGCGGATTATCTGCTTTATCTTTCCCATATCTCCGAGGATCCCCTCAAGCTCGGCTATCAGCGCGTACAGTCTTTCAAGCTCCGCCTCTATCTTTTCGCGCTCCATGCCGGTCAGTCTGCCAAGCGTCATGTCGACTATCGCCTGAGCCTG
>DPGK01000039.1:12103-34723 GCA_003523225.1 Clostridiales bacterium
ATGTCGACTATCGCCTGAGCCTGAACATCGGAAAGAGAATATCTCTCCATCAGCCTTGCCTTTGATTCCGGAATAGAGGGAGAGGATTTCATAAGAGCTACTATCTCGTCGATGTTGTTTATGGCGATCTGATAGCCCTCAAAAATGTGGGCGCGCTGGCGTGCCTTTTCAAGGTCAAAGCGGGTGCGGTTGATGATGACAGATTCCTGATGCGCAATATAGGCGTCAAGTATCTTCGGCAGCGGGAGGATCTTCGGCTCGCCGTCAAGCAGCGCAAGCATATTGACGGCGCAGGTATCCTGAAGCTGGGTGTATTTATAAAGCTGATTGAGTATGACCTGACCGTTTGCGTCGCGGCGGAAGCCGATGATAATGCGCATTCCGTTACGACCCGACTCGTCGCGCAGCTCTGTGATACCCTCGATCCTCTTTTCCTTTACAAGATTGGCTATCGACTCGCAAAGCAGGCTCTTGTTTACGCCGTAGGGTATTTCGGTAACGATAATGCGGTGCTTGTCCTCGTCCACGTTTGCCCGGGCGCGAACCATTATCCGACCTTTTCCGGTGGTGTACGCTTCCTTTATCCCGTTTATGCCGTATATTATGGCGGAGGTTGGAAAATCCGGACCCTTTACATACTGCATCAGCTCCGTTACAGTGCATTCGGGGTTATCCATACGGTAAAGCGTCGCGTCTATCACCTCGCCCAGATTGTGCGGTGGGATGTTGGTAGCCATACCGACGGCAATACCGACCGAGCCGTTGACCAGAAGATTTGGAAATCTTGCGGGCAGAACTGTCGGTTCTTCAAGTCTGTTATCAAAGTTGCGGGTCATGGGCACGACGTTTTTGTCGATATCCCTCAGCATTTCGTCCGATATCTTTGCAAGCCTTGCCTCGGTATAACGGTATGCGGCAGCGCCGTCGCCGTCAACAGAGCCAAAGTTGCCGTGACCCTCTATAAGCGGACAGCGGAGAGAAAAATCCTGCGCCATACGTACCATTGTGCCGTAAACGGCGGCGTCGCCGTGCGGATGATACCGACCAAGCACATTACCGACTGTGGTCGCCGACTTGCGGAAGGGCTTGTCGTGCGTCAGATGGTCCTCATACATTGCCCAGAGAATGCGACGCTGACCCGGCTTCATGCCGTCCCTTACATCGGGCAGCGCCCGCGATGTTATTACCGACATGGAGTATTCAATGAAGGATTGCTTCAGCTCATGCTCCATATCTATATCAACAATTTTCTGATCCTTGAACGTCAGATCCTGATGATTTTCCACGATAAGTCTACCTTTCGTAAATGTAATTGTTTTTTCCGGTTTTCCGGCTCAATGAAATTGAAAAGAAAATTTGATTTTCTAACAGTTTTAAAATTTACAACAGTTTAGTACATGGCTGATCTCTCTACCTGTCATATTGCAGTGATCGATCTCTGAAATGATAAACGTATACGTATAAATACATTGAAAACGACTCCTGTTTTTCAGTTTTGTAATTGATTTTTGGCAAAACCGAATATACGTTATGTGATACTGATTCTAAAAAACAGCATAGGGTAAGAAATTAAGATTTTGTCCTACTCATCCTCTTTCCCCGCTGGGGAAGGCTTTTTGTGACTGCAAAATGTTAAGTGCAATTTTCTGAACTGAGGTTTAATGATATTTTCAGTTATGTCGGATGAAAAACAGACTCAAACAACATTACCCGGTGTGAAAAATGGATACTGATATTTGTTCACACATACTATTGTGCGTCATTGTTTTATCCTCCTCATCCGTCAGCCTACGGCTGCCACCTTCCCCGCTGGGGAAGGCTTTTTGTGACTGCAAATTGTTAAGTGCAATTTTCTGAACTGAGGTTTAATGATATTTTCAGTTATGTCGGATGAAAAACAGACTCAAACAACATTACCCGGTATGAAAAATGGATACTGATATTTGTTCACACATACTATTGTGCGACATTGTTTTATCCTCCTCATCATCTTCCCACGCTGGGGAAGGCTTTTTGTGACTGCAAAATGTTAAGTGCAATTTTCTGAACTGAGGTTTAATGATATTTTCAGTTGTATAGGGTGAAGAATGGAGTTTATCAGCCTTCCCCAGCGGGGAAGGTGGCAGCCGTAGGCTGACGGATGAGGAGATCAGATTAATACAGCACATCATTCAGTTCGTATAAACTTTATCATGTGGAGATTCAGCAAAATCTGCAACATACTTATAAATACAGTGCTATCTTACAACAGGATCAAAAGAAAAATTTCATGATGTTATAAGTTATTAGCCGTCAGATCACTTGATTTTAATTCAAGGTGCTTCAGAATATCTTCGCAAACATTATTGAAGTTACAATTTATATCGTGATTACTGTATCTCAACACTGTAATTCCAAGATTGTATAGATCATCGTCTCTTTTTTCATCTTCTTTTTTATTTTCCGGCATTTTATGCTGTATACCGTCAATCTCAATTACTATTCTTTTTGAAGCAATGAAAAAATCAACTATATAATTACCGATATTTTTCTGCCTGTTGACTGTCAGCGGTAACTTTTTCAGAAAATCGTACCAAAGATGATTTTCTTCATCAGTCATATTATTTCTTAATGCTCTTGCATTGGAAACAAGTTTTTTATTGTAACTGTATATCATTTAAGGTTTCCAAGCACTTTTTCAATATCATTTCTGTCCGGCAGTCTGCTGCCCTCAAGCATTACCTTTGCGCTGCCGGCGGCTACGGCGAAGCGCAGGGCTGATTTTTCGTCCGCTTCGTAAGATTCTGAAAAAAATCCGGAAACATACGCCGCTAAAAAGCTGTCTCCCGCGCCCGAAAAACCTCGCAGATTCACACGCGGCGCCGGGCAGAAAAGCACCTCTTTTTGATTGGGAACAGCGCTCAGCGCCCCGCTCTCTCCGAGCGTACACAGCACGCGGACGGAAAAGAAGTCACTGAT
This sequence comes from Clostridiales bacterium, assembly GCA_003523225.1. Taxonomy (GTDB): domain Bacteria; phylum Bacillota; class Clostridia; order Oscillospirales; family CAG-272; genus CAG-390. The sequence goes on from DPGK01000039.1 coordinate 15,062, forward strand.
CTCTCCACATATATCCGCCGATCTCCTGACCACGTCCGGGATTTTCCACAAGGGTTTTTCCGCTTCTTCCCAAGGGTTTTCCACAGGTATTATCTGCCTTTTTGACCCTATCTTAAGCCCGGAGGCTATAAAAAGCTCCTCCGCTTCGCGCAGATTTGGCTTGATTATGTCAGGAAATGCTTCAATTCCGCGCTGCATTGCTTCTCCGTCGCAATCAAGCACGCATTTTTTGCCTTTTTCGTGCAATTTTTTTATCAGAAAGTTATACACACCTTTTTCCACACCCTGTGGAATACTTCCGCACAAACAAACAACCCCGGCGCGGGTCTCAAGCAGTGCGGAGACAAGTGCGTCGCGCTCGCTTTGCGACACGGGACCGCCGCGTGAGTTCAGCTCGGTACACACCCCGCCGCCGTCTATTACCTTAACGTTTTCGCGCAGTCCGCACTCGGCTTCGGTATAGTAAGATCTTATACCCTCAGCGGCGATCAGCTTTTCGCAGAAATCGCCGTAAACGCCGCCGGAAAAGGAGTAATATTCAACCTCGTTTCCGAGACGAGAAAGCAGTGTGGCTGTATTTGCTCCCTTTGAACCGGGATGAAGGTATGTCGCCGACGCGCGGTTGAGCTTTCCCGGCTCAAGCGCGGAGTGAAGCTCGATTATCCTGTCAACTCCGGGATTTAGAGAGAGCACGGCAAAGCTGTTTCTTACCTCAGTTTTATATTTATCAGGCAAAAATACATCCTCCGACGCTAATTTTCGCCGCCGGACGCAGGTCATCCACTGCACAGCGGCACTACCCTTATATTATATCAAATTTATACCTTAATGTCAAAGGAAATCGGCTTTTTTTCTTGCATATTTTTTATTTATATGATATAATATAATAAATAATAATTGTTCAGAGGTCTTCAATGGCATACTACGACGATATGTGCGAGGTCTGGGAGCTTGTCCGCGAGTCTTTTCACGATAAGCTGTCAAGCGAAACTATAAATCTGTGGTTCGGTAAGCTCAAAATTGTTTCCTTTTCGGGGCGGGAGCTTACCATGTCAATTGAATCTCCGTTCAAATATGATATCATCCGCGCCAAATATCTCGATGAGATCAAAAAAAGGTTTTCAAATATACTGGGCTTTGAGATCGACGTAATTCTTTTGCTTGAAAACCGCGACGAGGAGCTAAAGGTAAACGAGGAGCGCTTGCCCGGGCAGATGGGCTCGACCATGCCGCCCTTCAATTTCGAATATACCTTTGACAATTTCATAGTCGGAAACTCAAATAAGTTTGCACACGCCGCGGCAACTGCGGTGGCGGCGGCTCCGGCAATGAATTACAATCCCCTTTTTATTTACGGTCCATCTGGACTCGGCAAGACCCACCTGCTTTACGCCATAACAAATGAAGTAAAAAAGAAAAAGCCGAACGCACAGATCATATACATAAAGGGTGAGGACTTTACAAATCAGCTTATCGAGGCGCTTGCAAGCCAAAAGACCTCCGAGTTCCGCAACACCTACCGCTCCTGCGACATGCTGCTCATTGACGATATTCAGTTCATAGCCGGAAAGGTATCGACTCAGGAGGAATTCTTTCACACCTTCAACGCCCTTTATGAGGAGCATAAGCAGATAATCCTGACCTCCGACCGTCCGCCGCGCGAGATAAAAACGCTTGAGGACAGACTCAAGACCCGCTTTGAGTGGGGTCTGCTTGCCGACATTCAGCCGCCGGATCTTGAGCTTCGCATTGCGATAATCAAAAAGAAGGCGGAGCAGGTCAATGTGATAATTCCCGACGAGGTGCTGAATTTTCTTGCCGAGAATCTCCGCTCAAATATCCGCCAGATCGAGGGAGCGATAAAAAAGCTTGGCGCGCTTGCCTTCCTTTCGGGGCGTGAGATATCAATGGAGCTTGCGCGCAGCTGTATTTCCGAGCTGCTGGGCGGAGAGGAGCCGGTCAGCGTAACGGTAGATAAGATATTTGCCGCCGTTTACCGCAAATACGGAATACCCAAAGAGGAGCTTACCGGCAACCGGCGCACGCGCGAGATCGCACAGGCTCGGCATATTGCAATTTATCTTATCAGAAAGATAACGGAAATGTCTCTTCCCAATATCGGCAAGATATTCGGTCGCGACCACACCACAATACTTTCCTCCTGCGAAACGGTGGAGAAAAAGCTGCACAGCGACGCCGTGCTTGCAATGGACATCAACACCATGATAAAAGAGGTCACGGGGGATGAAAAGCTAAAGTGATCCGCTTTAACTGAATTTTTCCCCTGTGTAAAACATTCTTGTCTTTCCACACCTTTTCAACAGCGACCTGCGGCTTTTTTCCGGCTTTTGTGTGTCCCGGTGCAAAAAAGTGTTCGCATCACAAATATCCGTTTTTTACGTTCTCAGTGGCAAAAAAACGCGTTTTCCAGGAGTATTCAGGTCACAGCCAAAAATAATTCCGGATACTCAACAGACTTTTCCACAGTTTCAACAGCCTCTACTGCTATTACTACTGTTTTTATGTTATTAATTATTTTGTTTTCTTGAAAAACGAAAGCGGCGAAGAAAAAACGAAGCCGCCGAAAAAAACGATCTTACTTCCGGGGAAAGGAACCGAAACATGAAAATAATCTTCAACCGTCAGGAAATAATAAACGACGTAACTCCCCTTATGTGCGCCGCGTCGTCCGCGCGCTCCTCTATTGCCGCAGTAGAGGGTATACTCTTTGAAGCGGAAGCACCTTCAACCGTAACAATGACTACATACGACCTTGAAAAAGGCGTGCGCACCACCGTCGAGGCAAATGTCCTTGAGGGAGGAAGCTGTGTCATAAACGCACAGAAATTTTTGCAGTCGGTAAAGGTAATGAGCGGTGAGGAAATAACGCTTTCCGTCAACGACCGTCTCGGTGTTACCATAACGAGCGGCAAGTCCACCTACCGCATGACGGCGCTCGCCGCCTCTGAATTTCCTTCTCTCCCGGCGCTCAGGACCGAGCTTGGCTTTACAGTGTCATCAAAGACCCTCCGCAGCATGATAGGAAAGGTCATGTACGCCATGGGAGTCAACGACCAAAGGGTAATTCTCAACGGAACATATTTCAAGGTCTCGGACGACGAGCTGCTTGCCGTCGCCTGCGACGGCTTCAGGCTTGCCAAAAGTGTTCGAAATGTTGATTTCGGCAGGATAAACGATGATGAATCATCTCTGCATTTTGCCTATGTCGTTCCCGGAAAGACCGTAAACGAGCTTTGCCGTATGCTTCCCGACGACGACGATATCTCCGCCGCGGTATATATGGGAAGAAAGCACATGGTATATGTCATTGAAGGGCTTACCTTCTTTACCCGTCTTATTGAGGGCGAATATATCGACTACGACCGGATAATAATCAAAAATCACCGTATAAAGGTCACCTGCCCGAGGGATGTACTGCTTTCGGCGCTTGAAAAGGCAGCTATCGTGACCGAGGAAAAGATAGTCGGTGCGGGGCGCACACACGTCAAGCTCACGCTTGAGGGAGAGCTGCTCAAGATCACGGCGGATTCCTCGCTCGGCAGCAGCTATGACGAAATTCCCGTTGTGCATGAGGGAGACGATATAGTCATAGCCTTCAACAACCGTTATCTTATCGACTCGGTGCGCTCCTGCGACACCGAAACGGTGGAGCTTCAGATGTCCACTCCTCTTACAAGCGTCAATATCCTTCCCGTAAACGAGGACGGCACAGCCGACGAAAACGATATCTTCTTCCTTCTTCCGGTCAGAATGAAAAGCTGAAGGAAAGACACATGATATGCACCTCGGTACTTGCGGAAAACTTCAGAAACATTGAAGAAAGCCGCGTTGAATTTTCTCCCGGTGTGAATATCCTGCACGGCAACAATGCGCAGGGAAAGACCAATCTTATCGAGGCTATCTACTTTGCCGCCATCGGCAAGTCCTTCCGCGGTGCTCACGAGTCGGATTTTATCCGCTTTGAGCAGAAAAGCGCGCGTGTTGAGGTGTCCTTTGCCGACTCACTGCGCGGGCAGTGCATCGGTATGGAGTTTTTCCGTGACAAGCTGCGCCGCGTAACGCAGAACGGTGTAAAGATAACCCGTATGTCCGAGATAGTCGGGCAGTTCCGCGCCGTGCTTTTCTGCCCGGAGCACCTCAATATAATAAAAGAAGGTCCGTCAATGCGGCGGCAGTATCTTGACGTCGCCATCTCTCAGCTGCGTCCGCTGTATATGCGCTCGCTGCAAAAGTACAATCATATTCTGGCACAGCGCAACCGCCTGATAAAGGCGGCGGCAGACCCTTCGGGCAGGCGGGATTTTGAGGAGACGGCAGAGTTCTGGTCGCGTCAGCTGGCTCACGAGGCGGCGTTCATCACCGTTTCAAGGGTAAAGTACCTTGAGCTTGCCGCGCGCGAGGTCGAAGCCTGCTTTGCGGAAATGACGGGCGGAAAAGAAAAGCCGGAGCTTGAATATTCCCCTTCCGTGCGTATGAAGGAGGAGGATATGAGGGACGAGCGGCGCTGTGAGGAGATATACGCGGCTCAGTTTGATTCAAATCACGACCGTGAGATAGCCGTGGGCGCGACGCTGTGGGGCGTACACAAGGATGATGTGGAAATAAGGATAAACAGCCGCCCGGCGCGTCAGTTTGCCTCACAGGGGCAGCAGCGCTCGCTCGCGCTCTCGCTTAAGCTGGCTGAGGGGGCAATATCCCGCAGGGACAGCGGCGAGGAGCCGGTATTTCTGCTTGACGATGTGTTTTCCGAGCTTGACGCGGGACGGCGGGCGTATCTCACCGGTAAAATGAAAGACCGTCAGATAATTCTCACTACCTGCACCGAGCATGAGGACGGCTCCGAGATCACGGATTTCGGAGGAGCGAACGTGATAACGGTCAGAAGCGGAGAATTTATTCACACGGGGAAAGAAAACTAAAATGTATCTTCACGTAGGAAACAATAAAAATATACGCACGCGGGATATAATCGGGATATTCGACACCGACAGCGCCACGGTATCCGCTCTTACGCGCAAATATCTTACCGCGGCGGAAAAGCGCGGCGAGGTGGAGGCGGCGGGAAGCGAGATCCCGAAATCCTTTGTGCTTTACCGCGTCAAGGATCCCGTCAGCCGCAAGGCATCCACCCGGATATGCTTTTCACAGCTTGCCGCCGCGTCGCTGAAAAACCGGACCGAGGACAAGCTCGGAGTGTAAGCGGCAAAAGCGGGTCTTTTATCCGGCAGATGACCGGAACAAAAAAGCAGAAACCGCCATAAAGGCATAAGATAAACCGAAAGGACGATCAAACCAAAATGAACGACAAGACCAAAAACAACACGGACGGTATCATCGACACCCCCGACGTAAATTCCTCCGATGAGGCAACAGAAGCCGCAGAGGTTGCGGAAAACGTGGGAGAGCTCGACGTTGAAGCCGCAAAAGCGGCGCTTGACCCGGAGGATGAGGTGCTTGATACCGTTGTAGCGGACGAGGCATACACCGAAAGCCAGATACAGGTGCTTGAGGGACTTGAGGCTGTCCGCAAGCGCCCCGGAATGTACATCGGTACAACTTCGGTGCGCGGACTGCACCATCTTGTCAATGAAATAGTGGATAACTCGATAGACGAGGCACTTGCCGGTCACTGCGACCTGATAAAGGTAACGATAAACCCCGGAAACAGCATTACGGTAGAGGATAACGGGCGCGGTATCCCCGCCGGTATACACCCGACGCAGGGCATTCCGACGCCGGAGGTGGTATATACCATCCTTCACGCGGGCGGCAAATTCGGCGGAGAGGGCTATAAAATCGCCGGCGGTCTTCACGGCGTCGGCGCATCCGTTGTAAACGCGCTGTCCGAGTGGCTGGAAATGGACAACGTATACGAGGGCATAAGATATACCGAAAGATTCGAACGCGGGCACGTTGCGCGTGCCTTCAAGTGCGAGGGGGAATCCAAAGACAAGCCCCACGGGCTTAAGGTGACCTTCAAGCCGGACCCCGAAATTTTTGAAACCACCGTTTTTGAATATGATATTCTGCTCAACCGTATGCGCGAGCAGGCGTTTCTCAATGCCGGAGTAAGGATAAAGCTCATTGACGCGCGATGTCCGGACGGCGGCGAGCCTGTTGAGTCTGACCTGAAATTTGACGGCGGTATACGCAACTTTGTCAGCTATCTCAACGCGCAGCGTCACAATCAGCTCATCCATCCGGAGGTCATATATATGCGCGGAGAGCGCGGAACCTCCCTTGCCGAGGTGGCGCTTCAGTACAACGATTCATATCAGGAGACGGTGCTGACCTTTGCCAACAACATGAACACCGTCGAGGGCGGAACGCACGAGACCGGCTTCCGCACCGCTCTTACCCGCGTCATAAACGATTACGCCCGTAAAAACGGAATGCTCAAGAGCGCCGATAAGCAGCTTACCGGCGACGACGTGCGCGAGGGTATCTGCGCTATCGTCAGTGTAAAGCTTGAAAATGCGCAGTTTGAAAGCCAGACCAAAGCAAAGCTCGGCAACTCAGAGATAAGAACTCTGGTCGACAACACGGTATCAGCCCGCCTTTCCGAATATTTCGAGGAAAATCCCGCGACCGCCAAGGCAATAGTCGAAAAGACCATAGCAGCCTCCGCCGCGAGAGAAGCTGCCCGACGCGCGCGTGAGCTTACCCGTCGCAAGAGCCTGCTTGAAGGCTCGACGCTTCCCGGAAAGCTGGCGGACTGTCAGGAGAGGGACGCCTCTCTTACCGAGCTGTATCTGGTCGAGGGAGACTCCGCAGGAGGCTCGGCAAAAATGGGACGTGATTCAAAGTTCCAGGCCATCCTTCCTCTGCGCGGTAAAGTGTTGAATGTTGAAAAGAGCCGGCTTGACAAGGTGTATTCAAATCAGTCGCTCATACCGATAATTCAGGCGCTCGGCTGCGGTATCGGCGAGGATTTTGATATTGAAAAGCTCCGCTACGGCAAAATAATCATAATGAGCGATGCTGACGTTGATGGCGCGCACATTCAGATACTTCTGCTTACCTTCTTCTTCCGCCATATGCGCCGGCTGATAGACGACGGTCATGTTTTTTTAGCACAGCCTCCGCTTTACAAGGTCTATAAGCGCAGCAAGCAGGGCGGCGAAAAATACGCGTTTTCAGACGCTGAAAGAGATAAGTATATAGCCGAGCTTGGCACGACGGGCGTTGAGGCTGACCGTTACAAAGGTCTTGGTGAAATGGATTATACCCAGCTTTGGGATACCACAATGAACCCCGAGACACGCACGTTGCTCAAGGTCACGGTCGAGGACGCCGTTATGTGCGACGAGCTGTTCACTCTGCTTATGGGAGATAAGGTCGAGCCGCGCCGCGAATTTATCGAGCAGAACGCAAAATACGCTCAGAATCTTGATATATGATACGGGATTCTGTTTTGTTCCTGCATTATCAAGCATACATTGTAATAAACACGAGGAAAAACTATGATTCTTTACAATACACTGACACACGAACGCGAGGAATTTGTCCCCAATGAGCCGGGCAAGGTGAAAATGTACACCTGCGGACCCACCGTTTATCATTATGCCCACATAGGCAATCTGCGCTCCTACATCATGGAGGATGTGCTTGAAAAATATCTTCAATATTCCGGATATGATGTTGAAAGAGTGATGAATATCACCGACGTCGGGCATCTGACAAGCGACGGCGACACCGGAGACGACAAGATGCTCAAGGGCGCGCGCCGCGAGCACAAAACGGTGATGGAGATCGCAAAATTCTACACAGACGCTTTCTTTGAGGACTGCCGCAAGCTGAATATTAAAAAACCGGGCATCGTTCAGCCCGCCACAGGCTGCATTGCGGATTTTATTCATGTAATTGAAGGCCTGATCGAAAAGGGATACGCCTACGAAGCTGGCGGAAACATTTATTTTGACACCTCAAAGCTCGATAAATACTATGTTTTTCACGATTTTGAGGAAGAGGATCTGGCGGTCGGCGTGCGTGAAGGCGTCGAGGCTGACGAAAACAAGAGAAACAAGGCGGATTTTGTGCTTTGGTTCACAAAGTCCAAATTTGATTCTCAGGAGCTTAAATGGGAAAGCCCGTGGGGAGTGGGATATCCCGGATGGCATATTGAGTGCTCCTGCATTGCGCTGAAATATCTGGGCGAAAGGCTGGACATTCACTGTGGCGGAATTGACAATGCGTTTCCTCACCACACCAACGAAATTGCCCAGAGCGAGGCATACATCGGGCACAAGTGGTGCAACTACTGGTTCCATGTGCTTCATCTTAACACCAAGAGCGGAAAGATGAGCAAATCCTCCGGCGAGTTCCTTACTGTCTCACTGCTGGAGGAAAAGGGATACGACCCGCTGGCATACCGCTTCTTCTGCCTGCAGTCGCATTACCGCAAGTCGTTGGTATTCTCTTATGAAAACCTTGATAATGCCGCAACAGCGTATAAAAAGCTGACGGCTAAGGTCGCAGCTCTGCTTGCCGAGGATAAAAAGGACCCTCAGGAGGTTGACCCTGCGGCGCTTGCGGAGCTTAAACGCCGCTTTACTGACGCGCTTGACAACGACCTCAATACATCGCTTGCAGTTACGGCGGTTTACGATGCGCTCAAGGCGAAGACAAATGCCGCTACCCGCCTTGCCGCGCTTGACGATTTTGACCGCGTGCTGTCTCTTGATTTGATCGGGGCGGCTCAGCGTCAGCTTGACGAGGAAGCAAAGCGCGCCGACGCCGCCGCAGCGGCAGCAGCCGCGGCACATGCCGGAGACCCCGAGGCACAGGAGATAGAAGCACTCGTGGGTGCAAGAACCGCGGCGAAAAAAGCAAAGAATTTTGCCGAGGCGGACCGCATCCGTGACCTGCTTACGGAGCGCGGGGTTGTCATCGTTGACACGCCGAACGGTCCGACATGGCACAGAAAATAATTAAAAAAGTAAGATGATCAAAAAACTCTGGAATAAATACCGTGAGATAATCGTTTACGTTTTCGTCGGTCTGCTGACTACGGTCGTGGCATACGGGGTGCGCTTTGCGGTGCTTTATCCCATTGCCGCGGCGCTGTCCCTGAATCTTGAGGAAAACGGTGATTACAGGGTAACGGTGCTCAGAACCGTCGCAATAAGCGCAGGCTGGGTCGCGGGCGTGATATTTGCCTACTTTACCAACAAAAGGTGGGTATTCCGCGACACAGTAAGCGAAAAAAGCGCAGTGATAAAGCAGTTTGGCAAGTTTGTTGCCTCAAGGCTCGGCACATATTTTGTGGAATGGGGAATAGGCGTGCTGGTACCCATGCTGCTTATCTCCTGCGGCTTTGTAACCTTCCACTTTATTATTGACGTCGATGCGGATATTATCGCAACGCTTGTTTCGGTGGTCGTGGTAACGGTGCTCAATTATGTGCTGAGCAAGCTGCTCGTATTTCGCGGCAAAAAAGAGGAAAAGTAAGATATCTATATATCATCAATTTCATTTTGAAATCGCGCCGTTCCTGCGGCGGGAGGTAATACAGATAGAAAGGAAATGACCGTTATGAAAACAAAAACCAGAATTATTGCAGCTTTGACTGCTCTGCTGCTCGTATGCGCCGCCCTCGCTTCTTGCGGAAGCCTTGAAAAGAAGCTCGTCGGCACATGGAAGGGGCAGAACTCCACTCTCGGAATCGTGACCGAGTACTCCTACACCTTCAATGAGGACGGAACCGGAAAATACACCGGAGTCGCCGGAGTAAGTGCGAGTTTTACATGGACTCTTGAGGACAGCACCCTTAAGATGGTCGCCACAGGCGCGATCCTCGACCTTGAGATCTTCAATAAGTCCTACACCGTCTCCGTTGACGGCGATAAGCTGACCCTTACCGACAGCGACTCATCCTCCGTTACACTGACGAAGGTAAACAGCTGAAACCAAAACAGAAAAATAAACACCCCCGCCTGCCGTGCAAAGCGCGGCAGGCGGGGGGGTTTTCAGATCGACGTTAAAAAACGTTTTTTCTTCTCTCTGCATTCTTAGCGGAGAATTGGCAGGCACAAAATTTCGGCAGAGATATTGTTTTCTCTGCCGATCTGTGTTATAATGGAGCTAACGAAAAGCCTCCCTCCGAGAGGGAGGGGGACCGCGTTAGCGGTGGAAGGAGCCTGCGTGACTTTAGGTTTGCGCTAACTTCATTGTAACGAGTTCTCCCTCAGTCAGCTTCGCTGACAGCTCCCTCCCGGAGGGAGCCTATTGAAGCTTTCGTACAACTTTAGGGGTATGGGCTTTGCCCTATGCCTTTGTAATACAAAGGCGAAACTGGCGATAAAACATAGTGTATTAACGGAGGAATATTCAATGAAAAAGTACGTATCTCGTACAGCAAAAGCGTTGCTTTTTTTCACAATAATTAGTGTACTGGTGATAATGATCGGGGTTATTCTTATTATTGTTAAACTTTCCGATGTTGGCTTTGGAATTACTGTGCTTGGTGCTATGATGAGTATCCTTTTTCTCTGCATTTATTTCGCCGAAAGAAGCCGATGGTTAAGAATAGACGATTCTGAAATTGTTTTACCAAGAGGTGTAGATAATAACGGTTAAATTGTTCTGAAAAGAACGATTATAAAAATGGATGAAATTGTTTCTGTTGAAAGTAAGTTTTACAAAGGTGATAAAATTATTTCCGGTGATTGCTTTTTCCACACATTAAAATTAAAAAATAATACAAAAATCACTTTTACACTTTACGCTTATGGGAAAGAAGCAGAAAGAGAAATTATGGAAACAATTAAAAAGAGTGTTCAATAATTTCTAAATAATGAACCTGACATGAAAATCTGTCGGGTTCATTATTTGTTTACGGCGGTATAAATTATGTTATATGACCAACTGACTGCGATTTTTACGCTAAGAATGTCTCCCCTTCGCCGGCATTTTGTTTTCTCTGCCAATTATATTCAAAACAATACCAATTTTCGTAGAGAGGGGGCTTGTTCCCGCCGGAACATATGGCACAATTAAATAAAGCGGCGGGAGACAAGCTCCCGCCATATGGAGTTAGGGTATGATTATTTTTGCGATGAATATTGTCCTGCCTTACTCCAGAAAATCCGATTTCTTTACTTTTTTCGGCTGTGTGAGTGTAATGCGGTAGGGGGAGGGTATTCTTGCAAGCTCGCGCTCGTAGGAATACGGATCGTCCTTCCACTTTACTCCGAACGGAGAGCCTTTGCCCGGCACCGCAGGATTGTCTGCACTCGGCTCGCATCTGTCGGACGCTATGTATTTGTCGAGCTTTTCTTTCAGCTCAATTACGCGCGGGTTTGCCGTGTCAAAGCGGTCAACAGCGTCGGATCTGTCGGTATAGTAATAATATTTCTCCGCCTTGTTGCTCTTGATTAGCTTTTCTGTGTCGGTGGCAAGCATATATACGCCCGCCTTTCCGCTGTTGTACTGTGAGTAGACCTCACTGTGACGCTCTCCGGAGAAAAGGTCGATCCCGTCGTATTCCGATCTATCGTAATCCACACCCGCCCATGAAAGCAGTGTCGGTGCAAGATCGACCAATGAGCAGACGTCATGACGTACCTCGTGAGCCATGCCCGGTACACGGATGAAGAAGGGGATGTGAGCCGCGCCGTCGTACATCGATCTCTTTCCGACCGAGCGGAAGTCGCCGAGCATTTCCCCGTGGTCGGAGGATACGACGATAAGAGTGTCGTCATACATTCCCTTTTCCTTCAGCTTGGCGATTATGCGTGCCACCTGAAGGTCGGCAAAAGAGACGCAGGCGTAGTAAAAGTTGCGTATCCGCAAAAGATCAAGCTCGCTGATACCCAGTCGCTTGGTTGAGAATTTGTCGTAAAGCAGAGGGGCTATCTCATCGTAATCCACGCCTTCGGGATCATACGGAGGAATACCGTTGTAATCGCGGTACAGCTTGTTCCAAGGTGCGGGCGGTGAGAACGGAGGATGAGGATGGAAGATCGAGCTTACAAGGAAGCAGTTTTCGTTTTCGGGATCGCACCCGTCGAGATAATCCAGACTTCTGTCGCCTATCCAGTTTGTGGGGTGATACTCGGCTGGCAGCTGGCACACCTGAGGCACATAATACATTTCGCTGCGCTGACCGTTATAGTCGAAAACATTTGAATAAGGAGAGTTCTGCAGGAATTTATAATAGTCGCAGTTTGAAAGCGGCTCCTGAGTGCAGCGCTTTTTGAATCCGATGTCGCCGAGCAGATTCCATATGTGGTGCATTTTGCCCACGCAGCAGGAGTCATATCCCGATTCGGTGATCGCAGAGTAAAAACCCTTGCCCTCATATTGCAGCTTGGGGTTGTTGTTGCTGTTTCCGGTGCGTGCGGGGTACTGACCCGCCAGCATTGAAAGCCGCGCCGGAACGCACACGGGCGAGGGGGTGAAACAGCGGTCGAACACGACCGATTCATTTGCCAGCGCGTCGAGAGCCGGCGTCTGAATATACGGGTTTCCCATTGCTCCGATGGCGTCATATCTCAGCTGGTCGAAAAAAATAAAAAGAATGTGCCGTTTTTTCATTGCATTACCTTTCTTTTTAAGCCGCTGCATCTTTGACAAAGACAGTAAAGATGTGAATGCCGCAGATGACTTTTTTATTATTAAAATTATATCATTTTTACTTCATAGTGTCAATAAAAGCATGGAGCATTTCGCAGTATAACGTTCTGAAAGGTTGATTTTTTCCGCCGGGTATGATAAAATAAATTATGATAAAACAAATAGCTGAGTCCGGGCAGAATGCCCACGGCGATTTCCTGACCGATATCTGGAGGAAAAACTGATATGGAAAAGCTCGTTACCGGCGTAGCCTATCACGGCAACCGCATACTCCGTCATGTAGCCGACGATATGGCGGACATTGCGCGTCACAACATGAATCTTGTGGTCCACACCTTCACTCACACCGACTGGGAGCGGCACCTTGGCGTTATGAAGAGCATTGTTGACCTGTCAAGGGAGAACGGACTTGATGTGTGGATAGACAACTGGGGGATCGGCGGACCTCCGGGAGATGTTTCGCACTTTCTCGGCGAGCATCCGGAGGCGCGGCAGGTGTATTCGGACGGCACTCCCGACCCTGTAAGCGTCTGCTACAACAGCGAGGCGTTTTTTGAATTCACCAAGCGCTGGCTTGAGGCGGTTCGGGACTTTGGGGGAGATAAGATATTCTGGGATGAGCCGCATCTGAAGCTGAAAAAAACCGATGACGGCGGCGAACGCTTCACCTGCTGCTGTCCCGTCTGCCGGCAGCTGTTTGAGGAACGCTTCAATATGCCGATGCCGAATACTTTGACGCCCGAGGTAAAGGCGTTCCGCGCATGGTCGATGGAAAATTATTTTAACAGAGTGTGCAGTTATTCAAAGCTGCTCGGCATGGAAAACATAGTCTGCGTTATGCTTCATACGCTTGAGGACACGAGCGGCATTATGGATATTGAGTGTGTGGACAATTTCGGTATAGACCCCTATTGGTTCCCCGGCAGCGGCAGAGACCCGTATGATTTTGTATATGAAGCTTCGCGTTCGATGCTTGAGAAGACCCGCAGCTGTGGCAAACAAAGTCATGTCTGGATCCAGTGCTACAAGATCCCTGCGGGGTATGAGGACGAGATCGTCACGGCGACCGACGCCGCCTTTGACGCGGGCGCGCGGACGATCGTTGACTGGAGCTTCCGCGGTGCGGAATCAAATACATATAAGTCAGAAAACTGCGAGCGGGTCTGGCAGGTGATGGGCGAGGCAGCCGCGCGCGTGCGTAACCGATGGTTTGATGAAATAAGAAATAAAAAACAGGAGAAATATAAATGAAAAAACAGCTTGTATTCATTATGACGGACACGCAGAGATGGGATATGGTGAACTGCTACCGCGAGACAGGCCTCAGTACGCCATGTATTGACCGTCTTGCCGCCTCCGGTGTGCGTTACGAGCGCGCCTACACGACTCAGCCGGTATGCGGACCGGCAAGGTCGGGGCTTTTTACCGGACTTTACCCCTCCTCGAACGGCTCATGGGCGAACTGCATGGCGCTTGGCGACAATGTTCACACCATCGGTCAGAGATTGCATGACAACGGCATAAGTACCGCTTATATCGGCAAGTGGCATCTTGACGGCAGCGATTATTTCGGCAACGGTATCTGCCCCGACGGGTGGGATCCCGATTACTGGTACGATATGCGCAGATATCTTGAGGAGCTGGGGAACAATCATGACCGCATAAAGTCGCGTATGCCTCAGACGATGGATTACGAGGACATAGAGCCGGAGTTTACATACGGATACCGCGTCATGCAGCGGGCGCTTGACTATATGGAGAAGCACCGTGACGACGATTATTTCCTTGTCGTCTCCTTTGACGAGCCGCACGGACCTTATCTCTGCCCTCAGCCATATGCTTCAATGTATGCGGGATATGAATTTCCCAAGTCTCCTGCGGTTTACGATACCCTTGAGGGAAAGCCGATACATCAGAAGATATGGGCGGCGCAGAAGCCCCGTCCCGACCGTGACAAATTCAAAATAAAGAACAAGTACTTCTTCGGGTGCAATTCGTATGTTGACAGCCTTATCGGCAAGGTCGTGGACGCCGCGCCGGATGAGGCGACGATAATGTACACCTCCGACCATGGCGATCTGCTCGGCAGTCACTGTCTTTTTGCCAAGGGTCCGGCGGCATATGACGATGTGGCTCGTATCCCCTTTATCATACGCACGCCCGACGGTCTGCACGGCGAGGTATACAGCCGTCAGCCGGTATCGCATATCAATGTCTGCCCGACGGTCATGGAGTATTTCGGACTTCCGATACCGAAGCAGTTTGAGGGCGGCAGCATCCTGCGCACCGCTTACGACAAAAACGCCCCCGCTGACGACGGTTTTCTTATCGAGTTCGGCAGATTTGAGCTTGACCACGACCACTATGGCGGTTTTCAGCTTATGCGGTGTCTGGTGAAGGACAACATGAAGCTGGTAATAAACCTGCTTTCCGACGACGAGCTGTATGACCTTGACGCCGATCCGTATGAGTGCAAAAACCTGATAGACGATCCGGCGTATACGGATATCCGCAACGCGCTGCACGACGAGCTGCTTGACAGGATGAATAAAAACCGCGACCCCTTCCGCGGATATTACTGGGAGACCCGTACGTGGAGGAGAGACGCGGCAAAGCCGACATGGAGATATACCGGCTGGACACGTCAGCGCGAAAACGAGGAATACGAGCCGCGCCAGCTTGACTATGCTACCGGTCTTGTGATAACCAACGCTCAGCGCGAAAAGATACACGCCGCGGAATTTCCGAAGTTCTGCCATCTTGACGAGCTTATCGCCTGGGTGGAAAAGGACGCGATAAAGTAAAATAAAATAAGAAAAAATACCCCTGTATGGTTGCCGCAATTTTGTGCCGCAGCAATGCAGGGATATTTTTTAATTATTCGTGTCTTAACGAAGAAACCACGCTCTCGGCGTATCTTACCGTTTCCATAGCGTCCTTTGCGTACTTGTCCGCGCCGATCTTATCGGCGTACTCCTGCGTCAGCACCGCTCCTCCGACGACGGTCTTGCACCACGGGGCTTTTTCCCTCAGCAGCTTGATTGTTTCCTCCATGGCGGGGACTGTGGTGGTCATGAGGGCGGAAAGCCCGGCAAGCGGGGCGTGAAGCCTTACGACTGCTTCGGCAACCGTTTCGGGCGGCACATCCTTGCCGAGGTCCACAACGTCAAAGCCGTAGTTCTCAAGCAGCAGCTTTACAATGTTTTTGCCGATATCGTGTATATCTCCGTGCACGGTGGCTATCACGAACACGCCCTTCCCGGCGGTCTTTCCGCTGCCTGACATGTGTGTTTTTATGACCTCAAAGGCGCTTTTGGCGGCTTCCGCGCTCATTAGAAGCTGGGGCAGATACACCGTTTTGTTTTCAAATCCTGTTCCCGCGATGTTAAGGGCGGGAATTATTTCGTTGTTGACAATATCGAGCGGAGGGATGCTGACAAGAAGCTCCCGTGTGATATCTGCCGCCCTGTCCCTCAGACCCTTTACCACCGCGCGCTGAAGCTCGGAGGAAAAATCCTCTGCCGTTCTTGCGGCGGCTGCGGGCGCGGCGGTGCCGGGGCTTGGGACAGCCGCAAAGGAGTCCGATGCGCCGATATAAGCGGCGCAGTTTTCGTCAAGCCCGCTCAGCGCATTATAGGTATAATAGGTCTTCATCATGTCCGCGGAATATGGATTCATTATTGCCGCAGACAAGCCGTTCTCAAGCGCCATGGCAAAAAACACGCTGTTGACGGCGTCACGGCAGGGCAGACCGAAGGACACGTTGGAAACGCCGAGCGAGGTGTGGCAGCCAAGCCCGTTTTTTATACGTCTCAGCGCTTCAAGTGTGGTCAGTGCGGCGGTGTTGTCCGCGCTGACGGTCATGGTCAGGGTGTCAAAAACGATATCATTTTTGCCGATTCCGTAAGCGGCGGCTCTCCTTAGTATCTTTTCGGCTATTTCCACTCTGCCGTCGGCGGTTGCGGGAATGCCGTTTTCATCCAGCGTTAGGGCTACCACCACTCCGCCGTATTTCTTTACCAGCGGAAATACCGCCTCCATGCTTTCCTCTTTGCCGTTTACCGAGTTTATCATCGCCTTGCCGTTATACCGGCGAAGCGCCGCTTCCATTGCGCGGATATCCGAGGTGTCGATCTGAAGCGGCAGGTCGATAACAGCCTGAAGCTCGCAGACCGCGTTTTTAAGCACGTCGAGCTCGTCAATGCCGGGAAGCCCGACGTTGACGTCAAGTATATGCACTCCCTTTTCCTGCTGTTTTACTCCCTCGGCAAGGATATGATCCATATCGTTTTCAAGCAGCGCTTGCTTGAAACGCTTTTTTCCTGTGGGATTTATGCGTTCCCCGATAAGGATCGGGGCTTTGCCGAGCTTTACCGCGTGCGTGTATGAGGAAACGACAGTAAGGTTTTTGTCCCGGACGGGAACCGGCGTCATGCCGCGAGTTTTGTCGGTAAGCGCTTTTATATACGCAGGCGTCGTGCCGCAGCAGCCACCGACTACGCGGATCCCCTTTTTCACAAGCTCGCAGACCTCGTCGGAAAAATCCTCTGCCGTCACGTCAAACACAGTCTTTCCGTCCACAGACCTCGGAAGCCCGGCGTTAGGCTTGAGGATGACAGGAACCGAGGCATTCTGCAGCAGTTCTATGGCGACTCCCCGGAGCTGTCTCGGACCGAGTGAGCAATTGGCACCCAGAGCCGCCGCCCCCATGCCTTCCAGCATTGCCGCCATGGCGGCGGGAGAGGCGCCCGTCATCAGCTTGCCGTCCTCGCCGTAGGCGTTGCATACGATGACGGGAAGGTCGGAATTTTCCTTTGCGGCGAGAAGCGCCGCTTTGGTCTCATAGCTGTCGTTCATCGTTTCGATGAGTATCAGGTCAACGCCGCAGCTTGTTCCTATCCTTACGGTCTCGGCAAAAGCCCCGACCGCGTCCTCAAAATCAAGATCTCCGAGCGGCTTCAGCAGCTTGCCCGAGGGACCGATATCAAGAGCGATGAACTTTTCCCCGGCAGAGGAGCTTTGCGCTCTGGCGTCCGCGGCGTTCTTTACCGCCGCCTTTATTATTTTTTCAAGCTCATCTTTGGAATATTTAAGCGTGTTTGCTCCGAAGGTGTTTGTGCATACAATGTTGCTTCCCGCGTCAAAATAGTCTCTGTGTATGCCGCATATGACGTCGGGATGAGAAATATTCCAGCGTTCGGGGGCGTCGCCCGGCTTCAGACCCTTTGCCTGAAGCAGCGTTCCCATGCCGCCGTCAAGATAAACGATATTGTCCTTCAGAAATTCGGAAAAAGTCATAAAGCACCTCTGAAAGCGCAGTCGGTTTTATTACATGCGCTGCATTTGTTCGGGGATTGACCCTCTTTGTCGCCGCAGATACCGACAAAAGCCGTTACCGATTTGGAGGGCGACATGAGCAGGCTGTCATTAAGGAACAGCCCTATCCGTTTTTCGCAGTCGAGAACGGAAAAGATCATTTTCTGAGCGTCAAGCGGAAGATCGCCGTATCCGGGGCTGAAGCGCGCACCGGGGCGCACTCCGAGTTCTTCGCCGATATCGCGGCAGAAAGCGTCGCACAGGGCTTCTATCCTTTCCGCGCCGAAAGCCTGAAGCATCAGGGCTTTCGCCGGTGAGAGCCTGCCGTATCTTGCAATAAGCCGGTCTATCTCCACGCCCACTGTGGCGGCAAACAGGATGATGTTTTCGCACCTTGCAAGATTTGCGGCAAGATTTTTTGATCTCAGCTCAAATATACCGAAATCGCAGATGTCCTCTCTGACCGACACCTGAAGCCGGCAAAAGCACACCTTGTATGAAAGCCTGTCCCCGGCTTCACGCAGACAGGAATCCAGAAGCTCCGATATGCTTTCGTCAGCCTCCCGGCAGCCGGCATACCGGAGTATTTCCCGCTTGCAGACCGGCGGCGCGGGATATGTCCTGACCGAAATTACCGGGTTCATTTGCCGAGTATGTCGGACAGGTTGCTGTGTATTCTTGCCGCAACATCCGGCTTGTTCATCGAGTACACATGTACATTGTTGATGCCGTTGGCGTACAGGTCGATGATCTGATCGGTTGCGTAGGCGATACCCGCCTGCTTCATCGCCGCGGGATCTGAGCCGAATTTATCGACAAGGCTTTTGAATCTCTGAGGCATAAAAGAGCCGGAGAGCTTTATTGCCCTTTGCACCTGATTTGCGTTGGTAATTGGCATGATGCCGGGAATGACGGGAACGGTGATTCCCGCTTCGCGTATCTTGTAAAGGAAATTGTAAAGCAGATTGTTGTCAAAAAACATCTGTGTGGTCAGAAAATCCGCACCGGCGTCTACTTTTTCCCTGAGATACCGGATGTCTTCCTTTTGATTTGGGCTTTCCGGGTGGATCTCCGGATAGCAGGCTGCACCGATGCAGAAGTCGGGGTCTGCGGCTTTCAGCTCGTAAATAAGGTCAACGGCGTGCCGGTAGTCCCAGCCGCTGCGGTCCGCGCCCTCAAGTGCCGGCGGAATGTCGCCTCTCAGCGCCATTACATTTGTTATTCCGGCGGCTTTTATCTCATTTATCTTCTGACGCACCGATTCCTTTGTGGAGGAAACACAGGTAAGGTGCGCTAAGGTGGGTACGCCGTATAGCTCCTTGATGTTTTTGGCAATATCAAGGGTGTATTTGCTCGTGCCGCCTCCGGCGCCGTATGTAACGCTCATAAAGGACGGACGCAGCTTTGCGATCTCTTCGGTGGCAGCCTTTACGCTGTCAAAAACGGTTTCGGTCTTGGGCGGAAAGACCTCAAAGGAGAGGGAGGGTTTGTTTGCTGATAGGATATCTTTGATCTTCATTTTTTGATCTTCCTTGTCGTGATACCTTTATTATACACCATGAGGGTAGGTAAATCAAGTTTTTTGTGTAAACAAGCGCTGCCCGAAGCAATAATGCCGCAAAAAATGCATTTATCCGCCGGTGAGCCGTTTCCCATGCCATTTATACGCAACACAATACCAATAATCCGTAGGGCGGGGGTCTTGCGCGATTTTCAGCCGGTGCGGATCTTCCGGCAATATGAATCGGG
>DPGK01000039.1:34927-35616 GCA_003523225.1 Clostridiales bacterium
CGCGTCAGCCCCGATGGGTATTATATTATTTATTTCTTCATGCTTACGGCGGCTTTTGCCTTGGCGGCAATTGCCTCGGGAGTCAGCCCGTACAGCTTCAGCAGATCGGGAACCTTGCCCGAACGTCCGAATTTATCCTCAATGCCCACGCGGAGAACAGGCACGGGGCAGCGCTCGCAGACCACCTCGGATACGGCAGAGCCGAGTCCGCCGATGATATTATGCTCCTCGGCGGTAACTATCGCGCCGGTGGCGGCGGCGTTTTCGGCAACATTATCGGCGTCAAGCGGCTTGATCGTGTGAACGTTGACCACACGGGCGGAAATACCCTCGGCGTCAAGCAGCTTTGCCGCCTCAAGCGCCATTGCAACGGTAATGCCCGTCGCCATAACGGTAACGTCGGTTCCGTCGCGCAGGACGGTGTTTTTGCCGAACTCAAATTTGTAATCGTTCTTATCGAACAGCACCGGAACGGCAAGTCTGCCGAAGCGGAGGTATACCGGTCCGTAGTAGTTTATAGCCCACTCCACGGCGGCGCGCGCTTCAACCGCGTCGGCGGGATTGACGATAGCCATTCCCGGGATCGTGCGCATAGTGCCGATATCCTCAAGGCACTGATGTGTTGCTCCGTCCTCTCCGACGGTAATTCCGGCGTGCGTGGCGCCGATCTTAACGTTGAGGTGCGGGTA
>DPGK01000039.1:35873-38574 GCA_003523225.1 Clostridiales bacterium
GCGGCGAACATTGCAAATGTAGAAGCAAAGGGGATCTTCCCGGCGGCGGCAAGACCTGCGGCTACCGTCATCATATTTCCCTCGGCGATGCCGCAGTCAAAGAAGCGGTCTGGGAATTTCTTTTTGAAAACTCCGGTCTTTGTGGCGGCGGCAAGGTCGGCGTCCAGCACCACAAAATCATATTTGTCGCCAAATTCGGCAAGCGCGTTGCCGTATGCCTCACGGGTGGCGATCTTTTCAATCATTTCAGCCATTTTTATACCTCACTTAATCAGTCAAGAGACGCGAGAATCTCGGCTTTTGCCTGCTCGTATTCGGCGTCGCTCGGTGCTTTGCCGTGCCAGCCGACCTGATTTTCCATAAAGGAAACACCCTTGCCCTTTACCGAGTGGGCGATGATGACCGAGGGCTTGCCGGTGCATTCTCTTGCGGCGGCAAAGGCGGCGGCAATTGAATCAAAGTCGTGAGCGTCGGCGTTTATGACGTTGAAGCCGAAGGCTTCGAACTTCTTGTCGTGGGGGGTGGGGTTCATAACGTCGGTGATCTTGCCGTCGATCTGGAGTCCGTTAAGGTCAAGGATAAAGCAAAGGTTGTCAAGGTGATAGTGCGCGGCAAACATAGCCGCCTCCCAGACCTGACCCTCCTCGGATTCGCCGTCGCCGACTATGGCGTAGGTGCGGTAGCTTTTGCCGTCGATCTTGGCGGCAAGCGCCATTCCGCAGGCGGCGGATACGCCCAGACCCAGCGATCCGGTGGTCATATCAACGCCGGGAGTTCCCTTCATATCGGGATGTCCCTGCAGATAGGAGTCAGCCTGACGCAGAGTCAGCAGGTCCTCCTTCGGGAAATAGCCTTTTTCCGCCAGCACCGAATAAAGCGCCGGTGCGGTGTGTCCCTTTGAAAGCACCAGACGGTCGCGATCCGCGGCTTTGGGGTCGGCGGGATCGACCTTCATTTCTTCAAAGTAAAGATATGTTATGATATCGGCTATCGAGAGCGAGCCGCCCGGATGTCCCGATGCGGCGGCATGAGTGCCGTCCAGTATGCCCATGCGCACAGCTGCGGCGTGCCGCTTCAGCTCTCTGAGCTTTGCCTGTTCCATGTTTTTCCTCCGTGAAATCAGATAAAATTTTTCTACGCAATAATTATAATGCAAAAATCCGGTTTTGTCAACAGTATCATTGAGTTAACTCAGGGTCAAAATGTGAAAGTGTCAGGAGGCACCCGGACTGAGATCGGAATTCCGTTCCGCGTTTTGCGGTTATTGCAGTTTTTTTAGTATGTTTCCCGCCTTTCCCGTGCTTACTGCGCCGTAAAGCAGGGATATGATATATGCCTGAAGCAGACGGACTATAAGTTCCTCGGCAATGCGCGGAATAAGCAACACGATAAGCTCACGGTCCGACCACGCGGGTATGAACGCCCGCAGAATAAAGGTGTTCACTGTCGTGACTAACAACCCCGACACCGTGACGGCTACCGCAATTTTAAGGAAGGAGAAGGCGCGGCTTTCCGCGGCGGGCGTATCGCCGGTTGCCTCAGCGGAGCGTTTTTTGCCGGGCAGGGAGGTCAAAAGCAGGTTGAGCAGGATGAAAAGTATGCCGCATACGCCGGCAAGCTCGCTTCCGAACACCACGATATTCGTGTTTGAGGCAAGATTTTTGCGGTAGGTGTCCGACTGACCGAAGGAATAGCCCTCCCACTCTATCGGCGAGTGGCTGTCGGCGGCGGTAAGCCCGTCAAGCTCCGGGGTACTGTATTCAATATCGGGAAGGTCGTCCTTTTCAAGGTCGAGAAAATTCAGATTTGCAGCCTTGGCAAAATCCTCGGCGGCACTGCCGGCAGTACCCGCGACAGTAAGTGAGGAGTTGTCCCCTGCCGCGCTGTCCGTAATGCTTGTGTAGGAAGCGGGAATTATCACAATGCCCGAAATATCCTCAAGCGCACCGGAGGAAATGGACGTCACCTTGCGTTCCGTGCCGTCCACCGTGACGACGGCGGGCAGCTCGGTTATGCCATCCGACGCGGGATGAGCCTTAAGTGAGAGACTTTTTGAATCCTTTGAATAACGGGAAAGCCCGGTGACGAATTTTGAAAGCGGGGAAAGCTCTGCCGACTCTATCTGCTCGCGGTATGGAAGCGAGGATTGCTTTGCCAGCACGCCGCTCATGACGCCGTCGCGGCAAAGTGAGATATTCGCGCTGATGCCGAATATCAGTATCACCGAAAAGACCGAAAGCAGTACCGCGCGGATGGAGCGCGAGGCGCGGCGGTTGAGGAATTTCCAAAGCAGACCCACGCCGCAGCCGCCGAGAAAGGCGGTGACGGTAAGCCACGGGATATAAGCGCCGTCCGGCGCGATAAGAACGCCGAGAAGATCGGTCAGCGCGCTTGCCGCGCCGCCGTAAAGCGGACCGCACAGCGCCGCCGGGAAGAAGTTGAAGATGCCGCCGAGACCTATCTTTATTCCGAGACCCGGAATATTGAGGGCTATGTTGGTAAAGCTCTTAAGCACCACGGCAAAGGCGGTGCACACTGCGGTCACGGTAAGCCGGCGCAGGAGGCGTTTGGAATCTATCCTCTTTTTCCTGCCCGTGCGTGCGGGTTTTGCCGACGCGGTCTCTGCCGCGGCTTCTTTTTCCGGACTTACATCCGGTTTTTTTTCTTTTTTCTCTGACATAATAAAACCTCCGTCCGCACA
>DPGK01000039.1:38775-39169 GCA_003523225.1 Clostridiales bacterium
CGTCCGCACAGCCTTGCTGTGCGGACGGAGAATAATTACCCGAAGAATACGGAAAAAAGCATCCGACCTGCAACAGCGGGATGCGGGACGCGCTTCGCAAATCCGGCGTGCCGGATTACTCCTCGGCGCGGCAACTCCCCGTCCGCGCTCCGTGTGTCGAATGCGTCTCTACTCTGTGTGCGTTTTTATTTTATGTGATATATTGTACCGCAAACCGGGGGCAAATGCAATACCTGTGGGCAAAAAAAATCTGCTTTCGCCGCAAAATTTAGTCGCCGGTGGAGATTTTTGAGGCAGAGAGACGATAAAGCTACCAACACAGACTGTTGTGCGATATTACTTTTTCCTCCTCATCATCTTCCAACGCTGGGGAAGGCTTTCTTTGTACCTGCAA
>DPGK01000039.1:39430-48136 GCA_003523225.1 Clostridiales bacterium
AGCCTTCCCCAGCGGGGAAGGTGGCAGCCGCAGGCTGACGGATGAGGAGGACGGAATAATGTTGCACGTCATTCAGTGCATCAAAACGCAATCATTTGTCACGTTTCTGCTCGGTCACGCTCCGGTTACATTCACGATGCTGCACGTATGGTGTAACGGTCGGATATGGGATCAGCCCCTGATTTTGAGGAAAAATGTCCGCAAAAAATAACAAAAAGTCGAAAATACCGCAATTAATCTTGTATTCTCTCTTGCATTCTGTATTCAAAATTGATATAATAATACGAGGATAATAACGCCGACCCGGAATAAAGCGGAAGAGCAGAGGGAAAGAAACCGATGATGTACGATTTACAAAAGGCAAATGTCTTTAAGCGAGCATCAGCGTTTTTGTTTGATGTGATTCTTCTGTCTGTCGCCGCGGTCGGCTTTGCTTTTATCATTTCCGCAATTACGGGATATGACGTGCAGAGCCGTCGGCTTGACGACATATATGCCCGGTATGAGCAGGAGTACGGCGTCAGCTTCGGTATAACCGAGGACGAGTACAACGCTCTGCCGGAGGCGGAAAAGGAAAATTTCGACAAGGCGGGCGAGGCGCTTAACGCAGACGCTGAAGCCGCCGGGCTTTTTATGATGGTCGTTAATCTTACGATGGTCATTATCTCAATAAGCCTGCTGCTTGCGTATATGCTGCTTGAATTTGTCGTGCCGCTGCTGTTCGGAAACGGTCAGACGCTCGGCAAAAAGATCTTCGGGATCTGCCTTGTGCGCACCGACGGCGTAAAGGTCACTCCCGTTATGCTGCTGATACGCACCCTGCTTGGCAAGTACACCATCGAAACGATGGTCCCCGTGCTTATTCTTATCATGATATACTTCCGTATAGTGGGACTTACCGGGACAGTGGTGCTTCTGCTCATACTGCTTATTCAGATGATCATCTTTGCCGCCACGCGCAATCACTCGCTGATACACGACCTGCTTGCCGGTACGGCGGCGGCGGACATGGCGAGCCAGCGCATTTTCGAGAGTGAGGACGAGCTGATAGAGTACAAGAAAAAGCTCGCGGCGGAGGCGGCGGCAAAAAAGGAATACTGATATTCTCCCTTGGCGGGGACACGCTTGTTACCGATTAAATTATAATAACATAAACAATCAGGAAGGGATAAAAGGGCTATATGAAAATCGTTTTACAGAACGTAACGAAAATTTTCCCGAGCCGGAACAAGAAATCAAACGAGGAGGTCGTTGCGGTCAACGACTTCAACATGACCGTACCGGACGGTAAGCTCATCGGACTTCTCGGTCCTTCGGGCTGCGGCAAAAGCACGACGCTTTACATGATCTCGGGGCTTCAGAAGCCTACTTCGGGCAGGATCTTTTTCGGTGAGGACGACGTGACCGACCTGTCGCCTGAAAACCGGGGCGTGGGACTGGTATTCCAGAACTACGCGCTTTACCCGCACATGACTGTGCTTCAGAACATTCTCTTTCCGCTTCAGAACCTTCGCGGAGCCGACAAGCTGACAAAGGACGAGATGCTTGCACGCGCCACCGAGGCGGCAAAGCTTGTGCAGATCGACGAGCTGCTTGACCGCAAGCCCAGCGAGCTTTCGGGAGGTCAGCAGCAGCGCGTTGCCATAGCGCGCGCGCTGGTAAAGATGCCCCGCGTGCTGCTGCTTGACGAGCCGTTGTCAAACCTTGACGCACGGCTTCGCCTTCAGACGCGCGAGGAGATACGCCGTATTCAGCGCGAAACACAGATAACCACCGTTTTCGTGACCCACGACCAGGAGGAGGCAATGAGCATCTCCGACATGATAGTCGTGATGAAGCTGGGTGTCGTCCAGCAGGTGGGTCAGCCTCAGGCTGTTTACGACGATCCAATCAATCTTTTCGTGGCAAAGTTCCTCGGCACTCCCCCCATCAATGTTTTTGAGGGCAATGTGAAGTCCGGAATGCTTTACATAGGAGACGAGGCGGTAATGGAGGTCAGCGGTGCGCCCGACGGCGAGGTTTACGCCGCGGTGCGTCCTGAGGGCTTCATCCTTCAGGAGGACGGACCCTTTACCTGCCGGATTTCCGGAGTTGAGGTAATGGGACGGGACGTCAGCATCGTGTCGCGGCACGACTGCGCGGTAAGCCCGGTGATACGCGCTATAATAGGCTCGGACAATCGGGTCAATACAGCTTCCGACACGGTCCGCTTTGCGCTTAAGCGCAATAAGACCTTCATATTTGACCGGAAAACCGAGGAAAGGATCCGTTTTGAGGTGTAAGTCATGGAAAAGAAGAATCAGCTGAAGGCATGGCTTTACCTGTCGCCGGCGATACTGCTTTTGCTGGTGTTCACCGTCTGGCCGATAATCAACACCGTCAGAATGGCGTTCCTTGAGGGATACAGCGGTCTGAAGGCGGTGGGCGGCGAGACCTTCAAGTTCGGAATAGGCAACTTTGTCAAGGTCATTCAGTACCAGCGCTTTCTGAACTGCCTTAAGAATACAGTTCTGCTTTGCATCTGGACTGTTCCGATCTCCACATTCCTGGCGCTTCTCATCGCGGTGGGACTTAATTCGATCAAGCGGTTCCAGAAGATACTGCAAACCATCTTCTTCCTTCCGTACGTGACCAACTCAATAGCCATAGGCATGGTCTTTGCGGCGATGTTCAATATCGTCGGCAGCTTTTTCGGCACCGAAAACGAAATAGTGGTCACGGCGGGAATCATAAACAACATAATCGAATTTTTCGGCGGAACGGCAGTCAACTGGATAAACGCCGGCTCATCGTACACGGCAAACATGACCGTTATGATAGTCTACATAGTCTGGAACGCACTGCCCTTTAAGATACTGGTGCTTTTAGGCGGACTTCAGAGCATCAACCGTCAGTATTATGACGCTGCGCGGATAGACGGTACTTCCCGCCGCCGCATATTTACCCGCATCACCGTGCCGCTGCTTTCTCCCATGCTTGCGTATGTGGTCATCACCGGCTTTATAGGCGGATTCAAGGAATATACCAGCATCGTAGGTATTTTCGGAGAAACTATGGGTCCGCCCGACGACGCGGGGCGTCTCAATACAATGGTCGGATTTATCTACGACGCACTGAAAACCAACAGTCAGGGGCGCGCAAGTGCCGCGGCGCTGATACTGTTTGCAATCATTCTTGTCGTTACCCTCATAAATATGCAGGTAAGCAAGAAGAGAGTCCATTATTGAGAGGTGCGCCATGTCAGATAAAGAAAAAACAGTTGTAATGCACGAGAAAAATATGCAGAGGACCTCGGTGCGGCAGAAGATAGGCAAGGCGCTGGTGCTTACCGGCACATATATCTTTCTTGTCGCTGTTGCCATCTGCGTGCTTTTCCCCTTTTACTGGATGATAAACTCCTCGCTCAAAACGCTTACCGAGTACCGCATGAGCGTACCTACCTTCTGGCCGAAGCAGGTCATGCTTTCAAACTATGTCGAGGCGTTCAACACCGCAAACCTCGGCAGGCTCTTTCTCAACACGGCGTTTGTCGGAATCGTCTCCACGATACTTTCGCTCATAATCACCGTGCTGTCGGCGTTTGCCTTTGCCAGACTTGAATTCAAGGGCAAAAACCTGATGTTTGCCGCCCTGCTTGCGACGATGATGATCCCCGGCGAGCTGTTTACCATCACGAATTACAGCACCGTCACAAACCTCGGCTGGCAGAACACATACCGGGTGCTTATCATTCCTTTCCTTGTCAGTGTGTTTTATATTTATCTGTTGCGGCAGAATTTCCTGCAGATACCGAACGAGCTGTATCTTGCGGCAAAGGTGGACGGCACATCGGATATAAAATACCTCTGGAAGGTCATGATACCGCTGTCGCTTCCGACGCTTATCTCAATTACCATTCTCAAGATGATGGGAGCGTGGAACTCCTACATCTGGCCGCGACTGGTCGCAAACGACGAGGCGCACCGGCTTATCACAAACGGACTGCGCAACGCCTTTACCGAGACCAGCGGAGACGTAAACTACCCGGTCCAGATGGCGGCGGTCGCAATAGTCTCCTTCCCGCTGTTCCTTGTATTCCTCTTCCTGCGCAAGTATATCATGCAGGGAGTCAGCCGCAGCGGCATCAAGGGTTGAAAGATACTACGGAACATTTCCGGCGTATCAGTAAACATATATTTATTAAATTGTAATCACAAATCAGGAGGAAAAAGCAAATCATGAAAAGAATCCAGGCACTGGTTATGGCTCTGCTTATGCTGGCGGGTGTGTTTTCACTGTCTGCCTGCAGCGGTCCCAAGGCTGCGCCGAACTTTGATGTTCCGGAGGGCGGCTATGACGGAAGCGAGGTCACAATAACCTTCTATCACACAATGGGCTCAAACCTTTCCGACGTTCTGAACCTCTACATTGAGGAATTCAACAAGCTCTATCCCAACATTCATGTACAGCACGAGCAGGTCGGCTCTTACGACGACGTAAGAGAGCAGATAAGCACCGAGATCACGGTCTCCGCTCAGCCGAACATTGCGTACTGCTACCCCGACCATGTGGCGCTTTACAATCTTGCCGGAGTGGTTGCCACTCTTGACAATCTCATTGAAAGCGACATCACCGTTACCCGCGCCGACGGCAGCACCGAGATACTCGGTCTTACCGACGAGCAGAAGGCGGATTTCATCGAGGCGTACTACAACGAGGGCAAGCAGTTCGGCGACGGACTTATGTACACTATGCCCTTCTCAAAGTCCACCGAGGTGCTTTACTACAACAAGACATTCTTTGATGAGCATAAGCTCCAGCTCCCCACCACATGGGATGAGCTTGAAGCGCTCTGCGCGCAGATCAAAGCCATTGACCCCGAATCCATACCGCTCGGATACGACAGCGAGGGCAACTGGTTCATCACCATGTGCGAGCAGTACGGCTCCGACTACACCAGCGCAACGGGAGATCACTATCTCTTTGACAACGAGACCAACCGCAGCTTCGTAAAGAAGTTCAGAGAGTGGTATCAGAAGGGCTACCTCACCACCCAGACTCTTTACGGCTCATACACCTCCGGTCTTTTCACTGCCGAAAGCGGCACGAGAAGCTATATGTCCATCGGTTCCTCCGCAGGAGCAACGCATCAGCGTCCTGCCGCGACTGCTGACGGCACCTACCCCTTCGAGGTCGGAATTGCCACCATCCCGCAGGTAAACGCCTCCAACAAGAAGGTCATTTCCCAGGGACCGAGCGTCTGCATCTTCAAAAAGGACAATCCTCAGGAGGTCGTTGCTTCCTGGCTGTTTGTAAAGTTCCTTACCACCAGCGTTTCCTTCCAGGCTGAGTTCTCAATGGCGTCCGGCTACGTTCCGGTCCTGAAGTCAGTCGCCGAAAACCCGGAATACGCCAAATTCATTGCCAACGCAGACGGCGGTAAGTACATCTCCGCTCTCAGCGCCAAGGTCTGCCTTGAGCAGGAAAGCGCCTACTACACCTCTCCCGCCTTCAACGGGTCTTCCACCGCCCGCGATCAGGTCGGCGCGCTGCTTGCAAAGTGCCTCACCGCAGATGACGGCGGCGACGTTGACGCCATGATAAAGAAGGCGTTCAAGGAAGCCATCGACGAGTGCGAGTATAACGGCTGATATTTCAGTCCTGACAAAAACGTAATTATCACTGCATGAAAAACATACGCAGAATGACCCTGTGGCTTGTTCTGCTTTGCCTTGTGCTCTCCCTGCTTGCCGCCTGCAATCCCGGCGGCACGGGGGACGGCACCACCTCCGGCGCGGAAGTTGACGTCAAGGATTACGCCTCGGCGGTAAAGCTTGATATGTCCTCTACGACGGCAAAGCAGAAGGTCACGGTCAAAGCCTACATTGACGGTGACACCACGCATTTCAACGTTCCCGGAAGCATAGTCGAGAGCGGTGTGCTCAAGGCGAGATATCTTGCCATAAACACGCCGGAATCCACCGGTAAGATCGAGGAATACGGCAAAAAGGCTTCAAACTTCACAAGGGAAAAGCTGTCCTCGGCGTCCTCGATATATATCGAATCGGATGACGGCAACTGGAATGTGGATTCCACGGGCGGCAGATACCTTGTGTGGGTGTGGTACCGCGAAAACGAGAGCGAGGAATACCGCAATCTCAACATTGAAATTCTCCAGAACGGTCTGGCGATAGCCTCCTCCTCGGCAAACAACCGCTACGGCGACACCTGCATGGCGGCAATAGCCCAGGCAAAAGCGCTGAAGCTGAATATCCAGTCGGGGCAGAAGGATCCGGATTTCTACTACGGCGAGGCGGTCGAGCTTACTCTCAAGGAGCTGAGATGCAATATTTCGGAATATAACGGCATCAAGGTAGCGTTTGAGGGCGTTATAACCAAAAACAGCAACAACAGCATCTATATTGAGAGCTACGACAGCGAGACTGATATGTACTACGGCATTCCGGTCTATTACGGCTACGGTCTTACCGGAGAGGGACTTGATATTCTGTCGGTCGGCAATCTTTCCCGCATCGTGGGTACCGTTCAGTACTACGAAGCGGGCGGGACATATCAGGTCTCGGGTCTTACCTACCGCGTGATGAAGCCGGACGATCCGAACAACATAAAAAAGATAAGCGACGGTCACGAGCCGGCGTATGTAGCCACCGAGCCGTCGGTGTTTGCCGGCGGAAAGGTGAAGGTGGAGAGCGCCGACGGCACGTCGCGTGAGTTCGGGTATGCCGAGCTTGCAATGGGAACCTCCATATCAATGGATGATCTCAGCGTAGTAAGCATTTATACCACTCAGAACGAGGACAGCTCCTCTTACGGAGCTATGACTCTGACCTGCCGGGCGGCGGACGGCACTTCCATTTCGGTGCGCACCGCAGTCCTGTATGACGAAAACCGCAATATGATAACGGCGTCCGCCTATGAGGGCAAAACGATAAACGTAAAGGGCATCGTTGACAGCTACGACGGCAGCTATCAGATCAAGGTCTTCGTTGCGAATGATATCACAATTGTCAAATAAACATGAAAGGGTATAGGATCATGAAAAAAATAATCTCCTGTGTAATTCTGCTTGCCCTGTGTGTCGCTGCCTTTGCCGCCTGCTCACCCGCAGAGACAAAGGACGGACTTACCTCGGCAAAGGATTTCCTCTATACTATGTACAAGGACAAGGCGGAGGCTACTCCCTCCGACTTTGAGCGCGTAAGCGTGCTGAGCGTAGACGGCGTAAGCTACACCGTTGAATGGACCGCCGAGGTATCCTCCGGCTCGGCTGACGGCGTAAAGATAGTCGCCAACGATTCCGGCAAGACCGTCACGGTCGATGTTGACGAAAAGGCTTCCGAGGAAATAGTTTACGTCCTCAAGGCTACCGTCAAGGACGCCGACGGCAAGACCGCCGAGGTCACCTTCAACCACAAGGTTCCCGCCTTCAAGGAGCTGAGCTGGGCTGAGTATGTTGCCGCGGCAGATGACAGCACAGTCGTCTGCAAGGGTGTTATCACCGCAATAATGGCAAAATCCAAGGGCAACAGCTCCAACTGCATCTATATGCAGGACAGCGACGGAGGCTACTATGCCTACAATATGTCCGCCGACCCCGTAACCGAGTGCAACCTTGAGGTCGGAATGACCGTTCGCATTTCCGGTACAAGAGACACATACAGCGGCACATACGAGATAATGAACGGTGTCGTTGAAATTGTTGACGCCAACAAGACCGCAGTGACCCCCGTGGACTTCACCGACAGATACACCAAGGCTTCCACCCTCAAGGACACCGAGCTTACCGCACAGCAGGGAATGCTCGTTACCATCAAGGGCGTTGAAGTCACCGGCGAGGATCTCTCCGGCGGTTACTTCAAGTTCAAGCTGGGCGAGCTTGAAAGCTACGTAAGAATTTCCTCCTCCGTCTGCCCGCTGACCAAAGAGGATCAGACCACCTTCAAGGAGGGTCACGCAGCGCACCTGGGCTGGACAGCCAACGTCACCGGTATCATCTGCCTGTATGACGGCGCTTTCTATCTCACTCCCGCCACCGTTGACGCCTTTGAGTACGTAAGCCTGCCCGCCAAGGACGACGCCGGAATGGTCGCCTTTGAAAAGGACGCTCTCAGCCTTACCGACGCCGTGACCGAGGACACCGAGATCGAGCTTGACAAGGTCGGCAAATCCTACTCTGGGGTCTCCATTACCTGGAGCTCCGATAATGCCTGCGCAGTGGTTTCCGACGGCAAGCTGACAGTAAAGCTGCCCGACGCTGAGACCACGGTAAAGATCACAGCTACACTCAAGTGCGGCTCCGTCACCGAAACAAAGGTGTTCGAGATCAAGGTCGACGCGCTTCCCACAAACGTCTACGTGGCAACTCCCGTGACCTCCCCCGTAAAGGATACCGCTTATAAGTTCTTCTTCGAGCAGGTCAACCTCGGCAAGACCCTCTACTTCACCGGCGAGATGAACGGCAACTACTTTGCAACCAGCGACAAGGCTGACAAGGCGGCTGACGTATATCTTGAAGCGGTCGAGGGTGGATACAGACTCTACTGCCTTGACGGAACCGCCAAGAAGTATCTTGACATCTACGAGTACACCACCGGCAAGGTCGGCGTGCGCCTGACAGATACTCCTTCTGCAGTTTACAGATTCGACGAGAGCATGGGCATCCTCATTGCCAACGTGCTTGACGCCGATTACTACCTCGGAACATAC
>DPGK01000039.1:48390-48798 GCA_003523225.1 Clostridiales bacterium
AACGTCGGTGTGTCCCAGTTCGTTGCCAAGCTCTGCACGCTCTCTGTCGCTCAGTACAAGGCAACTCCCGTAACCTCTCCCGTAAAGGATACCGCTTATAAGTTCTCTCTTGAGCAGGTAAGCCTCGGCAAGACCCTTTACTTCACCGGCGAGATGAACGGCAACTACTTTGCAACCAGCGATAAGTCTGCAAAGGCAGCGGATGTATATCTTGAAGCGGTCGAGGGCGGCTACAGACTCTACTGCCTCGACGGAACTGCCAAGAAGTATCTTGACATCTATGAGTACACCACCGGCAAGGTCGGCGTGCGCCTGACAGATACTCCTTCCGCGGTTTACAGATTCGACGAGAGCATTGGCATTCTCATAGCCAACGTGCTTGACACCGATTACTACCTCGGAACATAC
>DPGK01000039.1:49084-49221 GCA_003523225.1 Clostridiales bacterium
AACGTCGGTGTGTCCCAGTTCGTCGCAAGACTCGTAACTCTTGAGCTTTCCGCCGGATAACATACAATAACATATAAAGGGGCTGTAAAAAAACTCGATGTTTTTTACAGCCCTCGTAAAATGTCGGTCGGGAATCC
>DPGK01000030.1:0-229 GCA_003523225.1 Clostridiales bacterium
ACCGTGTGTTTGACGGTTGTATCACAAACATACGCACAAACCATACCCATTTCCGTAGGTCTGGTTCTTGCTCCCGCCGAAACAAACGGCACGGTAAAATAAAACTGCGGGAGACAAGCCCCCACCCTATGTCGTTAAGAAACATAAGACAATACAAATATATCCGCTAAAACCCGTTGCGTCGGCAATATGATAAAAACCTGCGCTGGGGCTGTAAAAAAACTCGATG
>DPGK01000030.1:456-38269 GCA_003523225.1 Clostridiales bacterium
TGCCCTTGATCTTGTCTGAATTCGGGTGAATACTGTGGCAAAATGACGGCTTTCTGCCGTCAAGACCAATGTCGTTTGGGGTGTTAAAAAATTCAGAAGGAATTTTTTAACACCCCTAGCGTGTCGGTCAGTCGGCTCCGCCTTTACCGGCGCGCCTCGGCATAAGCGCAATGATAACCAGAATGATCGCTATCACCACGATCACGGCAATGACCGCGCCGATTATCGAGTCACCGGTGCTTGCCGCCGTGCCGTCCCCTGCGGCAGTGCCTGCGGGCGCATTGCTTGTGGCAGGTGCGCCGGTGCTGACGGGAGCCTGGGAGGTCCCCGCCGCCGAGGTTGCCGGAGCGGCGCTTGAGTCTGCCCCCGCAGTACCCGAGCCTGCCGGAGTGCTTACCTCCGCGCTTCCGTCATTGCCCGGAAGCATTCCGTCGCCCGAACGCCCGCCGATAGCGGCGCAGGTGATGGACAGTATCCCCAGCGCCAGCGAAAGCAGCAGCGCCACCGACGCAAAAAGTGCTGTGTATCTTGCTTTTGACGAATAAAACAGATCCATTTTTCAACCGTACCTTTCATTATATGCGGTATTTTGCCGCGCTGTTCGCTGTACGGCAAATATCCGCAAGCCTCCCCGCAACGCTGCACGCTTGCCGCCCACAATGGCGGCAAAAGGTGCGGACGGTTCGGTTCTTGCTCTTATTTTACCCGCAAACGGTGAAAATAACCGGGCGGAACAAAAAATCGCCGCAACTTGTCCCGCATTTTTCAGGCAAAAGCATCTTGCGATTGCGTATCCTATGTTAACAAATAGTAACAATTTTTCCACCGCCCCGATGCTATTGACTTTGCCACCGGTTGCGGCTATAATTAATATGTATAATTTTGCGCATCCCGGAGTGACCGGGAGCGCCAAAACATCTGGAGGGGAATCCATATGAAGCTGCCAAAGATCAGGCACTCCAAAAAAGCCGCCGTTAAAAGCGGCGCCGGGAAACAGCTCCTTTTTATAATAAATCCGGTGTCCGGCAGGCTCAAAGCCCGCTCTGCCGTATTTGATATGCTTGAGAAGATCTGCGGAAGCGGCTATATGCCCACCGTTGCGCTGACGCAGTACCGCGGTCACGCACGGGAGCTTGCCGCGTCCGCCGCCGCAAAGGGATACTCGCAGATAATCTGCTGCGGCGGTGACGGAACACTTAACGAGGTCATCTCCGGCGTTATATCCTCCGGGTGCGGGGAGACATTGCCTATCGGCTACATCCCCGCCGGAAGCACCAACGACTTTGCAGCCAGCATCGGCATTCCGACCGATCTCGCCGCTGCCGCCGATGCCGCCGCCACCGGGGAGAGCTTTACCCTTGACATCGGAAAATTCGGGGACGACCGTTATTTTACCTATATTGCCTCCTTCGGCGCTTTCACCGCCGCATCATATTCCGCGCCGCAGAACGCAAAGAACAATGTGGGACACCTTGCATATGTGTTTGAGGGCATCAAGGAATTTTTCAAGATCAAGCCGATAAAGGTGGTATGCGACGGCGGAGACAAGGTATACCGCGGAGATTACGTTTTCGGCGGAGTGACAAATTCACTGTCTGTCGGCGGACTTGTAAAGCTCAGTGAGGACATTGTCGGACTTGACGACGGGCTTTTTGAGGTCATACTGATAAAACGTCCGAAAAATGTGGACGAATTCAACCAGATAGTCCAGGCGCTGCTGACCTCAAATCTTGACTGCCGGATGATAGATTTCTTCCGCACGTCGCGCGTCAGCTTCCGACTTCCGGAGGATACCGTGTGGACTCTGGACGGCGAGCGCGCGGAATGCGGAAGCAAGGTGGAGCTTCAGGTCCTGCACAACGCAATAAAGCTGAAAAAATAACACCGGATAGACCGGTGCTGCCGTAAATCAGGGCTGCCGCATCAAGCGGCAGCCCCAGTTATATATCAAAGTCCGATCTTTCCGATAAGGTAACGTCCGTTCTGCACCATAAAGCGAACGGCAGTCTCGAGAAAGTCCTTCCCGAAGCGGTGCAGGAAGGCGTCCGCCTCAAAGGTGAACTCGCCAGCGTACCCGATATCGTGAAGTGCGGAGCAAATAGCATCCCAGTCCATCATTCCCATTCCGGGCAGGGTGTGATTGTCCTCACGATAGTTGTTGTCATGAACGTGCAGGGCGCGCAGACGGTCGTGACCAAGTATACGTATTGCATCCTGCGCCTCCTCGCCCACAAGTCCGCAGTGCCCGAGGTCAAGGCAGGCGACTATCCACTCGCTGTCAAGCTCGTCAATGTAGGCGGCAAGATCTGCGGCGCGCGAGGCAACGTCGTCCGAAATACAGCGGCGCTTACGGTCTGTCTGCCACATATTCTCCACTGCGACCTTTATTCCGTATTCGCGACAATAAGGGATAAGAGAGCGGTAATATTTCAGATTCAGCTCATGCATTTCCGCCTCATGCCCCTTATATTCCGCGTTGTGCAGCGGGTGAACGACAATAACGTCCACCCCCATCATGGCGGAGATCTCTATTGAGCGCAGCACGCGGGGCTGCGCAATTTCTTCATATACCTTGGGATCCTCCCAGCGGAAGGAAAAGGGCGCGTGCGCCTGATTGAATACTATACCCTCTTTGTCGCAGAAGCTGCGGCGGAACTCCACGCACTCGCGCCAGCCGTCGCCGACATATTCACAGTCATCAAGCTTCATGGTGAAAAGCGAAAGGTCAAGAGCGTCATATCCCGCGCGGTGAAGCAGCTTTACGCCTTCCTCAAAGCCGAAGACCTTTACAATATATGATATCTGAGTTGA
This sequence comes from Clostridiales bacterium, assembly GCA_003523225.1. GTDB lineage: Bacteria > Bacillota > Clostridia > Oscillospirales > CAG-272 > CAG-390. The sequence continues at coordinate 3,268 of DPGK01000030.1, forward strand.
AAGCTTCATTTTCCCTCCTTATTCCAATGCCTCGAAAAGCTGTTCACCCTCTCCGGTATAGCGGCAGAGGTGAACCTCGGAGGAGAAGAATTTCTCCCCGTTTTCAACTGTTTTTTGCTCGTATGAAATGTAGTAATATCCGCCGCCCAGCGAATAAATTCCGGTCTGTCCCTTCGGGAAGGTGCAGTAGTAAAGATCGTTCGCCGCGTCGTATCCGCCTATCGGCTTCAGCGAGAGCATTTTTCCGCGCATGCCAAGCCCCGGGACTTCACGCTCGACGGGAGCAGCCTTGCCGTCTATTATAAACATAGGCGGGTTCTTATACTGCGGCTTTTTACCGACATAGACAGCGACAAGCCATGCGTCAAGGAAGGAGTCATATTCAAGATTCTGCACGCCCCATGTCGTGTTTCCGGTGTAAAGGAAATATCTTTCGTCCGCGCGCACTCCGGAGTGATGCGGCGCGCCCTGCGACAGGGGCTGTGCCACCGCGTCAAAGCGACGCCAGTCAAACTGAAGTATCACCTGATTGTCGTTATCGGTTCGTGCGTTATCCCCGTAAATGCCGTATGCCACAAAAAGCATCTTCGGCGAGCCGGCAGGACTGCCGGGAACCGGACCGAATCCTGTGCCGTCGATCCCGGAGCAGGCAAAGCGATGCTCGCTTCCGTCGGGATTTTTCGCCGCGTAGTCCCCGGCGACCTCCGGCAGATATACGGCGCGCATTACTCCGTCCCGCTCGGCGTCCATACCGACACGGTCGATCTTATCCACGTCAAAAACAGCTATATAAAAGGCGTCCTCATCGGCAAGTGCCACACCCGTGCGCTTCATTATTCCCTGACCTATCGAGTCGTGCTTGTACTCTATCGAACCGTATACCCTGCCGTCCTCGCTGTTGAAGGATATGCAGCCAAGATGCCCGGTAAGACCGGTGACAGTGCCGATAACATTTCCCTCAAGATCAGCCTTCACGAAAATTGTGGTGAAGGAATAATATATGTACTTGTGCTCGTCGTCCAGAGCGATACCCTGAACGTGCCCGCCGGTAAATTTCCCGCTGTTTATCACCTTGGGAAGCGCCGGAAGGGCGTTTTTTTCAGTTGTAGGCATTGCCTTACCTCCTGCTTATAATAGTAAAGAAATTATAGTCCGAAACACGAAAAAAGTCAAGCGTTTTGAGCAATACTTGCAATTGACCGATAAAAATTGTATAATAGAGAAAAAAGGGGGGGCGCGCGATGAGGATACTTATACTTACCATGTCAATGGGCATCGGCGGAGCGGAAACACACGTGCTGACGCTTTCAGAGGCATATCTGCGCGCCGGACACAGCGTACATGTTGCCTCGTGCGGCGGCGTGCTGACAGACAGGCTTGAGCGCGCCGGGATAGCACACACCTGCCTCCCGCTTGACAAAAAATCCCCCGCGTCGGTACTGCGCTCGGTGTTTGGAATACTTCGGCTTTGCCGCAGGGAGAGCTTTGACGCCGTTCATGCCCACGGCAGGATCCCCGCCTTCTGCGCGGGAGTGTGCCGGCGGCTTTGCCGCTTTACGGCACGCCCCTTCCCGCCGGTTACCGTCACGGTACACGGAATGTACGCGCCCGACGTGCCGGGCGCGCGTCACTCCTTCTGGGGGGATCGCACCGTAGCCGTGAGCGACGATATTGCCGACTATATCTCAAACACATACGGGGTAGTGCGGGACGGCATCAGTGTAATCCCCAACGGCGTGAATATCAGAGAGACAGAAAAAAAACCACACCCCGGCAGCGTATACCGCATAGTCACAGTCAGCCGCCTTGACCGCGACAGCTCCTCCGCCGCGCTTGCGCTTTGCCGTATCCTGCCCGAACTCTGCCGGAAATTCCCCGAGTCTGACATTTCCCTTACCGTAGTCGGCGGCGGAAATATGTACGGGGAGGTCTGCAAGGCTGCCGCCGAGGCAAACCGTGTGATCGGGCGCGAGGCTGTACTCTGCACCGGCGCTTCGGTCTGTGCCGATGAGATATCCGCGTCGGCGGAGCTGTTTGTCGGAACCTCCCGCGCCGCGCTTGAGGCAATGACGGCGGGAGTCCCGGTACTGCTTTGCGGCGACGCGGGAACGCTCGGACTGTTGACTCCGGAAAGATTTGCCGCCGCAGTAGCGGACAATCTGACCTGCCGCGGAGAGTCAGCGCGCGACGGCGACACGGAAACACTGCTCTGCACTGAGCTTTGCCGTTTTATGTCCATGAGCGACGCGGAGCGGGATGAGCTTGGAGAATACTGCCGCGAAACCGTAAAAAAACACTTTGACATTGACCGAATCGCCGCCGCGACCGCGGACGTTTTGCGTTCCGCCGCAGATGAGGCACGTGGCGGAGTCCTGCTTTGCGGGTACTACGGTGCGGGAAACGCCGGGGACGACGCCTCCCTCTCCGCAATTGCGGCGGGACTTTTCCGTCTTTTGCCGTCATCTGTGCGTATAAACGCGCTTACACGGGGCAAAGGTAACGCGGGGCTTCCGCACGGCGTCGAAGGGATCGGGGCGTTTTCCCCCGTAAAAATAAAAAAGACGCTCCGGCACACACGTCTTTTGCTGCTCGGCGGTGGAAGTCTGCTTCAGGACAGCACCAGTCTGCGCTCGCTTGTGTATTACGCAAGCGTTATCCGGGCGGCAAAGCGCGCCGGATGCAGGATCGTTATCTGGGGCGGCGCAGGACCGCTCCGCCGCAGAATCTCAAAGCGGCTTGCCGCGCACGCGGTAAGCTCCGCTGACATAATTTTTGCGCGCGACGGCTTGGCGGAAGCCGCTTTTGCCGCGCTTGACGGCGAAAATGTAATACCCTCCGCTGACCCGGCGTATCTTACGGAAAGCGCTCCCCTGCCGGAGAATTTTACGGCGGAGTATAAAACCGATAAACCTCACTTCATTATTGCTCCGCGCCCTACCGCGTCGCTTCACGGCTGCGGCGGAAGGGCTGCCGAGGAACGCGCGGTCACGGCTCTGGCTGACTTTGCCTTGCGGATGAATTCCCGGTACGGTCTGCTTCCCGTGCTTGCCGCGCTTGCTCCTGAGGACGAGCGGATATGCGGCGAAATAGCGGAGCTTCTCGGGCGTGGCAGCGTTGCCTGTGCGTGCATACCTGCCGGAGCGCTCACTCCGGGACAGTATGTCTCCCTCATGGGCGGAGCACAGTTTACCGTCGCCGGGCGTCTGCACGCCGCTGTTTTTTCCGTGCTGGGCGGAAGCGGAACCGTCTGTCTTGATTACGACCCCAAGGTGTCGGGCTTTGCACTTGATGTGTCCGCTGAAGCAATACCCGCCGCAGAGCTGACTGCCCAAAGGCTTGAGCTTGCCGCCGAAAAGCTGCTTTCCTGTCCGAAGAAAATCGCCATCGGAAAACAAAAAAGCTCCGCCGCCGGGGCGATTCCGGCAATTGCGGAGCTTTACATGCTCTGAATATCAGATAAAAGCAAAGATGATTCGTGCAACCACGCCCCAGAAAACGCCGAGCACCCACATCAGCGCGGTAACGGAAATGTTCTTTTTGAGGCTGCCGTTCATGCGGAAAAGCACCAGAAGCCCCACACCGCCGTTGGCACACAGCCCGGCAAGCATAGGTCCTGCGCCTATCACCCCGCCAAGATAAAGCTTAGTCAGCAGTACCGAGACCGAGCAGTTCGGGATAAGCCCGAACAGCGCCGCCAGCGCCTCCCCCAGCACCGGAACATTTATGGGCAGGCGGGCAAGCTCCTCCTCGCCCACAAAGCAGAAAACGATCCCTATTGCCAGAGATACCGCAAAGATCACTGCTGTGATCTTCAGAGTATGGCGGAGCGCGGGCATAAATATTCCGCCGTGCTCGTCATCTCCGCAGTCACAGCCGTCGCGCTCGCATACCGCGCCGATGTTGACCTCGCCGTCTGGCGACTTTCCCCTGCCGCGGCGCGCGGCGCGCAGAATAATGTCCACGGTTAATCCCGATATCACTGCGGCGACGAGCTTGAAGATCACAAAGCGCCATATCATAGCGCCGCTGCCCTCTGAGATGAGTATAGGCAGCATTTCGTCAGACGTGGCAATGAAGACCGCAATAAGCGTGCCGAGAGTGACCGCACCTCCCGCATAAAGGCTTGCCGCTCCTCCGGCAAAACCGCACTGCGGAACTATCCCGAGCAGTCCGCCGAGCAGCGGACCTGCGCCGCGCCCTTTTTTTATCAGGGTAAAGGTGCGCTCGCTGGCGTAGTGTTCAAGCGCCTCCATGATAAGGTAGGTAATAAAAAGTATCGGCAAAAGCTTTGCAGTGTCGATAATGGTTTCAAGCAATGTGTCAAGAAGAGCTTCGGTTATATTGTTCAAATTATTTCTCCGTCATATTTATTGGATATAGTATAGCATAAAAATGTGAAAAATTCCATATGCGATTGAAAAAATGCCTGCACTTTTTCACTGAATACCTCACATTGCCGCACAAAGCATTATCAACATTATAATATTAAACGAAAAGAAACCGTAAACCGCAGGCTGTTTACCTGAACTCAAAGCCCTCCCGTTACCGGCGTCAAACGTCGGAAGCGGGAGGGTTTTTATGTACTGTTTTATTTTTTAAGCGAGTTCATCATTTCAAGCGTCCGGGACACAAGAGCGTCGCCGCCCTCGGCTCCGAGGAAGCCGTTGTTGACTCCGGCGCTGTACCCGCCACCGGCTATCGCCTTTGCCGACGGCAGATATCCCTCGTAACCGTTTGTCAGCTGCACAACCATTGTGTTGGGCATTCCGCTGCCCGCGCGGATCCTGTCGGCATACGCCACAAAAAGCTCAAAGGGATTTGTCGCTATGCACACACTGCCGAGCTTCAGGGTATGTATCTCGACCGGATGCGTGTCGGTATGCTGCTGATGCTCATAACGGTTGCGTGTGGCAGCCAAAAGCGACAGGCGGGTGCATTCACCCTCGGTGAATTCCCCTATCGTTTTATACTTTGAGCGGAGCGCATCGTACTTTTCCGACGCCGCCTGCGCCTCCTCACGGGTGACCTTACGCAGCGGAAGCTGACAAAAGCTCACCTTATGCCGCAGTCCTGCATCCTCCTCCACCTTTGCCGATTCCGCGAAACGGAAAAATGCCTCGCAGATGCGGGAAGCTACCCGCTCCACGCCGGGCTTATTGTACATCTCTGTCGCGTGCATCTCAGGCTCCTCCATCGGGGTGCGCACCAGATCGCGCGGCGAAAGGTCGCCCGCAGCACCGCAGAGCGAGACTACCGGGAACTCGCCCATACGCGCGGCTATCTTTTCACGCACCGTATTCCAGTAATCGGAGCAGATGAAGTCATGATGCTCCATGACCTGTGCGGGGCACGCCGCCTCAATAACAGCCGCAAGGGTAAAGCATCATGTTCCTTGCCGACGCGGGAACGATCCAGAATGAAAATCTTGTGAAGATGTACGGCGGATATCTCAAATCGGATATCTGTCAGGTTGCTCACCACGGCGGCGCGGGCGGAACTGTTGAGGTATACTCGGCGATCGACCCGGATATTGCGCTGTTCACGACCTCCGACGAGGCGTTTCCCCTTTATCTTACCGACCCGCACAACGCGCATCTGGTAAACGATCTTCATGTCAAAGAAACCATCAACGCGGCAAACCGCATAACCGAAATGGATATTCCCTATACTCCGGGAACTTCGAGAGTGACCGACAACGAAAGCTGAAAGGATAAAACCGAATATGTTTACTCTTGATCTGAAAAACGGCAACTTAAGCGACAAAGAATTTTCCTGCCTTGAGAGTGTGCTTCGCCGCCACGCGGAAAAACGCGGCGGCCGCCTTGGCAAAGCCGATGACGCTTACCGCATAACCGTCTCCGTCGTTCCTTACAGCGACGAGGAAAAGGACCGCAAGGATTCCTTCCTTGTAAGTCCTGACGGAAACTACGGCGCTCAGATAAGCGCCAACAACCTGTGCACCCTTTACGCAGGACTCGGACGCTTTCTCATCTCCAGCAGCTTTGACTTCTGCGGCGGCTTTGAGCCTGCCGCGCTGCCGATCAGCCACGAACAGAAATGCCGCATCCGCGGTATGTATCTTGCCACACACTTTTATAACTTCTGGCACATCGCGCCGATGGACGAGGTGCGACCCTACATAGAGGATCTGGCGCTTTGGGGCTGTAACTCGCTCATGCTCTGCCTTGCCCCTCAGCACTACACGTCCTTCAAGTCTCCCGATGCAGTTAAAATGGCAGAAAGGCTGAAGGAGCTGTTTGCCTGTGCGGGTGAAATGGGTATCGACTCTGCTCTCATCCTCTTTTCAAACACCGGATATATTGACCGACCCGATGAGATCGCCGCCCCGTGGGATATGCGCGGAGAATACATAACTCCCAATTACGCCGAGCTGCACCGCGAGATATGCCCCAACCTGCCCGGCGGAATGGACGAGATACGCCGCGTACACCGCGAATTTTTCGAAGCGTTTTCGGATGTTCCGATAAAATATTTTGCTTACTGGCCTTACGACGAGGGCGGCTGCACCTGCGATGCCTGCTCCCGCTGGAGCGAAAACGGCGCTGTCAAGGTATACGAGGAATCGGTAAAGCCGCTTATCAAGGAATATTTCCCCGACGCGGAAATGATACTTTCGACCTGGCACTTTGACAGACACCTCCGGGACGAAGGCTTACGCCTCTATAACAATGTCGCGGCAGGCAAATATCCGTGGGCAAAATATATACTGGCAGTCCACGGCGACGGTCAGCTTATGCCGCTTGTTCTGAAAAACGGTGCGCCAGATGACCGCTCGGTCATAGATTTTCCGGAGATAAGCATGTGGAGCTGCCGCCCGTGGGGAGGATACGGTGCAAACCCCATACCCATGCGGCTTGACAACTTCTTCTCGGCGGCGGGAGACGCGCTTGACGGCGGCTTCCCTTACTCCGAGGGAATGTGGGAAAATCTCAACGAGTTCTTCTGTGTCTCACATTACAGCGGGGCATACGAGTCCACAACCGACGCGCTTAGAGACTATATCCGCTATTATTTCGGCATCAAGGACACCGAAAAGCTTGTGCGCGCCATTCAGCTTATGGAAGCAACGCTGTGGCGCAAAACAGAGCTTGCACCGGACGGCAGACTGCGCGTGACTCCGTACGTCCCTGCCGCAATACGTGAAATTTACAAAATAATCACCGAAATTGACGCGACTCTCCCCGAGGCTGTAAAGAAAGACGCCCGCTGGAGAATAATTTATCTGCGCGCCGTGATCGACTTTGAAATATCCACCCACGAAAATATTCCGCTCAACTCAGCCCGGGCGCAGTCCTGCTTCCGCGAGCTGTGGAATATTTATCACGCGTATGATATGCGGATACAGAAATCGGTCTGCCCTCCGCTCGGACGCTGACATACATTCAAAAGGAAAAATCATGACGACATTTTATATCCAGAACATTTCAATGGGCAAGGATAGCTTTGAAGTTCTCCTAAACACCCTTACCCGCCGCTTCGGCGAACGCGGCTGTGAGCTTTGCAATGCCCAAGATGCGGATTACACCTTCCGGCTCGCCAAAGATCCGGAGCTCTCCTCTGACCGCTACATCATTGTGCCGGACGGAAAGGAAATTTCCTTTACCGCCGCAAACGACTGCGCGCTTCACGCCGCCGTCGGACGCTTCCTTTACGATTCCCGTTTTGACGGCATAGGCGGCTTTGAGCCTTCAGCCGAAAAAGTGGATTTTACACCCGCCAAGCCCCTGCGCGGAATGTATTTTGCAACGCATTTTCACAATTTCTATCATGAAGCTCCGGTAAGCGAGGTTTATGAGGTAATCGAAGATCTTGCGCTGCGCGGATGCAACGCGCTGCTTGTATGGTACGATATGCACCATTACACCTCTATCGACCAGCCCGAATCGGTCGCTCTCATATCAAGACTCAAGCTCTTCCTCAAGTATGCAAAGAAGATAGGAATGTCCGCCTCCCTTACCATGCTGGCAAACGAAGGCTTTGACTCCTCCCCGGAGCAGCTTCGAGCGACCTTCCTCGTCGAAAACGGCTATCACACCAAACCCTATGGCATCTACAACCGCGAAATATGTCCCTCAAAGCCGGGCGGCATTGAGGAAATACTCCGCGAGCGCCGTCAGGTGCTTGAGGCGTTTTCTGACGTAAATATTGACTTCGTGTGCTATTGGCCCTACGACCAGGGCGGCTGCACCTGCGAAAAATGCACCCCGTGGGGTTCAAACGGATTTCTGAGAATTCTTCCTCACTTCCAGAAGCTGCTCGCAGAGGTATGCCCCGGCTGTAAGCTGATAATCTCCGCGTGGTATTTCGACCGGTTTATTGACGGCGAGTGGGAAGCCTTCATGAAAAAAATACGTTCCGGCGAGGTTTCGGGCTTTGACTATATCATGTCCTTCTTCTTCAACGGAGAGCTTCCCGAATGCATCCGCCGCGACGGCATACCGGAAGGAGTCAGGTTCATTGACTTCCCCGAGATCAGCATGTATTCATGCACGCCGTGGGGCGGCTTCGGCGCCAATCCGCTCGGTCGTTTCCTCGACCGCACGAATATGGGCAGCGGTCACCTTTACCGGGGCGGATTCCCCTACTCGGAGGGTATATTCGAGGATATCAACAAATATATGATCCTTTCGTATTACAGCGGAAGACATCTTATCTCGCACGACGCGGTAAAGCAGTACGCAAGGTTTGAGCTTTGCTGTGATGACACCGCGCTTGTTGACGCAATCGAACGCACCGAGACCGCGCTGGCGCGCAAAGGAAGTATTGCCGACGGCGTTCGCCGCTTCCAAATATCAGACACAAGCGATATCGAATATGTCTATAATACCCTGACTGAGTACGACGGCAGGCTGCCCGAGCGCATTCGCCGGACTCCGAGGTGGAGAATGCTCTACCTGCGTGCCGTGATAGACCACGAGCTTGCGGCAAACGGCTTTGCGCTCAGCAACTCAAAGCGCGGAACGGAAGCCTTGCGCGAGCTTTACGGAATATATCACTGCACACCGCAGACGCACCACTGGGTCTGCCCGCCCCTTGAACAAAAAACATAAAGGTCAGAAACTACGCCCCCCCAACCGATATATTCAGAGCGCACCGCAGTGACAAAGCGGTCTCTGACTTATATAAAATAACTCAAACAGAGCAAGAAAGGAATCCAACAATGAAAAAAGCATTTTCTCTCGCACTTTCTCTTGTCATTGCAGCCGCACTCTGCGCGGTATGTGTTCTCCCCATGGCGGCACTTGAGCCGGACGCGAATTACCCTATCGCCAAGTCAGTATTTGGCTCGCCCGTAATTGACGGTGAGATCGACAGCATCTGGGAGCTTGCCGAGGTCAACGTCATTGAAAAGACCTTTGCCACCAACAGCCCCGACCCGAACGACCCCACCAACGGTACAAAGGCTCAGTTCCGCACCATGTGGGACAGCCAGTATCTCTATCTGCTTATCGAGGTCACCGACTCCACCATCGGCGACGAGAACTGGGAGCTTAAAACCGTCGGAGCCGCCTCCCTCTGGCAGCGCAACTCGGTAGGCATTACGATCTCCCCCAACTACAACCGCACCGCTACCGCCACACAGGAACCCCCCGCTTTCTGGATTATCCTCAGCTGCCGCGCTTTTACCGGCGATGAGGCTGTTGCCGGCGACGGAACCGCCAACTTCAACCAGATCCCCCGCGACACCTTCAAGAACTTCTGCACCAAGATCACGGATACCGGATATCTTATTGAGATCGCCTTTGATCTTTCCCTGAGATTCGAAGACATGAAGATGACAGACGGCAACTGCATAGGTCTTGATATCTACGTAAACGACAATATCGCCGGCATTACCGGATCGCGCGACATCGGTCTTATGTGGAGCGACGTCGGCTCCTATAAGAACGACGCCCTCAAGGGCACGATACAGCTTGTCGGCAACAGCGCCCCCGCTGACACTACCGACGCTCCTGTCGTAACCGAAGCTCCCGTTGTAACCGAAGCACCTGTCGTTACCGACGCTCCTGTCGTTACCGACGCTCCTGTTGTCACCGAAGCTCCTTCCACCGATCCTGCAGTCCCCACCGGAGATAACGGTGCCGTTCAGCTTGCAGTGCTCCTTGTTGCCGTAGCTGCCGCCGCCTGCGCGGTCTGCGTGTGCAGAGTAAAGGTTAAAAACTGACCGGTTTTAACCGGCAGAGTCTGCTCCGCGGTAATGCCGCACATCCTGCGGCATTACCGCGGGATTTTGATGAGGCGGCTTTCCATCCCGGAAAGTAAACGCCCAACACCCGCGAATAAAAGACAATAAACCGGGAAAGGCATAGTTAGCATAATGAACGAATATATGCAGAAGCGTTTGCTTTTGGGTATAGATATAGGAACTACCTCCCTTAAGGCGGCGGTATTTGACGAGAACGGCAAGCGTTACGGTATCGTATCCAAGGATTACACCCTTGACACCGACACACTTACCGGATTTGTCGAATTTGACCCCGAAAAGTATGTCACGATGTGTCGGGAAGCCATATCCGAGCTTTCCGATGCTGTGTCCGGAATAGGCGTTATATGTGCCGCCGCCGTGGATACACAGGGAGAAACGCTCATTCTCGCCGACGGCGACGGGAATGCACTTTATCCCGCCGTTGTGTGGCTTGACAACCGTGCCTCTGCCGAGGCTGAGGAAATTGAGGCACATTTCGGCAGAAAAAAGGTCTATGAGGTCACAGGACAGCCGGAAATAACCGCGGCATGGCCCGCCTCAAAGCTGCTTTGGTTCAGAAAGAACCGCCCCGATATCTGGGCGGAAACAAAAAAGATATTTCTGCTCGAGGACTGGATACTCTGGCGGCTGTGCGGCGCGTTTGTCACCGAGCCGACGGTGCAGTCGTCAACAATCTACTTTGATATTTCAAGCCGACGCTGGTGGAGAGAGATGCTTGATTTCATCGGCGTCAGCGAAAAAATGCTCCCGCGCATATGCGCGGGAGGAGAATGTGTCGGCGAATACGCGGGCATCTCCGTGGCGACCGGTGCGCTGGATCAGATAGCGGGAGCGATCGGAGTCGGCGTTACCGATACCGGTATGGTCAGCGAAATGACCGGAACCGCTCTCGCCGTATGCGTCGTCACCGATAAGATCCCGACATTCGATCCCGACAGTATCGTTCCCTGCCACCTGCACGCGGACGGTAAATACTGCCTGCTGCTTTGGTCGGCTACCGCCGGAATGTCGCTTAAATGGTTCAAAAACAATCTGGGCGGAGGGCTGTCCTTCCGCGAGCTTGACAATGAAGCCGCGCTTGTTCCGCCGGGATGCGACGGTCTGACAGTGCTTCCGTACTTCTGCGGCTCGTCAATGCCGAAATACAATCCCGATATCGGCGCGGTGTTCTCCGGGGTGCGGCTGGGTCATACCCGCGCGCATTTTGCCCGCGCGATAATGGAATCGGTCGCATTTGTCCTGCGGCAGGAGCTTGAATATATAAACGCCGATATCGAAGAAATACGCATCACGGGCGGCGGCGCTTCAAGCCCCCTGTGGGCGCAGATAAAAGCGGACGTTACCGGAAAAAATCTATTTACCCTTGCGGAGGGAGAGTCCGCCTGCCTTGGCAGCGCATTGCTGGCGGGAGTGGGGACAGGAATATACCCCTCAGTCAGCGAAGCGGCAAAACGTGCGGTACGCACCGTCCAGGAATACCGCCCGTCAGATGACACATGGTCAAGAAGCTACGCGGGTGCGTATGAGAGCTTTTGCGCTCTTGACGACACGCTCAACAAAAAACAATGATAAGACAAAGAGGAAAGATGAGCAAAATTGGATTTGTGGGGTTTGGTGAAATAAACACCCCGGTGGATGTGATAATAAGAAAATGCCGCGCCGCCGAACAGGCGCTCATTGGCGAAGGGCTTGAGCTGGTTTCGGTCTACCCCGTCGCCGACGACAGTGAGGAAAAGCAGATAAACGCCGCGCTTGAGAAGCTCTCAGGCGAGTCGTTTGATGCGCTGGTGCTTTGCGTTGCCGGGTGGATCCCCACACACGCAGTCGTGAAAATAACCGAGCATTACCGCTCCCTCCCTATGGTTCTGTGGGGGCTTTGCGGCTGGTACGAGGACGGACGTCTTGTGACCACCGCTGATCAGGCGGGCACCTCCGGGCTGAGAGCCGCGTTTGAGGGACTGGGGTATCGCTTTAAGTACATATACGACATAGTAGGAAGAAAAACGCGCTCCGCCGAGGTCGCCGCGTTCTGCCGCGCCGCCTCTGCCGCGGGGGAGCTGCGTTCGGCAAAGGTCGGAATGGCAGGATATCGCGACATGAATCTTTACGGCACGCTGTACGACGGAGTGTCGCTCAAAAAAGAGACGGGCGTGGAGATCGAAACCTTCGAGCTGCTTGAGGTCGAGCAGAGATATCTTGCCGCCGACCCGCGCGAGGTCGAAAAGGTCGTGAGCGAACGCATGGGCAAGTGGCATTTTCTGAAGCCTGCCGCGCCCGAAACGCTGAAAAAAGCCGCCGGATATTACCTTGCCGTGGCGTCGATCGCCAAGGAACGCGGCTACCGCTCGATATCGCTCAAGGACGTTGACGGAATGAAGAAGCTGTGTGGCTTCCCTCCGGCGCCGATATTCATGCTGCTTTCCGAGGACGGATACACCACCATCCCCGAAAACGACTCCCTCGGCGCGGTAACTCAGCTTATGATGAACAAGCTGACAGGTCAGCTTGCCGGGTATCTGGAATTCTACGAATTTTTTGAAAACAGCGTGCTTGCCGGCGTGCCCGACTTTGTAGCCGCCGATATGGTGGACGGCGACGCCTACACCGTCATCCCCGCCGCCTTTGGACTGCTGAGCGAGGGTATTCTTAACGTCTCAAAGGTAAAGACCGGAACACTTACCATGTCGCGTCTTGCGTACAGCGACGGAAAATATACCATGCAGATGCTCCTTGGCAACGGCAAGACCCCGCCGAAATGGGAGGAGTGCGGCTGGGCACAGCCCGCACCGCAGCTTTCCGCGCTTGAAATTGAGATCGGAGACGTTGCGCGCTTTGCCGAGCGCGTAAGCTGTCAGCATTATATCATCACATACGGCGACAACCGTCCGCAGATACGCAACCTCTGCGCTATCCTCGGCATAGCCGTTGAGGAGCTTTAAGAAAAATGTACAGTAACTATAAGATCAGAGCACCCTACTTTGAAATAGGACCGAAATGCTTCATGTGGGGGGAGCGTATGCTCCGCCTTGCCAAGGCGGTGGACGAAATTGCCGCAGAATATGACCTTGACGTTATAATTACGCCGCAGTATGCCGATATCCGCATGATAGCCGAAAACACAAGCCACATTCACGTTTATGCCCAGCATATGGATTACCTCCGTCCGGGACGCGGACTCGGCTCGGTGCTGCCCGAATCCATAAAGGAAGCGGGTGCGGTCGGCGTTATGCTGAATCATGCCGAAAAAAAGCTCACGCTTGACGAAATTGAAAAGACTATCGCGCGGGCTGACGAGGTCGGTCTTGCCACCATCGTCTGCGCCGACAGCGTCCGGGAGATCGAAGCTGTGGCAAAGCTCTCGCCCAACCTCATTGTCGCCGAGCCGACCGAGCTTATCGGCACCGGTGTCACCAGCGACATGGGGTATGTACGGGACACTATAGAGGCAGTGCGGCGCATAGATCCCGACATAATGGTGCTTCAGGGCGCAGGCATCTCAACTCCCGATGACGTTGCGCGCGTCATACGCGCCGGGGCGCTTGCCACCGGATGCACAAGCGGAGTCATGCGCGCCGCTGACCCCGAGGCAGCGGCACGCGCAATGCTCAGCACTCTCAGAGCCGTCTGGAACGAGGTGCACGGAGCATGAGCGCTGAAGAAAAAAACACCGCAAGCCTTATGATGGAGCGCGCGCTTGCCGCCTTTGAGATCGAACGCGAATCTCTTGCCGCCACAGCCGCGGCGCTCGATCCCGAAGAATTTGAAAAAGCCGTACACGCGCTTGCGACCGCAGAACGCATAGCCGCATCGGGTTGCGGACATTCCGGCATCGCCTGCCGTCATTTTGCCCACCTTTGCTGCTGCATTGAGCGTCCGGCAAGATTTCTTTCCCCCGCCGAAGCGATACACGGTGGTCTTGGCTACATACAAAACGGCGATGTAATGCTGCTTGCGTCCCGCGGCGGGGAGACAGATGAACTTTTGCCGATTGCAGACATCTGCCGTGAAAGAGGCGCGACAGTGATAGCCGTTACAGAAAAGCCTGAGTCATCACTCGGAAAAAAGGCTGACATAGTGCTGAGGATCGCCGTCACGCGCGAATGTGACCGCGACAACTGTCAGGGAACGACCAGTTTTGCCGTTACCTCGGCGGTCTTTGACGCGCTCAGCGCCGCGCTTGTGGAATATCTTGATTACAGCAGCCGCAAATTTGCCGTCATCCATCCTGGAGGAGCGGTGGGCAAACGGCTGAACAAAGTATAATCTTCAATAACGAGAGGAAAAAACAAAATGGAATTCAAAGTGTATCAGAAAGAACTTGAACTGCAGTCCCGCGGGTGGATACCCACCTTTCACGACGTATCCCCCGAGATCAGAGAGATAGTCGCCGCCTCCGGAGTCAAAAACGGCACGGTCTGCGTGGCGTCTCATCACACAACCTGCTCGGTAATGGTGCAGGAATGCTCTCACGACATCGACAGCTTTGACCTTGAATATCTCCAGCATGACCTGCTCGACATCATGCGCAAGCTGGTTCCGGATTTCCGCGAGGAGCATCAGTACCGTCACCCCGGTCCTATCCACTCCCAGTTCGGCAGATACGTAAACGAACCCGGCGACTTCACCAGCATGAACACCGACGGGCATCTGCGCTCGGTCTTCTTCGGCAGAAGCGAAACTCTTACCATAAAGGACGGCGTCCTTGACGGCGGAGAGTTCGCACATATTTATTTCATCGACTGGGATCAGGTTCGCGCACGCCGCCGCCAGCTTAACGTTACCGTAATGGGAACGACCGAGGACGTTGAGGACCGCAAGTGGAACGGCGGAGAGGTCATAAATACCCTGCACCGCTTCACCGACGAGGAAAAGGCATACGATCCTCATTACGATCTCCAGCTCAAAAGATAATCCGCGCCCGCGCCATACTTTCGCGGACTGCATTTGACAACTGCCGGTTTTGCTGATATAATTTTATAAACAGCCTGCAAAATCAGCTTATAAAAAAGGAACAGAAAATGAGACTTATTCTCGACACGGCAAATCTTGCCGACATCAGGTATTTTAACGACTATTTTCCCATCTGCGGAGTGACCACAAATCCCACTATCCTCTCGCGCGAGGGCGGGGATATCGTTTCCCACCTTGTAAAAATACGTGAAATGATCGGAGCGGACAAGGAGCTTCACGTTCAGGTCACCGAGACGGAATATGAAAAAATGGAAGCCGAGGCGGAGGCGATAGTGTCCCTGCTCGGCAAGAACACCTTTGTAAAGATCCCCGCCACACCGGACGGGATGCGCGCCACACGCGAGCTTTCCGCGCGCGGCTTCGGGATCACCGTGACAGCGGTGCTCAGCGCCTCTCAGGCAATGCTTGCCGCCGAGGCAGGCGCGGCTTACGTTGCGCCGTATGTCAGCCGACTTGAAAATATAGGCGCTGACGGCGTGGGTTGCGTGCGCGACATGGCGAGGATTCTTGCCGCCTCCGGCAGAAGGACCGAAATTCTTGCCGCAAGCTTCAAGACCGCCCGCGAGGTACTTGAATGCGCCCTTGTCGGCGTTCAGGTC
Source organism: Clostridiales bacterium (assembly GCA_003523225.1). Taxonomy (GTDB): domain Bacteria; phylum Bacillota; class Clostridia; order Oscillospirales; family CAG-272; genus CAG-390. Next base: position 19,066 of record DPGK01000030.1, read on the forward strand.
GCAACGGTCAGCTCAGATGTGATGAAAAATCTGCTGCGGCACACCACCACCGACACCTCAGTGACAGGATTTGCCGCCGACTGGAAGGGCGCGTTCGGAGACAGCACGCTGCTTGAGCTGATAAAGAACAGATAACCCTGCCAAATCTACGGCAGAGGAGATACCGGAGCGGTTTTATTATTTTTTCTTCAATTTACACATATGATTTGACAAATATCCGCTTTGCTGATATAATATAAACGGATTTTTCGAAAATTAAAGGTGATGACGAATGGCGACACTTAAAGATATTGCGGCGCTGGCAAAGGTGAATGTTTCCACCGTTTCAAAGGCGCTCAGGGGAAGCAGCGATATAAATACCGAAACCGCGTCACATATAAGGGAGCTTGCAATACAGCTGGGATATGAGCTTCCGCCTCCGATCTCCCCTGCCAACGGTGAAAAGTATGAAAAGACCATAGGAGTGATCTTTCCGGAGCTTGCAAGCCAATACTATAACAGCATACTTTACGCATTCGACCGCCGCATGCAGGAGCAGGGCTACCGCATTGTTGTTTCACTGACCGAGTTTGACTGCAATCAGGAGATGACGGCAATAAAAGCCTTCCTGCGCGACGGCGTGTCCGGAATATTCCTGCTTACCGAAAGCACGTCACACATACATGAGATACGTCGTATCTTCAGAAAGACGCAAACGCCGCTCATGCTGGTGTGTACCGACAATGATATTGACTTCTGCGACTGCATAGGTATTAATCACACGATGGGCGCAGCTATCGCGGTGAATCACTTGATCGAGTTGGGGCACAGAAAGATCGCGTATATAGGCGAGCTGCACACCGAAATACGCATGAACAGTTTTATCTCGACCATGAAGGAGCACGATCTGAGCCTTCCGGACAATTATATTGTAAATCTGCCAGAACGGTTTGAAGCCTGCGGCTACAAGGGAATGAAGCGGCTTTTGTCCGAACCGGACGTACCTACCGCGGTATTTGCGGCGTACGACAATATAGCATACGGAGCCATTCGCGCCATACGCGAGGCAAATCTGCGTATACCTGAGGATATATCGGTAATAAGCATTGACGCAAATACAACGTCAGAATACCTCTTTCCGGCGCTGACAAGTATCAATATGCCGACTCGGGATATAGGCGAGCTTGCCTCAGTGCTGCTGCGTAAGCGCCTGGAGGGACAGCACACCGACTCGTATCAGAGCGTGCGGCTCTGCCCCACCCTCAAGCTGTTTGAAAGCACCTGCCCACCCGCAGGGGCAGAGCCTGTCCCCGCACAATAACAAAAAATTGCCCGGACGGATTCCATATCCGCCCGGGATTCCGTATCCGCCCGATGATCCGTCAAATATTGAACCGCAGACAGATATATATTCTTCCTACATATTTGCAAGGAACGAATTTTTTAAAAATGACCTGGCTCCGTATTGGAATCAGGTGTTTTTTATATCTCTCTGCGAAGCATACCGGACGTCTTTACGTCTTTAATATTCACTATTACTTACCGCTTTTCCAAGATCCCGAATGCGCGGACGAGCGAAGAGTGGAAAGTGAAAAGTGAAGAGTGAAAAAGTAAAATCCCGATTGCTAACGCAATCGGGATTTTTGGTGGGGGATGGTGGATTCGGACCACCGAAGTCAGTGACAACAGATTTACAGTCTGCCCCCTTTGGCCGCTCGGGAAATCCCCCATTTGAGTCCTAAATGCGGACTCATTGGAGCTGGTGAACGGAGTCGAACCATCAACCTGCTGATTACAAATCAGCTGCTCTGCCATTGAGCCACACCAGCGTTTTGTCGCTTTCCGGTCGGACGGGTTATATTATATCAGATATCTGACCGTTTGTCAAGTATTTTTTTGTTTTTTCGCAGATATTTTTCTGAATTTTTGCGCCGGCTCCGCTCTGCTCGGGCTATGTATAGAGGGGAGCTTTTTCTTCGCCCTCCACTGAAAATATGAACCCTTGCTCCACGGGTAAAACTGCTCCCGCCGAGCCGTGTAACCGCCATAGGAAACCCTGCCGAGCAAGGCGGAATCCTATCGCCGGCTTTACTGCTCCCAGCGTCCCGCATCGCCCCGCGAGACAAGTCGATCGGGGGACGAAGGGGGAGGTCTGCAAACCACCGTCGAATCCTTATTTCGGACTCCTTGAAAGTAGTGTCGGTTCCGTTTGCGCGGTTATCACGCACTAAGCAGGATGATCAACTTAATTATTCCGCGTCGTAGTCGTATTCGGCGTCAAAAGCATCGTCAAAGGTCGCGGCAACACGGTCAAACTCCGCGTCGTCCTCGATCTCCACAAGCTCCTCTTCGCCGTCGGCATCCCTGACGCTCTTGAGGATAATGTACTCGGAAAATCCGCCGTCCTCATCGGCAGATCCGGCGGGGATCAGTGCAAAATACTGCTGACCGTCCACCACGCAACCTCCGATAAGCTCAAACTCTATCTCGTTATTGTTCTCGTCGAGCAGCGTGACGGTTTCCGCCTCAAACATCTCGTCGTTATTCTTCTTTTCGTTGTCCATATCTGTCTCCGTAATATCTTACTGACAATATTATATCCCATTCTGCGGGTCTTGTCAATGGAATTTTGTTGCTTTGAAGTTTTTGCTATTTTTTACATTGCGGCTCATTTACCGGAAACTCCGAGGTCAAGCACGCTTGAAAGAATATAGTTTGAAACAAACATTCCGTTCGAGGTGAAGCGATAACGCTCCCCATCAAAGGTGACAAAGCCGTCTTTTATGTATTCGTCAAGCAGTACGCCGTATTTTTCCTTGAAGGAAACGCCGAACCGCGCGTCAAAGTCACGCACGCATATGCCCTCCTCAAGTCTCATTCCCAGCATGACGTACTCATCCATGCTCTCGCGGGAGCGTATCTTGTCACAGCTTGCGATTATGTTGATATCCGAGCCTATTATCTCAAGCCCGTCGATATAGTCGCGCACCACGCGGGTAGATGAAAATCTCTCACGTCCGAAATAGGAGTGCGCGCTGGCGCCAAGCCCCAGATATTCATCACAGTGCCAGTATTTCAGATTGTGCTTTGACTCATACCCCGGAACAGAGAAATTGGATATCTCATACCGCTTGTAGCCGCGTGCATCAAGATAATCCACGGCGCGCATATACATATCGTACTCGGCGTCCTCTCCGGGCAGTGCAAGCGTTTCACGCCGGCGGGCAAAGGGAGTTCCGTCCTCGATCTTCAGCGCGTAAAGAGAGATATGCTCCGGCGCGCGGGAAGCGACAAAGGAAAGCGACTGCATAAAGGAATCGACATTCTGCTCCGGAATACCGTACATCAGGTCAATACTGATATTGTCAAATCCGGCGCGGCGCGCGTCGTTGAACGCCTGCTCCGACTCAGCCACGGTGTGAGTCCTGCCCAAAGCCTTAAGCTCGCCGGGAACGGCGCTCTGCATACCTATGCTCAGGCGGTTTACACCCAGGCGGCGCAGACGGCGAAGGTCCTCCAATTCCACGGTGGCAGGGTTAGCCTCGATAGAAAACTCGGCGTTCTTCTTCACCTTGAAGTTGCGGTAAACGCCCTCGATGATGCGCTGCAGGTGCGGCAGGTCAAGATATGTCGGCGTACCGCCGCCGATATATACCGAATCTATCTCATACGGCTTGCATTTTTCCCGCCAGTCCTCCATCTGGAGCAGCAGCGCATCGGTGTAGTGCTCGACCACCGCCTTGTTGTTGGGTACAAAGGAGCAGAAGTCGCAGTACTCGCACTTGCTGCGGCAGAACGGAATGTGTATATAAAGTCCGAGAGGCTTTTTATCCTGCTTGCGAAAGATATCAGATATCGACATTTTGTTTTTCCTTTCGTTTTGAGATCTCCCCACACGCTTATTTGGTGTCGTCGCCCAGCTTGAGCACCGCCATGAACGCCTCGGGGGAGATCTGTACCGAGCCGAGACGGCGCATCTTCTTTTTTCCTTCCTTCTGCTTTTCAAGCAGCTTTTTCTTACGCGTGATATCGCCGCCGTAGCATTTGGCAAGCACGTCCTTGCGCATTGCCTTTACCGTCTCACGGGCGATTATTCTGGAGCCTATCGCCGCCTGTATCGGAATTTCAAAAAGCTGGCGCGGGATGTTGTCCTTAAGCCGCTCCGCTATCTTGCGGGCGCGGGCGTATGCCTTTTCCTCGTGAACTATGAAGGAAAGAGCGTCCACCTTTTCGCCGTTAAGGAGGAAGTCGAGCTTGCACAGCTTTGAATCCCGGTATTCAAGCAGCTCATAATCAAGCGACGCATACCCGCGCGAGCGGCTCTTGAGTGCGTCGAAAAAGTCATATATTATCTCATTGAGTGGCAGCTCGTAGTGCAGCTCGGCGCGCACCGAGTCAAGGTATTTCATATCAATGAACACCCCACGGCGATCCTGGCAAAGCTCCATAAGCCCGCCGACATACTCCACCGGAGTTATGATATTTGCCTTGACGATAGGCTCGCGTGCAACCTCGATCTCATCCGGCTGAGGATACCCGGCGGGATTGTCGATACGCACCACCTGCCCGTTTTTCAGCTTTACCTCGTAAATAACGCTGGGCGCGGTGGTGATAAGGTCAAGATTGAATTCACGTTCAAGCCTTTCCTCGATTATCTCCATGTGAAGAAGCCCAAGGAAGCCGCAGCGGAAGCCAAATCCCAGCGCGATCGAGGTCTCCGGCTCGAAGGAAAGCGCCGCATCGTTGAGACGCAGCTTTTCAAGCGCGTCACGCAGATCTCCGTACCGCGCACCGTCCTCGGGATATATGCCGGCATACACCATCGGATGCACCGCCTTGAAGCCGGGCAGAGGCTCAAGCGCCGGGGACGCGGCAAGAGTTACCGTGTCTCCGACCTGCGTGTCGGCAACATTTTTGATAGAAGCGGTTATATAACCGACGTCTCCGGCAGAAAGCTGCTCCCGTTTCTGAAGTCCGAAAGGCTCCATGGTGCCCACCTCAACGACGTCAAAGACGCTTTTGGTGTTCATCATCAGTATACGGTCGCCCTCGCGAAGTGTTCCGTCCTTGACGCGGACGTAAACGACGACTCCGAGATAGCTGTCGTAATATGAATCGAATATAAGGCAGCGAAGCGGTGCGTCGGGGTCGCCCGTGGGCGAGGGAATATCCCGCACGACAGCCTCAAGCACGCTTTCAATATTTATACCCATTTTTGCCGAGATCGCCGGACAGCCCTCGGCAGGTATGCCGATGACCTCCTCGATCTCATGGCGGCAGGCGTCGGGGTCGGCGGAGGGCAGGTCGATCTTGTTGACCACCGGAACTATCTCAAGTCCGGCGTCAACCGCAAGATATGCATTTGCAAGCGTCTGAGCCTCAATTCCCTGTGTTGCGTCCACCACAAGCAGTGCACCCTCACAGGCGTTGAGCGAGCGCGAGACCTCGTAGTTGAAGTCAACATGCCCGGGCGTGTCGATGAGGTTCAGCTCGTACACCTCACCGTCCGGAGCCTTGTAATCAAGCCGGACGGCACGCGCTTTTATGGTTATTCCCCGTTCCCGCTCAAGCTCCATGTTGTCAAGCACCTGCTCCTCCATGTCGCGCTTGGCGACGGTTCCCGTAGCCTCAAGCAAACGGTCGGCAAGGGTGCTTTTGCCGTGATCGATATGAGCGATGATAGAAAAATTCCTGATATGTGTGCGGTCGGTTCTCTCCATTAAGTCCCGGTGCCTTTCTTATGCTTAAAAAGTTTTTATCAATTTATATTATATAACAAACCGCGTCTCAGCACAAGAGGATATAAACATAATTTTGTAAACAATTGTTGGTTTCCGGCTTTATATTGCAATCGTATACATCCGCAAGACTGCATGTGTTTTGACCGCATGAACACATGTCGTCAGAAACAGATGCAGCCGCCCGGGGCGGCTGCATCTGTTTCTGACATATCGCCGGCAAGCGACGAAGAATTACTTTATGTCATTTTCGTTGAATCTGTCTCCGCACTCGGGGCAGAACTTCGGGGGATTCTTGGGATCCTCCGGCTCCCAGCCGCACTTGTCGCAGCGGTAAAGCGGCGCGTCGGCGGGCTTTTTCGCTCCGCACTCGGAGCAGAACTTGCCCTTGTTCACCGCTCCGCAGGAGCAGGTCCAGCCCTCGGTGTCTGCCGGCTTCGGCGAGCCGCACTCAGGGCAGAATTTACCCGTTGCAGTTGCTCCGCACTTGCACTTCCAGCCGTTTGCGGGCTTCGGCTCAGGCTTCTTTGCACCGCACTCGGGACAGAATTTGCCGTTCACTGTCGCGCCGCAGGCACATTTCCAGCCGCTTGCAGATGCTGCGGGAGCTGCCTGCTGCTGATTCTGCTGCTGTTGCTGATTCTGCTGACCCATAGCGAACAGATTCTGCGCGTTCATGCCGCCGCCTGCGTTCATTGCCATGCCCATGCCCATAAAGCCCGTCATAGCTCCGGCGGAGTTTCCGGCGGCGGTCTTCATTGCGTCCGCCTGCGCGCCGACAAGCGTTGCCGCCGCCATGGTGGGATCGCGCATGATGGCGGTGCGCTGTGCCTGCTTTATCATCTCCGCATCCTCGTCCGGCAGTGTGACAGAGCCAAGCGCCACGCTTACGACCTTAAGCCCGCGCAGCTCGCCCCACTTTGAGGACAGCGCATCGTTCATCGCGTTTTCAAGGTCGGTGTTGTGTGTGACTATCTGGTTCGGTCTCAGCTCAAGCTCGGAGAGCTTTCCGAGCGCGGGCTGAAGTGCGCTGATAAACTCGGTCTTGAGCTGGCTGTCTATCTCACTGCGGGTGTATTCCGCCGAGACATTGCCGCACACGTTGGTGTAGAAAAGTATCGGGTCGGATATCTTGTAGGAGTATACGCCCGAGCAACGGAGCGACACGTCAATGTCAAGTCCGATCTTTGAGTCAACAACGCGGAAGGGCACGGGATTGGGTGTGCCGAACTTGTTGTCGATTATCTCCTTGGTGTTGAAGTAATAAACTCTCTGATCCTTACCGGTGTCGCCGCCGTAGGTGAAGCGCTTGCCTATCGTCTTGAAGGTGTTGATTATGCTCTCGCCCAGCTTACCGGCGAAGATCGACGGCTCGGTCGAGCTGTCGTATGTAAACTCGCCCGGCTCGGCGCACACCTCGACTACCTTGCCCTGCTCGACAATTATCATACACTGTCCGTCTGCCACGGCGATGCCCGAACCGTTCGATATGATATTGTCATTACCCTTTGTGTTTGACGAGCGTCCGCTTATCCGCTTCTGCCCCTTGGTCACCAGCACGTTTTTATCCAGCGCCTCGCAGTAGAAAAATTCCTTCCACTGGTCGGCAAGTGTTCCGCCCAGCGCACCTATTCCTGCTTTGATAAGTCCCATTTTGATCTCCCTTCGGTTTTACCTGAATCGGGTAAATATATTTTGATCCATTTATAATGATACAATATTTTTTTCCGGTTGTCAATAGTGATTTCGGACATCCATACAGCTGCCGGGATACAAAAAACGGGTCAAGCCTTGATTTTCGTATTAAATTGTATTATAATATAGCCGCGTTCCGGCGCACGGCTCCGGAATAAAACATATACTTTAATAATAAGGAAGTCAAATCATGTCCCGAACCAGAAAAACAAATGTCAAGAAGCTCGTACTCTGCGGCATCTTCATCGCTATCATCATTGTCTTGACGGCAGTACCGTACACCGGGTACATCACCTATCTGCCGGGTGGGATAGCCATCACCACGCTGCATATACCGGTCATTCTCGGTGCTCTGTTTCTCGGCTGGAAATACGGCGCACTGCTTGGCGGAGTATGGGGCATTACCTGCGTTGTAAAGGCATTTCTCAACCCCGACCCGGCAAACGTCCCCTTCCAGAACCCGCTGGTCTCCGTCCTGCCCCGCATCATCGTCGGCGCTGTCGCGGCGCTGGTCTTTGCACTCTGCTCAGGTAAATTCGGAAAGCAGAAGGATAGATCCGGGCGCGGACTTCCGACTCCCGTCAGCGCCTGCATCGCGACAGTAGCCGGAACACTCACCAACACCCTGCTTGTGCTGACCGCCCTTCATCTTTTCGGTCACCTCGGAACCACCACAATAGCCGCCCTTTTCTCCACGGTGCTTATGACTCTTGTCGGCGTCAACGGTATAATAGAGCTTGCCGCTGCGGTGGTCATAGTGACCGCACTTTATTCCGCACTTGCCAAAACCTATCACGAGAGATTTGAAGCATGACTGACACCAAGATCCGACGCCCCGTTATCGGCATTGCGCCGAGCATGAAGGACAGATTCATAAGAATGAATGCGGCTTACGCCGAGTCGATTTTTGCCGCAGGGGGAATACCTGTATTTCTCCCCTACACGACCGACGCGTCACGGCTTGACGAATACTCAGCTCTTGACGGCTTTCTGTTTGCCGGAGGCGTGGACGTTGACCCCGTGCATTACGGAGAGACGGTCCAGTTTGACAGCGTCGAGGTAGACGCCGCCCGCGACGCCTTTGAGTTTGCCCTTTGGAATAAAGTTTATCCCGGCGGCAAGCCCATATTCGGCATCTGCCGTGGAATCCAGTTTATAAACGTCGCTCTGGGCGGAACGCTTTATCAGCATATCCCGTCTCACTCGCAAAAGGAGCCGGGCAGCGAAGCCCCTCAGCACGTAAGCATCACCCCCGGCTCGCGCCTTTACCGGCTTATCGGCGCACAGACAGATACCAACACCTTTCACCATCAGGCAATAAAGCGCCCGGCGGATACACTGCGAGTCACCGCAGTGTCTGATGACGGCACATTCGAGGCAGTCGAGACTACCGAGACCGGCAGATACCTGCTTGCCGTTCAGTGGCACCCGGAGCTTCTTGCGGCGCACCGTCCCGAAGCTGCGGCGCTGTTTTCCGACTTTATCGGCGCGGCGCGCGAAAGCATTGAATAATACCCTGCCCCGATACCGCTGAGAATATCATCCTACTGAACGGCGACGGGTCACGTCCGCCTCCCTTGTGTAAAGGGAGGCGGCACGGCGCAGCCGTGACGGAGGGATTGTAACGCTACGATCTCAAAAACGACCCACAAGACGCCTTCGGCGCCAGTTTTCCTTACGCAGTGGAGCTTTTGCTGCGGCGGGATCTATAAACGGCAAAAGCATCTATGAAACCAACACTTTACAGGCTGTTGCATTTTTATGCAACAGCCTGTAAAATTATTGGATAAATATACTTCACCGCCGGAAGCGCCTGTCATCCGAAGCATAAATCTGCAAAACTCAGGAAAAGACGAGAGACATAATACAGTATTTTTACGGACAACACGCATATCAGGGTCATATGTCGAAAAAGAGGCAAAAAACAAAAGTAAAAAAATACATATAAATTTCTGTAAACGCATTGACACGCGGAGAAAAATGTGATATATTTATTATGTGTATTTATACAAAAAAAGGTTTATATCCGGCATATGGAGTCATTTTTTCCCGCCCGCCGGAATATTATAGCCCTGATCCGGTATGATAAGGAGGACTGATACGCTTGCCTGAACCCAAGAAAAACAATAGACCTCAGCCGCCGGATAGCTGCGTATCCGACACATCCGCCCGCCTGCAGGAATTTACCCCGGAGGGAGCGGACAAATATGACCGCAAGTTCCTGATCGACCCCGGCTACGCCGTGCGTGAGATCGCGGGTGAATATATTGCGGTTCCCGTTGAGGTAAGCTCCGCAGCTCCACCGCAGACGGTGCTGCTTAATGAGACCGGATATTTTCTGTGGACTCTGCTGCAGCAAGAGACGACATACAAAAACCTGATACACAGGATGACAGATGAATTCGAGGTTTCCGCCGATGAAGCGGAAAAAGACATAGATGAATTTCTGTCCTGCCTTGAAAAATACAATTTACTTGAGACCAGAACGGAGGGAACGAAATGAGTACGGTTCGTTCAACCGGGCGCGCAGTCGGCAAACGTGCGCTCGCAGCTTTCATTTGCCTGACAATGCTGTGCGGGCTTATCCCGGCGGCAGTGCTTTCTACCCAAGGCGCCGACGTAGCAAATTACGTCAGCCTGCCCATCACCATCCGCGACTACGCCGCAGACGGTATGCTTTTTGAGTGGAATGAGACAGGAACGGTGGGGGATACCGTATACAGCGATTCAACCCCTACCCGTGTTTTCACAGAACAAGCAGGTGGGGGTGCGTATAATGCTACTGTCTACGATAGCTATGTACGTTATACATCTACCAGCACCGGAGTTTACATAACGTATACACTAAGTGGTAAGACCCGACATGATCTAAGATATTGTGTAGTCAAATACCGCACGAATGCGGCAGCATCAAGTACGCCTACGATAGGTCATCGGTGGAATAATGGCAGTTCAAATAACTACGTTGATTTTGACACAAGCGGCTACAACAAAGCCTCAACATGGACAACAGTTGTAATCGACCTCGGCGACGGAACTGATGTAGTAAGCCACGTAACCTTATATCCGCGTCTTGCTAAGGGAAAGTATATTGACATCGCCTATGTTGCTTTCTTTGATAAATCAGAAAAGGCGACCGAATATAAAAACAATGGCGGAAAAGTCACCGCGTCGGCAACCTTCCACAACGGTGACACCAAGGGCTTTGGTATGCTTGCCACAAGTGACAAAGACCACTTCAACGACCTTACGGGTGCGAACAACGCAATAGCCGGAACCTCGTACTTCATAAACGGTACCTGGGGCTCTACCACACAGCCGACTGCGGTGTTCACCACTTTGAACAGCGGCGCGCCGCAGACGGTCTACGGCGCACTGCTGCGCACCAATCTGGTCGAAGCAACTCTCGACGAGAACAAAAAACTGGTGTACACCGAGGCTGCCGTTACATATATTGCCAACCTGCTTCAGAAGACTCTGCCCGAGGTGTGGCAGAACTCGGACGGCAGCTACAACATGTGGTATGTAATGGGGCACAAACTAAGTGATCTGGGCGGCACTGACCTTGCCACGAAGCTGCGCTCACAGATAACGGGTCTTGGAACATACGCTGATGCCAAAGCAAAATATGATAATGGCAGTCTGACAAAATACACTCAGGTGACCACATACTTTGACGCCGCATACTTCCTCCTTCACAACACCTTTGACGACAGCATCGGATACGGCAAGACCGTAGCCGAGTACAACACGCTCCGTCTGGTCGCAAAACAGGTGGATGGACGCACGGTCTACGTTTTCAATTCCGGATATGACGGAACCGTCTACGACTCTACAAACGGTATTATCTACAATACTCAGACAGATACAATTACGGCGCGGAAAAAAAATGGTACAGATGAGTATGTCCGCGGCAATATACTTCCATTAGCCACCTTCAACCCGATCGCAGGTATGGGCTACGGCAATTCCGGCGACACCTACAGAATGGCACGCGACGGATCTCAGGAGAACTATTACAACGACACCAACTACAATCTTACGCTTGAAGGTCACGCGCAGTTCATATACTATCAGGACGCCGACCTTTACTTCAACTTCACCGGAGACGACGACGTTTACCTTTACATCAACGGAATACGCGTTCTCGATATGGGCGGTGCTCACTCCATTTCAAAAGCAGGTATAAGCCTTAACAATGTCGCCGAGATCTGCGGTCTTAAGGACGGCGAGGTCTACGACTTCGACTTCTACTACATGGAGCGCCACGGCACTGCCGCAAACTTCAGTATCGAGACCAACATCAAGGTCGTTGACGCCAGCATGCTGACGGAAAAAATCGGATATCAGAACGGCATCAGCACCGGATATAACGGTTACGTCAACCCGAATAAACCCGTTATATACGAATACGCGCTTACCAACAACGGCAAAGAGCCGATCCTCAACCTTACCTTTGATGACCCGCAGCTCGGCATATCCCTCTCCAAGGACAGCCTCAAGCTCAACTCGGAAACAACTTCCGAAAACCTGACTGCAACGGTATATAACCGGGACGGCACGGTAAAGGAGTTTGTCCCCGAGGGAACCCTGAACGCAGATAAGCTCAAACAGCTTCTTGCCGCCGGACTGAAGGTCGGAGAAAAGATAAGCATTTACGGTTTCAGCCACACGGTGACAGATACCGAATGGAACACCGGAGGCAACACTTTCACAAACCACGTTTACACGACCTCCAAGCCGGAAACACGTGACGAGACACTGAACGGCCTCGCGGATTGGAAGGTTCAAAAGAGAGAATTTGATTATGAAGGCTTCCATATTTACGAATGGGTCGGAAAGTCGGTTACTGTAACAAAGGAGGAGCTTATCCAGCTTCCCAATAATGGCGGATATACCTTCTCCTCCGCCGCTTCCATAATCCCCTGCACTGCCAGCGGCAAAACGACCACGTCCAACTGGAATCCCAATGCAACACTAAACGCTGACGGCTCGATAACATATACCGGCACGAAAACCGGCGCCGACGCATATTACTATATGCTGACCGAAGGCTCCGGCGATAGTGAAAAGAAAAGCGACGTTATCTGCGTAAGCGTATATTCCTATGACGCAGCGGACAACACATATGTTATCGACTACGGTCTTTCGGTCGAGCTGAACGGAGAGGGACACGGTCTGACGCTTAACGATACGCTGAATCTCTCGGCAAACCCCTATACCACAGCTTCTTCCATTACCGGCATTCAGGATGCCACAAGAGCTTACGGCAGCTTTACATGGGCTTCCCCGTCGCTGAAATACACACCAAGCAAAATAATCAATGACACCGACAGCGTAAGAGTCAATGTAAGGGTAATTGAAAACGGTGCTTCCTCACTGACAAAATTCACCGGTGTCGATATGTACGAGACAATAACCGTAGCCCCCGCCAACGTTATGTATTACGAGGATAACTTCCCGGATATCACATATGTCGGCCAAGACGGGAACAGCTGGACTGTAACACAAGAAGCTGCTGCCGGAACTGAGCAAAGCGCAGACCAGCAGTCAAACTACGGCTCAGACCCGAACTACGCTGCCGACATCACCCCCTCCGCGATAACGGGAGATGCCTCCAACGGAACTTTGCATAAGCTTGACGTTGCAGCGACCGGCGAGGTAATGTCCTTTGACTTCCGCGGCACGGGATTTGAGATCCTCAGCCGCACGACCAAAGAGCCGTATGCCGTGATAAATGTCCTTGTGTACGATACGTCAAATCTCAGCACTCCCGTTGCGGTAAAGCCCGTTATCACCGAAAGCAAGGGCGGCGACCTTTATCAGATACCCGTTATCTCGATAACGGGACTGGAGCATGGTGAATATCACGTCAGCGTCGTGGCGGCGGCAAGCACCGACACCAAGGCTCGCACCTTCTATGTTGACGGTCTCAGGATCTACGAGCCTCTTACCGCCAATGATGCGAATACGTACTACAATCCCGAAGAGGCCGGCGCAGCCTTTACCGAAATAAAAGCACTGATAGGTGAAGGTCAGGTCGTTTATTCGGAGATCTCCGCTGCAGGCGATGAAGCAAAGATAATCTCCGGTAACGCAACGGGCGGAGCAGCTACTGTTATTGAGAACCGTGGAGACAACGGTTTTGTACTGATCTCCGACAATGCAGGCGACTACATGAAGTTCGGCCCCAATAACGAAATTTACCTGCAAGGCAATTCCTCAAACAATGTAATAGCCTTCCTGCTCACTCCCGACGCGTCAGTTGCCGAAGCGGCGAGAACCGTTGAGATCGGCGCTCACAGAAAATCCAATTCGCTGACCGGCGACACCGGAGCCATCAATCTGGTTTACGGCAGCACAGCCGAAGCTATCATGAAGGGCACTTACAGCTATGCCGTATCCAGCGGAACGGAACAGTATTATACAATTGACGTAAGTAACCTGACGCCGGATGACAAAGGCAGATATCTTGTCATGATCGGCACGAACGGTCCAAAGAGCGCAACCGACCTTGTTACACTGTCGCTGACAAATCTCAAGATCTCCGGTTACACGCTTGAGGGAATTGGCATAATTCAGGATGCCGAGGCGAACACGCTTCAGACCAATACGGTCATGATGGGTCTTATGTCCCTGCGCACCATGGTCTACGAAGCCGCAAACGCCCCCGAGGTTCAGATAAACGCAGGTCTCGGTATCACCTCCGCGTCGCTGAACGCAAAAAGCGTGGTTTCCGGCAAGCAGGTCAAGCTGACGGTAAAAGCCACTGCCGGAGCCGATGAACTGGTGGTTCTCGATTCTGAAGGCAACCGCGTGGAATTTACAAAATGCACCTCAAAGGAAAGTCGCGGAGTTGTAACATTCACCGCCACCTGGGAGGTCACAGGAAGCGTCGGAGAGGTCATGTCTTACACTGTTATTGTTTACGATTCCGACGGAGCAAGATCCGTCAACACCGAAACGGTCAATGTGACCGTGAAAAAAGGATGGTCACTATGAGAAAAGAATATATCAAGCCTATGATGGCGGTCGAACCGCTTAAGCTCGATCATCCGATAGCCGCCAACTGCAATGCGGATTATGATGACATCAGATCCCTTATCGACCTTAGTTTCTTCTGGGATGACTGCAACTTCAAGTGGCAGGATACCACAAACGGCATGGGTCATGACACCGTTTGCTACCACAGCAATGTGCGCACGGCGTTTACCTCATAACACTTAATGACGTTTCTGTATTGCTTCCGCATATGCGACCTTGATCTTCGGATAGAATCTTCGCGGGAGCTGAATTTTCCCGACTGCTTTTCTCCATTCTCCGCCGAACGGGAGACCGCTCGGGTGCCGGACATACGTATATCGGTCGAGTTCGGCACTTATCCGGTCTGCCCCGGCGTGGAATGGAAGAAAAATGTCCTTTTGCAGAACGGCGAGACCGCTCAGCGCTACTTCTGGCGCGACGGGCAGTATGTTTACCGCATTGAACCGGGGGATGATAGCGCGCCTTATCGGCTTATTATCCCCCCTGAGTATGCGGACGCCTTCTGTAAAAGCGCAAACTGGCTTCTGTACCTTGCAATGGAACGAATGCTTTTGCGACAAGGGCGCATCGTGCTTCATGCTTCGGCGGTGATCTACCGCTCGCAGGCGTATGTGTTCACCGCACCCTCGGGCGGCGGCAAATCAACGCAGGCGCAGATATGGGCGGACAGCCTCGGAGCGGAAATACTTAACGGCGACAAGGTAGTGCTTGCTCCCGGCGCGGACAAATGCACGGCATACGGAAGCCCGATTGCCGGAAGCTCAGAAGTATACCGCAATGCAAGTGCGCCTGTCGCTGCGATCATCAGAATCGTAAAAAGCGGAGTCAACCGCGTCTCGCGCCTTGACGCGCGGAGCGGATATACCCTGCTGTACAGCGAGCTTGTTAAAAGCAAGTGGGATCGCTCATTCAACATAAGCTTACTTAAATCGGTTGAGGAAGTTATAAAGACAACATCATTGCTTACCCTTGAATGTCTTCCGGACAGATCGGCGGCTGAATGTGTACTCAGCTGTATTGGGAAAGCGGAAAGCGAAAAAAAATGAAAAAATCAGACTATGTAAAAAAAACATTGGCTCTGTTCCTTACCCTTGTATGCGTATCCTCCACAATGCACGCGGCAACCTTCGCAGCTAACGAATGGACGCCGGCTGCCGACACTGAATTATTCATCGTTTCGACAGCGGACTTCAGCGTGTCGGATGAAAGCCTGACAGATCAGGTAAAGCTCTTTGCCGCCGAGCTTAAGGAAAAAGGCATAATGAGCGCTGTCCCGTCAATTTCATACGGAGCAGCGGAAAAGGCAGGAGCCAATGACATTCTGCTTGTGCTTGATTCCACACTCGGCATTGCTTCTCAGGGTTACAGAATAACCGCCGGAAGCAGCTCGGTAACGGTTTCGGCGTCGGACGCCGACGGTCTGTTCTACGGCTGCCGCAAGCTGATACGTCAGCTTGTTATCTCCGGAAGCGTGACCGATGTGTCAAGCTCGCCCGCTGTCGCCGAAAGAGCGCTCTCGCTTGACTGCGGCAGAAAATACTACACCGTCGATTGGATAAAGCAGCTTATCCGTGAGCTGTCATGGTCTGATATGAATGCTCTGGTGCTGCACTTCTCCGAGGAAATGGGCTTGGGGCTTGAAAGCAAGACCTACCCATGGCTGGCTGGACGCGACGGTACGCTCTGTGTCTCCGCTGAAGTTGCCACGGACAACCGCTATCTGACGCAGGATGAGCTTCGTGAGATCGCGGAATACGCCCGGCTTTATCATGTAAAGCTGATCCCCTCCTTTGATTCACCCGGACATATGAACTATATTGTGAAGAAGTTCAATGAAAAGTCCGCATCAGAATCGTGGAGCTTTACCTATAACGGCACTACTTATGATATCACCAAAGGAACGGTCGATATAGGAAATTACTATCATTACAATGGAAAAAAAGCCATAGTACAGGGTTCACGGAATAAAAATTACTCCAGGGGAATCGATATTTCAAACAAGATCGCCGTTGCATTTACACGAAGCCTTGTTGAGGAATATGCAACGCTGTTCCGTGAGCTTGGTTGCACCGCTTTTGATATTGGCGGTGACGAGCTTCTGGGATGGGGAGCTTCCTTAAGTTCATCTGTTTCAAAATGGAAGCAGCTTGATCATTGGAAAAAAGCTGCCCAAGATAGAAGCGGCAACAGCAACGCGGTCGCCTACGACGCGTTCATGTACTACATGAACGATCTTTATGAGCTTGTCAGCGGTCTTGGATATACCTCCGTGCGTATGTGGAACGATGACGCGCTGCGTTCCGCCGATACCGGCTGGAGCAAAGTAGTCACGCTTAATGAAAACATCGAGATCCTTTACTGGACGCCCGACGCAAACAGCTCGACTAATAATGTATGGACATATCTAAACGCAGGTTATAAGGTCTATAATTATCTGAACGAATATAATTACTATGTGTTAGGAAAAGCCACCACATACTCCAAAGCCAATCAGGAATCCATCTATACCTCCTGGAACCCCTATGTGTTTGACCCTGTTTCGTCAGTACCCGGAGGGAAAAATACCGCTATCGGGAATGCAAATGTAAAAGGCAGCGCATTCTGCATCTGGTGCGACAACCCCTCCGCGCAGGAAGAATCCACCGTCATGAGCAATATCCTTCCGATGCTCCGCGCTCACGGTGCCAAATCGTGGGACGCACAGGCGGAAAAGACGGTTGCTTACTCTACATTCAAATCAAATATCGACAAGCTCGGCAACGCGCCAGCCTCCGGTCCGGCTGTTCAAGACATATATATCGTTCCGAACACTTCTGCGCTGGAAGCGGCAATATCGGAATTTTCCGGACTTGACGGAAGCGCCTACACAGACGACACTTTTGCGGCATACCGCAGCGCCGTGTCTGCCGGACAGGCTGTGCTTGCTTCCTCAAAGCCCACCCAGGCACAGATCGATGCCGCCCTCGCCAATATCCAAACCGCCAAAGCGGCTCTTAAGGAAATCGGCGCGCTCGATTATACCGCCCTTGACGCGGCGCTTAAGGAATTTGAAGCCTGCGATAAGACTCTCTACACCGACGAAACATATACCGCGTACTCAAAGGCAGCCTCAGACGCAAAAGCACTGAAAGCGGGCGGCGCGTCAGCACAGGAAGACATTGACGCGGCGGTTGCACTTCTTGAGACCCGCAAGGGTCAGCTCAGAAAGAAATCTGAGGTTGGCACCGAAGCATGGATGGTCTCCATCGCCTCCCAAAGCTCCGGCTGTCTGCTCGGCAAGACCGTTACTCTGAGCGTAGGAGTAAAAACCTCCTGCGGGATCACAGGATTTGAGGTATACGACGATCTCGGCAACCGTGTAGAGCTTAGCCGGGTAAAGTTTATTGACATTGACGCCAAAAAACCGGACAAGCAGTTTGTTTACCTTATGTTCAGGACAACCGACAAAGGTCAACGCACATACACCGTATATGCGGTAGATTCTTCCGGTAAGCGCTCGCCCGACAGCCTGAGCTGTAACATAAAAGTAAAATAATAAACCTGCGGGCTGCCGCGCGTATGCGCCACAGCCCGCACACTGTAAAGGAGATAATGCGGTGGCGGATGCAGGAATAAAAAAATATCTTTTCATGAAAGCGGCATCAGGCAGGATACCGATCAGCGGCACCTTTGAGCTGACGCCGAGATGCAACCTCAACTGCAAGATGTGCTATATCAGGATGAGCGGCGACGAGCAGACCCGGACCGGCAAAGAGCTTACTGCGGACGAGTGGATAAAGCTCGGCGGCGAAGCCGTAAAGAGCGGTATGATATATCTGCTTCTTACCGGCGGCGAACCTATGCTCCGCCCCGACTTCTGCGAAATATACGAGGCAATGATCAGAATGGGAGTCATCATGTCCGTGAACACCAACGGCACAATGATAAGTCCCCGGATCGTTTCGCTTTTCAGCAAGCACCCACCGGAAAAAGTGAGTATATCCTTATACGGCGCTTCGCCCGAAACGTACGCCGCTCACTGCGGAAGCAGCGCGGCATTCGATGAAGCAATGCAGGGTATAATGGCTCTCAAAAAGGCTGGGGTCTATGTAAATCTGAACACCACCTTCACAAAAGACAATATCTCCGACATGAACGCCATCGTCGGGTTCGCCAAAAAAGAGGATATCCCGATTCGTATGACAGGCTTTTTGTTCCCTCCGGTTCGCCGCAGCCGTAAAGACGGCGGATATTCCATGACTCCGGAGGAAACAGGCAGAAGGCAGGCTCGCTTTGATAAGCTGACGCTGACTCCGGCTGAGGCCGCGGCGCGCCGGGCGCGTATATCCTCCTGCACACAGGATGTATCTGCGGACGAGACCTGCCGCGAGTGCAGTCACGCCTCATGCATTGCAGGCAAAGGCGCGTTCTGGCTGAGCTGGGACGGCATGATGTACCCATGCGGAATGCTCCCCGACCGCGCGGTGGACGCACGTCATGTGGGCTTTGATGAGGCGTGGCAGGCGACCTGCAAAAGCATGGATAAAGCCTGCATACCCGCCGAATGCCTCGGCTGCAAATACAGAAGCGTGTGTCCGATATGCACCGCAGTGCCGCAAACGCTTAGCGGTTCGGAGGACGTCGTTCCGCGTGAGCTTTGCCGACAGGTCAGGGCGTATGTGGACGAGTTCATGACCCCTTACAGCGACTGACGCGGCAGCAAGTACAGTGAAATATATAATCATAGAATCCCCCCACGCGGGCGCTTT
>DPGK01000030.1:38492-46713 GCA_003523225.1 Clostridiales bacterium
GGGCGCTTTAACGCCCGCGTGGGGGGATTAAGGTCCGGTCGGCTGCGGACCGGGATCAGGCTCAGGCTTTAACCGCCTTGGCGGCCTTGCGTCTGCTGACGGCGCGCTGGACAAGCTTTATGATCTCAACGATCGGTATCACTGTGACAGCAAGTGCCAGGGCAATAGCGTATTCCTTCCAGCCTATTACGGTGAAACCGAATGCGTCGGCAAGGAAGGGTACCTCAATTACAGCAGTGGTCAGGATAAGTGCCGCGACCATAGCGCCGAAAAGAAATACATTGTGCTTTTTCAGTCTGAATATAGAGCCGCGCT
Source organism: Clostridiales bacterium (assembly GCA_003523225.1). GTDB lineage: Bacteria > Bacillota > Clostridia > Oscillospirales > CAG-272 > CAG-390. The sequence goes on from DPGK01000030.1 coordinate 38,808, forward strand.
GTGAGCGCATATTGTACGAATGGAATATCTCCGCCATGGACATTGTAAGGAAAGCCATTGTAATGCCGTGGCTTGACTGAGCTGTGAAGCTGAACACATTACCGTGCTCAATAAACGAACCGATAAAGTATGCGGCAAGCGTCAGCGCCGAAACCATAAAGCCCTGATATACCATGTCAGCGCCCAGACCGTCGGAGAAAACTCCGGCTTTGCTTGAACGCGGCTTCTGCTTCATTACATCGCTCTCGGCAGGCTCCATGCCCAGCGCCAGCGCCGGGAAGCANNTGTTTTCTTATGTCAGGCGGCCTAAGGGCTTCCTTTTTTTGCGCTTATTTACTTCGCCGCTTTGCGTCTGGCGGCGCGGCGCTGGAAGAACTTCACCAGCTCCACGATGGGGATGACCAGAATGGCCAGCGCCAGCGCGATGCCGTACTCCGTCCAGCTTACCGGCGTGAAACCGAAGGCGTTGGCGATGACGGGTACCTCCAGCACCAGCGTGGTCAGCACCAGCGAGCCCAGCATGGCGCCCCACAGCACCTTGTTGTGGCTGGGCAGGGAGAACACGCTCTTGCGCTGGGAGCGCATATTGAAGCTGTGGAAGATCTCGCACATGCTCATGGTCAGGAAGGCCATGGTCATGCCGTCGTCGGACACGCCCTTGGGCATCTCGAAATACCCCACCTCCATGCAGTGGCCGATGATATAGGAGACCAGCGTAATGACGGTGATCAGCACGCCCTGGTAGAGAATGTCGAAGCCCAGACCGCCGGCGAAAATGCCGTCCTTGCTGTCACGGGGCGGGCGGGTCATGGTGTCCGGCTCGCCCTTTTCCAGACCCAGCGCCAGCGCCGGGAAGCAGTCGGTGATAAGGTTTATCCAGAGCAGGTGCGGGGCTTTGAGAATGGTAAATCCGAGCATCTGCGCGGAGAAGATAGTGATGACCTCGCTCATGTTGGAGGAAAGAAGGAACTGAATTGCTTTTCTTATATTGCTGTAAATTCTTCTGCCTTCCTCAACAGCGGAAACTATTGTGGCAAAGTTGTCGTCGGCAAGCACCATGTCCGCTACATTCTTTGTAACGTCAGTACCTGTAATGCCCATTCCGACGCCGATGTCGGCGCTCTTGATGGAGGGCGCGTCATTGACTCCGTCGCCCGTCATAGCGGTAATGCAGCCGTGTGCACGCCAGGCGTTGACTATCCTTACCTTGTGCTCGGGCTGAACGCGGGCGTAGACCGAATATTTTTCAATATCACGCTCAAGCTCTTCGTCGCTGATAGAATCAAGCTGTGCTCCGGTAATGGCAAGCTGTCCCTCGCCGAGAATACCAAGCTGACGTGCAATAGCGGAAGCGGTATCCTTGTGGTCGCCCGTTATCATTATTGGGCGTATACCTGCCCCGCGGCATTCCTGGATCGCGGCGGTAACTTCGGGACGCACAGGGTCGATCATTCCGGCAAGCCCGAGGAATACAAGCCCGGATTCCATAGAGGAAGGCTCGTATTCAGCTTCCGTGGGGGCGTGATCCCAGCTGCGGCAGGCGGCGGCAAGCACGCGCAGCGCCTTGTCAGCCATCGCCTTGTTTGCGGCGGCGATCTCCGCGCGGAGCTCGGGGGTCAGCTCGACCTTTTTCCCTCCACGAAGTATATGCGTGCAGTGGCTGATAACCACATCGGGCGCGCCGGTGGTGTGCTGGATGTAGCCGTCGGCGGTTTTGTGTACGGTGGTCATCATTTTTCTGCCGGAGTCAAAGGGGATCTCCCCGACGCGCGGCTCTTTGGCTTCAAGCTCATATTTGGGAAGCCCCAGCTTTGCGGCATAGTCCACCACAGAGGTCTGCGTGGGGTCGCCCACTGACAGCTTCTCGCCGACAGCGAGCTTTGCGTCGGTGCAGAGCGCAAATGAGGTTGCCAGAAGCTCTCTGTCGTCTCCCCAGTCCTCAACGACCGTCATTTTATTCTGAGTAAGCGTTCCGGTCTTGTCGGAGCAGATGACCTGAGTGCAGCCGAGCGTCTCGACGGCGGTCAGCTTGCGGATAACGGCGTTGCGCTTGGACATCTTGGTAACGCCGATGGAAAGCAGAATGGTAACGACTGCCGCAAGTCCTTCGGGGATCGCGGCGACGGCAAGGCTTACCGCAATCATGAAGGTGTCAAGCGTCACGTCGAGCCAGTTGATGGCGGCGGGATCAGGCGCAAGCCTCCACTCGTTGAGGAAGCCTACGGCAAAAATGACCGCGCAGATGCCGATAACAAGCCATGTAAGCACCTTGGAAAGCTGATTGAGCTTCCGCTGGAGCGGGGTATCCTCATCCTTTGCCTTGGTAAGGGCGTCGGCTATCTTGCCCATTTCGGTATCCATACCGGTGGCAACCACGACCGCTTTGCCGCGTCCGTAGGCAACGGTGGAGCCCATATAGAGCATATTTTTACGGTCGCCGAGGGGAACGTCGTTTCCGCTTCCCGCCTTGAGGGTATCGCTTTGCTTGGTCACGGGAACGGATTCACCCGTCAGCGCCGCTTCCTCGCATTTAAGGCTGAAGCATTCGATAATACGGCAGTCGGCGGGTACAGCGTCTCCGGCTTCAAGCAGCACAATGTCTCCGACGACCAGATCTTCGCTTTTTACGCTGACCTGACTGCCGTCGCGTATGACCTTTGAGGTGGCGGCGGACATCTCCTGAAGCGCCTCAATGGCTTTTTCCGCCTTGCTTTCCTGCAATACGCCGAGAGTTGCATTGATAAGAACAACGATAAGAATAATAATTGCATCGGTAGGGACGAAGGTCGTGCCGGCGGACGACGCCTCATAGAATTCGACCACTGAGGATATCACAGCGGCGACAATGAGGATGATTATCATCGGGTCGGCAAGCTCGGAAAGGAATTTGTGAAGAAGCGATTCCTTTTTGGCTTCCTTCAGCTTGTTTTTTCCGTTCGCTTCAAGCCGATGCGCGGCTTCTGCGGCGGAAAGACCGCCCACGGTGGTTTTCTGAGCCGAAAGCACCTCGTCGGAGCTTTGCAAATACTCTTTCATTTTTTCGTGTTTTTCTCCTTTATATAAATTTATTTTTTACATTCTGCGGGCGCCGGAGCTTCACGCTCCGAAAACGCCCAGACCGTCAAGCAGCAGCTTTACTCCGAGCAGTATCAGTATTATACCGCCGACAAGCTCTGCCTTTGACTTGTATTTATCGCCGAACACATTTCCTATCTTAACGCCGACGGCGGAGAAAAGGAAGGTGGTGATCCCTATTATTATGACCGGAGGGAAGATGCTCTCCCCCTCCCCGAGGGACAGCGAGAGCGCAACCCCCACCGCGAGCGCGTCAATACTGGTGGCAACCGCCATCGGAAGCATTGCGCGGGGTGAAAAGGAGTCGGAGCATTCATCCTCTTCCTTTGAAAAGGACTCGCGTATCATATTCGCGCCGATAATGAGGAGCAGTATGAACGCCACCCAGTGACTGAACTTTGTAATGAGGTCGGCAAACTGAGAGCCTATGTAGTATCCGATAAGCGGCATCAGTGCCTGAAAACCGCCGAAATATGCGCCTGCGATAAGCGCGTGCCTCAGCTTCATTTTGCGGACCGAAAGTCCCTTGCAGATAGATACTGCAAATGCGTCCATCGAAAGCCCGACGGCAAGAGCAAAAATCTCAAGGAATCCCATTGCGTAAAACCTTTCACAGTCGCGGGAAAACGTGCGGCGCTCACAGGCGACCGACAAAAAAGAAATGCCGGAAAACAAAAATCCCCCCGCCGCAGACAAATGTCATTCGGCAGAGGTGCAAAACTTGTCTGCCGCAGCAGATAAGTCTTGTCATTTCATATCGAGCCATGAGAAGATCTCAGGGTGTTGTTGACTCGATAACGCGCTGGGCGTTGACTACTCCCTTAATCCGAGGGTATTATATCATACTTTAGGAAGAAATTCAAGGGTTCCGAAAAAAATATATAAAAAAATTTGTGATAAAACGTGCATTCGACAAATATATATGCTATAATATACAGTGCAATTGCCATTCCAATATATGTATGTGAAAAGGTAAGCAGAACTTATGAACAGTGATTGTATGTACCGGACAGTCTGTTTCACCGGTCACCGGCGATTCGCGCCGGGGGAGGACAGAACGGCTCTTGGCAGACTTGACGGCTGTGTGCGTGAGCTGATCGAAAAGCACGGCGCGCTGGTCTTTCGCACCGGCGGAGCGCTGGGCTTTGACACGATGGCGGCTTACACCGTACTCGGCTACCGGCTGCTTTATCCGCAGATAAAGCTGGAGCTGTACCTTCCCTGCCCGGATCAGACGCGCGGCTGGAAGCCTGCGGATGTTGATTCCTACAAATATATAAAGGAACACGCCGACCGCGTTTACGTGGCAAGTCCGTATTATTTTTCGGGATGTATGCACGTGCGCAACCGTATGCTTGTAAACGGGGCGGATCTTTGCGTAGCATACTGCCGCAAGCACGAGGGCGGCACCGCTTACACCGTGGACTATGCAAGGCAGCAATACGTGGAGCTTATCAATCTTGCCGACCCCGTCGGCAGACCGCAGTGATGCTTCCGACGAAAACAGATATATAAATTTCTGCTCACACCCTTATACCATTTAATCTGAAAGGACAAATTACAATGAAAAAGGCACTTATGTACGGCGCGGGAAATATCGGGAGAGGATTTATCGGTAAAAGATTTTACCTTTCCGGATACCGCACGGTATTTGTTGATGTAAACACCGATATGGTGGAGAAGCTCCGCGCGGCGGAGAAATACCCGATCTATGTCACCAAGGGTACAGAGTATGTCCCCGAGTGGGTCGAAAACTGCACCGCCGTAAACGGCAGGGATGATAACGCCGTTATCGACGAGATCGCCTCCTGCGATATCATGGCGACTGCCCTCGGAGTAAACGTACTGCCCCATGTGGCTTCCCTCATCGCGCGCGGACTGCTTGCCCGCCGCGAGCGCACCAAAAAGCCGCTCAACATACTCATCTGCGAAAATCTTATCGGCTCGGACAAATACCTGCGCGAGCTGGTCGCCCCCCACATTCCCGCCGAGGCTATGAGCTATTTCCTTGACGAGGTGGGCTTTGTCAGCGTCTCGGTAGGCATTACCGTTCCGCCGACGCCCGAAAAGTTCCTTGCGGACAACCCTCTTGCCGTCTGCACCGACCTTTACACCGAGCTGCCCGCCGACGCGCTTGGCTTCCGTCCCGTCGGAGCGCCCACGCCCCGGATAGACGGCATGGTGGTATTCTCCCCCTTCGGTTTCTTTATCGAGCGCAAGCTGCTCATCCACAATATGGGTCATGCGCTGATGGCGTATCTCGGATATCTCAAAGGCTACAATTATATATATGAGGTCGCCGCGGACGGAGAAATAAAATACATACTCACCCGTGCGCTGGTGGAATCCGCACGTGCGCTGGCAAAGCGCCACGGCGCGGCGCTTGACGATGTTATGACATTTGTTGAAACGCTTATCCCGCGCCTTGACAACCCGCTGCTTGAGGACACCCTTTTCCGCGTGGGACGCGACACCAAGCGCAAGCTCGGCGCGGGCGACCGTCTGGGCGGCGCATACCTTATGGTGCGCGAGCAGGGCGGAATACCCGCACATATCGCCGTCGGAATTGCCGCCGGATACCTCTTTGACTGCCCCGAAGACCCCATAGCGCTTGAGGTCTCCTCCTTCGCCCGAAGCGAGGGGCTTGCCGCCGCGCTTGAAAAGTACAGCGGCATCACCGCACCGGAGGATGTGGCAATGATATCCGAATTTTATTCCCTGCTTGACCGCCGCGCGCCTTTCTCCGAGCTCGTTGCGACGCTCAACAGATACAAAACGGCTCACTGAGATCGACGTCCATATGCGTCGGGGGACACTCCTTATACTGCTTCCGGCAGTCACGCAGTATCCCCCGGCGCGTGAGTGTGTAATTTTTATGCGCACTCTCATGTTTACAGTTTGTTGCCGTTTTGTTCTTGAATATTTTATTTTATACTTGTAAAATTATTCTTATATGACCCGGCATCGTATGAGCTGACGATACGGCAATTTTCATCCGCATCAGATGTTGACCGGTCAAGCAATTGCCGGGATAACGCTCAGGATGCACTCAGAAAGGACATTCATTTTATGAAAAAAAACTATCCGCTTTACGAGACAACGGTATTCCGCGACTTCCGCGTCATGACGGAGCAGGCTGCAGAGCTGCACGGTGACGACACCGCGTTTTCCTTCAAGAAAAATCCCACCGACGCCGAGGTCGTAAAAGTCAGCTTCAATCAGGCGCGCAACGACATACGCGATTTCGGTACAGAGTGCATCAGCATGGGTCTGCGCGACAAAAAGTGCGCCATCATCGGCGGCGGCAGCGTAGGATGGATCTATGCCTACTTTGCGCTGATGTCAATTGGAGCTGTAACCGTTCCGATCGACAAGGAACTGCCCGCGGGCGACATGGCGTCAATAATCAGCCGCGCCGACTGCACGGCTGTCTTTTACGGTGCTGAGATAGGCGGCAAGCTCGACTATATCAAGTCAAACACCTCCGCCTCTGTTTTCGTCTGCGTCAACGGCGAGCAGAATACCGACAGCGGCTCAGCCGACCTTACCGCCGCCGACCTTATCGCGCGCGGAGGCGAAAAGTACGCCGCAGGTGACAATTCCTATTACGATTACGAAATCGACCCCGACCGCCTTGCCACGATAGTCTTTACCTCCGGCACTACCGGCAAGGGCAAGGGCGTTATGCTGTCCCAGACCAACATCGTCTCCGACATGACGCAGGGAATGTACAACTTCGCCATAACAAAAAAGACGATGAACCTGCTTCCCCCGCATCACACCTTCGGCTCGACTGTCAACTTCGTGGGTCACTTCTCTCAGGGATGCGAGATCTATATTTCCTCGGGGCTTCGCTATATGCTCAAGGAGATGCAGGAGCAGCAACCCACGCACCTGATACTCGTCCCGCTGTTTGTGGAGACGATATACCGCCGCATCTGGTCAACTGCCGAAAAAACAGGCTCAGCCGATAAGCTGAAAAAGGGCATAAAGATCAGCAACGCCCTGCGTCGTGTCGGCATTGATATGCGCCGCAAGCTGTTTGCGGACGTGCTGAAGACCTTCGGCGGCAAGCTCGAGATGATAATCTGCGGCGGCGCGGCTCTGAACCAGGATATAATTGACTTCTTTGACGCCATCGGCATCACCATCCTCAACGGCTACGGTATCACCGAGTGCTCACCGCTTATCTCCTGCAACCGCAACAAGCTCCAGCGCAAGGGGAGCGTCGGTATTCCCATTGTCGGCGAGCAGGTTAAGATAAAAGATCCGGACGAAAACGGCGAGGGCGAGATCTGCGTCAAGGGACCCAACGTCATGCTCGGCTACTATGAAAACCCCGAGGCTACCGCCGAGGTGTTCGACGAGGAGGGCTTCTTCCGCACCGGAGACTACGGCAGGATCGAGGACATCGACGGCGACAAGTGGATATACATCACCGGAAGACTTAAAAACCTTATAATCTTCTCAAACGGCAAGAACGTGTATCCGGAGGAGATAGAAACAGAGCTTTCCCGCATCCGCGGCGTGCTTGAGGTGGTGGTATACGCCGGCGAGAGCCGCAAGGATCCGCAGAAAGAGGTCATCGTTGCCGAGATATATCCCGACTACGAGCAGCTTGAAGCCGACGGAGTTGACGACGTGCAGGCGTATTTCAACGAGCACGTGCGCGAAGCCAACGCCCGCATGGCTCCCTATAAGAAGGTCGGAATGGTCAAGGTCCGCAAGACCGAGTTCACCAAAAACACCTCAAAGAAGATCACCCGCTTCAGCATAGACAAATCAATAGACTGATTATATCGAAAACACAAAGGGGTGTTAAAAAATTCCT
>DPGK01000004.1:0-139484 GCA_003523225.1 Clostridiales bacterium
GTCGGGAATCCTGCATTTTACGGCGATCTTGGTCGGTTTTGCCCTTGATCTTGTCTGAATTCGGGTGAAAGCTGTGGCAAAATGACGGCTTTATGCCGTCAAGACCAATGTCGTTTGGGGTGTTAAAAAATTCAGAAGGAATTTTTTAACACCCCTGGGGTTATTGGTTATTCAGTAAGATGTGAGGCTCAGTTTTCTTTCTTTCTCAGAACGACAACTGCCGCAAGGGAAATGAGAGCGACAGAAGCGACTGCAACGGCAACAGCAAAGCTGAAGTCGCCGGTGGAGGGAGAAGGAGGATCAATGGGAGTCTCGGTCGTGCCGGGATCGTCGGGGTAAGTTTCGCTTACGGTCAGACCCTTGTAGAGCGAGCAATCCTTAAGTGTGATCTCGCGCTCTCCGTTATAGATGTAGAGCCACAGAGCAACGTCATCAGCCTTTTTGTAATTATCGGCGGTAAGGGCGACGGATCTGAACAGGGTCAGCTCGCCGTTCTTGGTGGCGTCGGCAATGTAAAGGGCGGCATTGTAACCGTCAAGCTCGATGACGACATCGGTAAAGCCATCGGCGTCAACCATCGGGCTGAACAGGTCGTATGCAAGGTCGGTGTAGTTCTGACCGTCAAGGTTGGTGCCATGGTTTGCAAATTTCATACCGAGGGTGGTGCTGAGGTCGTTAAAGTTGCCGTAGAAGTTAAGACGTGTAGCATAATTAGCGTCGGTGGTGTAGGGCCAACTGAGGTTGAAGCCGATACCGGCGGCTGTCTTACCGACTGTTTTTACCTTGTATGTGAAGGTGTATTTGGTGGTGTCGCTGATCTTAAGACCGTGGACATTGCTGCCCCAGTAATAAGCTGCGCCGCTTCCCGCTCCCTTGGTAAGGGTCACGGACTTGCCGTCGTCGGAGATCGTAACGGTAGTGGGAGCTTTTCCGGTGGTCTCCTGAAGCTTCTTGGGGGTATATACACCGGTGGTGGCGGCAAAGTTGAAGTCGTAGAGCTTTTCGCCCATCTTGGCGGCTTCATAGGAAACGAGCAGCTGGTTGGCAGCGTCCTCACGGACGGAGACGGCACCGGTGCGAGTGCCCTTGTATATCTTTACGTTCCTGGCGCTGAGTGTGGCGGTAGGATTATAAAAGTAGAATGTGATAGCAAGATTGGGAGCGTCATTTACGACAGAGGGGTTGATGGTCGTCTGGTCGTAAAGCGCGTCGTTGAGATATACGGCATAGAAGTAGCCGTCGATCTCAACTCTGACGTTGGTGTACACCTCGTTGCCGACGCGTGCGGCGTCAGGAATGTTGGTGTAAGCGGTGGGATCGGAAACAAACTCGCCGGGCATCTTGCCGCCTGCAGCAGGGGACATGGTGAAGCATGCTCCCTCGGTCTTAGTCTGACCGTAGAGACCGAAGAACTTGTAGTATTCAAGGTCGGAGGTCATTGCCTTGTTTCCGTCTGTGGAGGCGGGGTCGTAGGCAACGGGAGAACCGATGTTGAAGAAGAATCCGGCGTTGCCGGTCGGGAACTTCATTTCCAGTTCGATAGTGTACTTCTTGTCAGCCCCAAGGGTAAGACCGTCAACTTTTCCTCCGTAGAATACTCTGCCGGAAGAGCCTGAGTAGGGGACAAAGGACACTTCGGTGCCGTCGGCAGAAGGAGTTACGACAAGGTTCTTGGCGTGCTCTTCCTTACCTGCGCCGAATATGTAGGGCTGATAAACGCCGCTGGTCTCGCCGAATTTTGCTTCGTAAAGCAGATCGCCGTCGGCAGCAGCATCATAGGTCTTGGAGAGATCGTTTGCCGATGCTCCGATCGTGCCGATGCAGACCATGGAGACGAGCAGTGTCAGTGTGAGAATGAGAGACAAAACTTTTTTCATGGCGGGGTTCCTTTCTTTGAAAATGCATTATAACATATGCTGAATATAGTTTATCATTTCCATGGATTTTTGTCAATAGAAAAATAAAATCTTAATACTTTATGCCCAAATAAGAGCGTCGAATTGTAAAATAATAAAAAAAGTGTTGCACGGGTGTTCTTTTTGTTGTATAATAAAATCGTAATAATAAACCAAGAAAGGAACGGTTTCAAAATGGAAATAAATCTTACTTCCGGAGCATATGAAAAAGTAGTGGCGGACGCAAAGGGCGTCGTGCTTATTGATTTCTGGGCGACATGGTGCGGTCCGTGCAAGATGATAGCCCCCGTGATCGCCGAGATCGCAGAGGAAAGACCCGACATCACCGTGTGCAAGGTCAATGTGGATGACGAGCCGGCGCTTGCCGCGCGTTTCTCCGTAAAATATATTCCCACCCTTGCGGTCATAAAAGACGGCAAGCTTCTTGTGTCGGCGAGCGGCTACCGCGACAAGGCAGGAGTGCTTAAGCTCATTGAGGATGCATTGAAATGAAAATAAGACTTAATGAAAACGCCGAGGTCGTGGCAACGGTGAAGGAAGGACTCAAACGGACCGGCGGCTACTGCCCTTGTGTGCGCGAGCGCAGTGAGGACACAAAATGTATGTGCCGCGAATTCCGCGAGCAGGTCAAGGACCCTGATTTTGAGGGTTACTGCCATTGTATGCTTTATTATAAGGAAAAATAATCAGGAGCATTGTCTAAGATGAAAATAAACGCAAACGAGATCATTGCCGAGCTTAAAAACGGCGCACAAAAGAACATTATACTTGATACCGACGCATATAACGAGGTCGATGACCAGTACGCAATAGCATACTCCATGCTGTCGGGTGACAAGGTGAATCTGCTGTCAATTAACGCAGCCCCCTTCCTTAACAGCCGCTCCGTGTCGGCGGGCGACGGAATGGAAAAGAGCTATAATGAGATCTTTCATATAACCGCTCTTACCGACCCCGAAATGGCAAAGCGCATCCCGGTTTACCGCGGTTCTGAGCGGTTTATGACCTCAAAGAGCGAGTACGTTCCCTCCGACGCCTGCGACAATATCGTGCGCACCGTCATGGAGAGCGAGGAGCGCGTATGGATAGTTGCGCTCGGCGCGATAACCAATGTGGCGTCCGCAATCGTAAAGGAGCCTGCCATATGCGACCGCGCGGTGGTGGTGTGGCTGGGCGGACACGCCCTTGAGCGCCCCGATACCCGGGAATTCAATCTGAAGCAGGATATTCCGGCGGCTCAGGTGGTATTTGATTCGGGAATTCCGCTGGTTCAGATACCCTGCGACGGAGTGTGCAGCTCCTTTATCACGACCATTCCCGAGGTGGAGTATTATCTGCGCGGCAAAAACGAGCTTTGCAATTATCTTTGCGATATTACCGCGGCATATACAAAGAATCCTTACGGATGGTCAAAGGTTATCTGGGATGTGACCGCAGTTGCCTGCATAACCAGACCCGAGGCTCTTGAGATGGTTGCCATTCCGCGTCCGTACGTGACATCTGACTGCCGTTACGCTTTTGACGCGGCAAGAGCGCATTATGTTTACATAAGAAAGATCCGCCGCGACCCGATATATGCCGATCTTTTCCGCCACCTGGCAGAAAAGGACCGTCCGGCTGAATAATTTCAAAATATAATATTTATCATCTGGTTGAATCAGGAGGGAGCAACATTATGTCACGAAATGTAAATCTCATCTGCGCCGATAGATCGCTGCTTCGCGGCGCTTCCGAAATTGCACCGATGCTTGGACTGCGTCTTTCCGCGTCCGGCGTGAGAGTCGAAGCAAGACAGGGGGATGAGCTGTCTCTGCGCCGCGGGGAGGAGGGCATTGTCCTTACATACCGCCGCAAAAACGAATTTTTCCGTGGGCTTTCGTTGCTTGGAAAGGCAATATCATCCGGCGATCAGGTCGAAACCGGAAAGCCGGAAATGCTTTGCTACATGGCTGATGTTTCCCGCAACGCCGTGCTGAGCATTGACGGCGCAAAGAAAATGATCCGTTTGCTTGCTGCCATGGGGTACGATTCGCTTATGCTTTACACGGAGGACACCTACGAGGTGCCGGAATATCCGTATTTCGGACGTATGCGCGGCAGATACTCCGCCGACGAGATAAAGGAGATAGACGATTATGCCGATATGTTCGGCATCGAGCTGATACCCTGTATGCAGACGCTGGCGCATCTTGCCACCGCTCTGCGCTGGCCGGGACTCAGCTCAATGACGGACTGCGGGGATATTCTTCTTGTCGGGGATGAGAAAACATACACCTTCATACGCGCCTGCCTTGAGACCTGCCGCAGACTTTTCCGTTCAAAACGCATAAACATCGGTATGGATGAGGCGCATATGCTGGGGCGGGGAAGATACCTGAGCAGGAACGGCTACCGTCCCGCGCCGGAGATAATGCTTGAGCATCTTGAGCGCGTTGCAAAGATCTGCGCCGAGATAGGATATGAGCCTATGATGTGGAGCGATATGTTCTTCCGCATGGCGTTCGGCGGCGCGTACCGCGTCCGCGAGGGCGAGATAGCACCCGAGATCATGGCTAAAGTGCCTGAAAACGTCACTCTTGTATATTGGGACTACTATTCTCTTGACCGTCAGATATTCGATCACATGATAGAATGTCACCTGAAATTCAACAATCCCGTGATATTTGCCGGGGGAGCATGGAAGTGGTCGGGCTTTGCGCCGCACAATGCTTTTTCGCTTGCTTCCACAAAGCTGCAGCTTGATTCCTGCGCCGAGCACGGAGTCGGAAGCGTTATAGTCACCGGATGGGGCGACAACGGAGGAGAGGCGTCGCAGTTTTCGACGCTGCCCACCATGCTTTACTTTGCCGAGCGGCTCTATACTCAGGGAGAAGCGCCTGCGGAGCTGCTTGAGGAGCGCAGCCGCACACTGTTCGGTATGGGCTTTGACGAGCTGATGCTGCTTGACCTGCCAAACGCACTTCCCGGAACTGCGCCGGGCGAGCTTTCGCATCCCGTATGCCCCTGCAAATATCTGCTTTTCAATGACCCGCTTGAGGGACTTATGGATCGCCATGTGGGTCCCGAAGCGCCGGATTATTATGCCGACGCCGCAGAACGGCTGCTTACCCACGCAAAGGATGAGCGCTGGGGCTATCTGTTCAACACACTCGGACTTTTGTGCGATCTGCTTGCGGATAAATGCGATCTCACTGTAAGGATACGCAATGCGTACCTTGCGGGTGACCGCCCGGCGGTACGTCGGCTGGCACACGAGGATATTCCGGTTGTGATCTCAAAGCTTGAGGCTTTCACCGCAGCCTTCCGCTCTCAGTGGTATGCCGAAAACAAGACCTTCGGCTTTTCATCCCAGGAGCAGCGGCTTGGCGGTCTGCGCGCGCGCCTTGAATCGACTGCGCTTCGGCTTGAGGGCTGGCTTTCGGGTGAGATCGGGCGTATCGAGGAGCTTGAACAGCCTCTGCTTTCCTGCGACGGCAGAGCGGAGGACGATCCCCGCACGCCGTATGTAAACTACAACAACTGGAACGCTACCGTTACCGCGGGTCTGCTTTGATGACATTATTGAATAATATCCGGCGGATCTGATGTCCGCAATACGGGGCTGGTGTGCTTTATGCGCACCGGCTCTTTTTTGCGCGAAAATCCACAGAAAATGACGGTCGTCCGTGAAACCGAAGCGAAAAAACGCGGCACGGGCATCTTTTTCATTTTAATTCTGCTTTTTTACTTGCGGGAGGGGGATTATAGTGGTATAATTATTGGTAACAAAAGAAAGGATACAACGCAATGAACATTAACGACAGATCCGGTCTTGTGCTGCTGCATTCGCCTGCCGCTTTCGCGCCTGCGGGACATGGGCATGACATAGCTGCGGCGATAGAGCGTCCGCAGAGCTGCCCCGAATGCGGACTTCCCTCACGGCTGGAGCTTTCACTTTCCGCTCCCGGCGGTTCAGAGAAGCTCGCTATGACTCCGTGTGATTCCTTTGAAAACAACGGGCGCAGATTTGAGATATATTCCTGCCGCATACCCGCCGCGCTTATGACGGAAGGAAAGCTCAGGTACGTAATTGAGGGCGGCGGATGCCGCGGGGAATACCTTCTTGATATCGTGAAGCTCCCGGCGCTTCCTCCCTTCATTATTACCGAGATATTCAACCGCCCCAAGGATAAAAACGTCACCTCGTACCTTGAGCTGTACAATACCGGCGGGGCAGACGTCGACCTTTACGGCTGGGAATTGCTTATCATGCCGCAGGACGCTGCAGCTCCCAAGCGCCTGCCGCTGTCGCCGCGCGAGGGGGAGAATATTCTCCGCGCAGGTGAGGTCGCGGTCTGGTGGCCGCTTTACAAGCGCAATTTCAAGGTCGGGACTGACGCGCGTGATTATACTACTCCGGCTGATTTCTGCGATGCGATGAACGGAATGTATCGCCCGCCCGTGCCGGAGCTTGATCCCGGTTCGGTCAGGATAATGCCGATCGATCCCCGCGAAACAGACCCCGAGAGCGGAGAGAAGGTGTATCTCCGGGGACTCCCGGAGCTGCCCACCGACTACTCACCCTGCACGCTTTATCTTGTTCCGCGCGGTGCGGATGCCGACGCGGCGGTGTACTCGCTGACCTACAACAACGTGTGGGGAGAATGGGACTGCCCGGTGCGCCGTTCCTCCGTCTGGACCGTGGACGTCCGCCGTCCGTCCGAAGCAGTGAATATTGCTCACGCTTCGTATGCCACCCCCGGAACATTTGATGAAGGTCAGGGAGTGCTTGACCCCTCGGCGTCTCTCCCTGTTATCCTTCCGGTGGCTCCCGCCGACGCCGTATATCTCGGAGATGCGGTGCATGAGATAACCTTTGCCGCAGTCCCCACCGACGCATGCCGTCCCGTCTCCTCAGCATGGGTCATGCTTACGCTTGAGGGCGGGGATAAAATGCGCATTCCTGCGCACGAGCAGGACGACGGCTTGTATCACGCCGTTATTCCGTTAAATATTATCGAGCGCCTTACACGGCTTGTTTATTCGCTCCATGCCTCCGATGGCACACGAGAGGTCGCGCTTGCGACAAAACTCAGCGCCGCAGTGTACGATAACGTCGGCCCGCGGGTGCTTGGCATTCATCCGACCTCAAAATACGCATACGACATAAACGCCGGAACGCCGGTGTGGGCGGATTTTTACGATATTTCTGGTGTTAAGCTTTCCGAGTGTCGGCTGTTCATAGATGATAAGGAGCTTACCGGGCGCGCCGAATGGAGCGCAGTGCGGATGAGCTACGATCCCCCCAAGCCCTTTGCGGTAGGCGAGCACAGGCTGCGGCTTGAGCTTTGCGATATGCTTGGCAATCACACGGTAAAGCGCGTGAGCTTTTCGGTCTCCGACCTGAGCGAGCTTAACGCTTACCGCGGCGAGGTACACTGTCACACCGGAGCTTCTGACGGAACGGGAACTCCCGACGACGCCTACAAATATGCCCGCGATGTGGGCGGTGTGGACTATTTTGCGGTCACGGAACACTCACATTATCATTCCGGTTCTGCGGACAGCCTGATAGAGACCGCCGACCGCTATGATGATCCCGGCAGATTTGCCGCGCTCTGGGGCTATGAGATGACCTGGAACATGATGTGCGGCTACTGGGGACATATGAACGTAATAGGCAGCAGAAAGATCGAGCATCAGATTTACGAAACGTCCATGCCGGAGCTTTACCGCAAGCTTGAAGCCGACCCGGACGCTGTTGCCATGTTCAATCATCCGGGACTTGCATGGGGCAATTTTGACGAGTACGCCTTCCGAACCGACTCCGTCGACAAAAAGGTCTGCCTTGCCGAAATACGCAGCTCGGCTTACGACCTTGAATATGCGGCTCAGCTTGCCGCAGGCTGGCACGCCGCTCCGGTGTCGAATGAGGACAATCATTCGCCCAACTGGACGACCGCACAGCCACAGATCGGTTTTGTTTTAGCGCCCTCGCTGACCCGCGACAATATTATGGACGCTTTCCGCGCCCGCCGCACATATACGGCATCCGAGCCTACGCTTAAAATAAAATACCGCGTGAACGGAAAATGGCTTGGCTCACACCTTGAAGATCCCGATCGACTTTGCTTTGATATTTCTATCTCCACCGAAAATGAGCGCGGCATCGGAAAGGTCGAGATAGTTGCCGAGGATAACATCGTGGTAGCTGTGCGTAACGCCGGAGTGCTGAAGCACTTTGAGTGGAAGCCTGTCCTTGCCCCCGATTTTGATTACTATTATCTCCGTATTACTGCGCCGAAGCAGTATTCGGTAACAGCTCCGGTGTGGATAGATCACCGTTCTGCGCTTACGCTTGGTGCGCCGGAGCTTGGCGCATCCTACAATCCCGACCGCGGAGCGTCGGCAAAGCTTCGTCTTACAAACGGCGGATCGGAGACGGCGGAAAATGTGCGTGTGGACTTTTACCTCGGAGCTGTATCGGGCTTTGAACTTCAGAATACCGAACCGTATTCCACAGTACACTGCGGCAAGCTGCCGGCGGGAAAAACGCTGAAAGTCAGCCGCTCCTTCCCGGAGCTGTCCGGCGCAAGACGTCTGAGTGCTGTCGTTACCGCAGATATTGCCGGAAAGAAGCATACCTCGGCAACTGTGAGCACATTTATCTCACCTGTAACCGTCACGGAGGTGCTGCCGTGCAGTATGCCGCTTGAACGTGACGGAGTTACGGTGTCCGACCCCTTCCCGTACGTTTCGGTTTACAATTCTTCACCGCGCGAGCTGGATCTCGGCGGAGCATCGTTCCGGTTATGGACCAAAACCGGAAAGCCGCCGTATGAGGAAAGATGCTGGACCTTCCCGGCGGATGTGAAGCTCCCGCCGCGTTCCGGTCTTACCGTTTGGGTAAGATATGAAAATTCAGACCTTACCGTAGATGATTTCAACGAAAGATACGGAACAGCTCTTGTGGAAGGTAAAGATCTCATCATATGCGATAAGCATATTACCTCATCCTCACCCTTTGGAAGACGTCTTGATCTGGTGCTTGACGGCGAGGTCGTGTCCCGCGTCCACTGGAATTATGGCGCGACATTTGACGGCGAAGCGCATCACGGACGCGCACGCAGATATGTAAAGCTCGCAGGTCTTTCTGTTGCCTCCTCGCCTCTCGGACTTTACGACCCGACCCCGGGGCTGTTTACGGACGAGCAGACGAGAAACGAATTTTCTGCTGTTCCCACGAGAAAGGAAACGCGTCAGAAGAAAAAGGACGACAAAACCGACGCAAAGCGCAATGCGCGCAAGGAACGCCTCCGTCTTACCGACGGCGAGGCGGCGGCTATTGCTGCGGCTTCTGCGGCAGTATCCGGAGGTGTTGCCGCATTGCTTGGAGTGCTGGGTATCAGAAAAAAGCGCTCATCGTCTGAAAAGAGGAAAAAATGAGCTTGCCTGTATACCCTATGCCGCTGACCTATGTGGCAAAGTCTCCGATATGGGGCGGAAAAGAGCTTGAACGGCGCTTCGGCAAGCACGCGGACGCTTCCGCCATAGGCGAAACCTGGGAGCTGACCGTCCGCGAGAGTGAAATGAGCGTCATTCGAGGCGGCGAATGCGACGGAATGACGCTTGGCGATTATATCAGAAAAAGCGGCGGAAAAGCCGTTGGACGGGATTTTCCGTCCGACGGGCGCTTCCCGCTGCTGATAAAGTTCATCGACGCCGCCGACAGGCTGTCGGTGCAGGTTCACCCGGATGACGCATATGCCGCGCGGGTAGAGAACGGTGTCGGTAAGACCGAAATGTGGTATGTCATCGACGCCGCGCCGGGTGCGGAGCTTGTAATGGGGCTTGCCGAGGGCAAAACACCGGACGATCTGCGTTCGGCGGCGCTCTCGGGTGCAGATATTTCCTCATGCCTGCGATATGTTCCGGTAAAGCCGGGAGATTGCTTTTTCATTCCGTCGGGTATGATCCACGCCATAGGAAAGGGAATACTTATCGCCGAGATACAGCAGAACTGCGACCTGACCTACCGACTTTGGGATTACGGGCGGGTCGGTGCGGACGGCAAGCCGCGTGAGCTGCACACCGGGAAGGCGTGCGATGTTATCCGAGTTTTTTCGGATGCGGAGGTTGAGGCTGAACGCTTTGAAAAATGCAGTGAGAAGCCCGGACGTGGAATGCTTGCCTCGTGCAGATATTTCACCGTTTTTTCCGGAAAAGACGGCGACATTTTCTGCGCCGGGGAAGACTCATTCAATTCCGTTCTTTGCTATGAGGGAAGCGGATGTCTTGAGTGGAGCGGGGGCAGAGTCGCTATTAAAGCGGGAGACAGTATTTTCATGCCTGCCGGATCAGGCAGATACCGCATCTGCGGAGACGCAAGGATGCTTATAAGCAGTATGTGATCGCTATACTTATACACCAAAAGACCCCTGCTGTCGCGCCATAGCGCGGCAGCAGGGGTTATATAAAACGGTAGGCTGCCGGAAGCTTGCGCTTCCGACAGCCTGTCCGAACAGCAGGATTTGATTGTTCGGGGTAAATTATTTGATTTCGACGGTTGCGCCGGCTTCGGTGAGCTGAGCCTTGATGGACTCTGCCTCGTCCTTGGAGCAGCCTTCCTTGAGAGTCTTGGGAGCGCCTTCGACGAGCTCTTTGGCTTCCTTGAGTCCGAGACCGGTGATCTCGCGGACGACCTTGATAACGCCGAGCTTGCTGGAGCCGAAGCTTGCAAGAACAACGTCAAATTCGGTCTTTTCCTCGGCGGCGGGAGCGGCGGCAGCACCGGCAACAGCGGGACCGGCAACCATAGCGGCAGCGGATACGCCAAAGGTCTCTTCAACTTCCTTTACGAGGTCGTTGAGCTCAAGTATGGTAAGAGATTTGATTTCTTCAACAATAGCAGTGATTTTTTCGGATGCCATTTCAGTAATCCTCCTGATAATAGATAATTGATTTTGTTTTCAGATTCCGCAGGGGCAGATCAAGCCTCGGCGGTAGCGGCTTCCGCAGGAGCGGCCTCCGCGGGTGCTTCCGCGCTCTCGGGCTCTTTCTTTGCAGCGGCGTCGAGAACGAAAGCGAGTTTGTAGAGCGGGCTGAGCAGACTGCCGAGCAGCTTTCCGACGAGAACATCCTTGGAAGGAATCTCGGCGAGGGCGAGAACGTTCTTTTCGTCAAGAACTTCTCCGTCAACGTATCCTGCAAGGATCTTGAAGCTTTCGATCTTGTCAGCGTATTCCTTCAGGATCTTGGCGGGAGCGACGGCGTCCTTTTCGCTGATCGCAATAGCGGTCATGCCGGTGAGGTGCTGCTTGATTTCCGAGTAGCCGCATTCGTCGCAGGCTCTGCCGGTCAGGGTGTTTTTGACGACCATGTACTTGACGCCTGCTTCACGCAGTGCCTTGCGCATTTTGGTGTCGTCATCAACTGTGATACCCTGATAATTGACAATAACGCCTGAGGCTGAGTTACGGATCAGCTCGGAAAGGTCGGAAACAACCTGCTGCTTCTGCTCAAGTATGGCTTTGCTGGGCATGTTATTATCTCCTTTGATCGTTAATCGGACCTTCAGAAAGTGTAAAAAAATATCTTTCTCCCGCAGTGGCTCGCAACTGCGCCGAGAAAGACACAAAAAAGATATTATCTTAACAGTGCGCTTTCCTCGGCAGGGTGGCTTTCGCTTTTACGGGAACCTGCTGTCTTAGGTCAACATGAATATTATACTCATTTTCTTTGCTTTGTCAATACCTTTTTTCAAAAAAGCGGGAATTATTTTTCTGAAAAAATGTACATATACCGTGGGAGGGATAATTCTTCCTTGTACACAGTGTGTTCATATTTTTGTATTATAATTGTTTTCGAATCTTTTGTACCGGCTTGAACGGTACATACGGCTGAAAGGATCCCTTTTTATGAATTCGGACAATAAACCTGAAAAGCGGTCGATAGCGAAAGCACGGCTGTACTTATTTCTGCTTTTGTGTTCTGTGGCTCTGACTGCCGCACTCAGAGTTGTTGCTGTCTTTACCTGTTACGATGCCGACATCGGTTATTTCATGCGCGGCATGATTGTCCCCGAGATCAGCACTGTCTGCTGTGTGCTTTGCTGTGTCGCAGCTGTGATCTTTCCGCAGCTGTTCAAGAAGCTTTCTGCCAGATCGGAAGGCATATATGTGAATCAGCATTCGGGACTTGAGTATTTTGCAACGGCTTATGCTGCGTTTGTGATGCTGGGCGGTTTTGTTTATGAGCTTTATCACTGCATTGCCGACAACACGGTGGGCAGTATGCTTTCAAAAGCTGCGGCGCTTATTGAGTCGTCAGCCGATAACGCTTATGCGGCGCGCAGCTATCGCATTCAGGCAGGTATTATTATAATAGGTATAATTGCCTCCGCCGCCTCCGCGGTCTACTTCCTGCTCAGGCTCAATGAGAAGCGCAGCCGCGAGTGGCACGTGCTGGTCGGGTTTGCTCCCGGTCTGCGTGGAGTTTCCGGACTTGCCGCAATTTATTTTGACATGACCGTTGAGATGAACAGCCCGAACAAGCTGATACTTCAGGCGGCGCTCATCTCTGTGATGATATACTTTGTTTACGAGCTTCGTATGCTGCTTGGCGGCAAAAAAGCGCATCCGCGCGCCTACGTTGCCTCCGGACTGGTTGCAGTTGCGCTGTCGGCTTCGGCGGCGATCCCGCTCATCTGCGGATATTTTGCCGGTCTTATCTCAAATTCTTATTTCTTCACCGAGTCATTTTTCTGCTTCAATATGATGATATATATTGCATTCAGAACGATTTCCTTTATCCGCCGGGAATACCTTACGCCCGCGGTTGCCGACGAGAGCGTCCCGAAGGACGGTGAAGCTGCACCCAAAGAGGAGTCTCCGACAGGATCGGAATAATTTCACGCGCGACCCGTAACTTTTCAGAAAGGGCGTAAGTTCAGAATGAGCGGTGCATCGGCTGACGAAAGGATCAGATGGCTTCATAAACGGATATCGGACGGCTGTTACCCCAACGCCGTCCGGCTTTCCGAGCGCTTCGGTATCTCACGCCGCCAGGCGACGAGGGATGTGGAATATATGCGCCGTGAGCTCGGCGCCCCTTTGACGTACGATTCAAAGCATCGCGGCTTTTGCTATACTGCAGATTTTTCGCTCCCCGCCTCGATAAATGTTGCCGAGCCGGATGACTATGTCGGTCTTATTGCCGAGATGGGGGATATGTCCGGAGACGGCGGTGTGCTTGCCTCCGACGGCGCGACGCAGATGAGCATTCCGTATGACGCACTGCTTGAAATTCCCGACAAGCTGACGGTCATGAAGCTTGGAAAGATAATAACCGGACGGGTCCCGGTGCGCAGAAAAAGCGGAGGGGAGAACCGATATTACTGTGAGTTCGGAAGTGTTGAGGCGTTTCTCGGCGTGCTTATGGCGATTGGAGCACCGGTCAGGATAATCAGTCCGGCGTGGCTCAGGGAACGTTTGCGGGAGAGCGCTTCCAATCTGCTTGACGCAAACAGCGATAATGTGTAAATTGCACAAAAATAAAAAGAATATTTGTGAAAATTCTCCCTTATCCCATATTGCATAATGGTGTCATTTATTGTATAATAACAAAGCTTGATGTGCGAAGTATGCGTTGAAGCGAAAGGTTGCCGCCGAAGCTACCGTCGAGGCGGGTAATTTTCGTGGAGTATGTCCGTTTTAACCGGGCGAAAGCCGATTGCTGCGGGAAACCGCGTGCAGTCGAAGGGTAAAGTTAAGCACCCGGCAATCCCTGATTGCCCCGCGGTTTTCTTTGCGCCGTTTTCCGGAATTTGCGCAGCCGTCTTATCGTGACGGACGGAGGCGACAGATTTCGGTTTTTGTATGGCCGGAAAAAGAAACGCACGGGTCGGTGCAAAACAAAAAGCCCCCGTCATAAGGAACGCAGGACGCGCAAAAGCTTCAATATTATAATACGCGGTGCGCGTAAATCCAATGAGGAGGCAAAATCAATGGCAGTTAAAGAGAAGATCAGAATCCGTCTTAAGAGCTACGACCACACTCTGGTCGATGCGGCGGCGGCGAAAATCGTCGAAGTTGCAAAGCGCAACGGTGCTGAGGTTTCCGGACCTGTTCCGCTCCCTACCGAGAAGGAGATCGTTACCATTCTCCGTGCGGTCCACAAATACAAGGACAGCCGTGAGCAGTTCGAGCTTCGCAACCATAAGAGACTGATTGACATCGTAAAACCGTCAAAGAAGCTGACAGAAGAGCTGATGAACATCGAGCTCCCCGCCGGCGTTGACATCCAGGTCACACTCTGAGCGTGACGGGATGCCAAAGTCTCGGCAAAACCCAGAAGACAAGCCCCCAAAAGGGGTACTTGTTGGTCAAGTTGGCGCAATCCGAAAGGAAAATCTCAAAACGCCAACCAATAACCCACAGGAGGAAAAATGAAAAAAGGAATTATCGGTAAGAAAATCGGTATGACACAGATTTTCGACGAGGTCGGAAACGTCATCCCGGTAACGGTGATTCAGGCGGGTCCCTGCGTTGTCGCACAGCGCAAGACCGCAGAACGCGACGGCTATGAGGCCGTACAGCTTGGCTTTACGGATGCAAAAGCAAAGCAGACGAACAAAGCCGAAGCGGGACACTTCGAAAAGAACGGTCTTGCGGTGAAGAAGCACCTCAAGGAGTTCCGTCTTGACGATTGCTCAGCTTATTCGGTCGGCGACGTCGTATCTGTCGAAACCTTCGCCGTAGGCGATAAGGTCGACGTTACCGGTACGACCAAGGGACACGGATACACCGGCGTTATCAAGAGATGGAATCACCACAGACTGAAGATGACGCACGGAGTCGGACCTGTACACCGTGAGGTCGGCTCAATGGGCGCAAACTCCAGCCCGTCCCGCGTGTTCAAGAACAAGAAGATGGCAGGTCAGTACGGTCACGAACAGGTCACCATCCTTAATCTGAACGTAGTCAAGATCGACAAGGAAAACAACCTTATCGCCATCCGCGGCGCTGTCCCCGGAGTAAAAGGCGGCATCGTGTTTATCCGCGATTCGATCAAGGCATGAGAGACAAGGAGGATAAACAATGCCTAGCGTAAAAGTTGTTGATATGACAGGCAAAGAGGTCGGCGAAATCAACCTCTCCGAAAAGCTTTTCGGAGCTGAGGTCTCAGGCCCCGTTCTCCATGCCGCGGTCAGAGCATATCTGCTCAATCAGAGACAGGGCACACAGTCCACTCTTACCCGCACCGAGGTTTCGGGCGGCGGAAGAAAGCCCTGGAGACAGAAGGGAACCGGACGCGCCCGTCAGGGTTCGACTCGTTCTCCTCAGTGGACACACGGCGGCGTGGCTCTCGGACCGAAGCCCAGAGACTACCGCGTAACGCTTAACAAGAAGACCCGCAGAGCCGCTCTTGCGAGCGCGCTTTCCGCTAAGGTCGCCGAGGGCAATCTCGTCGTTGTGGATTCCGTAAAGCTCGATGCTTACAAGACCTCCGCGATGGTCGGTATGTTTGCCGCTCTCGGACTTACCAAGGAAGTCACGAAGAATTACAAGGAAAACGGCGAGGTCAAGACCCGCACCGCCAAGGTTGCCGAGAAGACCCTGCTCGTTCTCCCTGAGGTTGACAAGCACGTGATCAAGAGCTGCGACAATATTCCCACTGCAGCGACCACCCTTTACAGCACCATCAACGTCTACGACGTTCTGAATGCCGAAAAGCTGGTCATGACACGCGAGGCTGTCGAAAAGCTTGAGGAGGTGTACGCATGAAGAAAATGGTACAGGATATCATCATAAAGCCGGTCATCAGCGAAGCCGGTATGGATATGATGAATCAGAAAAAGTATGTTTTCAAGGTAATGAGCAGCGCCACCAAGCCCGAGATCGCAGAAGCGGTCGAGACAATGTTCGGCGTAAAGGTTGCCTCCGTCAACACCATCACGATGAAGCGCAAGCCCAAGAGACTCGGCGTACACTTCGGCTACACCTCCGAATGGAAGAAAGCCATAGTTACCCTTACCGAAGACTCGAAGACCATTGCCTTCTTCGACGGTATGAACTGAGAAAGTAGGAGGAAAGAATAATGCCTACGATCAAACTTAAACCCACCACTCCTTCAAGAAGACAGATGACTCTGCCCACCTTCGAGGAACTGACCAAGTTCAGCCCCGAAAAGAGCCTTATCGTTATCAAGAAGAAGAATGCCGGACGCAACGCGAACGGCAAGATCACCGTCCGTCACAGAGGCGGCGGCAACAAGCAGAAATACCGTATCATCGACTTCCGCCGTCTTAACGAGGCGCCGGCAAAGGTCATCGGTATTGAATACGACCCCAACCGTACCGCTTACATCGCACTGCTTCAGACCGAAGCCGGCGAGAAGAGCTACGTTATCGCTCCTGTCGGACTTACCGCCGGTGATACCGTTTACTGCGGTCCCGACGCCGATATCAAGCCCGGTAACACACTTCCCGTTGCAAACATTCCTGTAGGTACCATTATCTACAACATCGAGCTTTACCCCGGCAAGGGCGGTCAGCTTGTTCGCTCCGCCGGCGCTGCCGCACAGCTCATTTCCAAGGAAAACGGCGTGTGCCTGGTCCGTCTGCCCTCAGGTGAAGTCAGACAGATCCGCCTTGATTGCAAGGCGACGATCGGTCAGGTCGGCAACATCGAGCACGACACAGTCAAGCTCGGTAAGGCAGGTAAGACCCGTCACAAGGGCGTCCGTCCCACCGTCCGCGGTTCAGTCATGAACCCCTGCGATCACCCGCACGGCGGCGGCGAGGGCAAGTCTCCGGTAGGACATCCTGGTCCGCTTACTCCGTGGGGCAAGCCCGCTCTCGGCTATAAGACGAGAAATAAGAAGGCGAGAACCGAAAAGTTCATCGTCAAACACAGAAACGCTAAGTAAGGAGGGAATATAAATGAGCAGAAGTCTTAAAAAGGCGCCGTTCGTAGAAAAGAAGCTCTACGACCGTATTTGCGCCATGAATGCCAAAAACGAGAAGAAGGTCATAAAGACCTGGTCCCGTGCTTCGGTCATATTCCCCGAATTCGTTGGTCACACTATCGCCGTCCATGACGGCCGCAAGCATGTCCCGGTGTACATCATCGAGGATATGGTCGGCCACAGACTGGGCGAGTTCGCTCCTACACGTCTTTTCAAGGGTCACTCCGGTTCAAAGACGTCTAACAGCAACTAAGGGGAGGCATAAGGATTATGGAAGCAAAAGCTTATCTTAAATACGTGCGCATTTCTCCCCGAAAGGTGAAAATAGTTCTCGACCTTATCCGCGGTAAAGACGCAGACGTCGCAATGGCGATTCTGAAGCACACCCCCAAGGCAGCCTCCGAGGAGCTTATCAAGCTGCTCAAGAGCGCAATTGCCAACGCAGACCACAACTTCCACATGGATACATCAAAGCTCTACGTAAGCGAGTGCTTTGTGTGTCCCGGACCCACCCTTAAGAGAATGATGCCCAGAGCCAAGGGTTCGGGCGACAGAATTCTCAAGAGAACGTCACATGTTACCCTTGCAGTCAAGGAGAGAGAAACCAAGGAGGTCAATGCGTAATGGGACAGAAAGTTAATCCTCACGGCCTTCGTGTGGGCGTGATCAAGGATTGGGATTCGAGATGGTGCGTCAAGGACGAAGTATTCGGCGACGTGCTCGTATCCGACTACAACATCCGCAAGATGCTCAAGAGCGAGCTTCAGAAGGCGGGCGTACCGAAGATCGAGATCGAACGCGATCAGTACAAGGTCAGAGTTTATATCCACTGCGCAAAACCGGGTCTTGTGATCGGCCGCGGCGGTGAGAATATTGAGGTTCTCAAGTCAAAGGTTGAGAAGCTCGTCGGCAAGGATCAGAGTGGAAAGCAGATTCCCGTTTCCCTTAACGTCGTCGAGATCCGCAACCCCGATCTCAACGCTCAGCTCGTTGCTGAGAACATTGCCGGTCAGCTTGAAGGTCGTGTGGCATTCCGCCGCGCGATGAAGATGGCTATCCGCAACACCATGCGTCTTGGCGCACGCGGAATCAAGATCTCCTGCGGCGGACGTCTTGGCGGAGCAGAAATTGCCCGTACCGAGCATTATCACGAGGGAACTATTCCGCTTCAGACTCTCAGAGCCGACATCGACTACGGTTTCTGGGAAGCCAACACCACCTACGGTAAGGTAGGCGTTAAGGTCTGGATATACAACGGCGAAGTTCTCAACGCTGCCGGCGCGACCCGTGAGCGCCGCGAGCGCAGAAATGACGGCCGCGACAACCGCGGTGACCGTAGAAACGGCGGACGCGACAACCGTCGCGGTGACCGCAGAAATTCCGGCGCACCCCGCGGCAACAACTTCCGCGGTGACAGACCGGCAAGACCGCAGTCGGGCGACCGTGCACCCAGAGAAGCGAGAGAAGGGGGCAAGAAATAATGTTAATGCCTAAAAGAGTTAAGTTCCGCCGTGTCCAGCGCGGCAGACTTAAGGGTAAAGCCACAAGAGGCAACACCGTCACTTACGGTGAATACGGACTTATGGCTCTCGAGCCCGCTTGGATCACAAGCGCGCAGATCGAGGCTGCCCGTATCGCTATGACGCGTTACATCAAGCGTGGCGGTAATGTCTGGACAAAGATTTTCCCCGACAAGCCCATCACCGAGAAGCCCGCTGAGACCCGAATGGGTTCCGGTAAAGGTTCTCCCGAGTACTGGGTCGCCGTGGTAAAGCCCGGACGTGTCATGTTTGAAATGAGCGGCGTCAGCGAGGATGACGCAAAGGAAGCTATGCGTCTTGCGTCGCACAAGCTGCCTATCAAGTGCAAATTCGTTAAAAAGGCGGACGAGGAGGTATCACAGTGAAAGTCAGCGAGATCAGAGAGATGACTTCCGAACAGCTCAACAATAAGCTGAAGGAACTGAAGGAAGAACTGTTCAACCTCCGCTTCCAGCTTGCGATCAACCAGCTGGAAAACACCAACCGCATAGGTGAAGTGAAAAAGGATATCGCCCGCGTGATGACCGTTCTTAATGATAAGAACGCGAAGAACGCATAAGCGTATGGGAGGCAGAATCATGGAAGAAAGAAACCTCAGAAAAACCCGCGTCGGCATCGTTGTCAGCGACAAGATGGACAAGACCGTTACGGTTGCCATCGAGGACAACGTAAAGCACCCGATATACGGCAAGATCATCAAGCGTACGCTCAAGGTTCATGCTCACGACGAGAACAATGAGTGCGGCATAGGTGATAAGGTCAGCATCATGGAGACCCGTCCTCTTTCCAAAACAAAGAGATGGCGCGTTGTATCCGTGGTGGAAAAAGCCAAATAATCAGCACACATTGTATGCGAAACAGTAGATACGTCGAAAATCGTATTGAATCAGGAGGAAACGCAAAGTGATACAGCAAGAATCAAGGATGAAGGTTGCCGATAATACCGGCGCCAAAGAGCTCCTTTGCATCCGCGTTCTTGGCGGAACAGGCCGCAGATACGCCGGTGTGGGCGATGTGGTCGTTGCTACCGTCAAAAAGGCGGCTCCCGCCGGCATGGTCAAGAAGGGCGATGTCGTCAAGGCCGTCATCGTAAGAACCACCCACGGTATTCAGCGTGCGGACGGCTCTTACATCAGATTTGATGAAAACGCGGCTGTTATTATCAAAGAAGATAAGACACCCACCGGAACCCGTATTTTCGGGCCGGTTGCCAGAGAGCTCCGCGAGAAGCAGTATCTGAAGATACTCTCCCTCGCTCCCGAAGTACTGTAAGGAGGAAGAAATAATGAATATCAAAACAGGCGATACCGTTGTTCTTCTCACCGGTAAGTATGAGGAAAAGAAGGATGCCAACGGTAAGGTGCTGACCCACAAGGTCATCGCCGTCTCCCCCAAGGAAGACAAGGTTATCGTTGAGGGCGTCAACAGAATCCACAAGCACGTAAAGCCCCGCAGACAGGGCGACACCGGCGGCATTATCGATGCCGAGGGTGCTATCTATGCGTGCAAGGTTGCTCTTTATTGCTCTGACTGCGGTAAGGGCGTAAGAGTAAAATCCGCCGTCAAGGACGGCAAGAAGATCCGCGTTTGCGCAAAATGCGGAAAGGAAATCTGAGGAGGGGCAGGCAATGGCTGAATATACGGTTAGACTTAAAGACCTTTATAAGAGCGACGTTGTTCCCGCTCTCCAGAAGAAGTTCCAGTACAAGAGCTCAATGCAGATACCGAAGCTCGACAAGGTCGTGCTCAACGTCGGCTGCGGAGATGCAAGAGAAAATTCCAAGGCTATCGACAGCGTTATCGCCGATCTGACTCTCATTACCGGTCAGAAGGCAGTTCCGACCTACGCCCGTAAGTCGGTTGCTAACTTCAAGGTCCGTGAGGGCATGAAGATAGGCGCAAAGGTCACCCTTCGCGGCGATAGAATGTACGAGTTCGTTGATAAGCTCTTCAACTTCGCGCTCCCCCGCGTACGCGACTTCAAGGGCATCAATCCCAACGCTTTCGACGGCAGAGGAAACTACTCCCTCGGTCTGAAGGAGCAGCTCATATTCCCCGAGATCGAGTACGACAAGGTCGACAAGATCCGCGGAATGGACATCTGCTTCGTAACCACCGCTCAGAGCGACGAAGAGGCTCGCGAGCTGCTTAAGGCTCTTGGCGCACCCTTCGCAGAAAATTAAAGGAGGTAAGGTAAAATGGCGAAGAAATCAATGATTATCAAGCAGCAGAGAGAACCGAAGTTCTCCACCCGCCGTTACAACCGCTGCAAAATCTGCGGTCGTCCCCACGCTTATCTCCGTAAATACGGGATCTGCCGTATCTGCTTCCGCAATCTTGCCTACAAGGGTGAGATCCCGGGCGTCAGAAAGGCATCCTGGTAATACGCTTCGCGGTAAGACGAACGTAACCCGTTAAACCCCACACTATCGGAAGGAAATCAAGCCACGCGCCCGATTTAACCGCCGATACGCCGCCGTGGACGCACGGCAGCAAGATATTCAACTTGCATATGGAGGAAAAAAGCAATGCAAATGTCAGACGTAATTGCCGATATGCTCACAAGAATCAGAAACGCGAATGATGCAAAGCACGCGACTGTGGACATTCCGGCATCCAACATGAAAAAGGCTATCGCCGAAATCCTGGTCAACGAAGGCTACGTAAAGAGCTTTGAGACCATCGAGGACGGCAAGCAGGGCGTTATCCGTATCACGCTCAAATACCAGGGCAACAAGCAGAAGGTGCTTCGCGGTATCCGCAGAGTGTCCAAGCCCGGTCTTCGCATCTACGCAAGCTGCGAGGATATGCCCAGCGTTATGAACGGACTCGGCATCGCCATCGTATCCACCTCAAAAGGCATCATGACCGACAAACAGGCTCGCAAAGAGAATGTGGGCGGCGAAGTGCTTGCCTTTGTATGGTGAGTAAGGAGGCACAGACATGTCAAGAATAGGAAGAATGCCCGTCGTAATTCCCGCCGGTGTAACCGTTACCATCGGTGAGGACAATCTCGTAACGGTAAAGGGTCCCCGCGGAACTCTCAGCGAGAAGTTCAGCCCCAGAATGAAGCTCGAAGTCGAAAACGGTCATCTTACGGTGAGCCGTCCCACTGATGAAAAGGAAGACAGAAGTCTTCACGGTCTTACCCGCGCCCTTATTCACAATATGGTCGTCGGTGTGACTGAAGGCTTTTCAAAGACCCTTGAGATCAACGGAACCGGTTACAGAGCAACCATGCAGGGCAAGAATCTGCTGCTCTACCTCGGTCACTCGCTTGTCAACGGTATGCCTCAGCAGGCTCTTACCGTCGCTCAGCCCGAAGGCATCACCTTTGAGGTGAATGAAAAAGCCGCCCCCATTACCATCGTGGTAAAGGGTAACGACAAGCAGCTTGTCGGTCAGACTGCGGCAGTTATCCGCGGCAAGAGACCTCCCGAGCCTTATCACGGCAAGGGTATCCGCTATGCCGGTGAAAATGTTCGCCGCAAAGCCGGTAAGACCGGTAAATAATGAAAGGAGTGAGCACAGATGGTTTCAAAAAAGGATAAAAACGCTGCCCGTCTTAAAAGACATATTCGGGTCAGAGCCAAGATATCGGGCACTTCAGAGCGTCCGCGTCTGGCTGTGTATCGCTCAAACGCAAACATTTCCGCTCAGATTATTGACGACGTCAAGGGCGTGACTTTAGCGTCGGCGTCCTCTTACGAGAAGGGCTTTGAGGGCGGAAGCAACAAGGAAGCTGCAAAAAAGGTCGGCAAGACCATTGCCGAAAGAGCAGCTGAGAAGGGTATCACCGAAGTCGTATTCGACCGCGGCGGCTATCTTTATCACGGACGTGTATCGGAACTGGCTGCAGGTGCCCGTGAGGGCGGCCTGAAGTTCTGAGCCTTAGGGCTGCTTCCGGTTTGTACACTGTTCAATAATTGAACATTCAAGGAGAAAACTATGGCATTCAGAAACAACAATTACGAGGAAAAAGAATATATCGAAAACCTCGTTGCCCTGAACCGTGTTTCCAAGACCGTTAAAGGTGGTCGTGTAGCCCGCTTTGCCGCACTTATGGTTGTCGGTGACGGAAACGGTCACGTTGGAGTAGGACTCGGAAAGGCTGCCGAGGTTCCCGAAGCGATAAGCAAGGGAATTGCGGACGCAAAGAAAAACATGATCACAGTTTCCCTTAAGGGAACTACCATCCCCCACGAGGTGCTTGGTGTTTACGGCGCCGGTAAGGTCCATATCAAGCCCGCTGCCCCCGGTACCGGTATCATTGCCGGTTCTAAGGTAAGAATGGTGCTTGAGGCTGCCGGAATCAGAAACATCCGCGCAAAGTGCCTGCGTTCAAACAACCCCATCAACGTCGTAAAGGCAACGATGGAAGGTCTTAAGTCGCTTCGCACGGTTGATGAGGTGGCAAAGTGCCGCGACATCACACCCGACGATGTAAAGGGAGGCGCAGCGAAATGAAAAAGGTAACACTTGTCAGATCCCTTATCGCCCGTAAGCCCCATCAGAAGGCAACTGCCGCGTCGCTGGGTCTTCACCGCGTCGGCGACAGTGTCATCCATGAGGAAGGCGCTGTTCTTGACGGCAAGGTCAGAATTCTTTCGCACCTGGTCAAGGTCGAAGACGTAAAGGAGGACAAATAATGAAGCTTCATGAACTCTCTCCCGCACCCGGCTCGGTAAAGGACTGCTTCCGCAAGGGCAGAGGTACCGGCTCAGGCAACGGCAAGACCGCAGGTAAGGGACATAAGGGTCAGAACGCCCGTTCCGGCGGCGGTGTACGCCCCGGCTTTGAGGGCGGTCAGTTCCCGATCTACCGTCAGCTTCCCAAGAGAGGCTTTACCAACAAGAGATTTGCAACCGTGTATTCCAACGTCAATGTTGAGGATCTCAACGTTTTCGAGGACGGAGCGGTCGTCGATCTTGAGGCTCTTATCGAAAAGAGAATCGTCCGCAAGGAAAACGACGGACTTAAGGTTCTCGGTGGCGGCGAGCTTACCAAAAAGCTCACTGTAAAGGCGGCGAAATTCTCTGCTGCCGCCAAGGAAAAGATTGAAGCGGC
Organism: Clostridiales bacterium; assembly: GCA_003523225.1. Taxonomy (GTDB): domain Bacteria; phylum Bacillota; class Clostridia; order Oscillospirales; family CAG-272; genus CAG-390. Next base: position 23,471 of record DPGK01000004.1, read on the forward strand.
AGGCGGAAGCGCAGAGGAGGTATAAGGATGTTTGCGACCTTTAAGAACGCCTGGAAGATAGCTGACCTGAGAAGAAAAATGCTTTTCACCGTCATGGTCATCCTGCTTTACCGTCTCGGCGCGCAAATCCCCGTACCCTATGTTACCGCATCACTTCTCACCAGCGGTGAGGCCTTTGCAGGCTCGATCTTCGAGTATCTGAACTGGTTCTCCGGCGACGCATTCGGAAAAGCCACTCTGTTCGCTCTTTCTGTATCGCCCTACATCACCGCGCAGATCATTATTCAGCTTCTTACCGTAGCCATTCCCGCTCTCGAGCGTCTGGCTAAGGAAGGTGAAGAAGGTCAGAGAAAGATCACTTCAATTACCCGTTATGTTACCGTAGCTCTTTCGCTTATCACAGCATACGGTTATATGACACTGCTCGATGCAAACGGCTGGCTTGTCAGCGACGCTAACTGGTTTGCCAAAATGGTTATAGTTGCCTGCTATTGCGGCGGTGCATCTCTTATCATGTGGCTTGCCGAGAAGATCAACCAGCACGGTATCGGCAACGGCATCTCCATGATACTCTTTGCTAACATCGTGTCCGGCGTACCTACGCTGATCTCTCAGCTTTGGTCTATGACCTTCAAAGCCGGTGGCTTCAGCGGCTTCAGCTGGGTCGGACTGATACTTGCACTTCTTACCATCGCCATCACATTTGCCATTATCGTATTCATCATCTGGTTCACCGAATCGGAAAGAAGAATACCCATCCAGTACGCAAAGCGTGTTGTGGGACGCAAGATGTACGGCGGTCAATCCTCAAGCCTTCCCCTCAAGATGAACATGGCAGGCGTTATGCCCGTTATCTTTGCCAGCTCCATCGCCTCTATTCCGGCGACGCTCGCGGGCTTCTTCCCCAACAGCAAGGTGCTGACCAAGATATCCGAGGTGTTCAGCTATGACACCTGGATCTACCTGCTTATTTATCTTGTACTCATCGTTGCTTTCTCCTTCTTCTACATCATGATATCCTTCAATGTAGTTGAGGTTGCAAACAACATTCAGCAGAACGGCGGTTCTATCCCCGGCATTCGCTCGGGCAGACCTACCGTCAACTATATCTCAAAGATACTCAACAGAGTAACCATTATCGGTGCTCTCTTCCTCTGCGTGGTTGCCGGACTGCCGATGATCGTCACGATAATCAACAGCCTGCTTACCGATGCCGGACTTTCGGGCTTCCCGATCTCCAACCTTGCATTCGGCGGTAACTCACTGCTTATCGTTGTAGGCGTTGCTATTGAGACAGTACACGACCTCGAGGCTCAGGTTGCGCTTCGCAACTACGGCGGTTCGAAGTCGAGAGGAATCTTTGGCTGATAGCCTTACCGGCATACGGAGGAACGTTATGAATTTAATTATAATGGGCGCCCCCGGAGCGGGCAAGGGAACACAGGCGGAGCTTATCTCAAAAAGAGAAGAAATACCTGCCATTTCGACAGGTCAGATACTTCGCGGAGCAATCAAGGCGGGAACAGAGCTTGGCATCAAGGCAAAGTCCTTTATGGATGCCGGCGCTCTGGTGCCCGACGAGGTCGTGAACGGGATCGTAAGGGACTATCTTGTCTCGGATGATTGCCGCCGCGGCTTCATCCTTGACGGCTTTCCGCGCACCATCGCTCAGGCAGAAGCGCTTGAGAATATGGGAGTGCGTATTGACGCAGTTCTCTCAATTGAGGTAAGCGACGAAAGAATAATCCGGCGGATGAGCGGACGCCGCGTTTGCGACTGCGGAATGTCCTATCATACCGAGTATCTTCCTCCCAAGGAAGAAGGCAAATGCGATAAATGCGGCAGGGAGCTCGTCGTTCGTGCTGACGATTCCGCCGAGACAGTCGCAAAGCGCCTTGAAACCTATCACAGGCAAACCGAGCCGCTGCTCGATTTCTACCGCCGTCGCGGTCTTCTGATCTGCGTCGAGGGACAGGAGAAGGTGGAGGATACCACCGCTCTGGTCGAGAAAGCATTGGCTTCGGTGGGCAAGTAATATGATTCCAATCAAAAACACACAGCAGATAGCCGAGATGAGCGACGCGTGCCGTATCACCGCCGAGGCAATGGCGGAGGCGATAAAGATGATACGCGAGGGCGTCAGCACATGGGATATCGACCGGGTCATCCGCCAATATATCGAGAAGCGCGGTGCAAAGCCGACCTTCCTCGGATACGGCGGATTTCCCGGAAGCGCATGTATCAGTGTCAACGACGAGGTCATACACGGCATACCCTCAAAAAAGAAAATTCTTTTTGAAGGGGACATCGTGAAGATAGACGTCGGAGCCTTCTATCACGGATATACCGGAGACATGGCTCGCACGATCCCGGTCGGTCGGGTCAGTGAGGATGTAAAAAAGCTTATTGAAACAACCGAGAGCAGCTTCTTCTGCGGGGTAGAGAAATTCCGCGAGGGGAACCGCATTGGGGATATCGGTCATGCGATCCAGAGCCGTGTTGAGGCGGAGGGCTTCTCAGTCGTCCGCAGATACATCGGTCACGGTGTGGGGCATGAGCTTCACGAAGATCCGGAGGTTCCGAATTTCGGGACAGCCGGACGCGGAGTAAGGCTTTGCACAGGCATGACACTGGCAATTGAACCTATGGTGAATATGGGGCGTCCCGAGGTGCGGGACATGAGTGACGGCTGGACGGTAAAGACCGCAGACGGAACACTGTCGGCGCACTACGAAAACACGGTTGCACTGACCGCGGACGGTCCCGTTATCATGACGGCGGTCTGATTAATGAATTAGGAGGAAATAGAACTTGCCTAAAGATGATGTAATCGAGTTTGAGGGTACCGTTATTGACGCACTGCCGAATACGGTATTCAAGGTGCAGCTCCCGAACGGTCATATAGTGACCGCACACATATCGGGAAAGTTGAGAATGAACTATATCAGGATCCTGCCCGGCGACCACGTGACCGTTGAGGTTTCGGTCTACGACCTTACCAAGGGACGCATCACCTGGCGTGCGAAATGATAGAGTTCGCTGCAAAAATTCAGAAAGGTATGGTCAAATAAATGAAAGTAAAGCCATCCGTTAAGAAGATCTGCGAAAAATGCAAGATCATCAAAAGACATGGCCGGATAATGGTCATATGCGAAAACCCCAAGCACAAACAGCGTCAGGGTTGAGCAAACACACAGTAGAAGAAAGGATCAAACAGAATGGCTCGTATAGCTGGTGTTGATATTCCTAATCAGAAGCGCGTTGAGATCGCCCTTACCTACATTTACGGTATTGGACGCAAGAGCGCCAACGATATCCTTGTGAAGACTGGCATCGATCCCGATACCCGTTCCAAGGATCTGACCGAAGAGCAGATTGCCAAGCTGCGTGATGAGATCGAGAACAACTACGTGGTCGAGGGTGACCTCCGCCGTGACGTGGCTCTCAATATCAAGCGTCTTGTTGAAATCAACTGCTACCGCGGTATCAGACACAGAAAAGGTCTCCCGGTCAGAGGTCAGAGAACCAAGACCAATGCAAGAACCCGCAAAGGTCCGGCGAAGACCATCGCGAACAAGAAGAAGTAAAGGAGCATAAGAAATGGCTAATGTTTCTGCCGCTAAGAAGGTCATCAAAAAGCGCCGCGAACGTAAAAATATACAGTTCGGTCAGGTACACATCCGCGCGACCTTCAACAATACCATCGTCACCATAACCGATATGGAAGGCAACGCTATTTCGTGGGCATCTGCCGGAGAGCTTGGCTTCAAGGGCTCAAGAAAGTCCACTCCGTTTGCCGCACAGTCTGCCTCCGAAACTGCCGCAAAGGCTGCCATCGAGCATGGACTTAAGTCGGTTGAGGTGTATGTCAGAGGTCCCGGCTCGGGACGTGAGTCTGCGATCCGTGCGCTTGAGACCGTCGGTCTTCAGATCACCATGATCAAGGACGTCACTCCTGTTCCGCACAACGGATGCCGTCCGCCCAAACGCCGCCGCGTTTGATGAAAAACACATTATAGGAGGAACCAGAGAATGGCAAGATATATTGGCTCTGCCTGCAAGATCTGCCGCAGAGAAGGCGCCAAGCTCTACCTTAAGGGCGATCGCTGCCTGAGCGATAAATGCGCATTTGAGCGCAGACCTGTTGCTCCCGGTCAGCATGGTGCCGCCAGAAAGAAACAGAGAGAATATGGCGTTCAGCTTCGTGAGAAGCAGAAAGTCAAGAGATACTACGGTCTTCTCGAGAAGCAGTTCAACAACTACTTCCAGGAAGCTGACCGTCTTGAGGGCATGACCGGTGAAAACCTGCTTATCCTTCTTGAACGTAGACTTGACAACGCCGTATACAGAATGGGCATCGGCGACAGCCGCAAGGAGACCCGTCAGATAGTTCTTCACGCCCACATCCTTGTCAACGGCAAGAAAGTCAATATTCCCTCATACCGTCTCAGAGTCGGTGATGTTATCAGTGTTGCTGAGAGCAGCCGCAAGAGCGAGAGAATAAAGCAGCTTATCGAGTCGATGGAGAGCAAGAACGCTCCCAAGTGGCTTGAGGTCAACAAGACCGACTGCACCGCCAAGGTCGTAGCGCTCCCTGCCAGAGACGACATCGAGCAGAGCTTCAACGAGCAGCTTATCGTCGAGCTCTATTCCAAGTAATACCGGCTGCCGAAGAATTTCTCCGGTATGCCGGAACCGACACCGGCGGCGGAGACTATTCGGTATCAACCATTACGCAAGCATTAAAAACGCAAGCTGAAATTTATAGTTGGAGGGTATATTTGGAATGATTGAAATAGAAAAGCCCAATATTGCAACAGTAGACCTTAACGAGGACGGAAGATCTGGTAAATTCGTGATCGAGCCTTTGGAGCGCGGTTATGGCATCACTCTGGGCAACTCGCTCAGACGTGTACTGCTCAGCTCGCTTCCCGGAGTTGCCGTTACATCTATCAAGGTTGACGGCGTGCTTCACGAATTCTCAACTGTTCCCGGCATGACCGAGGACATGACTGAATTGGTCCTCAATGTCAAGGGTATTGTTGCAAAGCTTCACACTTCGGCTCCCAAGACCGTCATTCTTGACGTAACGGGACCCTGCGAAGTAGTTGCGGGCGACATAAAACAGGATTCGGATATTGAAATTCTTAATGCAGATCATCACCTTGCAACGTTGTCCGAGGGTGGACATCTGTTTGCCGAGCTTACCTTTGAGTGCGGACGCGGCTATGTGTCGCAGGAACGCAACAAGCTGCTCCATGCCGATGCCTACGGACCCAATGTAACGGCGCCGCTTGGTCTTATCTACACCGATTCTATATACACACCTGTTTACAATGTCAGCTATACAGTGGAAAACACCCGTGTAGGAAGCAACATCGCCGACTACGATAAGCTGACGCTTGAAGTCCTGACAAATGGGACGATAACGGCAAAAGAAGCGATTTCACTCGGCGCCAAGATTCTCAACGAGCATCTCAACTTGTTTGTGGATTTGTCGGATGAAGCAAAGAACGCTGAGATAATGGTTATTAGCGGCGAAAGCCCCAAAGAGAAGGTTCTTGAGATGACCATTGAGGATCTTGACCTGTCCGTGCGCAGCTTCAACTGTCTGAAGCGCGCGGGAATCGACACGGTTTCTGATCTTGTCAGCCGCTCCGAGGAGGAAATGATAAAGGTTCGCAACCTCGGTAAGAAATCGCTTGAAGAAGTCACCCAAAAGCTCCAGTCGCTCGGCCTCGGTTTGCGCAAGGACGAGGAATAAGACCGAGCAACGGGTAACAGCGAAACGAAAAGAAACATTTAAGGAGGGAGCATAAGATGCCCGGAACCAGAAAGCTCGGCAGACCCACAGCTCACAGAAACGCGATGCTTCGCGGGCTTGTGACTTATCTGCTCGAGAACGGTAAGGTCGAGACAACTCTCACCCGCGCGAAGGAAGTTCGCGCGATGGCTGAGAAGATGATTACTCTCGGCAAAGAAAATACACTTGCAAGCCGTCGTGCCGCTCTTGCTTATATAACCAAGGAAGAGGTAGTTACCAAGCTGTTCACACAGATCGCTCCTCTTTTTGCCGACGTAAACGGCGGTTACACCGCTATTTACAAGCTTGGTCCCCGTCGCGGTGACGCCGCAGAGATGGCTCTCATCACTCTGACCAAGAGTGTTGAAGCACCCGATGAGAAGAGCAAGAAGAAAGCCGCCAAGGCTGCTGAAAAGGCTGAGGAAAAGGTCGAAGAAAAGACCGAAGAAGCCAAGGCTGAGTAAGTCTGCACTGACTGAAGTTAAATAAGGGAATAATATCCCGCCGGGGCTGTTGCGTAAGGCAACAGCCCCCAATTTTTTTTGCATAGATCACGATTGAATAGGGATCAAAGCATATCAAAAAGCTGCCGTTTGCGGCGGCTTTTTGGCATATCGAATATTTTTTGATTTTATAAAATAATATGAAATATCGGTAACATATTTTTACGCAGGCTTGACAGTGTCGCGGTTTAATGCTACAATATAATAGTTCAAAAAAGAACAGTTCCAAAACGCACTATTGGAGAATAACATGAACAGGATATTTGAAAATATGTATGCCAGCCGAGAGCTTCAGTCAATGCTTTTCAGCTCGGTATGCGAAAAATATAATATTACGCATGCGGAAATGCTTGTTCTGCTTTTTCTTTACAGGAATAAGAGCAGTGATACAGCAACGGATATAGTCGAAAGACTTAAAATCGCCAAGTCACATGTTTCGGCTTCGGTAAGAGACCTTGAGGAGCGCGGATATATCACGGGAAGCTATGCGGGGCACGACAGAAGGACCATACATCTTGGACTTTGCGAAAAAAGCAATGAAATAATCCGTGCAGGCGAACGCGCTCAGGATGAATTCGTATCAGTCATCTGCCGTGGTTTTTCCGATGACGAGTTGAATACATTTAAAAACTATATTCAGAGAATGACAGGGAACATCAACGAATACCTTGACGATCACAATTATAAAAAAGGAGGAAACCATGATCAATAATCAGGAACTTGCCCAGCTTTCAAACGAACTAACATATCACAGATATATGTTCACGCAGGGACAGGCGGCAGGCTTGTTCAGGGATATATCAGTGCCGGAATATGTTGCTCTGCACTGTATTTTCAATTCTGTATCACAAAAGAGCGACGGCGCTCAAAGGACGTACCTTAAGGATATTGCAGAGGAGCTGCATCTGTCAATTCCAAAAACCTCAGCGATGATAGGTGCGCTTCGCGATAAGGGATTGATATCATGGGGGCATGACGGCAACGGGAGCGACGGAACCTATGTCAGCGTTACCGCTTCCGGAGCCGGACTTGTGGAGCGTCAGGAGGCGGTGCTTAAAAATTACTACAGCAGAGTCATTGAAAAATTCGGTGAGAAAAAGCTGGTCGCCCTGTTCAGCCTGATGGAGGAGCTTGAGATTGTTATGGACAGAGAATTAAGTGAAAAAGGGGAAAATGACTGATGTCTTTGAAGCTTGGTGATTACGCGGCGGACATGGAGCAGGTGTGCCGCAAAAATGACAGCATTGCGCCGCGGCTTTACGAGGAGTACGGTGTTAAAAAGGGATTGCGCGACGAAAACGGGAACGGTGTTCTTGCCGGTCTTACCAATATATCAAAAATCGTATCGTCGGAATTCAGAGACGGCAGGAAGGTTTCATGCGACGGTCAGCTGTGGTATCGCGGCTATCGCGTGGAAGATCTGTTAGGCAGCCTCGGGGAGAACGCGCTGGGATATGAGAAGGTAGCGTATCTGCTTCTGATGGGGGAAATGCCGGACGAAAAAACGGCGGGGGAATTCCGGCGGCTTATAGGAAAATGCAGAACGCTTCCGACTAATTTCACAAGAGATGTGATAATGAAGGCTCCAAGCGGAGATATTATGAATTCCATGACGCGAAGCATTCTTACGCTTGCATCTTACGACGAGAAGGCTAATGACACAAGTGTAAGCAACTCGCTGCGGCAGTGTATTCAGATGATAAGCGAGTTTCCACTGCTTGCGGTTTATGCCTATCATGCTTATAATTATTACGATAACATGGGCAGCATGATAATTCACCGTCCGGACCCGAAGCTGTCAACTGCGGAAAATTTCCTCATGATGCTTCGCCCGGATCAGAAATACACCGCAACCGAGGCAAAGGTGCTTGATACGGCGCTTATTCTGCATATGGAGCACGGCGGCGGGAACAACTCTACTTTCACAACACGTGTAATCACCTCATCGGGGTCGGACACATATTCTACCGTGGCGGCGGCAATGTCGTCGCTCAAAGGTCCTAAACACGGCGGAGCAAATATCAAGGTCATGGAAATGATGGAGGATATCCGTAGTCATGTTTCCGATTATTCGGATAAGGACGAGCTTGCGGCTTATCTGGCCAAAATAATCAATAAGGAAGCCTTTGACCGCAAGGGACTTATATACGGTATGGGACACGCAGTTTATTCGCTGTCAGACCCGCGCGAGCGGGTCTTCAAAGGATATGTTAATAAGCTCGCCGCCGAGAAGGGCAGGGAGAAGGATCTGGAGCTGTATAAAAACGTGGAGGAGCTTGCACCCGAGCTTATCGCAAAGAACCGCCATATTTACAAGGGGGTCAGCCCGAATGTGGACTTTTACAGCGGCTTTGTTTATGATATGCTGGGCATACCGAAGGAGCTTTATACTGCGATGTTCGCCATTGCGAGAATAGTCGGTTGGAGCGCGCACCGCATTGAGGAGCTGATATGCATGGATAAAATAATCCGTCCGGCATATATGAGCGTCATGGAGGAAAGGTCGGAGGGATAAGTTTTGTTTTTTATCCTCATTTGAGCGGCGAGGGGTGATAGGCATTGACTTTTATATTGTAATATTGTATAATATTAAAGCAAAATGTATTGCAAAGAAAGGCTTTAATATAAAATGCAGCTCATAAAGACTCCTACTAAGGGAATGAACGATTATCTTCCGCGCGAGACGAGACTGCGCGAATATGTAAAGAGCGTGATAATCCGCGCGTATGAAAAAAGTGGCTTTTCAATGATAGAAACCCCGGCGGTCGAACACATTGAAAACCTGACCGGAAAAAACGGCGGAGAAAACGAAAAACTTATCTTCAAGATCATGAAACGCGGCGAAAAGCTCAGCGAGGCGGCAGGCGCGGGCGACGGCGAGCTTTGCGATAGCGGTCTGCGTTATGACCTTACCGTGCCGCTTTCAAGATATTACGCAAACAATCAGGCAAAACTGACCACGCCCTTTATGGCGATGCAGATAGGCAATGTCTGGCGCGCCGACCGCCCTCAGAAGGGCAGATTCCGCCAGTTCACACAGTGCGATATAGATATTCTGGGCGATGCGTCGCAGATGGCGGAGATAACCCTTATATCGGCTACCACCGGAGTTCTCCGTGAGCTGGGCTTTGATAATTTTACAGTCCGCATAAACGACCGCCGGCTACTCAAGGTATGCGCCGACTTCTGCGGATTTGCCGCCGAGGACTGCGACAGGGTCTTTATCACGCTTGACAAGATGGACAAGATAGGTCTTGACGGCGTCAAAAACGAGCTGCTTGGAGAGGGCTTTGACCCCGAGTCGGTTGATAAGTACATCTCCCTGTACGAAAATTGCGGCGATGTGTCGGTGGCGGAATTTGCTTCCCAAAGACTGTGCGGCAACGGTGCGGATATTGCCGCCTCGCTTGAGAGCATCATGCGCTGTGCAACTGCGGCTACCTCCGGCGGATGCCGTCTGAAATTTGATCCCACGCTGGTGCGCGGAATGTCGTATTACACCGGGACTATTTTTGAGATAAGCATGGACGGCTACGGCTATTCCGTTGGCGGAGGAGGCAGGTACGACGAGATGCTTGCCAAATTCTCAGGGCAGAAAACGCCCGCCTGTGGATTTTCTCTTGGATTTGAGCGCATAGTTGCGGCGCTTGCCGACCGCGGCTTTGAGCCGCCTGCCGCTGAGCGCAGTATCGCGTTTCTGGCGTCCAAAGGGATAGAGGAGGAGAAAATGCTTTCGATGCTCTCCGACGCGGCGCAGCTTCGCGCCGAGGGCGCGAGAGTTCTCGTCACACCCCGCATGAAAAACGTCTATTTCCAGAAAAATAAACTCTCCGAGGACGGATATACCGAGTTTGTGGAGTACTGATAGCGCAAGCGGAAAGTTTAATTCCTTTTGATTCCGCCTGACGCTTTATTATACGAAATAAAGACCGCTGACTGCATTGCCGGCGGTCTTTCCGTTCGTTCATCCGATTATAATGTTCAGTGATTGACAATATTGAAGATTTATTGTATAATATAAAATTAAAGAGTTATCGGGGGGCGGACAAGTCCGCAGGTGAAAAACATGACCGGAGTGTATGAAGGATATGGGGAGACAGTGAGCGCTAAGAACGGCTTTCGCGGAGTATGCGGAAGGATAGGGCTTACTATGCTGTTTCACACTTTGCTTATATACCTGCTGTTCTTGCTGAATTATATTCTCGACGCTCATTTGCGCGCATTTGCGGATGCCCATGCCGGGATATTCGGCGCGCATGCTGCCGATATTGCGTCGGGATGTTCGGAGGCTGTGGCATATCTTTTGTCATTTATGCTTCCGGTTGCATTCTTTCGGTTTACCTCAGTGCGCCGTAATATACAGCCGATGCGGCTTGGTGTGCGCTTATCCTCCAATACGGCGGCGTGGATAATTTTCGCCGTTGCCGCAACAGTTGCCGCTTCATATGTCAACTATTGGATAGTGCGGTTTGCAGGCGTTCCTTCATATGAGGGAGAGGAGCTTCCCAATGACGCGGTGGGTATTATAATTTCATTTATGTGCACCGCGCTGGTTCCGGCACTTTGCGAGGAATTTCTTTTCCGCGGCTGTATACTGTCAAATCTGCTTCCATACGGCAAGTCTGCTGCCATCATAGGCTCGGCGGTGCTGTTTGCGCTGATGCACAACAATGTGCGGCAATTTTTTTATACTGCCGTTGCCGGGCTGATACTTGGCTGGGTCTATGTTGAGACACGCTCTGTCTGGACCTGCACGTTTATACATCTGTTCAATAATGCAGTATCTGTTTTCATGCCGGCGTTCTGTGATCGCTTTCACCCTGCAGCGTCAGTGCTGATATCCTGCCTTTTTGACGCAGTGCTGCTGGCTGCCGGAGTTGCCGCAGGGGTGTTTCTTATCAACTCACGCGCCGCTGAACGGAAATCACTGCCAACGGATGCGGATTGCAATGTCTGCGAGCGTGGAAATCTGCGCGGATTTTTCACTCCGGCAATGATAATATTTTTTGCCGTGGCGCTGATACTTGCCGTGTTGAACATCTGACATGTGTTTACTGCTGAAAGCTGATGAAAAAGATAGTTACTGAAAACGATAACATCGCCGCAGAGCGCGATATACAGTTCATGCGCGAGGCGCTCTCCCTTGCCGGTGAAGCGGCTCTGGCTGGTGAGATTCCGGTCGGAGCCGTGGTCGTAAGACACGGCGAGATAATAGGCAGGGGCAGAAACCGGCGGGAAGGCGGCGGAGGAGCTGTCGCGCACGCGGAAATTGAAGCCATCAGCGACGCCTGCCGCAGACTTGGCGGCTGGCGGCTTTCAGGCTGTGAGCTTTACGTTACGCTTGAGCCGTGCCCGATGTGTGCCGGAGCTGTAATCAACGCGCGGCTTGACAGGGTGGTATTTGGCGCTCATGACGCAAAAGGCGGGGCGCTTGGTGGGCTTTTTGATCTGAGCGCATATCCGCTCGGCTGTCGTCCTCTGGTAGAGGGCGGTGTGCTTGAAACGGAATGCGCGGAGCTGCTTCGTTCCTTTTTTGCCGCGCGACGAAGTGCCGAAGGCAAGCCGCGTCGGCTGCTGCGCGAGTTTTATCTGAAGCATGCCGACGAACTGGCACCCGCACTGCTTGGCAAATGGCTCTGTCGCCGAAATAAGGAAACCGGAGAGGTAAAGCGCGCCCGCATTACGGAGACAGAGTGCTATCTTGGCGAAGATGATACCGCCTGTCACGCTCATCGCGGAAAGACCGACCGCACCAAGATCCTTTGGGAGCGCGGCGGTACTGTATATGTGTACCTGTGCTACGGGATGCACAGCCTGCTTAACATAGTAAGCGGTCAGCGCGGAGATCCGGAGGCGGTGCTGATACGCGGTGTCGAGGGCGCGGACGGTCCCGGACGGGTGACCAAATATCTCGGCATCGACCGTGGGCTTAACGGACACGACGCGGTCTTTTCGGATGAGCTTTGGATCGAGGATGACGGTGTGCCGTCTCCCGACTACACCGCATTGCCGCGAGTAGGCATAGATTATGCCGAGCCCGACGACCGCGACAGACCGTGGCGGTTCACCGCTATATCGCGGGAATGAGCGTATAACAGATTATCTGATAAAATATATATTCCGTAGAGAAAACAAAAAGCCGTAAAGGGGGTATCGCAATAATGAAATGGTCAGAAGCCGCGCTTTGCCGCGCAGTTGCGGTACTCATGTCCTTTCTGCTCCTTGCGGGAGCTGTCCTTCCTGTCGCGGCGTCAGATACCGCCGGGGCGACGGACGAAAAAAGCGCTGCGCTCGGTGTGCTTACGGTTTGTTCTTACGACCCGGAAAACGGGGTCATCCGCATTGCCGGAACGGTAAATCACAATGTAATGACAAAGGCAAAAAACTGCCGCATTGCGCTTTTCCGTGTGCCGTCATGGCGTACTGCCTCAGGCGTGATCTCTGTCACAGAGCCGCTGGCGGACACGGCAATGTCCATACGCTTTGAATTTACTATTGAGTACAGCGGGGCAGAGGATCTTTTGTCCCTTTACGCGGCGGCGATCGTTTATCCCGACGGCAGCCGCGCGCTTATCGACGAGCCGAAATATCCGGCTCAGACGATTCAGAATACCCCGTATGCCGGGTTCAAGGGAGTATCCTCAACTTCCGCCGCGGAAATAGCCGAGGCTGGCGCCGGATGTGTTATGATAGACGTTTACCTTGACCGCCTTGAGGACGGCAGGCACAGCGGATATCTTCAGACGATGGGCGGAATGTCATTTTACTACAACCGCGATTATGTGGACGATCTTGACCGACGCATAAGAAGCGCTTCGGTTGCAGGAGCGTCGGTCTATCTTCGCCTTCTGGTTTCGCCGTCCGACGAACCCGACGGGCTTTGCTATGCCGCGTCGGCGTCATACGGAGCGGCGTACCGGGGTGTGGTGATCTCCGACGAGGTTTCGGCTATCACCGTTTACGCATATCTTTTCTTTCTGTGCGCAAGATATAACGGGGGAACGCGCGGCGATATCGACGGGCTTGTGCTGGGCTTTTGCACCGACCAGCCCGAAAAATTCAATTTTTGCGCCAGCACCGGACCTATGTATTACGAAATATACGCCCGGACGCTGTCTGTTATGGGAATCGCCGCAGCGGCTGCCGGAAACGGAGTGCGGCTTATCGTGCCTGTAAGCGACGAGTGTGCAGGCGGCGAGCTTTTATTTACTGATTTTGCGCGCGGGGTCGGCGAGTACATCTCAAGGCACACAGATCTTGAGTTTACGCTGATGATAGACGGCACACACAATGCCTACCATCTTTCCGACAGCTTTTTTGAAACGCCCGTCGACAGCGCAGAAACCGAAGACCCGGACGGTCGCAGAAACTCTCCATCGCCTGTGCAGACGACGGATGTGCAGACGCGCGTACCCGACAGTGCTGCGGATCCTGCAAGCTCCGGGGCTGACACGACATCCGTTTGGTCGGGTGAATCTTATGCTTCCGATGAGGAAACAGATGAGCCTGCGCCGGAAGAACCGCAGGTGCTTGAAAAAACAACTGCGGATGATCCGTATATCTGTCCCGACAATCTGGGAAGCCTCCCGGCGGTGCTCGATTCACTGCATGGCGAATACAGCGCGATAAGCCGTGAGTATCTTTGGTGCTGGACTCCGGGGGAGGATACATCGGGGAGTGCGCTGAGTGTGCTTTATTCCTATCATTATATGGCGCTCGCCTCGGCGGGTGCGTCGGTATTTATTCTGCGCACTGACAGCGAACGGTTTTCAAGCGTTTCTTACCTCGTCAAATACATTGACACCGACAAATATGCAGACATGACGGCATATGCACTTGAGGTGCTGGGCGCTGACTCGTGGGACGGGCTGATACCCGGTTTCAATGTCGAGCTTGCCGGAGGCAGGCGGATAATTGAAACCGAGCCAATGCCGGTTGCGCCCGAATATACCGGCAGCTTTATGCTTTGGGATTTCTGTACTGCCGCAGGAGCGCTTGGCTGGTCAGCAGGTCCGGGCTGCTTGACGCTCAGAAGCGTTTACGACGCAGAGGGCGGCTGCCTCAAGGCGGTGCTTGATGACGAGGGCGGCGGCGTATATTCCGATATATGCTGTATATGTGAGTCGCCAGAACCGATAAAGTTTACGCCGTGGGTGGGGTTTGAGCTTTCCTGCTCCGACGGCGCGGGTGAGTCTCTCTATGAGGTAAAGCTGGTTATTTACAGCGGCGGCGTGACCCTTGAGGGAAAAACCGTCATAAAGGACGGCGAGAGAGCGTCGCTCTATCTTGATGTCTCAGCGCTTACCGATGGCGGTGGCATCGACGCTGTAAGAATTGCCGCGCGCCGTGTTTCCGGAGAGGGCGAGTTTATTCTCCGTACATACTCGGTAAGTCTTTTGAGTGACGAGCATTCAGACCGCGAGCTTGCCGCGCTTATCGAACAGGCGCGCATGGAGGCGGCAGATCGCGATATAGCTGACGACACGGACAAGGGAAGTACCAGAAGACTTGTGACCGCAGTGCTTTTGCTTGGCGCAATTGCCGCGTTTGGCGTGTATGCGGCGGCACTGATTTCACGGTATGACAGGCAAAAAACGTCCACGCAGGACGATAAATAAAACTGAATATATTATTTTCAATTTATAAATTCAAAGGATCAAACAAATGAAAAACATCGACAGAAACCTTACAATGCTTTGTGATTTTTACGAGCTGACCATGGCGAACGGCTATGAAAAATGCGGCTTGGGCGACACATACGTCTATTTTGACGTTTTTTACCGCGACAACCCCGACAACGCCGGATATGCCATAGCCGCCGGACTTGAACAGATCGTAAATTATATCAACGACCTGCATTTTGATACCGAGGACATTGAATATCTCCGCTCAAAGGGAATATTTGATGAAAAATTCCTTGAGTATCTCAAGAACTTCCGCTTTGAGGGTGATGTGTGGGCTGTTCCCGAGGGAACTGTCATATTCCCCGGCGAGCCGCTTATCACCGTGCGCGCCAAAGCGCCGCAGGCTCAGTTTATCGAAACATATGTGCTTATGCAGTTCAACCATCAGTCCTGCATAGCGACCAAGGCGTCGCGTATCGTACGCGCCGCTGACGGCAGAGCGGTCAGCGAGTTCGGCTCTCGCCGTGCGCAGGGCTCTGACGCCGCCATTCTCGGCGCGCGCGCCGCATATATCGGAGGTTGCGCCGCTACCGCCTGCACCATTACCGACGAGGCATACGGCGTCCCGGCAACCGGAACGATGGCGCACTCATGGGTCCAGATGTTCCCGGACGAATATACCGCTTTCAAAACGTACTGCGAGATATATCCAAATGCTGCCACTCTCCTTGTTGACACCTACAATGTGCTTGAGTCCGGAGTTCCCAACGCGATACGTGCCTTCCGCGAGGTGCTTCTGCCCCGCGGCATCAAAAACTGCGCCATACGCATTGACTCGGGCGACATCACATATCTTACCAAAAAGGTACGCCGTATGCTTGACAACGCAGGTTTCCCGCAGTGCAAGATCGTAATTTCCAATTCTCTTGACGAGTATATCATACGCGACATTATACGTCAGGGTGCATGTGTTGACGCTTTCGGCGTGGGCGAGCGGCTTATTACCTCAAAAAGCTCACCTGTATTCGGCGGTGTGTACAAGCTCTCGGCGGTTGAAGATCCGGCGACCGGAGAAATTATTCCGAAGATCAAGCTGAGCGAGAACGCGCAGAAGATAACCACGCCTCATTTCAAAAAGGTATACAGGCTTTATGACCGCGACAACGGCAAGGCAGAGGCGGATCTTATCTGCGTGTATGACGAAAATGTGGACGACACAAAGCCGATAGAAATATTTGACCCGCAGTATACCTGGAAGCGCAAAACTCTTGACAACGTCCGCGCAGAGGAATTGCTTGTTTCGATATATGTGAACGGCAAGCAGGTATACACTCTCCCGACTCTCAAGGAGATAAAAGATCGCTGCGCAAGTCAGCTTGCGACCATGTGGGAGGAGGTTCTGAGATTCGAAAACCCGCATAACTATTACGTTGACCTCTCACAGAAGCTGTGGGATATCAAGCATGAAATGATCAACAGCAAAAGATGATAAATTTCCGGGATGTTGCGTCTTTGTACGAAACATCCCGGACGAATTTTTGATCATGCATCAATTAACGTGCTGCGGGTCATTGCAGAGTACCCGGAAATAATGCAGAATATTTTTTTATTGAATGCTAAATCGAGACAACTGTGAGGGATCATCGATCCTGATGTAAATATGGCTATGAGCCTGATCGACAACCTTACAAAAAAATTATAATACAACGTAAACGGAGACGATATTTTCTGAATAAGTCTGCTCCTCCGGCAGTGAATATGATTTTTGTATTACTTAATAAAAAGGCTGCTGCCTTTTGACGGCAGCCGAAATTTTCTTTTAACGGATATTGAAACCGGGGCTTAAAAAGTGTATAATATGTTCGAAACGGCTCACGGAGGGGAAAGGAGAAGAACTATTATGAAGCTGATGATCGCATCGGATATTCACGGCTCAGCGTATTACTGCAAGCAGATGCTCGGAGCTTTTTTGGCAGAACAGGCGGACAGGCTTTTGCTTCTGGGTGACATTTTATATCACGGTCCGCGCAATGACCTTCCCAAGGACTATGCGCCCAAGGAAGTTATTGAAATGCTGAACGCAGTGAAAAACAAGCTCTTTTGCGTCAGGGGGAACTGTGACACTGAGGTCGACCAGATGGTCCTCGGATTTCCGATAATGGCGGACTATGCCCTTCTGCCGGTCGGGGAACGCCTTATTTACGCTACGCACGGGCATCACTTCAATATGGGTTCGCTCCCGCCTCTCCAGCCCGGAGATATTCTGCTTCATGGGCACACGCATATTCCGGCATGGGATGGCTTCGGGGAGGGGAATTTATATCTGAATCCCGGCTCGGTGTCGATCCCGAAAGCGGGGAGCAAAAACAGTTATATGATATTGCAGGATAACTGTGCCGTCTGGAAAAGCCTCGACGGAACGGTATACCATACCGAAACGCTTTGATACCATCAGGTAGATCCCGGATCAGCGGCAGGCTTTTGTCCTTTGCGGCTTGCACAAAACATTGCAAACATTTTTGAAAAAAATAATACGGAGAAATATCATGCCTATTCAATTTGACTCAGAACGCCAAATATTCAAGCTCGATTCCCAAAATACAAGCTATGTGTTGCAGATAGGTCAGTACGGGTATCTGCTCCACCTTTACTACGGTGCGTTGATACCCGACACCGATCTTTCCTACCTCTCATATACCTGCACTCACGCTTCCCAGCTTCCGCGGGTCGAAATGGATCAGCCTGTGTATTTCAGCAAGGATATACATCGTATGGAATATTCCTGCAACGGCTGCGGAGATTTCCGCGGCAGCGCGCTCTCGATCTTGCGTTCCACCGGGACTCCCGACACTGATATTCAATACGTTTCACACAAAATATATGCCGGTAAACCTAAGCTCCCGGGACAGCCTGCCACATACGCTGCCGAGGACGAAGCGGATACGCTGGAAATACTCTGCAAAGACCATGTAAGCGGCGCGGAGGTCACGCTTTTCTACACGGTGTTTTCCGTGTGCGGAGCTATGACGCGCCATGTTGTAGTGCGCAACGGTTCGGAGCGGCCGATGGAGCTTCAGCGGGTGATGAGCGCCTGCGTTGACTTTCACGATGCAAACGATATGGATTTTATCCACCTTTACGGAAACTGGGGGAAGGAACGCAGCTTCGAGCGCTCGCCGCTGCTGCACGGAACGCAGTCTGTCGCCAGCAAGCGTGGGTGTTCTTCTCACGCGCATAACCCCTTTATCGCGCTTTGCTCGCACGACGCTACCGAGGAAAGCGGAGACGCTTACGGATTTAATCTGGTATATACCGGAAACTTCCTTGCGTCTGCGGAGATGGATGCTGACGGCGGCGCGCGCGTCCTGATAGGGATCAATCCGGAGGGCTTTTCGTGGCGTCTTGAACCCGGCGAGAGCTTTTGCGCCCCCGAGGCGGTCATGGTGTATTCGAACGAGGGGCTCGGAGGCATGAGCCGGATCTTCCACCGCCTCTACCGCAGCAATCTCTGCCGCGGACCGTGGAAAAACAAGGAGCGTCCCATCCTTATAAACAACTGGGAGGCTACATACTTCAAGTTTGACGAAGAAAAACTGTATGATATTGCAAAGACAGCGTCGGAGCTTGGCATTGAAATGCTTGTCATGGACGACGGATGGTTCGGGAGCCGTGATTCGGCGCGTTCGGGACTTGGCGACTGGTTTGTAAACGAGAACAAAATAAAAGGCGGACTTGGCAATCTGACAGAGCGCGTCAATGCGCTTGGAATGAAGTTCGGCATCTGGTTTGAGCCGGAAATGGTGTCAAGGGACAGCGAGCTGTTCCGCAAGCATCCCGAGTGGGCTTTGCAGACGCCCGATCGGCACATGAGCATTGCACGCTATCAGTATGTGCTTGATATGAGCCGTCCGGATGTGCGCGATTATCTTTTTGATTGCATAAAAAAGGTAATGGACAACGCAAATATTGCCTACATCAAGTGGGATTTCAATCGCAGTCTGACCGAGGCGGGCAGCGCTTTGCTGGAAGCTGACCGTCAGCAGGAGGTGTTTCACAGGTATGTGCTGGGGCTTTACGAGCTGCTTGAGCGTATCCTGACTGCGTATCCTGACCTGCTGCTTGAGGGCTGTGCCAGCGGCGGAGGGCGCTTTGACCCGGCATGGCTCTACTATTCTCCGCAGTTCTGGACGAGTGACGACACTGACGCCATTGAGCGGCTTTATATTCAGTACGGCACATCGCTTTGCTATCCCGCCTCCACGATGGGCGCTCATGTTTCGGCTTGTCCCAACCATCAGGTAAGACGCAATACTCCGCTTGAAACACGCGGAAATGTGGCAATGGCGGGAACCTTCGGATACGAATTGGATCTGACAAAGCTGACTGATGCGGAAAAGGAGATAGTGCGCCGTCAGTGCGCCGACTATCACAAATACTATGATCTGATCCACAACGGCGATCTTTACCGTCTGATATCTCCGTGGAAGGATCATTCCCGCTGTGCGTGGAGCTATGTTGCCGCCGACAAGAGCGAGGCGCTGGTGACTTATGTGGTGATCCGCGGCGGCGTTCACGAGAGATATTACGTGCGTCTTGCGGGGCTGGATGAAAATCGCCGCTACCGCAACGAGACAACGGGTCAGGTCCTTGCCGGAAGCACGTGGATGAATGCGGGTATCTGCATTCCCGAGGTGCTTCATGATTACGACTCCCGCGTATATCACCTTGTGGCGGTTGATTGAATATCGAATGCCCCCTCCCGGACTGCTTCCAGTCGTCCGGGAGGGGGCGTAATAACTTTTTTTAACTGTTTGAACGCGCGGGATCAAAGCCCCGGCATTCCGTTTACCTGCTGTTTGTTGAAATCGGGCGAGATCTGCGATATGGCGTACGGAGTCGCCTGATAAACAAAGTAATTGAGCCAGTTGGAGAACAAAAGATTAGCTCCGGAGCGCCATTTGCACATAGGTGTCTGTGTTTCATCGTCGTCGGGATAATAATTTGCCGGGATATGTATCGGCAATCCCGCCGCCTTGTCTCTTTTGTACTCGTCGTTCAGCGTCATAGTATCGTATTCGGCATGACCTGTGACAAAGACCTGCCGACCGCCGTTTGTTGAAACAACATATACCCCGGCTTCGTCGCTCTCCGCTAATATTTTCAGTGAGCCGACAGCGGCAATATGCTCGCGGCTTACGGTGGTATGGCGGGAATGCGGCGCCCAGAAAACATCGTCAAAGCCGCGGCATAAAATTGAATTCCTGTGTGTCACCCTGTGCTTATATACGCCGAATATTTTCTGCGGAAGGGGCAGCTTCGGTATACCGTAATGGTAATAAAGCCCTGCCTGAGCGCCCCAGCAGATGTGCAGTGTGCTTTGCACGTGCGATTTGCTCCACTCCATCATCCGGCACAGCTCCTGCCAGTAATCGACCTGCTCAAAGGGCATCTGCTCCACCGGAGCGCCGGTTATGATAAATCCGTCGTAATATTCATCCTTTATGTCATCAAAGGTTTTGTAAAAGGCTATCATGTGCTCCCTGGCGGTATGCTTGGGCACTCTGCCGCTGACGGCGATAAGCTCCATGTCGACCTGCAGAGGGGTATTGCCCAGCAGACGTGCAAGCTGCGTTTCGGTAGCAATTTTGGTGGGCATCAGATTCAGAACAAGAATGCGCAGCGGACGGATATCCTGTCTTGCCGCGCGCTCGTTGTCCATAACAAAAATATTTTCATCTGTCAGAACCCTGACAGCCGGCAGATCGCCGGGGATCCTTATTGGCATCTTTACACCTGCTTTTATTAATCAGAAATCACGGGAAAGGGCTTCGGCTCAGAAAATTCTGAACCGAAGCCAAGGAAAAATCTTATTTATTTAACTGCGGCAAAGCCTTTTTCAAGGTCTGCGATGATATCGTCTATATGCTCCGTGCCGATGGAGAGGCGAATGGTATTCGGCTTGATACCCTGATCGAGCAGTTCCTCCGGGGTGAGCTGGGCGTGCGTTGTGGTTGCCGGGTGTATGACGAGGGATTTTACGTCGGCAACATTTGCAAGCAGCGAGAAGATCTCAAGGTTGTCAATAAATTTGTGTGCTTCCTCCTGTCCGCCTTTAATGTCGAAGGTGAAGATCGAGCCGCCGCCGTTCGGGAAATATTTGCGGTAAAGGTTGTTCTGGGGATGATCGGGGAGAGAGGGGTGATTGACCTTCTCGACCAGCGGGTGCGATGCAAGAAATTCGACAACTTTTTTGGTATTCTCCGCGTGGCGATCTAAACGAAGTGAAAGCGTTTCGACTCCCTGAAGCAGCAGGAAAGCGTTGAAGGGAGAGATCGTCGCGCCTGTATCGCGCAGCAGTATCGCCCGTATATATGTGACGAAAGCCGCCGGACCTGCCGCGTCCACAAAGGACACACCGTGGTAACTGGGGTTGGCGTCGGCGATCGGTGCATATTTTCCACTTGCTTTCCAGTCGAATTTGCCGGAGTCCACGATTATGCCGCCAAGCGTTGTGCCGTGACCGCCGATGAATTTGGTGGCGGAATGAACCACGATGTCAGCCCCGTGCTCGATGGGTCTTATCAGATACGGAGTGCCGAATGTGTTGTCAATCACGACGGGGATGCCGTGCCTGTGCGCGATCTCGGCAACGGCGTCGATATCCGGAATGTCGCTGTTGGGGTTGCCGAGTGTTTCAATGAATATCGCCTTGGTGTTCGGCTTGATCGCCGCCTCTGTTTCCTTAAGGTCGTGTATGTTTACAAAGGTGGTTGTGACTCCATAGTTGGAAAGGGTATGGGCAAGCAGGTTGTAGCTGCCGCCGTATATCGTTTTCTGTGCTACTATGTGATCTCCCTGCTGGGCAAGTGCTTCTATTGTGTATGTGATTGCAGCGGCGCCTGACGCCACGGCAAGCGCGGCGACTCCGCCCTCAAGGGCTGCAATTCTTTTTTCAAAAACGTCCTGAGTGGAGTTTGTCAGCCTTCCGTAGATGTTTCCGGAATCTGAAAGGTTAAAGCGCGCCGCGGCGTGGGCGGAGTTGCGGAAAACATAGGAGGTGGTCTGATATATCGGAACTGCTCTTGCGTCTGTTGCGGGATCCGGCTGTTCCTGTCCTACGTGAAGCTGTAAGGTTTCAAATTTATAGTTGCTCATGGTTATTACCTCTTTTTTACTTATTTTTTTTGTGTTTTTGATATTGAAGGCGGTATTGTGTGAAGTGCAGCTTCGGGTCACATTCGTCCGAGGCGGAAATTTTCGCGGATCAGCTTTTCAAGGTAATTTATCATTGTTTTCTCCATATTATTAAATTCAGCCGGGATACTTCATAAGTCTCCCGGCTGATTGCGGTGGTAAAGCACTTCAGTGAGCGTGCCTGTTACCTGCCGGGAGGATAGGTGCTGCGCACGGTTGGGAGCACAGCGCGGCAAGGCGCATACACATCTGCATGCACACAGACATATTCATGCTTTGACAATTGTGCTGTGCCATGTCGGCTGCCTCCTTACCTTTGATGTATTGATTATACACCCGGACGGAGTATTTGTCAAATACCGTATGTTAATACTCAGTAATAGGTTCAGCCTATATCAGGAATCTGCGGATACGACATTCTGATTCAGGTATTTGTCAATTTCCTTTATATAAAGCTCTCCCATTTTACTGAGGATCATGTTTTTCTTCACAATATATCCTATCTCCATCCGGCTTCCGACGGTATTCGCGTCTGTTTCAAACGGAACGGCAATGTAATCCGAACCGTTCAGCTCCTCGCATATGATGCCGGAGCACAGGGTGTATCCGTTCAGCCCCACCATTAAATTCAGCATTGTGGCGCGGTCGGTTGCTTTGATCGTGCGCGGATATTCATTGGTGCAGAGTATTTCTTCGGCAAAGTAAAACGACCCTCCGGCGCCCTGCTCGAAGGACAGGCAGGGGTAATCGGCAAGCTCCTCAAAGCGGATCGACTTGTGCCCCGCAAGCGGATGACCTTTCCAAAGATATACATAGGCGTCGCACTCTATCAGCTTGTGAAATTCAAGATTGTTTGTGCGCAGCAGCTTTTCGATCGCCATGCGGTTGAAATCGCTGAGATACAAAATGCCTATCTCACTTTTTGAGGTGAATACATCGTCAATAACATCCTTGGTTTTGGTCTCCCGGACGGCGAACTCGTATTCCTCGGTGTTGAACTGCTTCACCATCTCGACGAAGCTCTTGACTGCAAATGAATAGTGCTGGCAGGAGACGCCGAACTTCTTTTTTCGTTTGCCCAATCTGCCGTATTTATCCACCAGTATCTCGTACTGATGATACACCTGTCTTGCGTAGGTAATGAATTCAAGACCGTCGTTTGTAAGCGATACTCCGCGTCCGCTGCGGTGAAATATCGTGATCCCCAGCTCCTTTTCCAGCTCCTGCATGGAGCCGGTAAGTGAGGGCTGTGCCACATACAGAACCTCCGCCGCTTTGTTGAGCGATCCAGTTTCCGATATGGTGATTGCGTAGTGCAACTGCTGCAAGGTCATGTTTTTGCCTCCGTTTATTATGAAAAATAGGAGCGTATCACATTCCGTGTAAAGTGTTGCACCGGGAATTGTTGCTCCGGTTGCAGCTTTGACGGTTGTGTGTATGAGCAAAATAATTGAGGTACCGACGAATGATAGAGAATGTCCAACTATACCATAAACCGTTCCGATTGTCAAGCCGATGAGATCAAAAACAATTAAATTATTGTGAATATTTCGCTGTTGCCTCTTGAAAATCTACTAAATATATGGTATTATAGGGTTATGAAAAAAACACACATGAGAGGTAATTGATTTTGTTTATTTCAACCAAAGGACGGTATGCGCTGCGTATGCTGATCGACTTGTCCGAGCATCAGGATGACGGCTATGTGGCGCTGAAGGATATAGCGGAACGTCAGAACATTTCAAAAAAATATCTTGAGCAGATCGTTCCCCTGTTCAACAAGACCGACATTCTGAGAACCAACCGCGGGTTTAACGGTGGGTATCGGCTTGCCCAGTCTCCGGATAAGTATAAGGTGGGAGATATACTCCGTATCACGGAGGGAAGTCTTGCTCCGGTCTCATGCCTTGAGCATACCCCCATTGAGTGCGAGCGGTGCGAGGAATGCCCCACGCTGCCTGTATGGCAGGGGCTTTACCGAGTTATCAATGAGTATCTTGACGGAATAACGCTTCAGGATATAATTGATCAGCAAAAAGAGCGAGGAATAAACGACTATACTATATAAAATCCGTATAAAAAAGGGGCGTGCCTATCAGGCAAAGCCCCTTTTGGTGATTGGGGAAGAACTGCGTATTGCAGAACGCATAGCTGTTCTTCACTGAGGTGAGGCGTGGGATCGGATGCGGCAGGTTTACCAGGAGGATTTCCAGTTTGAAAAAATTATCCGGGAGGATTCCAAAAAATCATACGGTATCAGAATGCTGTCGTCTGTAACGGTTTTATTCGAAGCTGGTATCGGATACGGAATGCAGCCACCGCTTTCACCGCCGATCTGATCGGCAGTGAAGCGGTTTCCACAGTTCTGGCATACAAGAGCTTTACCCTCCTGCTTGTAATACCCGCGTCCTGAGTCGTAACATATCCGGCAGGTGTTGAAGGCGGTGCGTATTTTGCCGTTGCTATCCCTGACGGCAATTACCTCCATCTGGGTGCCGTTTACGGTGACGGGATAAAATTTTGCCGTTTCGGTAATTTCGCTTATCGGAATTATCAGATTTTCTCCGGTTTCTACCGACTGCATTTCCTGAGTTCCGTCCGTTTTTCCGGATGAATTTTCTTCCGAGCATGCGCATAGCGAAAGTAGCAGCGCCGATGCTAAAAGCATTGCCGACAAACAACGGCTGAGTGTCTTTTGACCCAAGACCTTCTTTGACATTTTGTTGTTATCCTTTATCGCGGTAGTTTACCGTTGCGCTTTTTACTCCCCTCAGCGTATTCAGTTTCTTTTCGATCCGGTTCTGACACCCTATGCATGTCATATCCGATATGTATATCCGGATCGTTTGCACCTTGAGACTCATGATATAGTATCCTTATCCTCTGCATATTTCATATTGCGCCTATGCGTTTGATATGTTTATTATACAAGAGATAAAGCACTTTTTCAATAGCCGGAGAAAAAATTCAAAAAATATTCAGAAAGAAGCCGAGGGGAAATTGCTTGTCCGTACAATTTTATTATTTCCGGTGACGAGGCTTGCGTGAGATACGGATCAAGGCTCGTTTTACTGCGACGGACGCTAAAAGTGCTCATATTTTATTTTGTCTATTGACAAAGCCTATACAGTCGGTTATAATACTAATCAAACACATGGGCTGAATATAAATGGGATTATTATGCAGCTATTGGAATATCGCGCCGTGTGTTTTATTTATTTAACGGAAATTAATGGTGCGCGCAAAACGGACTGACATAACATTTAGAATGATGTTTGTGTGGGCGCGGCTGC
This sequence comes from Clostridiales bacterium, assembly GCA_003523225.1. Classification (GTDB taxonomy): domain Bacteria; phylum Bacillota; class Clostridia; order Oscillospirales; family CAG-272; genus CAG-390. The sequence continues at coordinate 48,888 of DPGK01000004.1, forward strand.
GGATGCTGGTCCTTTGCTCTCGGCAAAGACGGCGTGGAGTCGAAAAGCCGGAAACATATCCGACATTATCAGGAGATAATTAATGAATAAAAAAGCAATAATCGCCATGAGCGGCGGCGTTGATTCAAGTGTGGCGGCGCTGCTTATGAAGGAACAGGGATATGACTGCATCGGCGCGACCATGAAGCTGTTCCGCAACGAAGATATCGGAGTCCCGCGTGAGCATTCCTGCTGCTCGCTTGACGATGTAGAGGACGCGCGGAGCGTAGCATATAAATTGGGCATACCCTACTATGTTTTCAATTTTTCCGACCGCTTCAGGGAGGAGGTCATAGACCGTTTTGTGTGTGCATATGAAAACGGAAGGACGCCCAATCCATGCATTGACTGCAATCGGTATCTTAAATTTGACAAGCTGTATCAGCGGGCAAGTGAGCTTGGCTGCGACTGTGTGGCGACCGGGCATTATGCGCGCATAGAACGGGACGAAACATCCGGCAGGTATCTGCTTAAAAAGGCAGTTGATGCCGATAAGGATCAGAGCTATGTGCTTTACTCGATGTCACAGGAACAGCTTGCGCACACCCGGTTCCCCCTTGGCGGGATGACGAAGCCGGAGGTGCGGCGCATCGCCGAGGCACAGGGATTTGTCAATGCGCGCAAGCATGACAGCCAGGATATCTGCTTTGTGCAGGACGGCAATTACAGCGGATTTATCGAGCAACACACCGGAAAAAAATACCCCGAGGGGAATTTCATTGACACCTCGGGCAATATCCTCGGCAGACACCGCGGAATTATTCATTATACTGTCGGTCAGCGCAAAGGTCTGGGACTTGCCTTTGCCGCTCCAATGTACGTCTGTGCGGTAAATGCGGAGGATAATACCGTAACGCTTGGCAGAAATGACGAGCTGTTCAGCAAAAAGCTGATTGCAAAGGATATAAATCTTATCTCCCGTGCCTCAATCTACGAGCCTTTGCGGGTAAAGGCAAAGATACGTTACCGTCAGGCGGAGCAGTGGGCGACAGCCGTTCAGCTTGACGGGGATACGCTTGAGGTCGAATTTGACGAGCCTCAGCGTGCAATAACCAGGGGACAGGCAGTTGTTCTTTACGACGGAGACACGGTGGTCGGCGGAGGCACGATCCAGTAAGGCTTCGTCCCACAAGACCGGGTATAAGACCCGCAGAATGAGCGTTTGCCCCGCCAAATATATCTATTGCTTCATAACTCAGCCGGAGTGATTTTTTACAATCCGGTGGGCCATGAGGCATATTTTTTATTTTGGTGCTGATTTAATGGGAAAACATTATTTTTGCTGTAATTATGCGATATGATTTTACATTGATAGAAATAAAAATACAATTATGCCGCAGACAAAAGAATCTGCCTCAGTAATTTACAATTAAAAAATATTTTTCATTAAAAGCTCATATATACTTGACAAAAAAGGATTGTCTGATATAATAGTAATGGGCAATATCAACAAGATTACGATATTGTAAAAATCAGACGAGGTAAGTGACAGATGGAGAATACAGCACCGCCTGACAATTAAGCCGGAGTGCGCCGCAAAACGGCTTACTCGGGAGAATCGCGCACACTAAGGAAACAGAAAAAATTAAACAAAACAAAAAGGAGTACATCATGAAAAAATGAAAAGGATCTTCGCGCTTATAATTACGTTTGCAGTACTTTCCTGCATCATGCTTCCTGTATACGCAGACGGTTTTTCATATTCACATAACTATTCAATAGTTCGAGCAACATATGAATATGAAGAATATTCATATTATGATAATGTCGCAGGCGCGTCTTACGCTTTTGCGGTGCACAGCTACCTCCACTCAAATTCTGTTTCTTTGGAAGGCATAGCGCAGAGCGATGACCATGAAGGTACGGAATATACTTGCGCAGTTGAGATAGCACGTAATGGGCGTTACGACGATGATCAATTTATAGTAATCGGACGATATGAAGACAAAAACGAGGTTGACTACGCAATAGTTCCTGAATTTGATCATGGCTTTCCTACAGATTTCTATGTGAGGTGTGGTGCTTCGGTTATCACCGATGGGTGGATGTCTCAGTATTATTTCTGGTGGGGATGGAAAAGTGATTATGGAATGATGACATTTCTGCCGGAAGAACCAGCGGAGTAATATCGTACACTTTTTTAACTGACGTGTATCATAAACTGAATTATTTTATGTGGATGCTGTCGAAGTATATTTTCCTTCCGAAAATGCCTGCAATGAATATGCATATGTAAAACAATAATTATCACCAGGAGGTTGGATATGAAAAAAACAATGTCATTTTTGCTTTCACTTATCATCCTGCTCGGTGCGATGTCGCTTTGCTCCTGCACCGATGATGTGCCGCTGCCGCCTCCTCCGGTAACCACAGTCGGAGAGGGCGTCGGGACTGACGACCCGAATCTGCCCGACTACCTGAGAGACGGGACGGATCAGGTCATTGAAAACGGCTGGCTCGGATTTTTGACCGACGGCGCATATATTGCCTGTATCGGTTCACCTTTGACTTTCAGGGGTTTATACGCAAAGATAAACCTCCGCACCGGCGGCATTACCACGCTGTGCGGACACGATGTTTGTCCGACTGATTGCATATTTAGACCAGATTCGTTTGCTTCTCCGAGCAAGTTTTTTAAATTTGAAAACGGAAAGCTTTATTATGTATTGAGTAACCCGCGGCGTGTGATGAGATTTGATATTGCAACTGGAACGCATGAAACGGTGTTTTCCTCCGGCGACTACAAGGATATTTCCGGCTTTCAGGATCCTCTGATCTTCGGCAACGATATGTACTGTGTTTTCAATATTGCCAAAACAGAAAATCCAACCTCCGAGAAGGACTTTGACAATGTGTTCAGCCACATAGACCTGAGCACCGGAAAGCGCACCGACATTGTAACGCAGGAGCAGCTGCCGACAATGACTTATTACGACATTGCCGTTTTTGTTGAAGAAAATACGGTCGTGTTTGTTAACCCCAAGGGTGTGCTTTGGACTCTTGATATCAGCGGCGATCCGTCGTCCTATAAGGTGCTTGCCACCGGTGAGCCCGGAGATTATGCTCACAGCGACGCTTTCGGACTTTATTATCACGATGGGTGGGTATATTATATTGCATATGATGAAGGCGTTGTGCCAAGCGCTTTAACTGACCTTTCGCGCGTGTGGCGCGTCAGGGTAGACGGCAGCGCAAAGGAATGCCTGAACCCCGGGGACAGCTTTTACGCACACAGAATATACGTGACCAACAATTACGTATACTACATACCTTCACACTTCCAGCCCGGCGGAACACGTGAAAACAAGCTGTTGAGCGTCTGGCGAATGAAGCATGACGGAAGCGGGAACGAGCCCGTTATCGACGGTATTGATTTTTCACGCGAGTACGGCGACCTGCTAAAAAACGGGGCTTACGGCGTACAGCGTATGATGCTGGCAAACGGAAAGCTGTATATGTCTGTCATGTCGTCAGTTTCAGAGGGTGACAGGATTCACGGTTATACAACGTTATTCAACGGTTTTTCTCTGATAGAATATTCTCTTGAGGACGGTAGTTACAGAATGATCACCGATTCCAAAACATGGAAGGACGGTAAGTATTCCAGCGGCGTCATAAGACCGAACAAATAATTCAGGCACAGTTGTTCTTTCGGAGTTGCCTGACGGAACATAAAACAGTTATATTACTCTTACGAGGCGGCATTACCGCTCAATTCAAGGGGGCTGTCGCATAAAGCGACAGCCCCTGTGACGCTTAATGGAGATATTATGAGCCTTATACGTTATGAATTCAAAAAGATTTCCTCCTACCGTATGCTTTGGATACTATTGGCGCTGCTTCTTGTGGCGAATGCCGTTATCGGATACTATACCTCTTACCGTGTGGCTCTTTGGCGTGTCGCGGAAAATATAAGAGTGGATTATGAAAAAGACCCGCAGGCAGTGCTTGACTATTACGGGGAATTGATGAAGGTTTATGAGGAATACTCACAACGGAAAACGGAATGGATGCAGAACGGCAGAAGGGGAGAAGAGCCGAAGCTGGACTTGCCAAATACATACGGGTATGATGACAGATTCGACGACAGACGCTCGATCGCGCGCTTTCTTGAACAGAGGGAATATGCGCTTTCGTATTCGGGCGATGTGGAGAAAATGGCTGTTGCCGCACATGAGAGCAAGGAGGATCTGCTTTATGCATACTATTGGATAGATGAAGATTCATACGCCTGCCGCAGGCTGTCTCTTATGGAAAACTCATATCTGAATGTTCTTGAGAAGGCGCAGCGGGCGGAAAATATAAGCGACGAGGAAGGACGCGGCTGGAATCAGGTGCTGAAGCATGGGGAATCGAATGTATTCATCCTGATAATAGTTATGGCGGGAGCGGGGCTTATCTTTCTCTCGGAATTCGGTCCTGCGTCGCTGTTGCTGCATTCTCAGCCGCGCGGCAGACTGCACACTGCTGCGGCAAAGCTATGCGTGCTTTTTGTCCTTGTCTGCGTTACGGTGGTATTGTTTACGCTTAGCACGATACTTGGGGTGGGCATAAAGTGCGGAGGAATGTCTGACATCGGGGCGATGCTTGGCGTGTTCTCGGATTTTCGCGCCACTCCGTGCGCGTGGACGGTAGGCGAAAGCGTTCTCGTAGCTTTGTTTGTAAGGATAGCGGTATTTTCCATTATTGCTTTCTTTACCGCCGCACTGTGCCTTTTGTTCAGAAATGTTCCGCTTGGCTTTTTCGCCTCGTTTGCGGTAGTCGCTGCTCAGTTTGCGCTTTATATGACTGCTGACAGCCCGATGATGAAATATCTGAACCTTGTGGGTATGGTAATGTTTTATCCGCTGGTCGAGGATTTCAGGTGCTTTGCCATTGAAAATTTTGCTGTGGGATATATACAGTATGCAGCCGTTATACTGCCGCTTTTGCTGGCGGGGCTTTCTGCCGCAGTGCTTGCCGGATTTTCATTCGCACGTCTGGGCGTGGGTGCGCGTATACCGCGGCTTTCCGGAGCCATACAGCCGCGCACTGACAAAAAGACCGGAAAAAAACGCAGACCTTCCCGCGCCGGTCGCCGACTGCGCTCACCTTTGTTTGTCGGTATCTTCAGCGGTGAAGTGCGTAAAAGCCTGCTGAGCTTTTCAGTCATTATTCTGATAGCCGTCTGTTGCGCAGGGCGCGTCTGGCTGATGCGGAACAGCTACTCGACCTCACGTACTCTCACCGATGCAATGGTGCTTGAATACATGAATGAGCTTGAGGGTGAGGTAAGTGACGAAAAATTCGATGATATTTCAAGCAAAGTAAAAGAAATATCCTCAACCAAGAACGCGATGACAGATGTACGCGAGGGATATTTTGCCGGAACGATAACAAAAGAAGAATATAGCGAATACTGGAAGAACTATCAGTATGCCGTGGAGCATGAAGATGCGATGAACAGGGTAAACCGGCACGGAATGTATCTGAGGCAGATAGAAAAGCGAGAGCAAAGCCCGTGGTTCTTCTTTGATTACGACTGGGAAAAGGTATGCTGCACAGGTGTCGACATAATTCTTGTTGCACTGCTTGTGTTTATTTGCTCCGGTGTGTTTGCCGATGAATACCGCAAGGTAGGCTCGCGCGGCAGCATGGCTGAGCTTCTGCGCAGTACCAGGCGCGGCAGAGGGCAGCTTTTTGCAAGCAAGCTGGTGTTTGTGTTTATTATCAGCGCGGTGTTTGCGCTTGCCTTCACTTTGACTGAGCTTTATTTCATACAAAAGTACTGCTATTTGCCTGCCGGTGATGCTCCGCTGGTGTCAATGGAGATGTTTGTAAACACCACGGGAGAGTTTACGGTCGGCGATTATGTGAAAATTATGTTTGTTGAACGGGCGATCGCAGTTGTGGTTGTGGCGCTTGCGGTGGCACTTCTGGGAATGTTCATAAAAAACAAGCTGTTTTTGCTGTGCGTCTCCGCGCTTGCTGTGTTCGCTCCTGTTGCCCTTGCCGGACTGGGAGTCAGCGCGGTAATGTACATTTTTCCTGTCGGCGCGTTGTCATTTACCGACCTGTATCTTGGAAGCACCTCGCTTCACGTGGGCGGAGATTGGGGATACATTTATATATATTTTGCAGTATATACGGCGCTTGCCGTGCTGCTTGCCTTAATGGCACGCAGAAAATATTGCAAATGATGCCTTGCTGTATCAGAGCGCACTGTAATTCAGAACAAATTAAACGAATTAAAAATTCAGACAAGGCAGGTGACAGGCATGAAAAGATGTGCGGTCGGGTTTATTATCATTTGCATTATTATAAATATGGTGACTCTTGCCGGATGTATGGATGACGGCAATATTGATATCGGCGGGGACGTATATTCCACAAAGGTCGAAAGAGAAGGTGTCGCGGTATACGGAAAGTACATATATCTTGACAAGATGAGTATGTGTCGATACGATATGAAGAAAAATATTATGTCACCTGCGTGTACAGACCCGGAATTCAGCGGCGACTGTCCGCTTGATTGTGTAATGACATATATAATCGGTGTTTATGACGGCAGATTGTATTTTTCAGCCTTTCAGGCGTACACGCACTATCTGTTTTATGCTTATCAGGAGCTTGCCACAGGGAAGGTAATAGTTGTTGATACTCTTGATTTTGCCGAGAGCGACGGAGGGGCGCAGGGCAACTATTATAACGGGTATCTTTATTACCCCAAGATGATACTGCGTGATGGCGGCGACGCCTCAAAGCCTGAGGATTATGACAAGTGTATCGTTGAGACGGAGGTAAACGGCGGCGAAGGCAGAACCGTTTATACCTGCGGCGCCGGCGAGGGGCTTATGAGTGTTTGCGGAGGATATATGATCTTTACCTGCGGCGACGGTATGTTCAGTATCGACCTGAAGACCAACGAAAAAAAGACGCTTTGTGATCTTTTACCGTCGAGTGTTATTGTATATCTTGACGGAAAAATATATTTTATGTCGTATTCCGGCGATTGTGCTACGTCCGAGTACAGCAGAATGCAGTACGGCGCTTACAGGCTGAAGTGTATAGACCTTGCCACAGGAGTGGTAAGAGAGCCCGTGAGTGTCCCCATCGTTTCATTCAGCCTTACCGATGACGCGATATATTATGCTCCGTTTGAGCTCAGGCACACATATATTCCGGATGACTACAAGGAGCATCCTGAGGATGTACGGGTCATGACGGCTTCACCGACGCTTCATCGCTGCGCGCTTGACGGCTCTGGCGATGAGGAGATCTACACAAATGAAAACTGGATGTACTCGGATACGTTTATTGTGGTAAACAACAAGCTGTACGGCTGGATGTCAGATCTGAACCACGGTCAGCAGAAAAATGAAATCAAATTAAGCTGGGGATATATTGATATGAAAACAGGCGGTGACCCTATATTGACGCAGATGGACGAGCGGCTGCTGGAGCGTATCAACAAAATGAGATAAATACCCGGCGGTGCTGTGACTGAACACACTTTGCATGATAACATGAGGTGGAAATATATGAAGCGATATTTTGCTTTGGCAGTTATTATGTGTCTGCTTTGTTTAGGTGTCTGCCTTGCAGGCTGCTCCGCAAAGACGGAAAGCACGGATCATACCGTTACCTTTGACTGGAAGTATAACGGAATAATTGATAAGGTGCCTGCCGATAACGGTGAAAAAGTTACGCCTCCTGCGAATGTGTATCGTCCGAATTATGACTTTGATGGATGGTATTTTGAGGACGAGTACGGCGACGGGATACCGTGGGATTTTGAAAATCATATTGTTTCCGGCGATATGACGCTTACCGCACGCTGGTCTCCCGCTGCCTTTTTCGTGTATTTTGATCCGAACGGAGGCGTTGGCAACACAGAAGACTCCACCGCGTACTGGGGTGAGTATTTTACATTCCCGACTGTAGTTAGAGAAGGATATTATTTTGCAGGATGGTTTTTTCTGGGGTACAAATATTCAGACGGCGTATGGGAGATAAATCGCTCGCCGCAAACAGACCCCCGAGGAGACGGTAACTGCGAGGTAAGATTTACAGCTTATTGGGTGACATATACTCCGGAAATGGCTTTGACATTTGGCAGCTATGAGCAGGATAATGTTGCCGCTGACGGCGCAGAACCGCTTGAATGGTTTGTTATAGACTATGACCGCGAGAGCGACCGGTATCTGCTGTTTTCAAAGAAGATAATTGATTTCAGAATGTATAATAACGAGCTTGAGCGCGGCGTTACATGGAAGGAATCGGATATCCGTGAGTGGCTGAACGGCGAGCTGCTTGGAGAGATGTTTTCTGATGAGGAGCTGAAATATGTATGCGATTCTTATCTTGAGGATACCGGGACACACGACAGGCTTTTTCTGATAAATAAAGCGGAATTAAAAGAAAAAGCAGGGTTTGACAAAAGGTTTACCTCAACGCGTAGCATCGCAACGCCGTATGCGCTGACAAAGGAGCATGAAATGCACAATGATTCATGGTACAGCTACTGGCTCCGCACTTCGTACTGCTCGGCGATGATCGCCGGAGATAATATGGCAATTATGGGCGGAGAAACTCCATCCGGAGGCGGTTATTGCTGTTATGAGGGCGTGCGTCCTTGCTTTTGGCTTGACGGCGCGGCATTGAAGGAAAATGTGGCTGTCAGATGCGACGGATGAGTATGAAAGCGCAACCGCATTATCAGTGAGGGGGCAACAAAATGTTAAGGACTGAGCTCAGGAAGATACTTGGCTCAAACGTGGTAATATGGCTTTTTGTGTGTCTTCTGGCGCTTGACTTCGGGCTGGTATGCTGGACTTCCGGGAAAGGTTCTGCCGGTAAAGCCGCGGTGCGTAAGGCGTATGACGCTTACCTTATCGACCCCGACGGGACTGATGAGTACTATAAAGGTCTTGAAAGAATGTTTATTGCCGGCTTCCGCGATGATGACCTGAAGCTGCCCGTTACATATGATGCCTCGGGAAACGTGGATGATCTTGCGGTGCTTGACCAAATATTTTGCCTGACCCCGGATCACTCCTTGCTTCGGTTATGGGCTTTGATAGTGTTTCTTCGGGAATCACAATAAGGGGATTCATTGCTTTGTCGCTTCTGATGTGTTTGGCGGGCGGGATGCTTATGGCAATTGCGTCGGTAGCTCTTTCGGGTCTTTGCCGCAGGGTACTTCCCGCTGTTGCAGCGTCAGTGATCCTGACTTTACTGCCTGAGGTGCTCTTCCGCACCGGAGTAGATGCGCTGCGCGACTCAACTGCGCTGACCTTCACGGCGCTGGGCAGTATGATAAGCGGTGCTTCCGATCCGATGATTTATGCCTCGATGATCTGCGTGCTTCATATTCTGCTCTGCGTATGTCTTGCCCTCGGCGCGCGAAAGCGTTTCTGTGGGTAAAGTAAGCACCGTGGAGATTTTAAGTCTTGACAGCGGCAACTTTCATGTATGTTTATCATGTCATGAGAGTTGCCGCGTATTTTTGAATTTGAAATACCCATGAAGTGCATTATTTGTCCTTATCAATTATCTTTTCGGTCTCCTCTCTTACGTCACGACGAAGAAGGAACAGGGCGGCGATATTGATGAGCGTCATTATTCCGATTGAAAAATCGGCAAGCGTCCACACCCCGCCGGGAGGAGAAACAGCCCCGACATATGCTGCGGAGGCATACAGCAGGTTGAAGACGCGGCGGGCGAGCCTTTCGTGTTTCCCTGAAAGCCCCAGCATAGCGACGCATTCCTGACCGTAATACGCCCAGCACACGACGGTCGCCAGCCCGAAAAGCAGAACTGCGGCGGCAAGCACCCAGTCAGCCCAGCCGCCGAGCGTTGCGGAATATGCGCGCACCGTCATCATGACCGAATTTTCGCCGTATACGGCTACCTCACCGTAATTTACAAGTATCACAAATGCCGTTGCTGTGCATAACAGTACGGTATCTACCAGCACCTCGGCTATGCCGAGGAAGCCCTGCTTTGCCGCAGAGTCGGTGTCGGAGGCGGAATGTGCCAGTGGGGAGGTGCCGCAGCCCGCTTCATTTGACATCAGTCCGCGCATGACGCCGTAGCGCACCGCGCGGGAAAGAAAAAATCCTCCGATCCCCGCGGTGGCGGTTCGTATCCACGTGCCGCCGCGCGCTTTTTCTTCCCGGATAAATGAAAAAGCGTCGCTTATGATCTCCCACGCCACGCGCGGAAGCTCGGGCGCGCGTATTATAAGCACTGCCGCCGAGAGCAGGCAGAAGCCTGCCGTCATGAACGGCACGATCGCTCCGCAGGCGTCGGAAATACGTTTCAACCCTCCGGAGGCTATTATCAGCGCCGTAAGAGCCATAGCCGCGCCGCAAATGCGGCGGTCAAGTCCGAAAATTCCCTCAAGCGCTCCGGCAACGGCGTTTACCTGCACTATGCACCCCATGCTGAGCGCGTCAAGCAGACAAAGCAGTGCAAAAAGTCCTCCGAGGAACGCTCCGATCCGCGCGTGACGCCTTTCCGCAAATGCTTTTTTTATGTAAATGGGAGCGCCTCCGCGCATACGTTCGCCGTCACGGCGGCGGTGCTTGACTCCAAGCACTGTTTCGGAATATTTAAGCGAGGCGGCAAGCAGGGCGGAGAGCAACATCCAGAACACCGCACCCGGACCGCCCCACCATATTGCCGCGGATACTCCGACGATATTTCCGACTCCGAGAGTTCCGGCGAGTGCCAGAGACAGCGCCCGCAGTGGAGAGACCGAGGTGCCCGGCTTTTTGTCCGGACCGGCGCTGACAGTATCCGTTTTTTTTCGCGCAAGCAGTGAGCGCGCACCTGACCTCAGCGCCCGCGGGCTCCACACGTGCGTATAAATGCCCAAAAAAATTCCCGCTGCGACAAGAAGTGACGGCAGAGCCGCCCCGATTATATATCTGTTTACGAACTCAAACACTCAAATCACCCGCTATTATGTATATTCGCCGCCCGGGTTGGCAATTACAAAGCCGGGTGCTAAAATAAATTGTTAATAAAGTGTTAATTCGCGCTTTGGGTACTTGATTTTTTCCATTATTGTAGTACAATTATACTCGCAAGGTTAGCACTCGGCACAAATGAGTGCCAACGAAATAAAACATTCAGAGACCGCGATGAAAAAATGGATGCGGTTGCTCCAAGGAGGAATTACAATGAACATTAAACCGTTGGCTGACAGAGTTGTTATAAAGCTCGTCGAAGCGGAAGAAAAGACAAAAGCAGGCATCATTCTGACGTCCGCTGCGCAGGAGAAGCCCCAGATAGCTGAGGTTATTGCCGTAGGTCCCGGTAAGACAAACGATGACGGCAAGGTCGTTCCCGTTGCCCTTAAGGTAGGGGATAAGGTTATAGCCAGCAAGTATGCCGGCACAGAGGTAAAGCTTGACGGTGAAGAATACACCATCATTTCCGAAAAAGACGTGCTCGCCGTAATCGACTGAGCATAGGTTAAACAAACAACTGGAGGATTAATTATCATGGCAAAGGATATACTTTACGGAATTGACGCAAGAAACGCGCTTCTGCGCGGTGTTGACAAGCTTGCGGACACAGTAAAAATCACACTTGGTCCGAAGGGCAGAAACGTTGTCCTCGACAAGAAATACGGCGCTCCCCTTATCACCAACGACGGTGTAACGATCGCCAAGGAGATCGAGCTGGACGATCCCGCCGAGAACATGGGTGCTCAGCTTGTAAAGGAAGTCGCCACCAAGACAAACGACGCAGCCGGCGACGGAACCACCACCGCTACACTGCTTGCTCAGGCTATGGTCCACGAGGGCATGAAGAATGTTACCGCGGGTGCTAACCCGATGGTACTCCGCAAGGGTATGAAGAAGGCTGTTGACCGTGCGGTCGAATGCCTTAAGACAAGCTCCAAGAAGGTAAACGGCTCGGACGATATCGCCCGCGTAGGTACTGTTTCTTCCGGCGACGAGGTCATCGGTACGCTGATCGCCAACGCAATGGAAAAGGTCACCGCCGATGGCGTTATCACCGTTGAGGAATCCAAGTCAGCCGAGACCTATTCCGAGGTCGTTGAAGGTATGCAGTTTGACCGCGGCTATCTGTCCCCCTACATGGCAACAGACAGAGAAAAAATGGAAGCGGTGCTTGACGACTGCTACATTCTTATCACTGATAAGAAGATCTCTGCCGTTCAGGACATTCTGCCCGTGCTGGAGCAGATCGTTCAGGCAGGTAAGAAGCTGCTGATAATCGCCGAGGATATTGAGGGCGAGGCTCTTACCACCATCGTGCTCAACACGCTCCGCGGCACCTTCACCTGCGTTGCCGTCAAGGCTCCTTCCTTCGGTGAAAAGAGAAAAGAAATGCTCCGCGACATCGCCATCCTCACCGGCGGCGAGGTCATTACCAGCGAGCTTGGCTTTGAGCTTAAGGATGCTACCATGCAGCAGCTCGGTCATGCACGTCAGGTCAAGGTCAACAAGGAAAACACCATTATCGTCGACGGTTCGGGCGACAGCGCGGCTATCAAGGATCGCGTGGCTCAGATCCGTGCCGAGATAGAGAACGTCACCTCCGACTTCGACCGTGAGAAGCTGCAGGAAAGACTTGCAAAGCTCTCCGGCGGCGTTGCCGTTATCAAAGTCGGCGCTGCTACCGAGGTCGAAATGAAGGAAAAGAAGCTCCGTATTGAGGACGCTCTCAACGCGACACGCGCCGCAGTTGAGGAAGGCATTGTCCCCGGCGGCGGAACTGCTTATCTGAATGTTATCCCTGAGGTCGAGAAGCTGGTCAAGACAGTTGAGGGAGACGAAAAGACCGGTGTGCGTATTGTCCTGAAGGCTCTTGAGGCTCCTGTACGTCAGATCGCTACCAATGCGGGACTTGACGACGGTGTTGTTGTTAACAAGATAATGTCCGCACGCAAGCCCGGCTGGGGCTTTGATGCCTACAACGAGACCTACGTTGATATGATCGGCGCGGGCATCGTTGATCCGACCAAGGTGACCCGTTCCGCTCTGCAGAACGCCGCGTCAATTGCCGCTACCATTCTTACCACCGAATCGGTAGTTGCCAATCAGAAGGAAGATCCTGCGGCGGCGGCTGCCGCCAACGCAGCCATGAACGGCGGCGGCGGAATGTATTGATAACAGAATGATCCGTGGGGCTGTTGCATTGCCGGCTTTATGCCGGCGTGCAGCAACCCCTTGTTTTCGATATCCGGCTACTGTCCCCCTGACGGACAAATGGCTTCGGGGGGGCAGGGTGTGTTGGCACGTCTGTCCCTTTTTTCGTATAAAATCAGAAAAATCAAGAGGTATTGACATGAAAAAGATGAGTTTGCTCCTTATCATCGCCCTTTTGGCGGCGTGTTTTGCCGCAGGCTGTACCCCTGAAAATGTTCCTGAGATCACAACGGCTCCTGATGTTACGGATTCCGTGGAGACAAAGCCCGGACTTACCGTTATTGACAGTGAACGCAAAACAAAGTTTGTGCTTATCCGCCCCGACATGAAAAGCAGTGAAAGCCCGGAGGTCGTTGCCGCGAAAAAGATCAGAAACGCTTTTGTGGCGGCGGGAATTGAGATTACCTTTACAACTGATTTTGATACTGAATCGGAATTTGAAATAATCGTCGGCGATACCGAACGCAACATTGAGGGCTTTACGTCGCCGGATTGGCAGACGCTGTGCAGCGGTGGATATCTCATTGCGGCGGTCGGAAGCAAGATAGTCATTTCCGGCGGCACCGAAGGACTTGAAGCGGCGGCGGATCGTTTTATCGGGATGATACCCGACAGCGGCGCTTTTGAGCTGCCTGCCGATTTCAGGATCACGGGAAATCCCGGCGCACCCCTCAGCAGCCTAACCTGCGGCGGCGTATCTCTTGACAGGTTTTATATTGAGTACCCCGAGGGCGACTCGGTCTGCTCGGTTGCGGCGTACACACTGCGGAGCAAAGTATTTGAGACTGCGGGAGTTTTGATGGAGGAATCGAAATCGGAGGACGGGCAGTACAGGATACTGCTTTCTCTGCTTCCGGATCTATCTGACGGAGACGCCGGCAGCTTTACAGTCACCGTTGACGGTACGACCGTAAATATCTGCGGAACATCACGCGGCGGTCTTTCGCGCGGAATTAACGAAGCGCTTGATTATTTTGCCGAAAACGGAGAAAACGGAGTGTATGATATGAAAAACGGAGAAGTATTTTCGCATAAATACGGCAAGGTCGTATGCTATGAGGACTTTGGCGCAAAGGGCGACGGAGTCACCGACGACGGCGCGGCAATAGCGGCGGCGCATGAATACGCCAATAAGAACGGTCTGCCGGTATTTGCGCGCGAGGATGCGACCTATTACATAGGCGGGGCGGCGCGCGACATCCGTATTATGACCGATACGGACTGGAGCAGCGCCCTGTTTATAATCGACGACAGAAATGTGGAAAACTGTGCTAAGGAGGTTTTTCTTGTTGCACCATCCGAGGGACTTATTACGCTTTCCGGCGTTGAAAAGCTCTCTGCGGGTCAGAAAAACATCGGTATAAAGCTGCCCTCCGACTGCATAGTCACTGCGGTCAACAGCGAGAAAAAGCAGTACATACGCTACGGCAACAACCAGAACAGCGGAGCGCCTCAGCAGGATAATTTCCTCGTTGACAAGGACGGCAATGTTTCGGACGACACACCGATACTTTGGAATTTTGAAAAGCTGACCTCGCTTGTTGCACGTCCGGTGGACGAAAAGACACTTACCCTTCGCGGCGGGATTTTCACCACAATTGCAAATGCCGACCCCGGCACGGCTTATTACTATCGCGGAATACGCATCTACCGCTCGAATGTCGTCGTGGACGGTCTGAAGCATCTGATCGATGACGAGGGCGGAGTCGGCGCTCCGTATTTCGGATTCCTGATATTCAACGGTTCGGTAAATTCCGAGGTGAGAGATTGCGTTCTTACCGGACACAAGACGTATAAAAAGATCGGAAGCGCGGGTACTACCGTCAGTATGGGTACCTACGATATAACGGCTACATCGTGTCTCGGTCTCAAGGTGATAAATTGCTCGCAGACCAACGATATACTTGACAATAGTCGCTGGGGCGTTTTCGCTTCCAACTACTCAAAGAACATCTTCTTTGACGGAGTCAGCTTTTCACGGTTTGACGCACATCAGGGCGTTTACAATGTAACGCTGAGGAACTGCCGGCTGGGACATCAGGGGATAAATCTAATAGGTCACGGAACAGCTCTTATCGAAAACACCACGGTTTACAACAAATACTTTATAAACCTGCGCAGCGACTACGGCAGCACATGGAACGGAGACCTGATAATACGCAACTGCACGTATATTCCCGCCGCAGGAGCAAGGTGTGACGCGATAATTATCAACGGTTCAAACCCCGGAAGCCACGATTTCGGATATGTCTGCTATCTGCCGCGCAATATCGTTATCGAGGGGCTGGTCATTGAGGACAAAAACCCGTCTTCGTCATCCTATGTCGGACCTCGTCTGTATTCAAAAATGAACACCAACTATGCAAGCGCCGGCTACAAGGCGGAATACCCGATGGTCATGACCGAAAGCGTGACTGTGAGCGGGCTTAAGACGGCTTCCGGAAAGCCGCTGACGGTGTCCGAAAACAGGTATATGTTTGCGGAGCTTGAAATCAAGTTTGCGGATTGAGCCACATTTTACGCGCGGGTGTACCGCGTGAGAAAATAAAAAAATGAACACCACTTATATGTGTTCAAAAACGAGGAGATCTCAACGAAGATATGGAATAGCCGAAGCGGTACAAACCATATCAAGGAGAGATCTCCTCTGATTATTTGTGCCTGTCCGGCTCAGGATCGGTTATTATTCAGAATCGGTCAGGGATGTTATAAAATATCTCTTGACAAATGCGAAAGAATGCGCTATTATACTACCGTTATGCCACAAGAAAGGTCGTCAGGTCTTATATGAACTCCACCGCAACCGCTGTACTTCTGCTTCTCACAGGAATAGCATCAAGCGGAATTTATTCCGTCGGACTTGGTCCTGCAAACCGCCGCTGCAAAACTCTCTCTCAGCTGCAGCTATTCAACGGATGCTTTACGGCAATTGCGATGCTTTGCGCACTCACAGTAGCCGTTTTGCAGTGGGATAGTCTTTACCTGCCGCTCTCGGGTATTCTGGCTGCGTTTGCGTTCGGCTGTCTTTTCTCCGCAACTGTATTTACCAATCTGAAAGCGTTGGAGGAAGGTCCACTCTCTATTACAACGCTCATCGTCAATTTCAGCCTGATAATGCCGCTTGCTTATTCCTTCATTTTTCTTGGCGAGGCGGTAACGTTCACGCGCGTTGTAGGCATTATTATTCTTGTCATCTGCATGGTGCTGTTTGCAAATCCAAAGGTCACGGGAGAGGGGAAGTTCTCCGTCAGGTGGCTCGTCTATTCCGTGCTTGCCCTATTATGCAACGGTACGCTTTCGCTTATTTCCAAGATATATTCGATGCATACCGATAACGCGTATGCGGTGCCATATCTTATTTACTGCTACTTTTTCGCTATGCTTGTTTCGTTCCTGCTTTTCTTTGTCCTTGACCGCAGGCAGAAAGAGAATGAAGGCACAAAAGTAAAAGCATTTTTTTCAAAACAGATGTGCGGTATCATCCTGCTTGTCGGCGCGGCAAATTATCTTCTGAATCTATCCGTCGTCCGGCTTGCAACCGTGATGGACGGTGCTATCGTTTACCCTGCTATCCAGGGTGGGGGACCTATAATTGCCGCACTGCTTTCGTGGATTCTGTTCAAGGAACACATTTCCATGAAAAAAGCGGCGGCGATCGCCCTCGGTGCGGCGGCGATAGTGCTTCTTAATCTGTAAAAACGCGCGTGAGCTGACTTGTTCACATATAATGCTTTATTTATAAGACTTTGGATGCATGGCTTTTTACAAATCAGAAATATAATTGTATAAAATTTATAATTGGTATTGCTTTTGTGACTTTAATATGGTATAATCTTCTTAACGACACCGGATGTGCCGGTGATTAAAGAAAGGTGATTTACAATGAAGAGATTACTGTCAGTTCTTATCTGCGCGCTGCTGCTGGTTTCCGCGTTCTGCGTATCCGCATCAGCCGCCAATACGCTCACCAAAAGTTATGATGAAGCCAAAGACGGCGAACTGCTTTACGATGTTGTGTTCAACGCTCAGGATGGCGTTTATGTTCCCGGCGTTATCAGCTCGGTAGCAGATTCCGAAGCTTCTACTGTTGATATTTCTGCTGACGGTAAAACCGTAAAGCTAACTCACGCAGAAGCCAAAAAAGGCAGGTTCTGGTGGGGCGGCGCTATTGAGGGGCTTACCCTTGGTGAAGGCAAAAGCTACACCCTTACCGGTAAGGTCAGGATCAGCGGAGTAAACGCCGGTGTGTACTTCAACAATGCCGGAACGGTAATTGACAATCTCTACGGCTTTTACGGCGGAAGAGAGAGCGGCGACATGACGCTTGCCAAGGGCGGCAAAAAGACCACCGGTACTGTAATGGTAGACGGTAAGCTCCTTTGCAACGGTTCTGCTTACGCTTCTCTTGATTTCCAGGGAATGCAGGCGGCAAGCGCCGACGGATATGTCGATCTCATGATCGTTGTTGAGGGCTATAATTTCTCGGTCTACTTCAACGGTGAACTGTTTGACATGCACGCCGGAACCGCTGATGAATTTGCCGCGTCCGGTGACGTTGGTATCGTTTTCTACATTTACAATAAGGATTCCGGAATTGAAGCCTCCAACTTCAAGCTTTACAAAGGCAACATACTGAACGCCCCCGTTGACACCGATCCCGTGGTCACCGATGCTCCGGTCGTTACAGACGCTCCGGTAGTTACCGAGGCTCCCGTGGATACTCAGCCCGATTCTCCCGTAACCGGAGATAACGGAATGATCTGGCTTGCAATAGTTGCTCTTGTTGCCCTTCTCGGCACAGCAGTAGCTGTCAAGGCAGTCCGCGTAAAATAATCTGAATAAAAAATAGTTTTGGCTGCTGCGCATTTGCGCAGCAGCCCGTTTTTTTTGCCAACGTGTGGCTTATTTTTTCTTTCTGTTTGCTATGCAATACAGTATAAATGCAATAGAATTACACACGAGACCCAACCATAACAACACTTGATTTTCTCCCGGTTGAGCTATACAAACAGCCAAACTTACAAGTCCTGTTAATGATAATAAAATTCTTATAACGGGAAGGATCAAACCTTTGTTCATATGCCAACAGCTCATTTGTTTTTATTTTTATATGATATCCAACGACCGAGTAGATAAATACCTATCACCATTTCTACAATAGAAAGTCCCAACATGAAACCCGCGAAAAAATCTTGAATGTTTGTCCCGCCCATCATTTTTGACAAAACGAGCATAACAAGCCCCATAACTATAAAGATATATCCGATGATCATCTTTTTCTCATTCTTCAGATCCTGCATTTCCTTGATCATATCAATGATCTGATCATTGTCATAAGTATGTATGCTTTTTTCATCTTCTTCGCCATTGATCAATTCGGCAAGTGTGGTGTTCAGCTCTTTACATAACGATTCAACTATGGAATAGTCGGGCATACATTTTCCCGTTTCCCATTTTGAGATCGTCTTATTTGAAACTCCCAACCGTTCAGCAAGTTGTTCCTGCGTCAGATTCTGTTCTTTTCGTTTTTTGGTAATATATTTACCTGTTGCGATCTGATCCATAAGTGAAAACCTCCGTTAAGTCCTTCGTGTTGATAATAGCATTTTTGTCTGCGAAATTACACCCCTTATAAGGAGAATATAGATGGAATGGCTGTTTTTCTGCGCATTCAGCCTTTTTAAAAACGGGTTTTCTCACGCGTTTTTTGTATGCGATGTTTGGAAAATATCCCATAGCTTTTCCGCCGGTCGTAATGTCATGTATCCAAACACGGGCTATCCTTCAGCAGGATATTATTATATACGGTCAACTGGATAATGTCAAGAATGTTCTGCAAAAAGCAATCAAACATAAATACGGAAGACGCATGGTATCCATCGTTCCCATTATGAATACAGTTATTCCGCAACCTGCGGTTGCGGAATACTTTGTTACATTTGGTTGCGAAAAAATCAAAAAACGTCTTTTATGCCTTGACACGGCAGCCTTCATGCGATATAATTATATGCGGGAGACTTGTCCTCCCGTATATTGTTTTTTTCTTGAGCCGCTTGGCGGCGGGAGGTATCTGATGTATAGAATCGGAATAGATCTTGGCGGAACGAATATTGCCGTCGGACTTGTGGATGAGAGTATGAATATTGTCGTAAAGCAAAGTATGCCCACTCAGGCGCAGCGCGCCCCCGAGCTTATCGTGGATGATATGGCGACGCTTTGCCGCCGCGTTGCCGCGGAAAAGGGAATTGCGATTTCTGAGGTCTCCGCGGTCGGTATCGCCTCTCCCGGAATCGTTGACAATGCTACTGGGCGGGTGGAGTATGCAAACAATCTGCCTTTCCGCAAGCTTCCGATCGCGGATATGCTTAAAAGCCGCATAGGGGAGCTTCCGGTACATATTGCTAACGACGCAAATGCGGCGGCGTGGGGCGAGGCGGTTGCCGGCGCGGCAAAGGGAAGCTCAAACTCGGTAATGATCACTCTCGGTACGGGCGTCGGCGGCGGAGTGATAATTGACAATAAGATCCTGACCGGCTTCAACAACGCCGGTGCGGAGCTCGGTCATATTGTCATAAGCGCAGGCGGACGTCAGTGTTCATGCGGCAGACTCGGCTGCTGGGAGGCTTACAGCTCTGCCACCGCTCTTATCAACATGACCCGCGAAAAGCTGGAGGAATGCCGCATAAAGGGACGTCACACTCTTATCGAGGACATTGCAAACGAGCGCGGAAAGATATCGGGACGCACTGCATGCGATGCAATGCGCGCCGGGGACGAGGCGGCGGCAGAGGTGTTCCGTGAATATGTATATTATCTGGCGTGCGGGCTTGTGAATATAATTAATATCTTCCAGCCGGAGGTCATATCTCTGGGCGGCGGAATTTCCAACGAAGGGGATTTCCTTCTTAAACCGCTTATCCCTATGGTACGCAAGGAGCAGTACGGTGGGGGAATCGTTCCCGAAACGCAGATCCGCATTGCAAAGCTGGGCAACGACGCGGGTATCGTCGGCGCGGCGATGCTTAAATAATTAATAATAGATATCCGGTTTTTGTCCGGGCGGTTTGTCGGAAGCTAAAAGCATCCGGCAGTCTGCCCGGATTTTTTGTTTTCATATATCATTTCGTAAGGCGGCGGGCTGCCGGTATTATGCCGAGGCTGTTTTTAATTCAATGTGAAAACAGGTTTAATAAGTAATTGATAGTATATTTTCCGACAAGATGCAAAGAATAATAGAGCTGACCGACATCAAAAACAAGGATTCAAAAAGGAGATTTATATAAATGAAGGCAACCGGAATAGTCAGGAGGATCGACGACCTGGGGCGCGTCGTGATTCCCAAGGAGATCAGAAGAACAATGAGAATAAGGGAGGGCGACCCGCTTGAGATCTACACCGACCGCGACGGTGAGGTGATATTCAAGAAATATTCTCCCATCGGCGAGCTTAACGCATTTGCGGCTCAGTACGCCGACACACTGCATAAAACCTGCGAGCTGGATGTGATAATCTGCGACCGCGACGCGGTCATTGCCGCCGCCGGAGTACCGCGGAGGGATTATGCCGACAAACAGCTTTCCGAGGAGCTGGAGAAGATAATTGAAGGACGCAGTATGTATATCTGGCACGACGGAGAGGAGAAGCTGTCTCCCGTGCAGAACGAGGGTGTGCATTATATCAGCTGTGCTATGCCTATCATCAGTGAGGGGGACATACTCGGATGTGTTGTTTCTCTTGTGAACCGCGAGAGCAGCAAAAGGTCAAATCTTGCGGGCAACGGCATAGAAGCCAAGCTCGTTGAAACCGCCGCAGGTTTTCTCGGCAGACAGCTTGAGGCTTGAGACTTTTTATATTCCGCATGGGGCTGCCGCTTTCAGCGACAGCCCGCCGCGTATATGTGAAAAAATAACGCCGTGCGCATTCAATGCCGCACGGCGTTATTTTACAATTTTTTATCGGTTTGGAGGATTTAATTTGCTTTTTCGACTACGGCGTCCGGAATATCGACGAGCGAAATGTCTGCTCCGATACCGCGGAGCTTTCCTACGATATTGTCGTAACCGCGCTCGATATATTCAACATTACATATCTCTGTTTTGCCCTTTGCCGCAAGTCCGGCAATAACAAGCGCCGCACCGCCGCGAAGGTCAACGGCTTTTACCGGTGCTCCGGTAAGATGCGCAGGACCTACTATGGTTGCCGTTCTTCCGTCAACAGAAATATCGGCGTTCATCTTTTTAAGCTCATCCACATATCTGAATCTGTTTTCAAACACGCCCTCTGTAACTGTGGATGTACCGGACGCCATTGCAAGCAGCGCGCTGAACTGCGGGTGCATATCGGTGGGGAAGCCGGGGTAGAAATAGGTCTTTATATTGGCGTGCTGGAGTGGCGACGTGCGGCTGACCACTATGCTGTCGTCACATTCGTCCACCTCGACGCCCATTTCAAGCAGCTTGGCTGTAACGGTCTCCATGTGCTTGGGAATTATGCCGCGCACGGTCACGCGACCTCCCGCTGCGGCGGCAGCCGCCATATATGTTCCCGCCTCTATCATGTCAGGGATGATGGTATAGTTGCACCCGTGCAGGCGTTCCACACCCTGAATTTTGATGAATGATGTTCCGGCTCCGGATATTCTTGCACCGCACATATTGAGGAAGTTGGCAAGGTCAACTATGTGAGGTTCACGGGCGGCGTTGTCTATCGTAGTGCGCCCCGGTGTCATGACAGCGGCAAGGATTACGTTTATTGTTGCGCCTACGCTGGCAATATCAAAATAAATCGAAGCTCCGCAAAGTCCGCCGGGACCGGTTACAATGTGGTTACAGCCGTTTTCGATCGTCATAACGGCGCCAAGCGCCTCAAAGCCCTTTTTGTGCTGGTCTATGGGTCTTGTGCCGAAGTCACAGCCGCCTGAAAAGCCGACTCTTGCTTCGCCGAATCTACCAAGCTCCGCGCCGAGAAGATATGTCGAGCCGCGCAGCTTTGAGACAAGCTCATAAGGAGACGAACCGCCGACGAAGTGCGTGGTATCAACTTCAACGGTATTGCGGTTGAGCATTTTCACTGTCGCGCCCATAGAGTGCAGTATCTCAAGCGAAAGTGTGACATCGCTTACCTCGGGCAGGTTCTCAATGACGCATTTGTCCTTTGTGAGGATGCTTGCAAAAATAATCGGAAGTGCGGCGTTTTTCATGCCGCTGACACTGATATCGCCGTAAAGGGGCAGTCCCCCGTTGATAACTATTTTTTTCATTTCAGTCCCCATGCCGCCCGGGGCGGCTAATAGTATTCAGCGTAAAGCCGCTGCACTGACCCCGCGCATTTTCCGCGCGAAAGCATATATAGTATAACTCAAAACGAGAATGCAGATTCTTAATCGCTTAATTATATCATAAAATTACCCAAAAGAAAAGGGGCGGAGGAAAATTCTTCGAAAAAACTTTGTTTTTCGCTCCGATTCCTCCGCCGCAACGCCGCTTTGACCGGTATTTTACCGGCACATCCGGTGATGATACGTCAGGATTCCCTTAAAATAACATATGTGTTTTTTATGGGAATCACGAATCCGTCCCGATGTTATTATATGCTATATTACGGTAATATGCCACGGTCAGATTGACTACCAGCTTATAGCTTTTTGAACCGACAGTCCCCTGCATCTGAAGATAACTGTTGTTAGCTGTCTCGGTAGCTGTCGCGACAATATTGTCACAGTATTTGTCAAAGAACGCCGAATAGGCCGCCATTTCCTCTCTGACATTGTTCCTAAGCTTCGAGCGTACCGTCGAGTAAAGCGTTATATCTTCGGAACAAAGAGCGTCAGCCACATACTCATATACTTCAAGATATCCGCTGTAACGGATGTATGGGTCGTCGGAGGCGATGCATACGAGAAATGCAATGAAATTGGCTTCATCCTCACGCGCTATCCCGCGCTGGTGCGCCATTTCGTGCGCCGCAGTATATGGGATCGTGTAATCCGGAAAATTGGTGTTGATGTTCGCCTCGCCTGTGAAATAGGTGTATACGCCGGAAATTTGCGTGTAGGTCCACGGCTCGCTGAGCATGACCGGCTTGACGCGGGAGGAAAGTCTTGGGATGAAGTCATATTCGTCGCATACCTTGGCGTATGCCTCGACTAACTTTTTGCTCATCTCGTCAAAGGTATATGGCATGATAGAAAAGCCGTTATACTGATACTTTACGTTCTGCGCTTCCTCGTTTACGTGGTCGGCAAGTATCGACGCTGTTTGGTACAGCTCCTCCGGTGAGACGTCGGTGCGGTCAAGCCCGAGCTTTTTGTCGACCGTCGTACCGTAATATCCTGTTCCGAAGCCGAGCACAAAGATCGAAAACAAAAGGGATATGAAGGAAAGCACCGTTCCGAGATATACAAACACCGAGCGCCAGCTGTCGGCATAATTCCGGCAGGCGTAGATTATCATGAATACCGCCGCCACGGGCAGAAAGATTATCATCGCCTCGCCGAGCGAAAAGGGAAGCCATCCGGTCAGATATGAGAGAGATCCGCGCACCGCCGCGCCGATGTTCCGGTTGAAAAAATCGGCAAAGGCGGGTGAAAGCCGTGCGGCAATATAGATCACAAGCGAAACAAGGGCGATGCCGTAAAGCACAAGCGAAACGGCGGGGAGACGGTGCGGTTTATGGGAAGC
Organism: Clostridiales bacterium; assembly: GCA_003523225.1. GTDB lineage: Bacteria > Bacillota > Clostridia > Oscillospirales > CAG-272 > CAG-390. Next base: position 72,775 of record DPGK01000004.1, read on the forward strand.
AGATGCGTCATCCGGCTCATCCTGTTCATTCCGTTCATTACCTGCGTCACTCAGTAAGACATCGTTTGCAATACCGGGGTCTATCTGATTATTTTCATCCATTTTACGGATCTCCTTTTGTTTTTTATTCCGGCTGAAGGTCAGAAATTTTCCTTAAGCACCCGCAAAATATCTGTGGGAAGCGGGGAGGAAAGGCGCATGAGCTGTCCCGTCATCGGATGTGTAAATTCAAGCCTTGCGGCATGCAGGGCATGACGTTCGATAACGTCGGGGCATTCCTCGCCGTACAGAAAATCACCGAGCAGTGGACAGCCTATGTGAGCCATGTGAACTCGTATCTGGTGCGTTCTGCCGGTCAGCGGTTCAAGCGCTACAAGTGCGTATCTGCCGTCCTTCGACACGCGCATGGTGCGGTATCCGGTCACGGACGGAGCACCGTCCTCGCGCACAACGCGCATAAGTATCCCGGCGTCGGCGCGTGCTATCGGAGCGTTTACAGATCCGTCCTGCGGGTCGGGAACGCCGACAGTCACGGCGGCATAGGTCTTGTGTATCCTGCCGCTTTTCATTTCCTCAAACAGACGGCTTGAGGCAAGTCGGTTCTTGGCAAGCAGGACTATTCCGCTGGTGTTCCTGTCAAGCCGGTTTGCCGGACGGAAAACAAACGGCTCGCCGCGCTTCTGGGCGCGGTATGCCAGCGCATTTGCAAGCGTGTCGTCAAGATGCCCGTGCGTGGGATGCGTCGGCATTCCCGCGGGCTTGTCGGCGGCGATTATGTCGTCATCCTCAAAAATTATAGACACGGGCAGCTTTTTGGGGATTATCTCAGACGTTCCGGTCTCAGGCTTGTCTGCAAGGTCAAGCTCAAGCACGTCCCCGGCTTTCAGCCTGTATCTTACGGTAACACGCGTGCCGTTTACCGTGATCCCGGTCGGTGAATTTTTAAGCAAAGTCAGCGTTCCGGTAGAAAGGTGCATACGCTTGCGCAGAAGGTCAAAGACCGGCAGACCGTCAAGCTCCGGAGTTATTTCAATTTTCATTGCAGATACCATGTCCGATCATATTTTAAGTCTTACTTTATTATAAGCCGATATAGCGGTTTTTTCTTGAATACTTCTGAAACAAAGTGTAATTTTATCGCTCCGGTGCGTTATGCAGCGCTGCGAAAAGCCTGAGCCCCGGAATATCAAAGCGGAACGAAGCCGTGATGCGCCGTGCTTTTGTAAGGCACAAGCGCCCGACAGGAATAAAGCGGCGCGATGCCGAGTATATTTGAATGATTCGATATAATTATCCGGAGGTCATGAAAAATGCTCAGATCGTTTTCAACTATAATTTCCTTGTGCATGGTGCTTACGGCTATGCCGATGATAGTACCCGTATCGGTAGATGCGTTGTCCCATGAGAACATCAGCAAGCCGGCGGCACTGCTCTCGCCCGGGATCGAGGTGATCGCAGACGACGAAAGAATGGCGGTCACGGCAAAAAAAGGCTGTGAGGCAATTTTTGAAGCGGCGGACTTTGAAGCAGCCGCGGGCGTTTCATCAATAGACTACATAACGCTTACGTCGCTGCCGGATTCCTCTGCCGGGCGGCTTCAGATAGGCTCGATGGCTCTTGCCGCAGGGCAGAGCGTTACGCGCCTGAATCTTTCGCGCATGGCTTTTGTCCCAGCAGACGCGGAAGTGAAAAATGCGGAATTTTCCTTCAGTGTGAACGGGTCGGGTTATGAATATACCTGCACCGTGAACTTCCTTGACGGGGATAACGCCGCGCCGACGCTTGAAAAGACCACGGCGGCGCTTGGCGCTGCCACATACTCCGGTATGCCGACGGCAGGCAGGCTTGCGGCATATGACGCGGACGGCGACGAGCTGTTTTTCTCGCTGACCTCATACCCGCGTCACGGAAGTATCCTGCTTACCGACCGCGCGGCAGGAAGCTATATTTATATGCCAGAGGACGGTTTTTCCGGGCGCGACAGCTTCTCGTATACTGTGCGTGACAAGTGGGGAAACCGGGCAGATGGAGAGGCTGCGGTAAGCGTCAGGGTAACGCTGCGCGGCGGCAGAGATGGCTTTGACGATCTTTCCGGCAGTGTGTTTGAAAGCATGGCGCTGCGCGTTGCCGAAGCCGGGATCATGGGCGGCACCGAGGTCGGGGGCAAGAGCTGCTTTTATCCGGAGCAGACAGTAAGCCGTTCGGAATTCCTCGTTATGGCTATGACGGCTGCGGGAATTGCCGATCTTCCGACCCGCGACACCACGGTGTTTGCCGACGATGAGGATATTCCCGCCTCCGCGAAGCCGTATATCGGAGCCGCATATGAGCTTGGCGTGTGCGACGGCTGGATAAAGGACGGCGAGCAGTGCTTTTTGCCCGATGAGACGATAACGGTCGCCGAGGCGGCGGTAATTACGGCGGGACTGCTTGGAATAAAAGCCGACGGGGACAGCGAGGCGGGGCTGACGGTTGACAGCGTTCCGGCGTGGGCGTCGGCAGAGTTCGGGGCAATGAAGGCGGCGGGATTTGTAGGTGCGGGTCTTGATGGCACGGCAAGATCAAAGCTCGACAGGATAGGCTGCGCCGAGCTGCTGTGCGCGATTATGAGGTACAACGAATCCAAAAAATAAGAATCCCCAAAAATAAAATTACGAGGGTTGCTGCATCGGTGCAGCAACCCCCGTGATTTTCTGCCGCCTACGGCTTACAGCTCGTCGGTGTGAAGTCTGACGCCGCCCGTGCGGAGGGAATTCTGTATCTTATGCACCATGTCGGTGTCGGGGGACGAAAAATCATCAAACAGCGCCGCGGCTGTTCCTGCGGCTTCTCCGGTTACGGCGCAGGGTGGGATGACACGTGTGATGTCCCACATTCTGTCGGTGACGGAGATATCCCTGCCCGCAGCAAGCAGATTGCGGCAACCGCGCGCGATTATGCAACCGAGCGGCAGCTCGTACACCGGACCGCGTTTGCGCCAGCTGCTGATAAGACCTATGCTGTCCTCGACCCGAACAGCATCATCCGCAAGATCGGGGGATGCGTATCCGCAAATGCGGCGCGTCATGCGAAGCTGGGGAATAGTAGCAAGCGTGTCGGGCAGATATGTTGGATCGGCAGAGTGCTTTTTCTGCCAGTCCTCAAGTATTGCCGTGTGCGACATCTGAACCATTTCGCTGATCTCGGCTCCGTCTATGCCGGTAAAACGGCGTTCGGAAAGCAGCTTCGGCTGCTTTTTGCCGGCGGCGAGCTGTTCTTCCGTGATCTCAGCCCCGCCGAACATGAGGCATTTTCTTTCCTCGGAATTTATGTAATAATACCAGCCGGAAAGTGTGTTCCCGCGCGGGTAAAGCGCCGTTTCGGCTCCTGCAAAGGCGGCGACGTCGGCGTCTCCGGTGGCGTCTATCACGGTCTTTTGGACTTCTATTGCGTATCTGCCGCTTTTGTTTTCAACGACAAGTGCTGTGATCCGTTTGTCTTCCGTAACTGCCGAACAGACCTGAGTCCCGTAAAGAATGCGCACACCGTTTTCCTTCAGCAGTTTTTCCGCCTCAAGAATGAAAAGCGGACCGTTGTATCCCGATTTGAAGCGGTAGGCGGCTTTTTCCTCGACGCTTCCTCCGTCAAGCCATGCGTCGGGACGCTTACCCTCGCACCCGTGCTTTATTGAAAGCCGCAAAAGCTCCTCTCCGATACCGTATACCACCTGTCTGCCCATTCCGTCGCAGATAGGAAGATAATATGTTACAAGCCCAAGCGTGGCAAGTCCGCCGGTGGCATATTCGCGTTCAATAAGCAGAACGTCGGCTCCGCGTCTTGCGGCGGCGAGAGCGGCGCTTATCCCGGCGATCCCTCCGCCGCATACTGCGACGTCGCAGGAGTCTCTTACCGGGGTGGAGAGTGTTTCGGTTATTTGTTTCATGTGTCGTGTCCTTTCTGATACCGACGGGTGTTATCAGATGACATTATATCTTTTCCGGCGGGTTTTGTCAACCTCAGAAGCAGAGTAAGGTAAAAATACGATATAAAAGTAATAAAGCTGAAATGCGCGGGGGATATTGAAAACGGTATCGGGCAGGTTGACATTATATTTTGCGAGTGGTATAATCAGTTGTGAAAGCAAAACGGCGTGACCGGGGAGGACGTTATCGGCGTCCGGCACGGCGCTTCCGGAGCATAAAAAGGAGGGCATCATATGTACCGCATTTTGATCGTTGAGGACGACAGGGGCATTGCGGACGCGGTCAGCGTACAGGCGCAGATGTGGAACTGGCAGACGCATTGCGTGCAGGATTTTCGCAATGTGATGGCTGAGTTTGCCCTTTTTGACCCACAGCTCGTGCTGCTTGATATTTCCTTGCCCTTCTTTAACGGATATCATTGGTGCCGTGAGATAAGAAATGTTTCAAATGTTCCCATCATATTCATTTCCTCAGCTTCCGACAGCATGAACATTATAATGGCAATGAACATGGGAGCGGATGATTTTATCTCAAAGCCCTTTGACCAGAGTGTGCTTACGGCAAAAATACAGGCACTGTTGCGCAGAACATATGATTTCGGAACGGGAGGGTCGTTTCTTGAGCATCGCGGCGCTTTGCTTAACACGGGGGACAACACACTTCTCTACAATGACGAGCGCATTGAGCTTTCCAAGAACGAGTACCGTATCCTGCTTGCGCTTATGGAAGCCAAAGGAAAGGTCGTAAGCCGTGAAAAGCTGATGGAACGCCTCTGGGAGACAGATTGCTTTGTCGATGAGAACACGCTGACCGTCAATGTAAATCGCCTGAGAAAAAAGCTCGGTTCAGTGGGACTTACGGATTTTATCAGGACAAAATTCGGCGTGGGATATATCGTCGAATAAGGGGCGGAGGACCAAATATGCGTTTTTTCTTTCGGTATCTGAGACAGCGGTACAAGGGAATACTGGTCTTTCTGCTGTTCTGCGTTATTTTTGCGGTGGTATTTGCACTTTACCATTTACCGCTCGGAGCGGTCATATATCCTTCCGCTTTGTGTGCCGCCCTCGGCATACTGCTGCTGGCTCTTGACTGCCGGGCGGCGTACCGCAAGCATTGCCGGTTATGTACGCTGAAGGGGCTCAGCGCCGAGCTTATGGAGGAGCTGCCTCCCGCACTGACGCTTGACGACGCGGATTATCAGGATATAATACGCTTGCTGAGAAAAGAGCAGTCCGATATGCTTACGCTTATGAACTGCCGATATGCGGACATGATAGATTACTATACTTTGTGGGCGCATCAGATAAAAACTCCCATCGCTTCGATACGGCTGAATCAGCAGAACGAGGACAGCGAGTTTTCGCGCAGGGTGGCGGAGGATCTTCAGCGTATTGAGCAGTATGTGGATATGGTGCTGGCGTTTCTCCGGCTTGACTCTGATTCAACCGATTACGTTTTTATGGAATACGACCTTGACGGAATCGTGCGCTCGGCAGTCAAAAAATTCTCGACCCAGTTTATTCGTCGCAGGATAAATCTTGTGTACGAACCACTCGGGAAAAAGGTCGTCACCGATGAAAAATGGCTGTCATTCGTTGTGGAGCAGGTGCTGTCGAACGCGCTCAAATACACTCCGTCGGGAACGGTCGGAATATATATTGAAGAGCCGACAACACTCTGCATAAGCGACACGGGTATAGGTATTGCGCCGGAGGATCTGCCGCGGATATTTGAAAAAGGCTATACCGGGTACAACGGAAGGACCGATAAAAAAGCCAGCGGGCTGGGGCTTTACCTGTGTCGGCGGATATGCAATAATCTCGGGCATACGATATCAGCGTCCTCGGCTGCCGGAGAGGGAACAGTGATACGTATCTGTCTTTCGCAGAGAAGATCCGTGCACGAGTGACTTGTTACAAAAGTGTAAGAAATAAACGGGGAAATGTAAGCCGGAGCTATGGTGTGCATTTCCCTTTTTGATTATAATAAATGCAGACAGGGCGGTACTGCGGTCACCGCCCCATTGGAGGATAAAAGAAAGATGAGCATATTACAGGTAAGCGGTCTTAAAAAGGTTTATACCACACGCTTTGGCGGGAACCGTGTCGAGGCGTTGAAAAACGTGAATTTTACTGTTGAAGAAGGGGAATACGTCGCCGTTATGGGTGAATCGGGTTCCGGAAAGACGACCCTGCTCAACATTCTTGCGGCGCTGGACAAGCCCACTGCCGGAAGCGTGATACTTGACGGGCAGGATCTGTCTAAGATAAAGGAATCGCAGATAGCTGCATTCAGACGTGACAATCTCGGCTTTGTATTTCAGGATTTCAATCTTGTTGATACCTTTTCAATTGAGGATAATATATATCTTCCGCTGGTGCTTGCCGGCAAGAGCTACCGGGAAATGTCGGAGGCGATAGTTCCGATTGCCGCACAGCTCGGAATCACCGAGCTGCTGAAAAAATACCCTTATGAGGTTTCGGGCGGGCAGAAGCAGCGCGCGGCGGTCGCACGCGCGCTTATCACCTCACCGAAGCTCATACTGGCAGACGAGCCCACCGGAGCGCTTGACTCAAAGGCGACGGACGAGCTGCTTCGTCTGTTCGGAGGTATCAATGCCTCCGGTCAGACGGTGCTTATGGTAACTCACTCGGTAAAGGCGGCAAGCCATGCCAACCGTGTTCTGTTCATAAAGGACGGCGAGGTCTATCATCAGCTTTACAGGGGCGGAAAAACAAACGAACAGCTTTATCAGATGATATCCGATTCTCTTACGATGCTCCAGTCCTGAATCTTTGGCGCAGACATTATTCCGAAATTTCCAAAACATTGAAAGGAAGCTTTCGCAAGGCGGAAGCCAAAGTCATAAATAAAAAATGAAAGTATGCTTTTATCCCCGGCTCGCACTTGACGGTATGCGCCGGAACAAGCGCCTGTTTGTGCCTTATATACTGACCGGCGCTGTAATGATGATGATGTATTACATCCTGGAGTTTCTTCGCAAGTCGCCGCTTCTGGATCGGATGAAGGGAGGCGGGACACTGCGCATGCTTCTGCCGTTTGGCTGCGGAGTCATAGGTGTTTTCTCTCTTATCTTTCTCTTTTACACAAACTCATTTCTGACCCGTCAAAGAAACCGTGAGTTCGGTCTTTACAATATTCTCGGCATGGACAAGCGGAACATAAGCCGTGTAATGTTCTGGGAAAGCCTTATCGCTTACACGGCTTCCTCCGTGTGCGGTATACTGCTCGGTGTGATGCTTTCAAAGCTTGCGGAACTGTGTATGCTTAATATCATGAATACCGCCGCGGATTATTCCATGCGCATTGAATGGTCTGGTATAGCACAGACGTTGCTTGTTTTCGGCGTTATCTATTTTTTGCTGCTTTTGAATTCATGGATAAAAGCGGCGCGCTCAGACCCGCTTGAGCTGCTGCACAGTGACAGAAAGGGCGAAAAACCGCCAAAGGCAAACTGGGTGGCGGCGGTCTTGGGAGTGCTGATACTGGCGGCGGCATATTATATTGCGGTATCGATAAAGGAACCTTTGGTTGCCATGATATGGTTCTTTATTGCCGTGATAATGGTCATAATTGCCACCTATCTGCTTTTTGTTTCCGGGTCTGTCTCCTTATGCCGCCTTTTGCAGAAAAACAAAAAATACTATTACAAGCCCAATCACTTTGTTTCCGTCTCATCAATGATATACCGCATGAAGCGCAACGGTGCGGGGCTGGCTTCGATATGTATACTTTGTACTATGGTTCTTGTCATGCTGTCCTCCACGGCAAGCCTTTATATCGGAGCTGAGGACTCACTGCTTCAAAGATATCCCCGCGACATCTCGCTTGAGATAAGGATACCGGATAATGAGCATTATAACGACGAGAGCATTTCCGTAATGCGCGCATCGGTGCAAAATAAGGTTGGTGAGCATAAAAATGTCGAGGAATTCCGATATGCAGAAGCGGGCGGGATGTTTACCGATTCCGGTATCATACTCGACCAGAATGCAGTTGATGATTTCAGCATAAGCGACTATGCAAGCGTCGGATATCTGCTGATAGTTTCGCTTGACGAATACAACCGTATCACCGGAGAGAGCAAGACGCTTGAGAGCGGAGAGTGTCTGCTGTATTCCACGCGGAAGGAGCTTCGGTCAAAGACCTTCTCAATTGAAAACGGAGAGCCGCTGAGGATCAGGGAGACGCTTGACGGAATGTTTGATATCGGATATTATTCGGCTGTAATGCTGCCGTACGCAGTGCTTGTCACCCCTGAGTTCGGCGCTGTTACCGAGCCTTTGCAGTCTCTAAGGGACGAGAGGGGTGACAGTCGGATCAATCTGTACTGGAGCTACAGCTTTGACTTGGATGCAGATGCCGACGCCAAAATTGCCGTGTATCAGAAGCTCAGAAGTGAGATGGACGATATTGCGATAAGCGAATATGACGGAGGATACAGCTACAGGCTTGAGTGCCGTGAGGAGGAAAAAGCCGATTTTTACGGAACATACGGCAGCTTGTTTTTCCTCGGTATAATGCTCAGTATAGTATTCCTTTTTGCCGCCGTGCTGATAATTTACTATAAGCAGATATCCGAGGGATATGAGGATCAGTCGCGGTTCGATATTATGCAGAAGGTGGGTATGACCGAAAAGGACATACGCAGAAGCATTAATTCGCAGATAGTTACCGTGTTTTTTGCTCCGTTGCTGTTTGCGGGTCTGCACCTTTCGTTTGCATTCCCGATGGTATGGAAGCTGCTTCAGCTTTTTGCGCTCAGAAATATGACGCTGGTGATATTTGTCACGGTAATTTCGTTCCTTATTTTCGGAGCTTTCTATGCGATGATCTACAAGCTGACAGCATCCGCCTACTTCAACATCGTGCGCGGCGCAAGGGAGCGCTGATGCGCCGAATCGCCATATCCGCAAATTTATCTGCGGATATGTGAGGAACCGCAGCTTAATGATCTTTCCTTTTGTGCCGGCGCCGGAGCGCCGGCACAAATTACGTCCGTGAAGGCTCAAAAACGTGTTTTTTCGCCTTGAAAGCTGCCGGAATATGCACGGGCAAAAAAATTCGGTAAAAGCTATTGCATTACGGAGGTTTTTTTGATATAATAATAACTGTGAAATCTTGTTTCAGGCTTCGGCTGTGAAATAAGGCCATACCAGCCGGGGAGTTAGCGGTGCCCTGTACCCGAAATCCGCTGAAGCGGGGGTGCATCCCCCGAACGAGGGCTGAACCGACGCGGTCTGAGACGGTGTTTGTGTGTTGAGAAGTGGGTCCCGCGCAATCCGGGGCTGTGAACCATGTCAGGTGGGGAACCAAGCAGCATTAAGCGGTTTACCGAATGTGCCGCGGGGATGCCTGCTTTGAGCACAGGCATCGAGTAACGCACGGCGGCGATGCTCGACTTTGGGGTGTATGGTCTTATTTTGCAGCCGGATTTCTGTAAGATACGATACGATATGATACTGAAGTCGGAAAGGAGCTGCCAATGCATCAGGCGCTTTACCGGAAATACCGTCCGCGCAGCTTTGACGATGTGTGCGGTCAGGAGCATATAACCCGCGTGCTGAAATACGAAACGTCTCACGGGCAGATAAGCCATGCTTATCTGTTCTGCGGTTCGCGCGGAACGGGCAAGACCACATCGGCAAAGATTCTGGCGCGCGCCGTGAACTGTGAGCACCCGAAGGACGGCAGTCCGTGCGGAGAGTGCGCCGCCTGCCGGCTGATGGACTCTGGGGCGGAGACCGACATTCTTGAAATGGACGCAGCTTCAAACAACAAGGTCGACGACATACGCGCCATTCTTGACGAGGTGGTTTATACGCCGTCAAGTCTGCGCTACCGCGTTTACATTGTTGACGAGGTCCATATGCTGTCCCAGAGCGCCTTCAACGCGTTGCTCAAAACGCTTGAGGAGCCTCCGGCTCATGTTATTTTCATTCTTGCCACCACCGAGCTGCAGAAGCTGCCCGCGACTATCGTGTCGCGCTGTCAGCGGTTTGATTTCAGGCGCATCCCTGTGTCTGTCATAACCGAGCGGCTTGAATATATTGCTTCAAAAGAGGGAATAGAGCTTGAGCATGATGCGGCGCTGATGCTTGCAAGGCTGGCGCAGGGCGGCATGCGCGACGCGATAAGCCTACTTGAGCTTTGCGCGGGAGGCTCGTCTAAAGTCACCCCCGCCGCGGTAAATGATGCCGTCGGCTCATCCGGGCGCGAAACGGTCTCGCGCACCGTGCGCGCGCTTGCCGCAAGGGATTGCCCGGTGCTGTTCGATATAATTGCCGAGACGGATTCCTCCGCCAAGGACATCACCGTTTTCTGGAGCGAGCTTATTGCTTACTACCGCGATATGCTTGTCGTAAAGACCGGTGTGGATGCGGTGAAATATCTTGACCTTACCGAAACCGAGGCGGAGACTTTGCGCTCCGACGCCGGACTTTTTTCGCGTGAGACGCTTTTGTACCACAGCCGCCTGCTTGACGATGCGTATCTTTCAATGCAGCGGGCGGGGGCTATCCGGCGTTCCGTTGCCGAGCTGACGCTTCTGCGCATGGCTGACGAAAGACTTGACACGCGTCCTGAGGCACTGCTTTCGCGCATTGCGGCACTTGAGGCAGCGCTTGCCGGAGGTGCTGTCCGGATACCTCCGGCGGAATCCATCACGGTTGCGGAGCCTGCACCTGTCAGCACTCCCGCTTCCGAAGCTCCTGCCGTCGGCAACGCTCCTGCTTCCGGGGCTGTGGCTTCTTCGGAAGCGCCGCCTGTTGTCAGAACGCCGCCCAAAAATCCTCCCAAGCCTGCTCCCGCCGCGCCGCTGCGCAAGCAGATACGCAGCTTTGCGGAGATCGCCGAGCGCGTCTCGGAAACTGACAAGGGGCTTGGCGGATTTGTGAGAAAATGCCGCGCGTACACCGACGGTGACGACGGGATGATACTTTACTGTGAAACGCAGTTCACGAAAAATCTCCTCATGCGCGACAAGAGCCTGTCTCTTATCGCCGCGGCGGCGTCCGCGGTGCTGGCGAGACCAATGTTGCCGATTAAGGTGAAGGTCGATATCCTTCCCGCAGATCGCGAGCCGGACGATGCCGAACGCCTTGACGGGGAGCTGCGCTCGCTTGCCGGGCTTGAGTGAGCTGCCGGATAAATCTGAAAACCAAAAATAAAGATAAATTTTTTCCGAAAGGAAGAGGACAGAGGAAGCTATGAAAGCAAGAATACCCAAGGGTGTAGGCGGGGGAGGTCCCGCGAACATGAACGCGCTTATGCGTCAATATGAGAAATTCCAGAATGACATGGCGGCTCTCACCGAGGAGCTGGAAGCCCGTGAATATGAGATATCTGCGGGCGGCGGAGCTGTCAAGGTTAAGATGAACGGCAAAAAGGAGCTGGTTTCTATCGAGATGGCTCCCGAAGTGGTCGATCCGGATGACACCGATACCCTTGCCGATATCCTTATTGCCGCGGTAAATGAGGCGATAAGAAAGGTTGAAACCGTTTATGACGAGGAGACTCAGGCTCTGACCGCGAGGTCTGGTCTGCCCAGCGCCGGCGGACTGGGCTTTTAAGCATGGCTGATTACATCGCCTCACTTGAAATTCTGGCGGAGCAGTTCGGCAGACTTGCGGGTGTGGGCAAGCGCACCGCAATGCGCCTTGCTTTTTCGGTGCTTGACATGAGCCGTGATGAGGCTGAGCGCTTTGCCAATGCTATCCTTGACGCGAAGGATAAAATTCATTTTTGCCCCGTTTGTCAGAACCTCACCGACCTTGAGGTATGCCCCATATGCTCTGACTCCACGCGGGATCACGCCACTATATGTGTCGTTCAGGACACCAAGGCGGTCATGTCGATGGAGCGTGTGCGTGAATACCGTGGGGTATATCATGTATTGCACGGAGCGCTGTCGCCAATGAACGGCGTGACACCGGACAAGCTGCGCCTGCGTGAGCTTATGGAGCGCATCGGAGGCAATGATATTAATGAGATCATAATTGCCACCAACCCGACCGTCGAGGGGGAAGCGACGGCGATGTATATCGCACGTCTGCTGAAGCCCGCCGGAATAAAAACCACCCGTCTTGCCTACGGTATACCGGTCGGCGGCGAGCTTGAATATGCCGACGAGGTTACTTTGTCGCGCGCTCTTGAGGGCAGGCGGGAGTTCTGAAAGCTCGATTAAGGGCAATCGTAATACGACTTATAAAGACAGCCCGGTGTTTTACGGATCTTTGCTGGGAAACAACGGGGCTGTCTTTTTTGTTACCCGCTGTCATGCCGGATGTGCGGCTGTCGTATTTGCCTTTGCATATCATTTTCTACCGCGCAGGCGGTATTTTTTGTTTTTCCGGGATAATAATAAACATGAACTGTTTTATGTTTATTACTGTTCCGGAGGCTCGGATCATGGATATATTTTCGCTTCTTCACTTTGTCGGAGGCCTTGCCATGTTTTTGTTCGGTATGACGGTCATGGGGGAAAATCTGCGCCGGATGACCGGAGGCAAGCCGCAGGGGTGGCTTGGCAGACTCTGTAAAACTCCGTTGCGCGGTGTCGCTCTCGGCGCGCTTGTCACAGCGCTCATTCAGTCCTCCAGCGCGACTACCGTAATGGTGGTGGGCTTTGTCAACTCCGGCATCATGACGCTTTCTCAGTCGGTTGGCGTTATCATGGGAGCAAATCTCGGAACGACTTTTACCTCATGGCTGCTTTCGCTGACCGAGCTTGGGGGAGGCGTTCTGGAGTTTCTTAACCCTTCCTCATTTGCGCCCCTGCTCGGAGTTGTCGGAATAGTTTTCGTCATGAATTCAAAGACCGATCTCCGTCGGGATCTCGGATATGCTTTTTTAGGCTTTACGGTGCTGATCACCGGCATGAATATAATGAGCAGTACGGTAAAGCCGCTGGCGGACATGCCCGGCTTTGCCGAGGCGCTGACAATGTTCCGCAATCCGCTGCTCGGCATTGCCGCCGGGGCGCTGCTTACGGCGGTGATACAGTCCTCCTCGGCGTCGGTCGGTATTTTGCAGGCGCTTGCCGCCTCGGGGGCGCTGACGCGGGGAGCGGCACTGCCGATAATTCTCGGTCAGAATATCGGCACTTGCGTTACAACGCTGCTTTCCGGACTCGGAGCGGGCAAAAACGCTCGCCGCGCCGCGTTCCTTCACCTTTATTTTAATGTTATCGGCACGGCGGCGGCGCTGACGGCGGTCTACGGTATAAGGCTTTTCGGAGGTCTTGAAAGCTATTGGAACAGTTCCGCTGACGCCGCGTCGATCGCCCTCATCCACACGGTATTCAATGTTTTTTCAACCGTTATACTTCTTCCGTTTTCGCGTCAGCTTGAAAAGCTGGCACTTCTCACTGTGCGCGACGGAGAAGAAAAAAGTAAGAAAAAAGTCAAGCCCGGAAAGGAGCGGACGGAAGATCATGACCCGTACCGCATGCGGAATTTAGAGGAATACAGCATTCTCGACGAGCGGTTTTTATCCTCTCCGGCATTTGCCTTTACTATGGCGCGGGAAGCGTTTTTCCGTATGTACGAGCTGGCAAGGCGGAATTTCGGCGAGGCAATGGCTCAGATAAGCGGTTTTGACAGCGAACGTCAGAAGAAGATCGAAGAATCCGAGATGCTGATCGACGCATATGAGGACTCGATAAAATCGTATCTTATAAAGCTGTCCGAGGGACGCATGGGCAGTCGCATGAGCGACCATATATATTCCATGTACGGAGCGGTCGGAGATATTGAACGTATCGGAGATCACGCCATTGATATTTCTGATATCGCCGTAAAAATATCAGATGACGGACGCCGCCTTGACGCGGGAACTGCGGCGGAGCTTGACGTCTGCCGCCGCGCGGTGGAGGAGCTTCTGTTGGTTGCCGCACCGTCCCCCGGTGAAGCGGAGGAGAAAGCGCGCAGGGTGGACAGGACAGAGCCGCTTGAGGAGGCGGTGGACAGGCTTACCGACGAGGTGGGCAAAAGATGTGTGGCGCGCATGGTAGAGAGCAGAGATGCACGCGGAAGCGTATATATTGACGAGCTTCTTATCGCTCTTGAACGTATCGCCGACCACGGCGCAAACATTGCCGGTGCGGCGGAGGGAAGCGGAACGGCGGCACATTCCGGATTGCGGGATGTGCGCGCGGGCGAGACGTTTGAGGAGCGTGTCAGGGAGTATCTTGACAAATATGCGCTGCCGGACGCGGGCGGTGAATTTTAATGTTTACTTGACAATACTCTGCCAAACTGCTATAATGCAGTATGTAATTACCGGGTCACGATAACACGCATACAGCCCGGGAAAGGAGCTTTTATGCATGAAAGCGTTTATCGCCTGCCCTCGCGGCAATAATTTTGATACTTTTTTTCCTCCCGAGAACGTAAGTCTTGCAAATGAGCTGGGGGAGATCGTCTGGTGCGACAGCCATGAAAAGCTGACGACGGATAAGGTCGCCGAGCGTATCGGCGACTGTGACGTTTATGTCTCTCTCTGGGGGTCTCCGCGGCTTGACAGGCAGATACTGTCCGCCGCGCCCGGGCTGCGGCTTCACGCGCATCTGTGCGGAACCGTTGTCCCTTACGTCAGCGAGGAGGAATGGGCGGTGGGTATCCGTGTGATCTCCGGAAACGATTATTTTGCCCGCTCGGTAGCCGAGGGAACGGTAGCGTACATGCTTACGGCGCTCAGGGATATTCCCCTCTTCGGCTCGCAGCTCAAGGCTCAGAAGAAGTGGAAAAAGCCCACCGCCCGTAACGAGGGGCTGTGGGGCAAGACCGTTGGAATCATCAGCTTTGGCGCGATAGGGCGTCACCTTGCCGAGTATCTCCGCCCGTTCGGCGTTAAGCTGCTGATATATGATGTGGTAAAGCTGCCGGACGAGGTGCTTTCGGTGTACGGCGCGCGTCAGGCGGGACTTGAAGAAATATTTTCCCAAGCCGACGTCATTACGGTACATACCCCGCTTTTCGATGAGACAGAGCATCTTGTAAGCGCGCGGCTTTTGTCGATGATAAAGCCGGGGGCGCTGTTTGTAAACACCTCGCGCGGGCAGATTGTGGACGAGCAGGCGCTCTGCCGTGAGCTGGCGGACGGTCGCTTCCGTGCGTTTCTTGATGTATTTGAAAAAGAACCGCTCCCGGCGGACAGCCCGCTTTATGAGCTTCCGAACGTTTTTATTATGCCGCATATGGCAGGTCCTACGGTCGATCTGCGTCGTATGATAGCGCACGATCTCTTGATCGAGAGCGCCGCATTTATAGACCGGGGAGAAGGTCTTAAGGACGAGATAACCCGCGCGCGCGCCGAAAAAATGTCGGTCAGGTAAGACAGATCTTGCGCAGAATTATTGCTTTGTTGCCTGACTGTGCGTTCTGACCCTGCGGTCTGCATGTATCCGCTTTATTGCATATGCGGTGAGCGATACGGCGAAAAGGGCAAGCATGGTGGCGGCAAATATCCTGTATCCGGGTGCGGCTGACGCATAGGCGTATGCCGCGGCAGGGTCGGCACTTTCCGCAAGAGTCGGAAAAACCAGAAGCGCAAGATACATAAGGGCGGCTGCAAGCGGGGCTTGGACCGCCTTTGAAATTATATATTTCCGCAGGCGCGGTGTGGTAAGTTCGGATGACGAGCAAACTGAAAAAACCTGAAGGTGGACCGAAAGCCCCGACCAGCCTGCGGCGGCGGTACACAGCAGTATTCCCGCCGTTTTCGGTGTGACAGCCGACGCCGCTGCCGCTCCGGAGGTCAGCTCAAACAGCGAGTATACCGCGGCTTCGGTGATCCTTCCGGGCGACAGCCTGGCAAAAAAATGTGAAATACATCCAACCACGCATGAGAAAAAAGCAACGTAGGCGCATACGTTAAGCGTCGAGACCGCCGCGGCGGTTATTGAGTCGGAGACGGCGTTCCTCTCCGGCTTTTTGGTTTCGGAACAAGCCGCCAGAGGCGGCTTGCTTTTTTTATTTTCTTTCGCCGACCGACGGGCAGATATGCTTACGGCAATACCGCAGAGCATCCCGGCAAGAAGAACGCAGATGTACATTGCCGTTCCAAGCCTGCGGTTTGACCAAAGCGCCGCTCCGACCGCGCTTATCATGAAGGCGGACGAGGGGTAGTTGCAAAAGGAGATCAGTCTTTCCGTTTCCTCGCGCGTCATAAGACCGCGGTCATACAGTGTCACTGCCGTCCTGCTTCCGACCGGAAAGCCGCAGACAGTTCCCAAGAGAAATGCGCAGCTTCCCGCTCCCGAAAGTCCGAACAGGGCGCGCATGGGACGCTCGAAGATCCGCCCGAGTATCTCTCCGCCGCCGGTTCTGACAAGCAGTTCGGAAAGCACCATGAACGGGAAAAGCGTGGGTATTACCGCCGAGGTGCAAAGCGTGAGTCCCCGTGTGACATATTTGATCGAGATATCGGGATTGCGAATCAGCATAGCGATAAAAAAAACACTGATCAGCACAGATATTGCCCGTCTCGGTGACGGTATATATGCGGCGCGGATTTGTTTTCGTTTTTCTGTGACGGTTCCGGTATTCATGTGCCCTGCCTCCGGTGCATAAAATCTATAAAAGAGTTTTACCTGTAAGCGTATGTCCGTTATCTTATTTTATTCATCGCCGGGCGGGAATATAATTATCTTTCGCTCTGCCTCACGCACCGCCGGACATTGCGGCATTCTTGCTTACGGCTTACAAATTGCATGAGAAAGGCATGGTCATCGCATCAAATGAAAGAAAAAAACAGAGCGGTGGGAACGCGCGGAAAAAGAAAGGACAAAGGAGAGCGGGTCCCGGTCGCCGAGATACTCAGCCGCAGATTTGATATTCCTGCCGATCTGCTTGGCGGGGGGCTTACCGTCGAGCTTCGCGGCAGAAACAATCTTTACGTTTCGGGGTGCGAGCAGATACTTTCATATTCCACCGAGTGCATCGGTCTTTTGGTTCACGGTGCACAGATGACCGTTACCGGGCGGCGTCTGGTATGCACCACCTATTATAACGCGCAGCTCGGCATTGACGGTGAGATAGACGGAATAGTTTTTTCTGATTTTGTCCCGGAGGGCAGCAAAAGATGAAGCTGATCGATTTTTTTGCCGGGGTGTGCCGTTTTTCGGCGGACTGCTCCGACTCGGAGCGTCTGCTCAATCTGCTGCTCCGTTCTAAGCTGGTCTACCGGGATTTTTCGGTGTCAGAGGGCAGGACAGTGCTTTTCTGTTCGGAACGTACCTCCGTCCGACTTGCGGCGCTCTGCAGGGAAGCCGGGATAGAAGTCGAGTATATTCCGGTTTACGGTCTGCCTGCACTGCGCGGGGGGATCCGCCGCAGGTGGGGGCTGATCGTCGGGGCGGCGGCGGCGCTGATACTGCTGATCCTGGGCGAGAGCGTTATATGGGATGTAAGAGTAACCGGTTGCGGCGATGTTCTTACCGTAACAGAAGCCGAGGAGATCTTTGCCTCATACGGAGTATACCCCGGCGTTTTCCGGCGGTCGATCGAGGTAGACCGTATTGCTGCCGAGGCTGTTGCCGCAAGTGACAAGCTGGCGTGGGCGGCGGTGAATATCCGGGGGACTACCGCAGTAATTGAGGTGCGTGAACAGCTTGATCCGCCCAAAGCTCCGCAGGCTGAGCCGGAGGGGGGCTTTGACGGTGAAAATCTTGTCGCGTCATGCGACGGTCTTGTGACTGAGCTGGAGGTGATAGCGGGCAAGCCGGTCGTTGTGCGAGGACAGTCGGTGAAAAAAGGGGAGCTGTTGGTCAGCGGCGTTATTGACAGTACGCGCATAGGCTTCCGTATAACACGGGCGCAAGGTGAGGTGCGCGCCGAAACTGCGCATTTTATTGAGGTGGAGATCCCGTATGAATATGAGAAAAAACTGTCGGACGGGCGCGAGTCTCTCGAAATATGGTTGATTTTCTTTTCAAAAGAAGTAAAAATTTTCGGAAAGGGTGGAATTTTGGGTGATAACTGTGATACAATACGCTCGCGCGACCTGTTGATGCTGCCGGGAGGGAAGGTGGTCCCGGTAGGGCTGGGACGGATAAGGAGCGTTGGATATACATATGCGCCCGCGACCCGAAGCACCGAAGCCGCCGCTCGGCTGGCGGAATTTGAGCTTTCGCGGCGTTTGTCCGACATATTGTCGGAGGGGGCGTATCCGGTGCGCAAGACGGTGACCCGCGAGGCGGGTGAGGATGCGTACCGCATCAGCTGTGAGCTTACGTGTGTCCGTAACATTGCTGTTTCTCAGGGCTTTTTCTTTGAAACGCCGGAGGACAGCGGAGAAAATAACGGAGACAGTGCCGACGGACGCTGAAATACCGCAATTATCTTCAAAAATGCGTGACAATTGCGGCATATTGTGATATAATACATTTGGAGTATTATATTTATCCGTCAGCATACTTCTGATATTGAGAGCGCAATGCTCGGAATTGGATACCAATGGAACAGAATTCTCAAAGAGAACAGAAAATCGTTTACACCGGGTCGGCTGAGCAGACCGCCCGGCTTTTCGGCGCGTTTGACGTGAACATGAAGATAATCGAGGACGCTTTCGGCGTTTCGGTACACAACCGCGCCTCGGACAGCGGAGACGGGGATGCGCTTTTCATCAGCGGGGCAACAACTGAGGCCGTGAACGCTGCTGCCGAAGCGGTGGAGGCACTGAAAAAAACGTCCTCCGGCATGGGAGAGCTGAGCGAGCAGACGGTGCTTTATATCACGTCTATGATAAAGGACGGTCACGGTGCGGAGCTTGCCGCTTCCGACGGAAACTGCATCTGCCTTACATCCAAGGGAAAGCCTGTGAAGCCAAAAACCGTCGGTCAGCGGCAGTATATTGAGTCGATAAGAAAAAATACCGTTGTGCTCGGAGTGGGTCCCGCCGGAACTGGCAAGACCTTTCTTGCTGTGGCGATGGCAGTAAAGGCTCTGCGTGAAAAGCAGGTAAGCAGGATAATTCTCACCCGTCCGGCAATTGAAGCGGGGGAGAAGCTGGGCTTTCTTCCCGGTGACCTGCAAAGCAAGATAGATCCCTATCTGCGTCCGCTATATGACGCGCTGTTTGAGATGATGGGAGCCGAAAACTATCAGAGGTGCGTAGAAAAACAGATAATAGAGGTAGCTCCGCTGGCTTATATGCGCGGCAGGACGCTTGACGATTCCTTTATTATACTCGACGAGGCGCAGAATGCGACGTTTGAACAGATGAAGATGTTCCTGACGCGGCTCGGAAACGGTTCAAAGGCGGTCGTTACCGGAGATCTTACGCAGACAGACCTGCCCGACGGGCAGAAAAGCGGACTGTGGGCGGCGGTGCATATCCTTGACGGCATTGAAGATATCGCGATACATCGCTTTACCGAGCGGGATGTGGTAAGGCACAAGCTGGTGCAGAAGATAATTCTTGCATATGACAAGTACGAGAGAGAAAACGCCCGGCGCGACGCAGAGCGGCGTGAGTCAAGGCGTGAGCCGCCGAAAAAGTATCACCGTCCCGTTCAGACGGGAGAAAAGAAGACCTCAAAGCTATAAAGGTCAGGAAAAGGAAACGGAATATGAACCTTAAAATAGATTTCTGCAACCGCCAGCGCAAGGAGCAGGTCGGGGACGATCTGCGGGGCTTGGTAGCCGGGGCGCTTCGCGCGGCATTTGAATATGAGGGACTTGAGGGGGACGCCGAGGTTTCCGTCACCTTTGTGTCCGACGCGGGAATACGCCGTTTCAACCGCGAATACCGCGGAATTGACCGCGCAACGGACGTCCTCTCATTTCCGCTTTTTGAGGGCGGGGACGTGGAGGACGCTTTTGACGGCGAGGAGTATCAGCTGGGAGACGTCGTGCTTTCCCTTGAGCGCGCGCGGGCGCAGTCTGAGCTTTACGGACATTCCTTTGAGCGCGAGGTCGCCTTTCTTTGTGTCCACTCGGCGCTTCATCTTATGGGGTATGACCATGAGCGCGGCGAGTCGGACGAGCAGGATATGCGCCGCCGTCAGCGCGATATAATGAAAATTCTTGGTCTTGAGGTATCGTCCGAAGACTGACAGGGTACAGACAAACAAAAAGGACACGTTAAAATGAAAAGAACAGCGTTTATTTCAATAGTAGGCAGACCGAACGTGGGAAAATCCACGCTTATGAACCGCATTCTCGGCGAGAAGGTGGCAATAGTATCAAGCAAGCCGCAGACGACGAGAGGAAAAATAGTGGGTATTTATACCGTCGGAGAGGATCAGTATGTCTTTCTTGACACTCCCGGTATTCACCGACCGCAGAACAAGCTGGGGGATGCCATGGTAAAGAGCGCCAAAGACGCGATGCAGGACGGCGATTGCGTTCTGCTTGTAGTCGATGCGGGGCGTGAAATTTCGCAGGTCGAGCGGGATATCATCGCTTATCTCAAGACCAGCGGTGTTCCGGGCGTGCTTGCGCTCAATAAGATCGACCTTTACAACCGTGAGATAATTGCAAAAACGATAGCGGCATATGCCGCCGAGTTCAATTTTGACGCAGTCGTACCCATCAGTGCCAAAAACGGCAAGGCGGTCAATGAGGTGATGGACGAGCTGTCGAAGTTCCTTGGCGAATCCGAATGGTTTTACCCCGACGACATAAGCACCGACCAGCCATCGCGTCAGTATGCCGCCGAGATCATCCGCGAAAAGCTTTTGCGCACGCTCGACCGCGAGGTGCCGCACGGAATTGCCGTTGTCATTGAGGAATTCACCGAGGATGGCGGGCTTATCCGTATACGCGCCGAGATCTTCTGTGAAAAAGCAACTCACAAGCGTATAATTGTCGGCAAGAACGGCGAACAGCTTAAAATGGTGGGAACCTACGCCCGCGAGGAGCTTGAAAAGGTGTTCGGTAAAAAAGTATATCTGAATCTTTGGGTCAAGGTCAAGGAAAACTGGCGTGACTCAGACGGGCTTGTGCGCAACTTCGGGCTGTCGGCTGCGGACTCGGATAAAGACTGAAAAGGACTGACAAAAATCATTATTAATTTTCTGGGGGGAGTATGGAATCGCAGCGTGATTTTACAACTGACGGACTTGTAATACGCGAATACGACCTCGGTGAGCACGACAAAATGCTCACATTGCTTACGCCCGAATACGGGAAGCTTCCGGTCATTGCCAAGGGTGCGCGTTCACTGCGCAATAAATATATAAGTCCGTCGCGCCTTTTTACCTATGCAAATTACGAGCTGCACCGCCGCGGGGACATGACGTGGCTGCGCTCGGCGGAGGTCATTGAGCCGTTCCCGCAGCTTGAAAAGGAAATAACAAGGCTGTATCTGGCGCAGTATATTGCAGACCTTGCCTTTGAGCTTAGCGGAGAGGGCGTGGCGGCGGTGGACATACTGCGGCTGACTCTTAATTCGTTTTATGCTGTCTGCCGCGGCGTCAAGGATCAGCGGCTGATAAAGGGAACATACGAGTGGAGGGCAGCGGGATTTTCCGGATATCTGCCTGACCTTGGTGACTGTCACATCTGCGGCGCGGCGGGTGCCCGAAGCCGCAATGACGACGGGATCTGTTATCTTGACGTTATGAACGGTGCGCTTATGTGCGCCGAGTGTGCCGCCGGGAGAATGGATATTGCCTCGGCGCTGCCGCCGGATGCGATTCCGTTGGACGAGGACGGCTCGCGCTCAATACTCCTGCCGCTTGGCAGCTCGGTCCTTGCGGCGATAAGATATGTGCTTGAGGCGCTGCCGGAGCGCATGTTTGCATTTGAGCTGAAGACCGGGCGGGATCTTGACGATTTTTCAGCCTACGGAAGCACATATATCACACATCATCTTGAGAGAGGCTTTGCCTCACTTGCACTTTACAACGAGGTTACAAGGCTTTGACCTGTAACGGTACGGAGAAAAAAGAAAAATGTATTTACCGCAAAAAACAGTTACGTCACTGGAATTTGATAAAATACGCTGTATGCTTGCCGATTCCGCACGCACGGAGGGGGCAAAGGCGGCAGCTCTTGCGCTTGAGCCGGACGACGACGAGGTGCGTATTCTGCGCCGCCAGCGTCTGACCACAGATGCAAAAAAGCTGGCGTCCTACAAGGGATATCCCTCCTTCGGCATGATAAAGAATGTGGATTCCCACTGCGAACGCGCCGAAAAAGGCGCTATGCTGTCGGCGCGTGAGCTGCTTGACGTTGCAAACGTACTGCGCACAGCCCGCGGAATACTTGAATACAGCCGCACCGACCGCACATTTGAAACGGTGCTTGACGAAATATTTGAGCGTCTTGCCGCTGACCGACCCTTTGAGGAGCGGATATTGCGTACGATCATTTCCGAGGAAATGATCGCGGACGACGCGTCCCCCGCGCTTGCCGACATCAGGCGGAAGATCCGCTCGGCGACCGCGCGGGTCAAAGATCTTCTTTCAAAATACACCGGCGGCTCATACGCGAAATATCTTCAGGACAGTATAGTGACCATACGCAACGGCAGGTATGTGATACCGGTGCGTGCCGAATGCAAAAACGACGTCAAGGGTCTGGTCCATGACACCTCGGCGTCGGGGGCGACACTGTTTGTCGAGCCGATGGCGGTAGTGGACGCCAACAATGAGATACGCGAGCTTGAAGCAAAGGAAAAGCATGAAATAGAAAAGATACTTTTCGAGCTTTCTTCCGAGACTGCACACCGCGCGGATATGCTCAGATACAACACCGCGAATATTGACGAGCTGGCGTTTTACTTTGCCTGCGCCGAGCTTTCCGAAAAGATGGATGGCGCGCAGCCGCGCATCACGTCGGGAGAGGGAAGGCTTATTGAGCTTGTGCGTGCGCGCCATCCGCTTATCCCAAAGGACAGGGTCGTCCCGGTGAATATTTCTCTTGGAGGCACGGAGGGTCAGGGCTTTGACACCATGATAATTACCGGTCCGAATACGGGAGGAAAAACGGTAACGCTTAAGACTTTGGGGCTTTTCACGCTTATGGCTCAGTCGGGACTGCACATTCCCGCCGATGAGCGTTCGTCTGTGGCGGTATGCGACCGTGTGCTGGTCGACCTTGGCGACGACCAGAGCATTGAGCAGTCGCTCTCCACGTTTTCGTCCCATATGGTGAATATAGTTTCGATCGTGAAGGAGCTGACACCCTCGTCCCTTGTGCTTTTTGATGAGCTGGGCGTCGGGACCGACCCGATCGAGGGAGCGGCGCTTGCGATCGCCATCATACGCGAGGTGCGCGAGCATGGCGCTCTGTGTGCCGCAACCACACATTACGCGGAGCTTAAGTCCTACGCGCTGAACACGCCGGGAGTGACCAACGCCTCCTGCGAATTTGATGTGGAGACGCTGAAGCCAACCTACAAGCTGACGATAGGTACGCCAGGGCGTTCAAATGCTTTTGCAATATCCAAACGGTTGGGGCTGCCGGAGCATATTATCGACCGCGCCGCCGCAGAGGTAAGCTCGGATAACCGCAGATTTGAGGATGTTATAGACAAGCTTGAGGCGAGCCGGATGGAAATGGAGCGCAACCGCGAGGAGACCGAGCGTATGCGCGCTGAGTACGAAAGCTTCAAGCGGGAGGCGGAAGCAAAGATACGCGCCCGCACCGCCGCTGCCGAAAAGGAATCCGAGGCGGCGCAGAAAAAGGCGGCTCAGCTTATTGAGGGTGCAAAAATATCAAGTGAATACGTACTCTCGCAGCTTGAAAAGGTAAAAAAGGCAAGAGACAGCGAGCGCCTTGGCGAGGAGCTTGAAAACGCACGGCGGAACATCCGTGAGCATCTTAAGCAGAACGAGGACAGGTTCAACCCCGTGGACGAAGAGGAGGACGACGGTTATGTGCTTCCGCGCCCGCTTCACAAGGGAGACAAGGTCTATATCAGAAATATAAAGCAGGAAGGCGTATTGCTTTCCGACCCCGACCGCTCCGGTAATGTTTCGGTGCAGGCTGGCGGGATAAGGACAAAGACAAAGCTGAAAAATCTCAAGCTGATGGACGACGTTATTACCGTGACCGACAGCGAGGGACAGCGCAAGCCCGTCAAGGAGTTCTGCGCAACGTCGGTCAGCCGCGCCTGCTCGGACGAAAAGGATCTGCGCGGAATGACCGGAGACGAGGCATGGCTTGAGGTCGACAGATATCTTGACGACGCGATGTTTGCCGGTCTGCACACAGTAAGGCTTATACACGGCAAGGGCACAGGGGCGCTCAAGCAGGCGCTTTGGAAGATGCTCAAGGGCGACAGCCGGATCGCCGCTTTCCGGATAGGAAAATACGGAGAGGGCGACGGCGGGGTGACCGTTGTGGAGCTTAAGTAAAGAAAAGGCGGAACAGAAAAATATGAGTAAAACTCTTGATTTCCTTGGGATAGACCTTGGCGCGTCAAGCGGACGCGGGATCGTGGGCAGCTTTGACGGAGAAAAGCTTTCGCTTCGTGAGGTACACCGTTTTCCGAATGAGCCGCAAATGCTGAACGGCAGATTTACATGGGATATTCTGCGGCTGTTTGCCGAAAGCAAAAATGCAATACGCGCCGCAGGCGGGGGAGAGCTGCGCTCGATAGGAATTGACACATGGGGCGTTGACTACGGTCTTATCGACTCGCGCGGCAGACTGCTTGCAAACCCGGTGCATTACCGTGACCGACGCACCGAGGGCGTCATCCGTGAATTTGATCGGGTAATGACGCGCGAAAAGCTGTACGGTATCACCGGGATCCAGCTTTTGGATTTCAACACTGTGTATCAGCTTTATGCCGAGCGGCGTGACGGTACTGTCGGGGATGCAAAGCGCATGCTTTTCATCCCCGACCTGCTCGGATATTTCCTTACCGGGGAGCAGGCGTGCGAGTATACCATAGCCTCGACCGGTGCATTGCTCGATGCAGTACGGCGGGACTTTTCACCGGAAATACTCTCTGCCCTCGGACTTGACCGCAGCTTTTTTGCTCCGCTGGTATCCCCTGGCACTCCGCTTGGCGGACTTCTGCCCGATGTAGCGGCTGAGGTCGGCGGCTGCCGCGCGGGAGTTGTCAGCATTGCTTCGCATGACACGGCTTCAGCAGTTCTTGCAGTCCCGGCAAAAAAGAATGAAAAATTCATCTACATAAGCTCGGGCACATGGTCGTTGCTCGGAACAGAGCTTGACGAGCCGGTAATGAACTCCGATACTCTTGCACGCAACTTTACCAACGAGGGTGGGGTCGGAGGAAAGATACGGTTTCTTAAAAACATTATGGGTCTGTGGCTTTTGCAGGAATCACGCCGTCAGTGGCGGCGTGAGGGCAGGGGAGAGGACGAGATCGGCTTTGACGCCCTTTCCGCCGCCGCGTCGGCGGCTCCCTCCTGCCGCTCGCTTGTCGATCCGGACGATCCCGTCTTCTCAACTCCCGGAGATATGCCCGGGCGCATTGCGGAGTATTGCCGGGCGACGGGGCAGTATGTTCCCGCCACGCCGGGCGAGACTGTGCGGGTGATATTCGACAGCCTTGCGCTGTGCTATCGCCGCACCATAAACGGTGTAGCATCCCTTTGCAATATCACACCGACCGCGATAAACATTGTCGGCGGCGGTTCAAAAGACACTCTCCTTAACCGCATTACTGCCGATATATGCGGTCTGCCCGTTGTTGCGGGACCCTCCGAGGCGACAGCAGTAGGAAATATTGCAGTCCAGCTTATGGCTTGCGGTGAGGCGGCGTCCGCTGACGAGGCGCGCGAAATAGTGCGCCGCTCCTTCCCGACCGAGGTTTATTATCCCTCATCCGGAACCTCTGATTTCGATGAGGCATATGTTCGTTTTGACCGACTTGTCGCGCGCCGGGAAAGCGGTGCGGTGTAACGACGGGAGCTTTCTTCCGGAAAGCAAAATAATCTAACGGAGTCAGCCGCCCCGGCGGCGCGTACCTTCATGGCAAACAATCTGATACTCAGCTTCCGAGCGGTAGCACCTGTCTTTCTGCTGATACTGCTCGGAATGGCATTCAAACGTACAAAATTTCTTCCCGAAAACTTCTACCCTTCGGTAGACAAGCTCGTATTCAAAGTCACGCTTCCGATCCTCATCTTTCTGAATGTTGCCGGAGCGCGGCTTTCGGACGACGGCTCATATCTGAAAATAATAGCTTATATTATCCCGGCTATCATAATTCTCAGCGTACTCAACGCGCTTGCGTGGTGGCTTTTGTTGCGCGACCGTGCCAAGTGCGGCGCAATGGTGCAGGGAGTTATGCACTCAAACCTTGCTATTCTGGGGCTTGCACTGCTCGGAAACGTTTTTCCGGATGCTTCGACCTCTGCTGTCGCCGTTTCTCTTTTTTCGGTGGTCATGCCGTTTCACATCATTGTGCAGAACACCGTGGTGGTAGTCTGGCTTTCGGTCTTTTCTCCCAAGCAGGAGTCGGCAAAAAAGGGCGGCTCGGTTTTCATTCGTGTAATGAAGGATATTGCAAAAAATCCGCTTATTATTGCGGCACTTGCCGGACTTCCGTTTATGATCTTTGAAGTCAGCTTTCCGCCCGTGATTGACAAAACGCTGAATTATCTTGCCGGTCTTACAACGCCCCTGGCGCTTATCAGCCTCGGCGCGGGATTTTCCTTTGCGTCTCTTAAGGGAAAGCTCGGATGCGCGTTGTCCGGCGCACTGCTGAAGACTGCAATACAGCCCGCGGCGGTGATCTTTATCGGCTATCTGCTTGGCTTCCGCGGTATGGAGCTGCTTGTTATCTTCTTCCTTTTCGGCACTCCCACGGCGGTGGCAAGCTATGTTATAGCCAAGAATATGAAAAGCGACTACGAGCTTGCGGGACAGATAGTCATGCTCTCGACACTTTTCTGCATCGTCACCGTTTTTGTGGCGCTTTATCTGATGCGCACGGTGGGTTGGATAGTTTGAATCCGATCTCATTGTAAGGACGAGCGTTTTTTTATCTTTGGCGGTGCATCAAGCCCCGGTTGATTATTATGCCAAATATCGCGGAGGGTTTTGGTGTGTTTGTTTGGGAATACGCCGAAAATGGTCGCCGCGCAAATATTCGGGTCGAAAAAATATTGCCAAGTGGTTGGAATTGTGTTATAATTATATACGTGTGTTCTCGTTGCGGAGGCTGTTCCGCTGCACAAAACTGAATATTTGTTTGGGGGATTCATGAAAGACATTCTTTACGGTGATCTTGGAATTATCGGTATGCAGGGCTGTGAACGCTTTACTGCTCAGGTGGATAACTACATCAGGGAGTGGCGCGGCAGCTCCGAGAGCTTTCTTGTGGGGGCGGAGTGTCCCCGGTTCGGCAGCGGCGAGGCTAAGGGGCTTATCAACCGCTCTGTCCGCGGGCTTGATCTTTTCATAATCTGCGACATTTTCAATTACGGTGTGACCTACAAGATGCGCGGCAAACCGCACGAAATGAGTCCCGACGATCATTACGCCGACCTCAAGCGCATAGTAGGCGCGGTCGAGGGCAAGGCAAGACGTATTTCCGTCATTATGCCGATGCTATATGAGGGCAGACAGCACAAGCGTACCTCAAGGGAATCGCTTGACTGTGCCATGATGCTGCGCGAGCTTGAGACTATCGGCGTGCGCAACCTGATCACGTTTGACGCGCATGACGACAGAGTTCAGAACGCGGTGCCCTTCATGGGCTTTGATAACTACCGCCCGACATATCAGATGGTCAAGGCGCTTGTCCGCGTAATACCCGATATTGAGTTTTCAAAGGACAAGCTTATCATCATTTCCCCCGATGAGGGAGCCATGGGCAGATGTATGTATTTTTCATCTGTACTGGGTCTTGACGTCGGAATGTTCTACAAGCGTCGCGACTATTCCCGCGTCGAGGGCGGCAGAAATCCCATCGTCGCGCATGAATATCTCGGAAGCGACCTTACCGGAATGGATGTTATTATCGTTGACGACATGATCTCCTCCGGAGAATCCCTGTTTGACGTTGCGCGTCAGATAAAGAGCCGCGGCGCAAAGCGAATATTCAGCTTTGCCACCTTCGGTCTGTTTACCAACGGTATTGAGTGCTTCGACAGTGCTTTTGAGGAGGGTATCCTCGATAAGGTCTTTACCACCAACCTGATCTATACCGACCCGGAAATAAAGTCACGCGAGTGGTATGTTGAGGTCAATATGAGCAAGTATGTTTCGTATATTATCGACACGCTAAATCACGATGAGTCGATAAGCCTTATACTTGACCCGGTAAAGAAAATTCACGCGCTGCTTGAAAAGCACAAAGCCGAGACTGACGCACAGCAGCTCAGTATCTTCGGAGCGGCTAACAAGCAATAAGAAAGAATAAATAATAACAGCCCGGGACTGCTGCATCGTTGTACAGCAGTCCCGGGTGAGTTTTGTTATGTTTTTCATGATATCTGCTTGCAAAACCCGGTGAAATATGGTATCATAAAGCAAACAAAGAAATGGAGTTTCAGTACCGGGATATGGCGGAGCTGATTTTAAGGGCAAACGCAAAAATAAATCTTTTTCTTGAGGTCGGTGGGCGCAGAGAAGACGGATATCACGACATTGTAAGCGTGATGCAGTCGGTGTCGCTTGCGGACGAGGTGTCGGTAAGGACAGAAGCTGACGCTGACGCGGGCATACGCCTTGACTGCGGCGAGCTTCCGGGCGATGAGCGCAATATAGCTTACCGTGCCGCCGCAATGTTTTATTCCGAAGTCGGAATATCACCGCGGGCGGACATTGTGATCAGAAAGCAGATACCGGTGGCGGCGGGGCTTGCGGGCGGAAGCACCGACGGCGCTGCGGTGCTGTACGCGCTTGAGCGGATGTACGGCAATCCACTGGGACTTTCGCGGCTGACCGCTTGCGCCGCGCGCTTGGGGGCGGATGTGCCGTTTTGTCTTTTCGGCGGCGCAATGCTTGCCGAGGGCATTGGTGAACGTCTCAGCCCGTGCACGCCTCTGCCTGACTGCACCGTGCTTATTGCAAAGCGCAGTGAGGGAGTGCTGACCGCCGGGGCGTTCGGGGCGCTTGACAGACTGCGCGGAGGATCAGGCTTCAGTCTGCGCAAGCCTCAGGGTATGCTTGACGCTGTTGCGGGCGGCAGTCTGCGGGATATAGGAGAAGAGCTGTACAACGCCTTTGAAGCGCTGCCGTATGCCGAGACTCTCGGAACGCACAGGATACGCAAGATATGCCGCGCGTTCGGCGGATACGCTTTGCTCAGCGGCAGCGGTCCTTCCGTCTTTGCGCTTTTTGAGCAGCGGGATGCCGCAGACAATGCCGCACGGTCGCTCAGGTCTGAATATTCCGATATTTCCGTATTTTTGTGCTCCCCTGTCAAGAGCAATTTCGACCTGAACGGCAATTAATTTTGAGTTTGAAAGGAATCACGTAATGAGTATTGATAATGAGATCGGAAAGACCTATTTCGGGCGCGGAAACGCCGGAATGTACGACGATTACATGGATTTTATAAATTATGTATTCGGCTTCAATGGGAATTCAAGCGATTTCAAAAAGCTGCTTCCGAAGCTGTACCGTCCGGATGATGACCCGGCGGCAAACTCATATGTCGCGCTTGAGGACGGCAAGCTGAAAGCCGCCATAGGAGCTTTTGACCTTGACGTTTCGGTGGCTGGCGAGGTGCTTCATACCCGCGGCATTGGAAATGTTGCGGTACATCCTTACGCTCGTTCTCGCGGATATATGCGCCGGCTGATGAACGACGCCATTGACGACATGGTGCGCGACGGAATTGACTTTTCGGTTCTTGGCGGCAGACGCCAGCGGTACAATTATTTTTCCTACGATAAAGCGGGGGAGGGGATCTCACTTTCATTTGGTATGGACAATATGCGCCACACCTTCGGGTATCCCCGCACGCACAGGATAAAAGTACGGCGCATAGGGGCGGATGACACCGCCGCGCTCGACGATATCGCGCGTCTTTATGAAACACTTCCTTTTCACGGTATTCGCAACCGCTCGCGGCTGTATGACATTCTGACCTCATGGAGCTACTCTGTCTGGTACGGAACGGATGACAGCGGATGCGTAGGTTATGCGCTGGCAAAGGACGAAAGCGTAAGCGAGCTTGTGCTCGCCGACGAGGAGCGTGTGCCGGAATTTACGGTGGCGCTGTTTGACGCGGTGGGGCGCGGGCGGCTTGTTGTTACCCTTCCTGCCTTCCTGCCGGGATACGCCGAACGCCTATGCCGCATATGCGAGGAATACACGATTTCCCCCAAGAAATCCTTCTCGGTGCTGAACTATGAGCGCGTTGTGGGCGCTTTTGCGCGGCTCAAGGCTAAGACCTGCCGTGCTGCGCTGCCCGACGGTGAGCTTACACTGCTGATACACGGCAGGGGCGGGGATGAAAATATCACGCTGACGGTAAATAACGGCGTTCCGGAGGCAGCGCGGACGGATAAGACGCCTTATGCAGAATATGACCATCTTGAGGCGATGAACCTGCTGTTTGCGCCGCTTTGCCCTCAGCGGGACTCACTGCCTGATTTTGCCCGCCTGTGGCTGCCGTTGCCCATTTATCTTTTCAGCGCAGACGCGGTCTGATTCAATATTATAATCACAAAACCCCTTTCTGGCGCGCCACGGCGCGGCAGAAAGGGGTTAGTTTTAATAAAAAATAAGCCCTCGTTTTACAACGAGGTTTCAGTGGGGTGAGTGATGGGATTTGAACCCACTGCCTTCAGGGCCACAACCTGACGCTCTAGCCAATTGAGCTACACCCACCATATGGCGCGTCTTAAGGGACTCGAACCCCCGACCTACTGCTTAGAAGGCAGTTGCTCTATCCAGCTGAGCTAAAGACGCATGTCCCGCTGTAACGGGGGCTTATTCCTTTCGGAAATGGAGCGGGTGATGGGAATCGAACCCACGCGGCCAGCTTGGAAGGCTGGAATTCTACCATTGAACTACACCCGCACACCGTTTTCAAAACTGCTCTAATATAATACCACATCCGGGGTGGTTTGTCAATACCTAAAATCAAAAAATCGAATGTTTTTTGAAAAAAATATCGTGTTCCGGTCGCAAGTGAAAACGCTTGCTTTAACCGTTTGCGGAGGGTGCGGTTAAAATTGTCCGCACTACTTGATATCGTCTGAAAAATGTGATAAAATAATACCGTTAAAAATTATTTCGAGCGTGAGGTAGTATGGCTTCCGGTTCAGAATCATCAAAACATACTGTAAAAAAAGAAAATGATCCGCGTGTCGGCTATTCGCTTGTGCCGGATTTTATGTTCGGAAAATTTGACGATATTGACGTTGATTTTCTGCGTTCCATAGACGTGCGCTCGCTTATCATCGACATTGACAACACGCTTGCGCCATACGAAGTGCCCGAGCCTGACGAAAGAACGCGCGAGTGGTTTGCGGCTTTGGCTGAGGCGGGCATCGGCGCGGCGCTTGTATCGAACAACGAGCGTGAGCGGGTGGAGCGCTTCAACAGGAAGCTGTGCCTTCCGGCATATTACGACTGTAAAAAGCCATCCCCGAAATATCTTGTCAAGGCGATGCAGGATATCGGAGCCGAGCGGGAATCTACGCTTTTTCTCGGCGATCAGATCTTCACCGACGTTGCCGCCGCACGTCGGCTGGGGCTGAGGGCGGCGGTCGTAAAACCGATAAAGGACAAGAAAAATCTGTTTTTCAGGTTCAAACGACTTATGGAACGTCCGATCGTAGGATACTATCGCAGACGTGAGCAGAAAAGAGGTAAAGTACAATGACTCCGGATGTTGAGACCGGTATGAATACCGTCGCCTGCCCGAAGTTCGGACCGGGCGGAAACAGTGAATCCTTTTATGCGGAAGGGAAAAAATCAACCTACGAAGCTCCGGAGTGGGTGCGCGCCCGCGGGCTTGACGCCTATGAATTTCAGGGCGGCAACGGCATACGTGGGTCGGATGCGAATTTTGCAAGGATCGGCGAGGAGGCGCGCCGTGCGGGCATACTCATGTCCCTGCACACCCCTTATTACATTTCACTTTCCGGCGTGGAGCCGGAAAAACGGCTCAAGAGCGTGGATTACATCATGCAGTCGCTTCACGCCGCGGAGCTTTTGGGGGCTGACACGATAGTTATACATTCGGGCAGCGCCGCAAAGATAAGCCGTGAGGAGGCGCTTGAGCTGGCGCGCGATACGCTTTGCCATGTCATGGAGGCGGTAGGCGATACGTCTGTACGTCTGGGGCTTGAAACGATGGGTAAAAAGAATCAGCTTGGAACGCTTGACGAGGTTATAGAGCTTTGCCGGGTCGATCCCCACTTTTATCCGGTGGTGGATTTCGGACATCTCAATGCGCGGGAGTGCGGAGGCGTTTTTCCGGACAAGGATGCGTACCTGCGCGTCTTTTACCGCATCGGCGAGGCGCTGGGAGACAAATACGCCCGTACGCTGCATTGCCATTTTTCGCGTATCGAGTATACCTCGGCGGGCGAGAAAAAGCACCTGACGTTTGAGGACGACGTTTACGGTCCGGATTTTTACCCGCTTGCGGAAGCAATTGCCGCCGAAGGCTTATCTCCGCGCATTATCTGCGAGTCGGCGGGTACGATGGCAGAGGACGCCGCCGCAATGAAGGAAATGTTTTGCCGCGCGTCAGCGCAGTGACATGATTTTTATTTTAGAAAAGAGGAAATAAAAAATGACACATCTTGAAAGACTCAGAGCCGAGCTTGCCAGGTCGGGTTTTGACGGCGTGGTGGTCAGCTCCGAAATAAACCAGCGGTATCTGTCGGGCTTCAATTATACCGACGGGCTTATCGTCGTGACCGCAGAACGTGCGGCGCTTCTGACCGATTTCCGCTACATTGAGGCGGCAAACGCTTCTCCTGCGGCGCGTGAATTCGAAATACTTATGCCTGACAAGCGCATGAGCGTGGCGGCGCGCGAGGTGCTGGGATCCGCCAAGCGCGTGGCGGTCGAAGAAGCGACTCTCTCCCTCTCGGGATACGAGAGCTTCTGCCGTGCCTTTGAAGGAATAGAGACAGTCGGCGGAGCATCAGCGATAATTGACGGACTGCGTGAGTTCAAGGATGAGGGCGAGATCGCAAAAATGACTGCGGCTCAGGCGATTACCGACGCGGCTTTCGCGCACATCGTTGAGTTTATACGTCCGGATATGACCGAGCGCGAGGTGGCGTTGGAGCTTGAATTCTTCATGCGTTCAAAGGGCGCTGAATGCACCGCTTTCGATACGATCGCAGTATCGGGCAGCGCGTCGTCCATGCCTCATGGCGTACCGCGCGATGTGGTACTTGAAAAGGGCTTCCTGACAATGGACTTTGGCGCACGTGTGGATGGCTATTGCTCGGACATGACGCGCACTGTGGTCATAGGACGTGCGGATGATGAAATGCGCCGGCTTTACAATACCGTTCTTGAAGCGCAGCTTGCGGCACTTGCCGCCGCCGCTCCCGGTGTTGGATGCGCAAGGATGGACAAGACCGCCCGCGACATTATCGACGGCGCGGGATATAAGGGCGCTTTCGGTCATTCGCTCGGTCACGGAGTGGGAATGTACATTCATGAGGAGCCGCGTCTTGCCGCCCGCACTCCGGAATCCAAGGTGCTTACACCCGGACATATAGTAACCGTCGAGCCGGGTATCTATCTTGCCGGAAAATACGGCTGCCGCATTGAGGATATGATCGCGGTTACGGATAACGGCATCATGAACTTCACAAGATCTCCGAAGGAGCTTATTGAGATAGGCTGATATCGGATCGTTAAAATATTTGCCCTGCGCCTGGTGCTGCATATGCAGCATCAGGCGCAGGGCTTTTATGACTGTTTTGCGTCAACCTTCAAAATATGCCGTAAGGGCAGCGGTGAGCGCGGCGGTCTCGTCGACCGTTATCAGCCGGTCGGCGCTTCCCATAAAGGAAACAAGGTTATAGCTTTCGCTGTACCGGCTTATTGTCAGCTCTGCGTTCAGAACATCGCCCTTGTTGAAGGTGAGGGCAAGTGAGAATACCGTGTCGCTGCCCGCAGATGGGTCGCGCTCAAGGTCGGAGGCAAAGGCTGAGGTCTTTGCTTCGGCAAGGGCGGTAAGCAGTGTCTGGAGCTTTTCCTCGTTGATCTGCGTGCCGTCTGCGGCGGAATAGCTCACGCTGTCATCCTCGCCGTGTCTTACTGTTACCGACAGAGTCTTTCCGTTTCCGCTGAAGATCATCGAGTCTATGCGTGTGTAATCGGGCAGTATAAGCTCGGTGGGGCGCAGGGAGCGGGTATTGTCTGTCATCACAGCCGCAAATGCCGACTGGGAGGAGAGCTTTGCCGTAAGCGACGAGCCTTCCGGACGGACATATATCACGCCGTCCGCACTCCTTCCGACAGTGAGTGTAAGTGTAGTCGGAGTCAAAACGGTCTTTTCGACGCCCGTGGTGGAGTCTGTCACGGTAGAGGACTTCTGATACTCAATTATCAGCTTGTTTCCCGCGTCAAGCCCGTATTGGTCGTCTTTTGCGCTGTCATATGCGACGCAGTTCCCGAAGTCGAGGGATACAAGCGCGTCGGTAAGGTTACTGCCGATCGCGGACGCAACGGCAAATTCCTTTTCTCCGTTCACCGACGCATACCAGCTGTAACCGTTGGTATAGTCGCTGTCCTTGCCGTTCGGATAGTACGTAAAGACGGTCTTATCACTTCCCGAAACATATTGGATTGAAGTGATTGAGGTTTTTGTCAGCTCCGGAGCGTCGTCGGTGTCGATGAGATCGTAGATGTCGAACCTGAAGGCTTCGGGCAGTGAGGAATCAACGGTGTAGACCGTGGTCTTGTCCTCTGTGCAGAAGTAATAGTATCCAGAGAAGCTGTTGAGAGAACCTATACTGAAGCCGTGGGTTCCGTTTCCGTCGGTAAAGGAAAGCGATATTTCCGGCTCGTCAAGCCCGTATTTGCCAAGGTCTGACTCGTTTACATTCTCAAGCTTGTAGGGCGAGGTAACTCCGCTTACAGCAGTTACCATGTCAGCAAACATTTCGTTGCTCAGCGGAACGCTTGGGTTTTCCGTCCAGAGCCAGCCGGTCTCATCCTCCTTGAGCGTAAAGTCAAACGCAAGCGTCCGGCTTTCCGCCTCACCGTCGCCGGAGGCTTCAACGCTCCGCACGACGCTTACAGAGGTAAGTGTTTTATAGTCGACAGCTCCCACTGTATATACGTTACCGGAGCTGGTGACGTCATCCCAGCCGTCCTCACGGTTTCCAACTGCCTGCCAGATGAAATATACACCGATAAGCAGTGCCAGAGCGGCTGCCATGATTATTAATTTTACAGACTTTTTCATGATTCAGAACAGGATCATTTCTTGCGGCGGCGTGTCCAGCGGACAAGTCCCACTGCGGCGACGGCTATGGGGATGATGAAAATGAATATTGCTCCCCAGAGCGTAGCGGAGGATTCGGAAACGGTAAGAGTGGAGGAAGAAATGTCTACCGCCGAAATTTCAGGGAGCGACGACCTGAAGCTGTCGCAGAGCCATGAAAGCATATTGAGGAAGCAGTAGAGATTTGCTCCGTTTGTGGCATTTATGAACGCGTCGCCGGAAAACTGGGGCGATGCAAGCCATACCATGCGCGCTCCGGTCGTTTCATTTTCAGAGGCAGAGGCAACAGAAAGGGTCTCGGGGTCGCTCTGCGTCCCATCGCTGAGCTTCAGATATCCCTTTGAGGTGGTAGTAAGAAGCTCTGTCACCGTAAATCCATCCGGCACTGATGCGGCGGCGCTTATGGCGTGAGACTGTGCCGTGAGCGTGCGGTATGAGCCGGAATAAATCATTGATACCGCATTGTGTGTAGAGGAAGCGGTCGGATAAATATAGTAAGGGGTGTTGGGGTAATAGCTTCCCGCGCTGCCCTCGCAAACCGTGCCGTATCTGCCTGCAAGCCCGAAGTCGGCGCACAGCGCTGCAAAATTCGGAAGCTCCGTAGAGGTGCTGCCGCTTATCATGAAGATGTGTCCGCCGTCGGCTGCATAATCGCGCAGTTTTTGCAGCTCGTCTGCGGTCAGGTCAAGCTCGGGAGCGTAGATGAGAATGCAGGAGCAGTTGTCGGGTATCGAGTCACCGTCAAGCGCAATATTCAGCTCGGAGGTATCATATCCTGAGAGATCAACGTAATACGCAAGCGTTTCGGACATTTCCTTTTCGCCGTGACCTGACAGCGTGTAAAGTGTGGGCAGTGTCTCGGCAGTGACATATTCAACAGCGCAGGTGAGCTGGTTGTCGCCGTCAAAATACGGCTCAGCGGTTATTCCGTAATAAGCGTTGTATATCTGATAGTCCGAGGCGCTCATTTTGCCTACCGAATCGTTGTAGTAGTAGTACATATCGTTGTAGTCTACCGCTTTGGAGCGACGTGCGCTCTCAACTATCACACTGTATTCGGAAAGCTGAGCGTCGGTGTATTTTGAGATGAAATCCGGGTCGGCAATCGGGTCGGCTACCCTGACCTTTACGCGCGCGGAAAGCTCCGCATAGCGGTCAAGGAATGTGCGCAGCTGAGAGTCCTCCTGCCCGCCCGGACAGATGAACCAAAGGGTTATGTCCTCGTCAAGCTTTGAAAGGTACTTTTCGGTGGTTTCGGAAAGGGTGTACATCTTTGAGGTGCTTGAATCGAGCTTGGTGATCTTTGAGGGCAGTGCGCCGACAATAAGGTTTACGACGATAAGCGCCGCGAGCAGCAGCACGGTCATGAGTACCGTGTAGCCTCCGGCTTTTCCGGTCTTACGCTTTCCGGATGGATTGGCTGTTGGGGTCTTTACTTCTTTGTTAATGTTTTTCTGTTCACTCATTGTTAAGCCCTCCCCTCAGCTCCAGCGCCGCTTTTCAAGCGACTGAACGGTAAGAAATACAAAGAAAACGATTATCGAGAGATAATAAACCACGGCGGTAAGGTCAAATATACCGGACACGAAGACATCAAAGCGGTCAAACACCGCAAGGTAGGATATGATGCTCGGGAAAAGTCCGGCAAATGCCTCCTGATTTACAAAGTAAAAAATTGAAGTCGGGATTATAACTACACCCGCGGCTATTACTCCGATAAGGGTGTCGCGTGTCAGCGCCCACACGATAAGCCCGAAGGCGGCTCCGAGTATCAGGAAGGCGACATAGGAGCCGACTGCCGTCGTCGGGAGCAGGGAGGCAAGACCGCTCATCAGGTAAAGCGCAAGCACGACGCCGAAGCTGGTAACTGCGGCGATTATCTGGCTTTCGGTAAGAGAGGACATGAACATACAAATAGCAATAAGCGCCGCGCCGAGCAGGAAAAAGCCGAGCAGCGCCGCATAGCAGCTGCCGTAGTGGACTATTCCGAACAGGCTGAGAATGACCGGGACAAAAGCCATGCCGACACAGGCGATAAGCAGAACGGCGGTCATTGAGAGGTATTTGCCGAGTACGATATCAATGGTCTTTATCGGCAGGGAGTATAGCAGCTGGTCAGTGCGCGAGCGGCGTTCCTCTGCGATCGAGCGCATTGCAAGCACCGGGACGATCAGCATAAATATGATTGTTATATTTCCGAGAACGTATTCAAAGCTTGCCGACTGAGAACGCAGGTTTATCGCCGTGGTGAATATTCCGGTAAAGGCAAATATCACCGCGAGAAAGATGAAGCCTGTCATGGTGTTGAAATAGGATTTGAATTCCCGCTTGAAAATGGCGCTCATTTTTCCTCCTCCTCGTTTTCGCGTTCGCTTTCATTGTCTTCGGTATCACTTCCGCCGAACTGAGGCGTGTAGTCATCTGTGTCCTCCGCCTCGGTATCTTTATCCTTTGCCCTGAGGCGTGCAAACAGGCGCTGGCGCGGCTTCTTTTCCTTGCTTTCGCTTTCTGCGGGGACGCTTCGGTCATCTGTAAGAGCAAGGAAGATATCCTCAAGCGTCAGCACGCGGTAGACCATTTCGATTATCGGGAGCTTTTTAGCCGCAAATTCAAAGAAGATATCGTCGCGTATATCCGTGCCTTTTGCGGTCTTAAGCTCCGCGGAGGTGACTCCGCCTTCTTCTGAATAAGAGGCGGAGATTATGCCCTTGATTCCTGAAATGGTGTTTTTCACCGACGCCGCATCTGCTCTGACCTTGAGGGACAGCTCGCCCTCGCGGTTGACGGCGTTCTCAAGATTTTCGATTGAGTCGTTTGCAACAAGTCTGCCGTGGGAGATTATCATGACATGATCGCACACGGCGCTTATTTCGGCGAGTATGTGACTGCTGAGTATAACGGTCTTGATGCTGCCGAGCTTTTTTATCAGGTCGCGTATTTCGATTATCTGCTTGGGGTCAAGACCTACCGTCGGCTCGTCAAGAATGATGACGTCCGGATCTCCAAGCATTGCCTGCGCGATACCAACGCGCTGACGGTAGCCTTTTGAGAGGTTCTTCATAAGCCTGTCCGCAACATCGGTAATACCGGTAAGCTGCATGACCTCTTTTATCTGCCGCATTGCCGCTTCAAAGGGCATCCCCTTGGCGTTGGCGACAAAATCAAGGTATTCGGCGGCTGTCATATCGGTGTAGAGCGGCGGCTGCTCGGGCAGATATCCGACATGGCGTTTGGCTTCAAGCGGTTCTTCGAAAATGTCGTGACCGTCGATCAGTACGGTTCCTGAGGTTGCCGCAAGACAGCCGGTGATGATATTCATGGTGGTGGATTTACCCGCGCCGTTCGGCCCGAGCAGACCGTATATCTTGCCTTTTTCAATCGTGAAGGAAAGATCACGGACGGCGGTGTGATCGCCGTATTTTTTTGTCAGATTACGAACTTCAATCAAAACGCTTTTCCTCCGGTCTTAATTGTTGGGGATTACTGAAAAACTATGTATATTATATTTATAAACTGCTTTCGTGTCAAGGGATTGATATGAGTTTGACGGCTTTGTGAACTGTTCGTCGTATTATTATATGCATGACGTTTGCGTAAGGCACAGCCACAAAAGCATAATAACGCACGGCTGACTCTAAAAAACGGTACATGGCGTATGCAACAAATAAAAACCTCTTTGCCGGGTAAAAATATATTGACGAAAAGAAAAAAAGTAGTATAATAAAAGTGGGGTATTATAATTATAGATGAATAAGGAGATGTACCGGGTCATGGCAGAAATACCGAGAGAAAATAAAATTTCCGGGTGCGACGGCTCGGAGCTTGCGGTCTATCTTTTTCATCAGGGAACAAATTTCCGCGCATATGAGTATCTCGGCGCGCACCCGGTGGAGGGCGGTTTTGTTTTCCGTGTCTGGGCGCCAAACGCCGCCGCAGTTGCCGTTACCGGAGATTTTGACGACTGGCGCGGCACGCTTGAGATGAGGCGTGTGAGCGATGGCGGCTTATGGGAGGCTGTCGGCATCGGCGGGGAATTCTGCCGCGGTGCCAGATACAAATACCTGATCACCGCCGCCGACGGACGCAGGCTTTACAAGGCAGACCCGTATGCGTTCGCGGCGGAGTGCCCGCCTGCCACCGCGTCTCTTATGTACGGTATTCCGCATCACGAATGGAAGGACGCCGGGTGGATGGCGGCGCGACCCGACGCGCGCTTTACCGACCGACCTATTAATATTTATGAGCTTCAGCTTTCCTCGTGGATGCGACACGAGGACGGAAGCTGGCTTTCATATACCGAGCTTGCGCGGGAGCTTGCCCCGTATGTCAAGCAGATGGGATATACCCATGTCGAGCTGCTGCCGATAACGGAATATCCGTTTGAAGGCTCATGGGGTTATCAGGTGACCGGATATTATGCTCCTACGGCGCGCCACGGCAGCCCGGAGGAGTTCATGGGCTTTATTGATTCAATGCACGAGGCAGGGATAGGAGTAATTCTTGACTGGGTCCCGGCGCATTTCCCCAAGGATGCCCACGGGCTTTATGAATTTGACGGCAAGCCTCTTTACGAATATCAGGGCGCCGACCGCATGGAGCACGCCGGATGGGGCACGCGCCGCTTTGACGTCGGCAGATGCGAGGTGGAGAGCTTTCTGGTCTCCGACGCCTGCTTCTGGGCGGGAGTTTATCACGTCGACGGACTTCGTGTTGACGCTGTGGCGTCAATGCTTTATCTCGACTATGACCGTAAGCCGGGAGAATGGGTGCCTAATATATATGGCGACAACCGTTGTCTTGAGGCGATAGCCTTCTTTCAGAAGCTGAACGACGCTATGGCGCATATCCATCCCGGAGTCATGATGATAGCGGAGGAATCCACCGCATGGGGCAGACTTACCTCATTTGAAGAAGGCGGACTCGGCTTTTCGTATAAATGGAATATGGGCTGGATGAACGATGCGCTCGGATATGCGGAGACAGACCCGATATTCCGCCGTTATCACCATGACAAGCTCACCTTTTCAATGATGTACGCGTTTGGGGAAAGATATGTCCTTCCGATCTCCCACGACGAGGTGGTTCACGGAAAAAAGTCGCTGCTTGACCGTATGCCGGGCGACTACTGGCAGAAATTCGCCGGAACACGGGTGTTTCTTGCATATATGATGACGCATCCGGGCAAAAAGCTGCTTTTCATGGGCTGTGAGATAGGGCAGTTCCGCGAGTGGGACTTTGCCGGACAGATAGAATGGTTTTTGCTTGATTATGACTCACATGCGCGGCTTCAGCTTTACGTTGCCGAGCTGAATCATCTGTATCTTGCATCCCCCGAGCTTTGGGAGCGGGATACCTCATGGGAGGGCTTTGACTGGATTGACGCGGACAACAAGGATCAGAGCATTCTGACCTTCCGCAGGATCGCCGCTGACGGAAGCGAGTTGCTTGTTGTGCTGAATTTCACTCCCGCGACATATGAGGACTACCGCATAGGCGTTCCGAAATGCGGAAGATACCGCGAGCTTATTTCCTCCGACAACGAAAAGTACGGTGGCTCGGGTGTTATGAACACCGGGGATATTGAAGCCGAGCCGGTCGCATGGAACGGTCGCGCCGCCTCGGTGAGACTGAGAGTTCCGCCGCTTGGCGCGCTTATACTGAGGCGCGAGGAAGTCTACAGCGAGCCGGAGGATGACGGCGGTACGGATACCGCGGAAACCGGGGAGAAAGAAGCGGGCCTCAAGTAGTCCGAAGCGGAAAAATAATTTTTTGCATTAGAAATTTTTGGAATATCGGCTTAAAAATCAAATACAATTTATGTACAGTAATGCAGGAATAAAAATATTGAAAACACAAGAAAGGAAAGTATAGGGTATGTACAGAAAGAAAGAATGTGTTGCCATGCTGCTCGCCGGCGGTCAGGGCAGCAGACTTTACGCGCTGACCTCCAAGCTCGCCAAGCCCGCCGTATCCTTCGGCGGCAAATACCGCATCATCGACTTTACCCTCTCCAACTGCGTTAATTCGGGCATTGATACCGTGGGGGTGCTTACCCAGTATCAGCCGCTCCTGCTCAACGACTACATCGGAAACGGTCTGCCGTGGGACCTTGACCGCACCTTCGGAGGTGTGAAGATCCTGCCGCCATATCAGGGCAAGAAGTCTGCCGACTGGTATCGCGGAACTGCAAATGCGATATACCAGAATATCGAGTTCATCGAGAGATATGATCCGGAATACGTGCTGGTGCTTTCCGGCGACCATATCTACAAGATGGATTATTCCAAAATGCTTGCCGCGCATAAAAAACGCGGAGCCGACTGCACCATCGCCGTTATCGAAGTGCCGATAGAGGAGGCGAGCAGATTCGGGATCATGACGACCGACAGCGAAAACCGTATTACCAAGTTTTCCGAAAAGCCCAAGAACCCCGACAGCACAAAAGCGTCGATGGGTATCTACATCTTCAACAAGGATAAGCTGTTTCAGTATCTGCGCGCCGATGAGGCAGATCCCGCCTCAAGCAACGATTTCGGTAAAAACGTGATACCCGCAATGCTGGCGGCGGGAGAGAAGATGTACGCCTATCCCTTCAGCGGTTACTGGAAGGATGTCGGAACTATCCGCTCGCTTTGGGAAGCCAATATGGATATGCTGGGAGATAGCCCCGCGCTTGCGCTGGGTGATGATCGCTGGCGCATTTACTCCCGTCATGACGCGCGCGCTCCGCACTATGTTTCCGCAGGTGCTGTTGTGGAGAACAGCTCGATAACCGAGGGATGTGAGATATGCGGAACCGTCCGCGGTTCTGTTCTCGGTGCGGGCGTTAAGGTCATGCCGGGTGCGTGTGTTATTGACTCGGTCGTGATGAGCGACGTGACCGTAAAGGCGGGCGCGTCTGTCTCGTATTCGATAATAGATTCAGGCTCGGTGATAGGAGAGGGCGCAGTAGTAGGCGCTCCCGAAAGCACCGGCGCCGAAATAACCGTGGTAGGCTCCAATGTGCAGGTGCCGGCTGGCGGCACTGTTGCACCCGGCGCCATGCTTTCCGCCAACTGAGCGGGACGCTGACAGTTGGAAAAGAAAAAATATAAAAACGGAGGAAGCAAAATGACAGCCGCAGGACTTGTATTTTCAAACATTCACGACGAAAGTCTG
This sequence comes from Clostridiales bacterium, assembly GCA_003523225.1. GTDB lineage: Bacteria > Bacillota > Clostridia > Oscillospirales > CAG-272 > CAG-390. Next base: position 115,236 of record DPGK01000004.1, read on the forward strand.
CCCGAGCTTACACGGCTTCGCACGATGGCGAGCGTACCCTTCGGGGGCAGATACCGTCTTATCGACTTTGCGTTATCAAACATGGTAAACTCCGGTATCTCAAAGGTCGGAGTTATAACCCACTACAACTATCAGTCCCTGCTTGACCATATAGGCACCGGTAAGGACTGGGATCTGGCGCGCCGTTCGGGCGGTATAAAAATACTCCCGCCCTTCATTACGGCGTATGACGCCAAGGGCATCGGTCAGCTTTACAACACACGCCTTGAGGCGCTTATGGGAGTTGTGAACTTCATTTCCCGCTGCACCGAGGATGTGATCGTGCTTTCCGACTGCGACACGATCTGCAATATTGATATTTCGGACGTTATAGATCAGCATGAGGAATCGGGAGCCGACATTACCATTGTGGTGAAGCGGGTGGATCATCCGGGACTCTGCTCGCCCAGACATTCGATCATTGTGTCGGATGAAGAAGGGAAGATCATCGACGCCACCGAATATTCCGAGGACATAAAGCCGGGGCAGGACGTAAGTACCAATATCATGGTTATCAATCGTATGTACCTGCTCAATATCGTGAACGACGCAGCTGCGCACGGATATACGAGCTTTTTCCGGGATGTCATATCCCGCAACATCGGGCGAGCTAATTTCCGCGTTTACCGTCACGACGGTTATTACGCGCTTATCTCATCTTTGGCGGTATACTTTGACTGCTCGATGCAGCTGTTGCGCCCGGAAGTACGTGGGGCGCTGTTCGGCGTTCCGGAAAGGCCGGTATATACAAAGGTGCGCAACTCCGCGCCGACAATTTACCGCACCGGCTCATCGGTGGGCAACGCCATCATTGCCGACGGCTGCACGATAGAAGGCAGAGTTGAAAACTCCATCATTTTCCGTGGAGTCAAGGTAGGGCGCGGCAGCGTTGTGCGCAATTCTATTCTGCTCCAGGATACGGTGATAGGCTCGGGAGTGTCGCTTAATTGCGTTGTGACCGACAAAAACGCGGTAGTGCGCGACGGCAGGCAGCTTTCCGGTCATGAAACGATGCCGTTTTTCATCGGGAAAGGAATAATGGTCTGAAAATGCCCGGAACAAATACAGTATCAAAGAAAAAAAGAACTTCCGCAAAGGGAAGAGCGGATTCAGTCGCACCGCAAGCCTCCGCTCAGGAGGAAGAGCAGGTCAGCACGGAAAAGAAGAAAAAGCTCCTGTTCGTCGGCGCGGAGGTAATGCCTTTTGCCGCAACCGGAGGACTTGGCGACGTGCTTGGTTCACTGCCCGAAGCACTTGCCTCGTTCGATCCTTCCCTTGACGTGCGGGTGGTCATGCCGCTTTACAGCGCAGTCGGGGAAAAATACCGCTCACAGATGAAGACCGAGGCGGTGTTCACGGTGGCGCTTGCGTGGCGTCGGCAGTATTGCGGTGTGCTGAGCCTTGAGAAAAACGGCGTGAAGTACTATTTCATCGACAATGAGTATTACTTCAGGCGCGACGGGCTTTACGGTCAGTACGACGACGGCGAGAGATATGCTTTCTTCTGCACTGCGGTCATGGACATGATGCCGGTGTTGGAGTATTTCCCCGATATTCTGCACGCGCATGACTGGCAGGCGGCGCTTACGGTAATTTATCTGCATCAGAAATACCGCCGCGACGAGCGCTGGAGCCGTATGCGCAGCGTGTTTACCATCCACAACATCGAATATCAGGGTAAATACGATTTCTTCATACTCGGCGACGTTTTTGGACTGTCGGAATTTGACCGTTCGGTGGTCGAGTGCGACGGAGTGATAAATCTGATGAAAGGCGCTGTTGAGTGTGCCGACAGGGTCAGCACGGTAAGTCCGCGCTATGCCAGCGAGATCCTTTCTCCCGAATATGCGCACGGGCTTGACGGAGTGCTGAGACGCAATGCCGGAAAGCTGCGCGGGATTCTGAACGGAATTGACTATTCCTATTACGACCCCGAGGCAGACTCGGTGCTTGCCGAAAACTACTGTGCTGAAAATATCAGCGGAAAATATGTCTGCCGCAGCTCGCTGAGGCGGGACTTGTCGTTGCCCGATGACGCTGACCGTCCGCTTGTCGCGGTCATATCACGCCTTGCATCCCACAAGGGAGTTGACCTTGTGCGCGAGGCGCTTCGCGGAATACTCCGCTCCACCGGTGCGCAGTTCGTTGTGCTTGGCAAGGGTGAGGCGGAATATGAGGAATTTTTCCGTTCGATAGAAGCGGAATTTCCCGACCGCGCAAGAGCTCTGATAACCTATGACCGCGAGCTTTCCCGCCGCATATATGCCGCGGCGGATATATTCCTGATGCCGTCCAAAAGCGAACCGTGCGGTCTTGCACAGATGATAGCCTCCCGCTACGGTGCGATTCCCGTGGTGCGGGAGACCGGAGGTCTTTACGACTCCATTCACGGCTATTGGGAGGACGAAAACGGAGTTCTGCACGGCAACGGCTTTACCTTTGCCGGATACACCGCAGGTGAGCTTTACGAACGCACCTGCGCCGCCGTGTCGCTCTGGCACGATGAACCAAAACGCAAGAAATTTATTAAAATGATAATGAGCGCCGATTTTTCATGGCGTGCGTCTGCCGCGGAATACGCTGCAATGTACCGCTCCGTCGAATGCTGAGGCTGCGATATTTATCGGAGGAAGTACTGAAAGTGAATTATAATCCAAAACCAAGAGAAGTCAAAGAAAACATTGAACAAAAGCTTTTGCGCCTTTTCGGCACAACTCCTGCCGATGCGACAAACGAGCAGGTCTACAAGGCGGTTGCCAACACCGTCAAGGATATTCTTGCCGACAAGCGTGCGCATTTCAGCGAGAGAGTGAAAAAAACCGGCGAAAAGCAGGTCTACTATATGTGCATGGAGTTCCTGCTCGGACGTTCGCTCAAGAGCAACCTTTACAATCTCGGACTGGTTGACGCATATTCAGAGGCGCTTGAAAAGATGGGGCTGGAGCTTGAGAGCCTTTACGACTGCGAGCCTGACGCGGGGCTGGGCAACGGAGGGCTTGGCAGGCTTGCCGCCTGCTTTATGGACTCGCTTGCCTCGCTTGAATATCCGGCGAACGGCTTTTCCATCCTGTATGAGTACGGGCTTTTCAAGCAGAAGATAGTGGACGGTCTTCAGGTCGAGCTGCCGGACGTCTGGTTGCCCGGAGGGGAAGTGTGGCTTGAGCCGCGCACCGACCGCATATTTACCGTCAGACTCGGCGGCAGAGTCAAAGAGAACTGGAAGGACGGTCATCTTGAAATACTTTACGAGGGAGCCGACGAGATCGAAGCCGTTCCGTATGATATGATGATCTCCGGCGGCGACTCCGAGGGTGTCAGCCGTCTGAGACTCTGGCGTGCGAGAGATACGCGCAATTTCAATATGGGTCTTTTCACTCAGGGGCAGTATACCCGCGCGCTTGAGGAAAGCAACAATGCCGAGATAATCTCAAAGGTGCTTTACCCGTCGGATAACCACACCGAGGGTAAGATGCTTCGTCTCACTCAACAGTATTTCCTTACCTCAGCTTCGGTACAGAATATTATACGCGACCATATGGCGGTCTACGGGAATATAGAGACTCTGCCGGATAAGGTGGCGATACACATCAACGACACCCACCCGGCGCTTGTCATTCCCGAGCTTATGCGTATACTCATGGATGAGTATTTCCTGCCGTGGGAAAAGGCGTGGGATATTACCGTCCGCACCGTCTCCTATACCAATCACACCGTAATGCCGGAGGCACTTGAAAAGTGGAACGAGGATATCTTCGGACTGAAGCTGCCGCGCATCCACATGATAGTAAAGGAAATAAACGAGCGCTTCAGCCGTGAGGCGTGGGACGCTTTCCCCGGCAACTGGAACCGTATCTCAGGCATGAGCGTGCTGAGCTACGGTCAGGTAAATATGGCGAATCTCGCCGTTATAGGCTCGCATTCGGTAAACGGCGTGTCGAAGCTGCATTCTCAGATACTCACCGAGTCGATATTCAAGAGCTTTTACCGTATGTACCCGGACAGATTCACCAATGTCACAAACGGAGTGGCTCACCGCCGCTGGCTTTGCTATTCAAATCCCCGGCTTGCCGCGCTGCTTGACGAATGCATCGGAACGGGATACCGGAAGGATCCCGAGGAGCTTGCCGACTTTGCCAAATATGCCGATGACAGTGCGGTTCTTGAACGTCTGAGAAGCATCAAGCACGAAAACAAAAAGGACTTTTCAAACTTCTTCAGCAAGCGCACCGGCGTATCGATAGATACACATTCGGTGTTTGACGTTCAGATAAAGCGCCTGCATGAATACAAGCGTCAGCTTCTCAATGTGCTCAATATTATAGGCATATATCTTGAGCTTTGCGACGATCCGAATCTTGATGTCCGCCCGCGCACATATATTTTCGGAGCCAAGGCGGCACCGGGATATCAGATGGCAAAGCGGATAATCCAGCTTATATGTATGCTCTCGCGTGAGATCGAGCAGACGCCCGGAGTACGCGACAAGCTCAAGGTAGTATTCCTTGAAAACTACGATGTTACCACCGCCGAGGCGCTGATACCCGCGGCTGAAATAAGCGAGCAGCTCTCGCTTGCCGGCAAGGAGGCGTCGGGCACCGGATGTATGAAGCTGATGCTTAACGGCGCGCTGACCATCGGTACTCTTGACGGAGCAAACGTCGAGATGCTTGAAGCAGTGGGGAAGGAAAACATCTTCATCTTCGGTCTTACCAGCAATGAGGTCGAGGAGCTGTGGCTGTCCGGCTACAATTCCGCGCTTTACTACGCGAGAAACGAGCGCCTGCACCGCATAGTTGACAGGCTTAACAAGGGCTTTGCGGGAGAATCCTTCTCGGATATCGTGCAGTATCTGATCTCGGGACACGGAATTTCCGACCCGTATATGTGCCTTGCCGATTTTGAGTCCTACCATCAGGCGCAGGAGCAGGCGTTTGCCGTCTTTGCCGACCGCGCGGAATGGAACCGCCGTTCGTTGCTGAATATTGCCAAGGCAGGTCATTTTGCCGCCGACCGTGCAGTTACCGAGTATGCGGACCGCATATGGCACATTCACAGTCTCGCAGGCAGAGCCACCGAATAATGACCGCGAAAGGAAATAGCTATGCTGCCCAGACTTTCAGCCGCTCTTTCAGTGCCAAAGGTTAAACTTGTATGCCGCACTGCTGACGGGCGGGAACGTCCGTATATCGGTTCTCTTTGCAGCAGCGAGCGGGTAACACTTACCGCCGCCGTACCCCGGATAATGGGGGCGGCAGCGGTGGTAATGAGGATCTTTCCGGATGAAGGCAACGGGGACGGTTACAGTGATCTGCCCTTTACTTATTCCTGTCAGGCAGACACATATGACAAATATGTGCTTGATCTTGCTCCCGGAGATTTCGGGAGTGGAGCGGCGGGGCTTTATTTCTATGAATTTTTGTTCCTGCGCGGCATGGACACGCTTTTCTCCGACACCCGTAACAATGTTGATTTTACCCTGACGCCGCACAGCTGCGGCAGATTCAGGCTGCTTGTATACGAGGACGGTTTTACAACTCCGGACTGGCTCGGCGGCGGAGTAATGTATCATATTTTTGTTGACCGCTTCTGCCGCGGCGAGGGGCGCACTCTGCTGCGCGACGACGCCGTGCTTGACCCCGATTGGCGGAACGGAGTGCCGCAATACGGCGAGCGTCCCGGCTCTCCGGTTAAAAACAATGTGTTTTTCGGGGGCAATCTCTGGGGCGTGCGCGAAAAGCTGCCCTATCTTGTCTCGCTGGGCGTCAGCGTGATATACCTTTCTCCGATATTCACTGCGTCGTCAAATCATAAGTACGACGCCTCGGATTATCTGCACGTTGACCCGGAGTTCGGCGGCGACGAGGCATTTTCAGCGCTGCTTGAGGCGGCTCACGCCTCCGGGATACGCGTTATCCTTGACGGTGTTTTTAACCACACCGGGGATGACAGCATTTATTTTGACAAATATCACCGCTATGGCGGCGGTGCGTGGGATGATGTATCCTCGCCCTACCGCAAGTGGTTTTTCTTCAGAAACTCACCCTCGGACGAGGACGGCGGGGAGCCGGAATACGAAAGCTGGTGGGGGATACCGATCCTTCCCAAGCTCAACCTTGATGAACCCTCCTGCCGGGACTTTTTCATCGGCGAGGGCGGAGTTTGTGAAAGATATCTCCGCATGGGCGCTGACGGTTGGCGGCTGGATGTTGCCGACGAGCTGCCCGACGGTTTTCTTTCGGCACTCCGGGAGCGCGTCAAGGGCGTGTCCTCTGACGCGGCGATAATCGGAGAGGTATGGGAGAACGCCGCGGACAAGATCTCATACGGCAGGAGGCGGGCGTATTTTCAGGGTCGTCAGCTTGACAGCGTGATGAATTATCCCCTGCGCTCCGCACTGCTCACTTACGCCGAATACGGCGACGCTTCTTTTCTTGCCGATGAGCTTAAGGAGATATATTCCTCATATCCGCGACAGGCGGCAGATGTGCTTATGAATATTATCGGAACTCACGATACTGTGCGCGTTCTGAATCTGCTCGGTGCTCCAGAAAAAACGCGGGAGGCGGAGCTGCTTTCAAACGCCGAGCGCGAGGGTACGCGGCTGTCAGATACCGAAAGAGCCGCAGGATTGCGCCGTTTGCGTGTGATATCGGCGCTTCAATACTCTGTCTATGGCTTTCCCTGTGTCTATTACGGCGATGAGCGAGGTATGGAGGGGTTGGGCGATCCTTTCTGCCGTTATCCGATGATCTGGGACGAGCGCACCGAAAATGAGCTGGTCCGTCATTACGCAAGACTGGCTGAGGTTCGTCGCGAGCCGGCGTTTGACCGCGGAGAGTTTGAAATTCTGCGTGCCGAGGGCGGATATATTGAATTTGTCCGCGAAAAGGCGACCGATGACGGCATAAGCCGGGTGCGTGTCGCCGCCAATCTCGGAGATACCGACGCGGTGATGTCGGTCGAGGGCTGCTGGCGCGAGCTTTATTCCGGAAAAAGCGGAGAGGGCAATTATACTGTTGCGCCCTGTGAATTTGCTTTTATCACGCAGTTTTCCTGTGATGCTACGGAGGAGACAAAATAAAAATGTTAAAAAATTTCATAAAACGGCTGACCGCGCCGAAAAATCCGGATTCCCCGCGCTACCGCCGCGAAATGGCAGAGCGGATATGCGGGAAGCGTATCCGATACGTCACCGAAAGACGAAACAATGTCGATGAGGTGATAGGCAGAGAGGGCAGCATGAGTCTGCGGGATGACGAGCTGATAGTGTTCTCCTCCTCAAACGTGGTCTTCCGCTGTCCGGTGGACGAGCTGACAGCCTCCGAACTGCTCTCCAAGGACGGCGTAGTGCTTACCGGACCGGATACCGAGCATGGCGGCGTCGAGCGGACGGTAATAGCTTATTATGTGTATTACAGAAAATAATCTGCTGCTTACACAACAGGGCAAAGCGTAATACGGTTTGCCTCACCAATCAAACGAATGATCAATAATCAAAAGAAGGAAATTGTATGAAAATTGTTGTAAAGGTCGGGACGTCAACTCTGACGCATCCCACCGGATGCCTTAATATCAGGCGGATAGAAGAACTCTGCAAGGTGCTTGCCGATCTTAAAAACGCCGGCAACGAGGTGATATTAGTCTCCTCCGGAGCTGTGGGAATGGGAGTCGGAAAGCTAAATCTCGGTTCACGCCCGCGCGACACCGTGGGCAAGCAGGCGGCAGCCGCCGTCGGTCAGTGCGAGCTTATGTATACATACGATAAGCTGTTTTCCGAATACAACCGCACTGTGGCGCAGATATTGCTTACAGCCGAGGATTTCAGGCAGGGAACACGGCACCGTAACTTTTCAAACACGCTGGAGCGGCTGCTCTCACTTGGCGTGATACCGATAATCAACGAAAACGACACCGTGGCGACGGATGAAATTGAGATCGGAGACAACGATTCGCTTGCCGCACTTGTTGCGGTCAGCGCCGGTGCGTCGCTTCTGGTGCTTATGTCCGACATAGAGGGTCTGTTCACCGCCGATCCGCACCGTGACCCCGGAGCAAAGCTGATCCCGGAGGTGTACACCGTTGACGACAAGCTGCTTTCTCTCGGCGGCGAGAGCGGAGCGCAGGGAACGGGCGGAATGGCGACAAAGCTCGCGGCGGCAAGGATAGCGACCGATGCCGGCTGCGATATGATAATATGTGACGGATCGCGTCCCGAAAACCTTTATGATATTGCCGAGGGAAAACGCGTCGGCACAAGATTTTTTGCAAAACAGGAATAAAAACATGACGACACATGAAATACTGCTCGGCGCACGCGCCGCGCTTCCGGCGCTTTCCGCCGCCGGGACAGATACACTTGACGCGGCTCTCCTTTGCGTGGCAGAGGCGCTTGACCGCCGCCGCGGCGACATTCTTGCCGCAAATGAGGAGGATATGAGGGAGGCGCGCGAGAGCGGAAAAATATCTCCCGTGATGCTTGACAGACTTCGCCTTGACGACAAAAGGATCAACGGAATGTGCGACGGAATACGCGACGTCGCCGCGCTTCCGTCCCCGCTCGGCAGGGTGCTGTCCGAGATCACACGTCCCAACGGGCTGAAGATCTCAAAGATCTCGGTGAGCATCGGAGTGGTGGCGATAATATATGAAAGCCGTCCCAACGTTACCTCCGACGCCGCGGCACTTGCCCTTAAAAGCGGAAATGCCTGTGTACTGCGGTGCGGACACGACGCGGCGCGCTCTGCCGCGGCAATTGTGTCGGCGTTGAGAGAGGGCCTTGCCGCCGCCGGACTTCCAGCCGGGGCTGTAAGCCTTGTTGAGGACACGACACGCGCCGGTGCGCGTGAGCTTATGGAGGCGGTAGGTCTTGTCGATCTGCTCATTCCTCGCGGTGGCGCAGGGCTTATACGCGCTTGCGTCGAAAACGCAAAAGTTCCCGTTGTCGAGACCGGAACCGGAATATGCCATATTTATGTTGACAGGGCGGCAGACCTTGAGATGGCGCTGTCTATTATTGAAAACGCTAAGACCTCGCGCCCTTCCGTCTGCAACGCCGCAGAAGCGGTGCTGATACACAAGGATATCAAGGATGAATTCCTGCCTATGCTGCAAAAACGTCTGTGCGACGACCGCGCTGCGCGCGGGGAAGTCCCCGTGGAGCTGAGATGCGACAGCACGGCGGCTAAGATAACGCGCACTGTCCCGGCACAGGATAAGGACTTTGATACCGAATTCCTCGACTATATCCTCGCGATTGGGATAGTCGGGAGCATTGACGAGGCTATCGGGCATATCGCGCGCCATTCAACTCACCACTCCGACGCAATTGTTACCGCTGACGAGGCGGCTGCCGCAAAGTTTGTGCGGATGGTGGACAGCGCTGCAGTGTATGTCAACGCATCCACCCGTTTTACCGACGGCGGTGAGTTCGGGCTGGGATGTGAGATGGGGATATCCACTCAAAAGCTGCCTCCGCGCGGTCCGATGGGACTTTGCGAGTTGACAAGCTATAAATATGTAATTACCGGTACGGGACAGATAAGAGTCTGAAGCACGGAGCGCCTGCTGTGCGCAGGATACAGCATACAATCAAAGGAACGGATGTAAATATGAAAACAGGATTTATCGGAACAGGAAATATGGGCGGCGCACTTGCTGACGCCGTGTCACGCGCTGCGGGGAAGGAGGACAGTATTTATCTGTGCGACCGCAGTGCGGAAAAGGCGGCTGAGGCGGCAGGGAAGACCGGAGGCACGGTCGTAGCTCTTGACGAGCTGTTTGCGATTTGCGACACGGTTTTTTTCGGAGTCAAGCCGCAGGGGCTTGAGTCGCTTGCTGCGGAGGTAATGCCGGCTCTTAAAAAACGCATTGACTCCGGAAGGGTACCGCTTGCGGTCACTATGGCGGCGGGTGTGTCGCTTGAACGCTTTGGAATGCTTTTCCCGGGTCTGCCCGCTATCCGCATTATGCCGAACACGCCGGTCTCGGTGGGAGAAGGAATGATATTCTGGTGCGCCGGTGCAGGAGTTGATGATGCGGCGCGCGAAAGCTTTGCGCGGATAATGAGCAAGGCGGGAAGGCTATCTGAGCTTCCCGAGGGACTTATTGACGCAGCCGGAGCCCTGTCGGGCTGCGGTCCTGCGTTTGTTTATATGTTCATCGACGCGCTGGCTGACGGCGGCGTAGCCGCAGGCTTGCCGCGCGCCGTCGCACGCGAGGCGGCGATACAGACCGTGTTGGGTGCGGCATCGCTGGCGCGGGAGAGCGGTGCTCATCCCGGAGAGCTTAAGGATGCTGTGTGCAGCCCCGGAGGTACGACCATCGAGGGGGTGCGTTTGCTTGAAAACCGCGCTTTCCGTTCCGCCGTTACCGATGCAGTGGTAGCCGCTTACGAAAAGACTGCGCGTCTTTCCAAAAAGTGATGATACATGTCGCCTGATCCGGGTTATTCCCGCTTTTGCGGCAGGGCTGTTCCTCGGTTCTTGCGACAAAATCAATTTATTTGTCAAATCCTCTTGAAATCCGTCACAAGAAAGAGTATAATGTATTAAATTATAAATGCTAAGGAGCAGCAAGAATGAGCACTGTACATGTTATCGACCATCCTCTCATCACCCACAAGCTCTCGATCATGAGAAACAAAAAAACCGGTTCAAAGGATTTCCGTGAACTTTTGGGCGAGATTGCGATGCTTATGGGCTACGAGCTGACCCGCGACCTCCCGCTTGAGGACGTTACAATTGAAACCCCTATCACGAAAATGAAGGCAAAGATGATCTCGGGCAAAAAGCTCGCCGTGGTTCCGATCCTTCGCGCAGGACTCGGTATGGTGGACGGTCTTCTTGAATTGGTGCCTGTTGCCAAGGTCGGGCACATCGGTCTTTACCGCGACCCCGAAACACACAACCCCGTTGAGTATTACTGCAAGCTTCCGAGCGATATTGAAGACAGAATAGTTATTCTTGTTGACCCGATGCTTGCCACCGGAGGCTCCGCCTGTGACGCGCTTACCATGCTCAAAAAGCACGGCTGCCGCAACATACGCTTTATGGCTCTTGTAGGTGCTCCCGAAGGTGTCAAGAGAGTTCAGGAGGAGCATCCTGACGTTGACATTTTCATTGCCGCTCTTGACGAATGCCTTAACGATCACGCCTATATCGTCCCCGGCCTCGGCGACGCGGGAGACCGCATTTTCGGCACAAAATAATAAAAGGATATAAACAGGCGGGCACATTGTCCGCCTGTCCCCATAATTAATGAAAATTCTGACTGTTGGCAAAAATGACGCGGGTCAGAGGCTGGATAAGTTCCTGACAAAGGCGGTCAGGGGACTGCCCAAATCGCTGATGTACAAGTCGATAAGAACCAAAAAAATAAAGCTCAACCGCCGTCGCGCCCAGCCGGATGATATGCTTTGCGAGGGGGATGAAGTACAGCTTTTTCTGCGCGAGGAGTTCTTTGAATCCCCTGAGAGCGACCGCGGCGCGCTTTACCGTATAAAGCCGGCGCTGGATATTGTTTTTGAAGATGAAAACATTATTTTAATAAACAAGCGTCCGGGCGTTCTGGTTCACGAGGACGATGAGGGCAGGGACAACACACTTCTTATGCACCTGCAAGCCTATCTGTGTCAGAAGGGAGAGTACGACCCGGATTCGGAGCAGTCCTTTGCGCCCGCCTTCTGCAACCGTATTGACCGAAATACCGGAGGAGTCGTTATTGCCGCCAAAAACGCCGCGGCTCTGCGCGAGATGGACGAGCGTATACGCGACCGCGAGGTGAAAAAATACTACCTATGCGCCGTACACGGCGTCATGCCGAAAAAAAGCGACGTGCTTGAGGCGTATCTGCGCAAGAACGAAAAGACCAATACCGTTGATGTTATTGACCGTCCCGCACCGGGATACCTGACTATAAAGACCGGATACCGGGTGCTTGCGGTCCATGGCGGGGACTCACTGCTTGAAATTGAGCTTTTCACGGGCAGGACTCACCAGATACGTGCCCATATGGCGCACATCGGACATCCCCTGCTCGGCGATGGCAAATACGGAGTCAACCGGGATGACAGGCGTGCCGGATATAAATATCAGGCTTTGGTCTCATACCGCCTGAGTTTTGATTTTTCCGACGGAGGCGGTGTGCTTTCCGATCTGTGCGGTCGGGAATTTTCCATTCCGCCCTCGGGCGTATGGTTCTGTGCCGATTTCGGTTATGACGGACAAAAATAAAATTATAAATGAAAAAAATTTCAGTTGACATATTGCGTCCCCGCCGGGCGCCCGTGCGCTTACTGATGCTTGCGCTGTCCGGCGCTTTGGCGGGGCTTTGTATAACTTTCCCGACATATGTCGGGGCATTCCTGCAATGGCTGGTGTATGTTCCGGCGGCGTGGGTGCTTTACGCGATGTCGGGGGATGACACAGGAACGGCGCGTCGGTTCCTGCGTTCCTGGCGCTACGGCTTTTTGTTTTTTATGTCTGAATACCTTGTGGTCTACCACTGGTTTTTCGCATTTTATCCGCTGGATTTTACCGGGATGAGCCGTGCTTCCGCCGCTGTTGTGGTCATGGTAGCATGGGTGGGACTTCCACTGCTTGCCTCTTTGGCGGGCGGGTTTGTTTTTGTGCTTTTCGTGCTTGCCGCAAGAGGAAAAGCCGCCAAACGTCTGCCGTGGCTTATGCCGTTCACCGGAGGCGCTCTTTTTGCACTGTTTGAATGGGTAGAGACGATCGGCTGGATGGGCGTTCCGTGGGGAAGGGCGGCGCTGGGACAGCTTGCCTTTGATTCATCGCTGACTGTTCAGAGCGCGTCTTTGCTCGGAAGCTACTTTGTTACCTTTCTGATAGTCTCGGTGTCTTTTCTGATGGCGCAGGCGGCTCTTTCGGAGCGCCGCGTGGCGGTTGCCCGAACGTGTACGGCGTTGGTTCTGGTGCTTTCAAATCTGCTTTACGGCGCAGGAGCTTTTTGCTTCGGCAGTGAGGGAACTGAGATACGGACAGCAGCGATTCAGGGCAATGTGTCCTCAAGGGAAAAATGGACGCTGACCGTAAATGACACGGTTGAGCTTTACAAAGGCCTTATATGCGAGGCGGCAGAGGCGGGTGCCGAGCTTATTGTGTGTCCCGAAAGCGCTTTTCCGTGGGATATGACGCACGACAGCGGCTCGCTTGACACATTTGGCAGTATCGCACGGGAGTACGGGGTCAGTATAATTATCGGTTGCCTTGACGGTCGCGGAGAGGGTCAGCAGAACGTGCTGATACTGATATGTCCCAACGGCAGTGTGTCCGATACGTTTTACTCAAAGCGGCATCTTGTTCCTTTTGGCGAATATATGCCGTGGCGGGACTTCCTCAGCGTGCTGATACCTCCGCTTGCCGAGATCGCCATGCTTGAGTATGATATCGTTGCGGGAAAATCTGCCGCTGTTATGACGCTTGCGGACGGCACATGTGTGGGCGGACTTATCTGTTTTGACTCGATCTACGAAACGCTTGCCCTTGAATCAGCCCGCGAGGGCGCGCAAATACTGGCGCTGGGGACAAATGACTCATGGTTTCTTGATTCTGCGGCGGTGTATATGCACAACGAGCAGGCAAGGCTTCGCGCAATCGAGACCGGGCTTCCTGTGGTGCGTGCGGCAAATACGGGAATATCCTCCCTCATAGACTCGAAGGGAAGGGTAAAGGGATCTTTGCCTCCGCTTGAGGACGGCGTTCTTTGCGGAACGCTGACAACAGGCAGCGCGTCTTTTTACTGCTGCATCGGGAATCTGTTTGTATATCTGCTTATCGCCTTTTATTTTTCGCAATTGGCTTATGGCGTAGCTGTAAGCTTGCTTGAAAAACGCCGCGGACTTCGCAAAAGCCGCGACACATAAGTATAAATCCTCCACCTTTTTCATATATTAAACTGAAAACAATGAAACGGTTTGCGCTACGCGCAAGCTGTAAGGTTCAAAAAGGCGGAGGATTTTTTCATGTCAGATAAGCAGAACAGCGTATATCGCGACATTGCCGAGCGCACCGGCGGCGATATTTACATCGGAGTGGTGGGGCCGGTGCGTACCGGAAAATCCACCTTTATCAAGCGCTTCATGGAGGAGCTGGTTCTTCCCAACATCACCGGCGGATACAGCCGTGACAGAGCCAGAGACGAGCTTCCGCAAAGCGCGGCGGGAAAAACGGTAATGACCACCGAGCCGAAGTTCATTCCGGATGAGGCGATACCAATCACTCTCGGGGACGGCGGAACTCTGAGGGTACGTATGATAGACTGCGTCGGATATATTGTTCCGGATGCGCTCGGGGCAATTGAAAACGACCGTCCGCGTATGGTACATACGCCGTGGAGCGACGAGCCGGTTCCGTTTGTTGAGGCAGCGGAGGAAGGTACGCGCAAGGTCATACGCGAGCATTCAACTATCGGAATGGTCGTAACCACTGATGGCAGTATAGGTGAGATACCGCGTGCCGCTTACGAGGAGGCGGAGGCAAGGGTCGTATCCGAATTGCGGGAGATAGGCAAGCCGTTTGCCGTAATACTTAATTCGGCGCATCCGGAGGCAGCAGAATCTGTCGAGCTGGGGCATTCTCTTGAGGCGAAATACGGAGTGCCTGTGGCTCTTGTCAGCTGTCTTGAACTTGACGCGGAGGATATAAGGCAGATCCTTGCAATGGTTCTGAACGAATTTGCCGTTACCGAGGTGGCAATAAAGCTGCCTGAGTGGATAAGCGCGCTTGAACCCTCCCACCGCATACGGGCTTCAATTGAGGCTTCGGTGCGTGAGTGTGCCGCGGCAGCAGAAAAGGCGGGCGATATCGTTCCGGCGTTTTCAAAGCTGTCGGATAATGAATATATAGGACGTGTCGGGATCAACCGGATCGACCTCGGAACCGGATGCGCGGAGGTTGAGGCTCAGGCTGCCGACGGACTTTTTTACACGGTGCTGGGCGAGTCGAGCGGATTCGAGATCAAAGGAGAGGCAGATCTTTTCCGTCTCATGGGCGAGCTTTCGGAGGTCAAACGGAAATACGACCGTATTGCCGAGGCGCTTGGAGACGCTGAGGAAAAGGGCTACGGAATAGTTATGCCAGGCGTAAGCGAGCTGAAGCTCGAAGAGCCGCAGACGGTGCGTCAGGCGGGAGGCTTTGCCGTGAAGCTGCGCGCAAGTGCCGAGTCAATCCACATGATACGTGCCGGAATCGAGGCGGAGATAAATCCCATCGTCGGCAGCGAGCAGCAGGCGGAGGAGCTGATAAAGTATCTGCATCAGGAGATGGAGAGCGCTCCGGGGGCTGTGTGGCAGTCAAATATGTTCGGACGCTCGCTTTATGACCTTATCAACGACGGACTGCGCTCGAAGCTTGAGCATATTCCCGAGGATGCAAGGCAGAAGCTGTCGGAAACTCTGGAGCGCATAATCAACGAGGGTAGCGGAGGACTTATCTGTATTCTTCTTTGAAAGTCCCTGCAATCGCTTTATGTGAACGAAATGTGTCTGCTGGCACAATTTTTACAATTATTCAGTGAAAAAATGCGATTGCCTATTTATTTTTCACAAAAGATATGATATAATAAAGATGCAAAAGGGGTATCCCGCTGTAAGCGGCGGGAGACGGAGCTTTTGCAGAAAATGCAGGAGGTAGATCAGATGAAAATTACATTTGTCGGCAGACACATGAACGTCCCGGAGGACATGAAGACCTTGCTTGACAAAAAGCTCGCAAAGTTTGACCGATATTTTACCGATGAGCCTGACGCCACGGTAACCTTCAGCCGCAAACGTAACCGCGAGAATATTGAGATCACTATTTCCGCCGGCGGCACGCTCTTCCGGTGCGAAACAGATGATGAGACCTTCCGCAACGCGATAGACCGCGCCACGGACACCATTGACCGTCAGATACGCCGGAATAAGACGCGTCTTTCCAAGAGACTGCGTCCCGACGCATTTGCCATGAGTGCCGCGATTCCGGACGGTGCCCCTGCCGATGAGCCGGAGGCAACCGAGTTCGTTATCCGCCGTAAGAGCTTCCAGCTCAAGCCGATGTCGGTTGAGGAAGCTATACTGCAAATGAATCTGTTAGGTCATGAGTTCTTTGTCTTCCATGACTCCGAGACCGGGGATACCTGCGTTGTGTATAAGCGCCGCGACGGCGACTACGGGCTTATTACGCCTCAGAAATAAAGTGAGAATGGGGCTGGCGCGCCTTAGGGTGAGCCAGCCCCGGACTTGAAATTTACACCATGCGTCTTAAGCCTTTGGCGATGGCACAGCATATTCCGTGCGTTTTGTCAATACCAAAAATACAGTTTGTCCTTCATTGTGTCCTTGTAATTGTGCACAATTATCGACCTTTTTTGTCCGCCAAATTTCTCTATTGGATTATTTGCACGAAAAATAACCTTAAGATTCGTCATAATTGATAATTTACAAATGGCGCATTTTGGTGTATAATGTCTTCACAGTTGTGCGACAATCGCGCGATTGCCCCGAATGCACAGCGGTCACCGGTTTTTGCGGAATATCAAGCTCATGATACCAACTCGCACAGATCGGTCACCGTTTGTGCTTTTTTTATGCAGATATATGAGTTTACCCTGATATCATATCATTTTACCGATTCTTTGCGGCAATGCCCCGGAAGATCGGTTTTTTTTAGCGGATCGTTGTGCAAAATGTCTGTTGAAATCAAATAAATGAATTTGTTTGACGAGTATTCGGACAGCGAGCACACCGGAGTCAGCGAGCCGGTATGCGGCAGCGGACAGCTCTGCAAGGTGGGTAAGGCATCTGAGGTCAGGCTCACCTTCCATCCGACCGCCGCGGGTTAATACACCAAAAGGTGATTCCCGCAGCATGGCATAAGTCTTGAAAACAAGTGCGTTCCCCGCAGCAATATCTATTGTTATGCGGGATGAGCTTTGATTGTGACCGAATACTGTTTTTGGTCGCATGCGGCATTATTACGACAGGATCCGGTCTTTTTTGAATTTGTGCTATTGTTGAATGTAAAAGCGCCGAATAAATCAGATTGCTATTGATTAATTCAGTCTTGTATGATATAATTACTATCGATAATTACGGGTTAATAAGAGGACGACCGACAAAATGAAAAAACTTTCAGGTTACATGAGGGGATACCGGCGAGACTGTGTGCTGTCCCCTCTTTTCAAGTTGCTTGAGGCACTGCTTGAGCTGATGATCCCGCTGATAGTCAAGAATATAATTGACATCGGAATAGGCAGCCATGACGACGGGTATATACTTCGCTGCTGTGCTCTTATGGCGCTGCTTGGCGCGGTTGGGCTGGCATTTTCGATCACGGCACAGTATTTTTCTGCCCGCGCCTCGGTGGGCTTTGCAAGCCGCGTGCGTCAGGAGCTTTTCGGTCATGTGATGTCGCTTCCGCGCTCCGAGGCGGACGCCGCTGGTGCTTCGGGTCTTGTAACACGCCTTACAGCAGACACGGACAAGCTGCAAAGCGGAATAAACCTCGGTCTGCGGCTGCTTCTGCGCTCGCCCTTTATCGTGTTTGGCTCGGTGATAATGGCGTTTACCATTGATTCAAGGCTCGCGCTTATTTTCTGCGCACTTGTCCCGGTGCTTGCCGCTGTTATTTTTGCACTTATACTGTCCGGAATTCCGCTTTATGCAAAGGTACAGTCAAAGCTTGACGGACTTACCCGCATAGCCAGAGACAATCTGCGCGGCGCGAGGGTGATACGCGCTTTCCGTCATGAGTCGGAGGAGGTTGAGGCTTTTGACGAGCAGAACGCGCAGTATACCCGTTCGTCGCTGTTTGCGGGCAGGATCTCGGCGCTGCTCAATCCGCTGACCTACGTTATTGTCAACATCGGTATAATTGTGCTGGTGCGCAGCGGCGCGCCCGCCGTGGATTCCGGCAGACTGACTCAGGGCGAGCTTATTGCGCTTTACAATTACATGGCGCAGATCCTTACCGAGCTTGTCAAGCTCGCAAATCTTATCGTGACTCTTTCAAAAGCCGCGGCGTGTGCGCGTCGTATTTCGGATGCTCTTGATCTTCCTTCCGAGGACTCCTCCGATGCTCCTGCGCCCGCAGCCGTTCCCGGCGCTCCAGCAGTGGAATTTTGCGATGTTTCTTTCGGATACCGCGGCGCAGGCGCAGATTCTCTTGAATCAGTATCCTTCAAGGTGATGCCGGGTGAGACGGTCGGAATCCTCGGCGGCACAGGCTCCGGCAAATCCACGCTTATAAACCTGATCCCGGGATTTTACGAGCCGACAGCCGGCAAGGTTCTGATAGACGGAGTTGATGCCGCCGATTATTCCCCGCGTGCCCTGCGCTCAAAGATCGCGGTCGTACCGCAGTCGGCTCTTATGTTTTCGGGAACGGTGCGCAGCAACCTGCTGTGGGGCAAGCCTGACGCAGATGACGCCGAGATCCGAGAAGCTCTTGACGCCGCGTGTGCACTTGACTTTGTAAAGGAAAAAAGTCATGGCGATTCCTTTGACGCACCGGTCGAGCAGGGAGGAAGGAACTTTTCCGGAGGTCAGCGTCAGCGGCTTACAATTGCCCGCGCGCTGATACGCAAGCCGCGCATACTGATACTTGACGACAGCTTTTCGGCACTGGACTATGCTACCGACCTTAAGCTGCGCAGCAATATTGCCGCCATGAAATCACGTCCCGCGACCTTTATCGTCACCCAGCGCCCCGTGTCGGTGATAAACGCCGATAAAATTATCGTGCTTGACGACGGAAAGGCGGTCGGTATAGGAACTCACTCCGAGCTTCTTGAGGGATGCGAGACTTATCGTGAAATATACCGTTCTCAGTACGGAGACGGGGACACAAGTGACGCAGGTGTGAAGGAGGTAAGGGTCAATGGCTGAAAAGAAAAAGCTGTCCGCAGAGGAACGCAACCGCACTCTGGTTCGCCTGCTTAAATACTGCAAGCCGCTCCTTCCTGTTGCGGCGGGGGCGCTTCTGCTTGCCGCAGTTTCAATAGTCGCGGCGCATTTTATTCCGGTGTTGGTCGGAGATGCCATCGACCTTGCTTTGGGCAAGGGACAGGTCGATATGCCGGGAATCCTGAAGATACTTTCCGTTATCCCGCTGCTTGCCGTACTGAGCGCACTGTTTGACTGGCTGGTCCGTATTGCCGGGACACGCCTCAGCGCCGCCGTCACGCGCGACATACGCGCCGACTGCATCCGTAAGATAGAAAGACTGCCGCTTTCGTACCTTGATTCACACAGAACGGGTGACACCCTCAGCCGCATGATCGCCGACGTTGACCGTATGTCAGAGGGACTGCTTACAGGCATCACCGAGCTTTATTCAAGCGTGCTTTCAATTATCGTGACACTTGTATTCATGCTTGTGATAAACTACAAGGTTGCACTTGTTGTGGCGCTGCTGACGCCGCTTTCAATGCTTGTCGCCGGGTTTATTGCCAAGCGCACCTTCTCGCTTTTCCGTGAGCAGTCGGTGCTTGCGGCGCGCCAGACGGCGATCATTGATGAGAGCGTCGCCGGAATGGGCGTTGTGAAGGCGTATTCACGCGAGAATGCGCTGTCTGAGGATTTTGAAAAACTCAATGAGGAATACCGCAGGACGGCTACCCGCGCTGTGTTTTATTCCTCTATAACCAATCCTGCGACGCGATTTGTAAACTCCCTCGTCTACTGCGGCGTTGCTCTTGCGGGCGGACTTATGGCTGTGGCAAATCCGCTTGTGACTGCCGGAGAGATATCCTGCCTGCTTTATTACGCGCACAGCTATGCCAAGCCATTCAACGAGCTTTCGGGCGTCATAGCGGAGCTGCAAAGCGCACTGGCTTGCGCTTCACGCGTTTTTGAGCTTCTGGATACTCCGGATGAGCCAAGTGATGCACCTGACGCCGTTGACATCGATCCCGCTAAGGTCAAGGGCGCGATACGTGCTGACAACGTCGGATTTTCGTACACCGACAAGCCCTTTATGTCCGGCATTGACTTTGACGTAAAACAGGGAATGCGCGTTGCGGTCGTAGGACCTACCGGATGCGGTAAGACGACCCTTATCAATCTTTTCATGCGGTTTTACGAGACGGACGCCGGAACGATAACCGTTGACGGACGGAGCATACGCAATATTACACGCGGAAGCCTTCGCGCGTCCTTCGGCATGGTGCTTCAGGACACATGGCTAAAGTCGGGCACGGTGCGTGAAAATATTGCAATGGGCAAGCCTGATGCGACTGACGCCGAGATAGAAGCTGCCGCGCGCGCCTCTCATGCTCATTCCTTTATAAAGCGGTTACCGCAGGGATATGACACGGTGCTCAGCGAGGATGGCTCTCAGCTTTCCCAGGGGCAGAAGCAGCTTTTGTGCATTTCACGCGTTATGCTCGCGCTTCCGCCTATGCTTATACTTGATGAGGCTACCTCCTCGATCGATACGCGCACCGAGATCAAGATTCAGAAAGCGTTTGCCGAGCTTATGCGCGGACGCACCTCGTTTATCGTGGCGCACCGCCTTAATACCATTAAAAACGCAGACCTTATTCTGGTCATGAAGGACGGTAAGATCATAGAGCGCGGAACTCACGACGAGCTTATGAGTGCCGGAGGATTTTACGCTGACCTTTACGGCGCTCAGTTCAGGTCTGTTGAAAACGTTTGAATAAATCAATACGGGAATTTGGGCTGTTCGCATACGTGCGGCAGCCCTTTTTTGAATTGAATATGTTCAGAATACAGTAAAAATGTTCGTCTGCCTTTCACATTTATTTCATACCGCCATCAAACCGGAAATTTACAATATTTTCGTCGGGAAAGGAGTGAGAAAAAATGCCGGAGCTTATAATCAGCTTTAAGAGAACGGAAAAAAAGTACCTGATGTCTGCGGCGGAATACCGCAGTCTGATCGGCAGGATAGGGAAATACCTGATTCCGGACGAGTATGGAAAAAGCACAATATGCAGTGCGTACCTTGACACGCCGGATCACCGGATAGTCCGTTCGTCCATAGAGGCAAGGAATTACAAGGAAAAGCTGCGATTGCGTTCATACGGTGTACCGAACAGTGAAAGCCGGGTCTTTCTTGAGATAAAAAAGAAATTCGACGGCGTAGTCTACAAGCGCCGCGAGGCGATGACGCTGTCGGAAGCGACAGAGTACATCAGGACAGGGCATAAGCCGCGCGATTCGCAGATAATGCGCGAGCTTGACTATGCCATGCGCTTCTGGGGGCAGCCTCAGCCGGCGGTCATACTCTCATACGAGCGAGAGGCGTTCTTTGCCGACAGTCAGCCGGATCTTAGACTTACGTTTGATACCGGTGTGCGTTACCGCGCCGACAGGCTTAGTCTTTCCGAGGGAAATGACGGAAGATTACTGCTGCCTCACGGCAGTGTGCTGCTGGAGGTGAAAAGCGGCGGTGGAATGCCGCTGTGGCTTGCTGATGCACTTGACTCCGAAAGAATTTTCCCATCCTCATTTTCAAAATACGGTACTGCATACCGTGATATATATATTTCCGGAATGTCGGAAATCAATAAAGGAGAAAATATTTATGCCTAACATTTTCACATCGGTCACAGACAGTGGACTCACCGCCGCGTCCTACTTCATCTGCACCCTCGCAGCGCTTGTGTGCGGTGTCATTGCGGCGCTTGCGGCTTCCTTCCGGAACCGCATAACCAAGAGCTTCTTCCTGTCCCTTATTCTGCTTCCCGTTATTGTTGCCAATGTGATTATCATGGTAAACGGCAATATCGGAACCGGTGTCGCTGTAATGGGCGCATTTTCGCTTGTACGTTTCCGTTCTGCAGCAGGAAAAGCCAAAGAGATCGTCTCGATCTTTGCTGCAATGACCGCGGGACTTGCGTGCGCCGCCGGGTATATTTATGTTTCGCTGGTCTTTTCTGTCATCCTGGCTCTCGGAATGGTGCTGATATCTTTGATCCCATTGAGAGAGGAGCGACAGATGGATCTGCGCATAACCGTTCCGGAGTCTCTCAACTATTCCGGCGCTTTTGACGAGATCTTTGAAAAATACGCAAAAAACTTTAAGCTGACTTCGGTAAAAACCTCGAATATGGGCAGCCTCTATAAGCTGCAATATAAGGTCGAGCTTAATAACGCATCAAACAGCAAGGCTTTTATTGACGAGCTGCGCTGTCGCAACGGTAATCTTGAAATAATTCTCTCTGAGGGGGAAGAAAGGAACGAGGAACTATAATGAAATTGAGAAAAATAAAGGCATTGGCAGTTTCGGTCTGTCTTATTTTCGCACTTTCTTTGGTGCTGTACTCCTGCCGCTCCACAATGATTGGAGGAAATGACGGCTCAGGCAATAATACCAATGCAGGTAGCGCCGGGAATTCAGGAAACGCAGGCACACCTGAGATATCCGCCGATGTGAAGGACATGGATTTTACATTTTCAAACCGTGATTCGGACGACGGCTACAGCGCGGGAGATGCTGTAAAAATAGTTTTTTCTGACTCCGGGAGCAGCGTCACCGGCAACGGTGCAACAGCTGACGGTAAAAGCGTAACGATAACGGGCGCGGGGACATATATTATTTCCGGCAGCGCCTCCGATGCCTCTCTTACCGTAAGTGCCGGGAAAGAAGACAAGATACAGCTGGTGCTTTGCGGTTTGTCGCTGACCAATCCAAGCGGTCCCGCACTTTATATCGGTTCGGCTGACAAGGTATTTATCACTCTTGACGCGGGCAGCGTGAACACGCTTTCGGACGGCGAAAGCTATACCGCGACTGACGGTGACACCAATCTTGATGCGGCGCTGTTCAGCCGCGAGGATCTTACCATCAACGGCACGGGAAGTCTGACCGTGAACGGCAACTACAAGCATGGGATAGTTTCAAAGGACGACCTTGTGATCACTGACGGCAAGATAAATGTGACATCTGTCAAGGTGGGACTTAACGGCAAGGATTGCGTCAAGATCTCCGGCGGCGACATCGTTATCAATGCCGGGACGGACGGCATACGTTCCGATAATGACGAGGACAGCGCGCGCGGTTATGTTTATGTCTGCGGAGGTACGCTTAATATCGTTGCCGGAAACGACGGCATTCAGGCTGAGACCCTGCTTAAAATTGATGACGGTTCATTCACCATAAAAACCGGCGGCGGAAGCGCCAATGCCTCTACAAAGTCCGACGGTAGCTTTAACCCCGGATGGGGCGGTTGGGGCGCTTTGCCGGGCAGTACTTCAGGCGGCACGGCGTCCTCCGGTGAATCAGCCAAGGGACTGAAAGCCACTGCGGGAATCGTGATCAGCGGCGGCAGCTTCAATATTGATTCTTCGGACGACTCCTGCCATTCGAACGGTACTATTGAGATCAGTGGCGGAGACTTTGCGATCCTGTCCGGAGACGACGGTATGCACGCAGACGACGTGCTTTCTATATCAGGTGGGAATGTGACGATCTCAAAGAGCTATGAGGGAATTGAAAGCTCGGATATACGTATTTCGGGCGGTAAATTTTCCGTGGTGGCTTCCGACGACGGTATCAATGCCTCGGGCGGAAACGATTCGTCAGGTCTGGGCGGAAGACCTGGGCAGGGAATGTTCAGTTCATCAACCGGCATTATTACAATATCCGGCGGATATGTGCTTGTGAACGCTTCGGGAGACGGGATCGACAGTAATGGAAGCCTTAGCGTAAGCGGCGGAGTGGTACTTGTCAGTGGTTCAACCAACAGCGGAAATGGAGCGTTTGACTATGATTCTTCTGCTAAGGTGACGGGTGGAGTTGTAGTTGCGCTCGGCAGCTCGGGCATGGCGCAGAACTTCAGCTCGGCAGAAAATCAGGGCTCGATGCTTATTACCTTTAACTCACAAAATGCGGGCACTCCGTTTGCGCTGTGCGATGAGAACGGAAAGGTCATAGTGTCGTTTACGCCAACAAAAGCCTATAACTGTGCTGTGGTCACTGCTCCGGAGATACAGAGCGGAAACAGCTATACCGCGATTGTCGGAATGACGGTTTCGGGTGCTGACGAAAACGGATGCGCCACGAATACCACCGGAAGCGGAGGTACTGTAATTGCTACTGTAAACATGACTTCCGGAATATACGGAAGCTCCGGGGGCGTGGGCGGAATGCCCGGCGGCGGAAAGCAACCCGGATCGCGGCACTGATATAACAGAGTAAAAAAATATATAAATATGAATTCCGGGCTGCCGCAAGTACATGCGGC
>DPGK01000004.1:139717-141443 GCA_003523225.1 Clostridiales bacterium
CCGGATGGATTTTAACGAATTTTTCCTTATATGCCCCCTGATCACGGTGACTATATAAATGAAAGCATTCATCAAAAGAATATTACTCGAAGATCTTCATGAGTTCGTTTATTTTTGTCTTGAGAAGCTTGGACGCTATCGTAGCAGCAGTGGACCAGTTTCTTGTATTGTTCTTGATAGCGTCTCTGAAGTTGGACTGTTTTATAAGTGAGTCAGAGAAGATACGACCAAGGTCAAATGTAAGGTTTTCTCTGATAAGGTCATACATCTGACTGGATATGGGGTCGTCAACGTATCTGGTCTTAAGCTGAAGCTCAAATACTGCAGGAGTGATCTGACGATAGCCCTCGGATGCCATGCACTCGATGAAGGCGGAGGCGTTTTCAGGGCTTTCGGCATCCGCTCTGATTGCATACAGAGTGAAGGGGTTGCCCATAACGGTTATGTATTTCTCCTGGTCAGCGTCATATTTGGGGCAGGGAAGAATTACATAGTCGACCTCGTATTCGGCTTTGAGCACCTTGTGGGAAACACGTGCGCGATCCATCATGAACAGGCTTCTGCCCTGTCCGAAAGCGCGCTGGTGAGTAACGGAGGAGGTGTACATACCGTCGTCGGTATCCCAAAGGAACTTGTTGAGCATGCTTACGGTGTTCATTACGCGCTCTCCGGCGAAGGATTCGGCGGGTATCAATGCTCCGTCAGCGTCCTTATCGCAGATGGTTGCGCCCGAACCGTAGAACCAAGGGTCAACATGAATGCCGGAAGTGATATATCCGAACTGGTCGCCCTCTGTGCTTGTGCAGGTCTTTGAACCGGAGCTGTCAAGATCCTTGTAAAGGCCTTCGCACATCGAGATGAACTTTTCATATGTCCATTCGCCGGAGGCAACATAGTTTTGGGGATTTTCAAGGTTGTAGTCGGTAAGCAGAGTGGTGTTGGCATAGCAGACATACATCATCTCAAGCGCGTTTCTGGATATATCGCCCGATGCAAAGAACATTTTTCCGTTTACAGTTGCTTCCTTGACAAGGAGGTCAGACCACCAGGGGTTGTCAAAGTCCAGATATGTACATTCAGAGTCAAGCAGATTGTAAAGGAATCCGGATGCGGCATTTTTTGCGACAGAAAGGGAATAGCCTGCGATAACATCAAAGCTCTTGTCGCCGCCCTGCATTGCTTTTTCAACATAAGCATTCCAGTTGGCAAGGTTACCGGCATCTCCCGGAATGCCGATGAACTCGATCCCGATGCCGAGACGTTTTTGAACAGTGTCAAGACGAGAGGCAAGTCTGTTAAGTACCAGATCGCTCACCGATTTTTCAACTCCGAGCTCGTCGTTAAACTCAAAGTGTTCAACGTCGTTCCATGCAAGAACACCTATTGTGGTACCAAGATTCATATCCGGTACACTGTCCTGAACAAAGGAAGATGTTGTTTCATCGACATCAGTGTTTACTGTTGCCGCTACATCTGTTGTGGTTTCTCCGCCCTGCGAAGGCTTGTCAACGCATGCTGCAAGCGACAGAACCAGCAACATCGCCGACACAAGAGACAAAATGCGCGTTATGGTTTTACGCTTTTTCATTAGTGGATACCTCCCGAACTGTAAACGTTTTTTGATTAACCAAACAAGTGGTTTATGCTTTATCATTATATCACATGACAAACGCAAAAGTCAATGACTTTCCTTAAATTATGGCGAAATGCATATAACAGTGCCCCG
>DPGK01000004.1:141697-174848 GCA_003523225.1 Clostridiales bacterium
CGGCGGGGCACTGTTTGAATCACGTTGCAAGATGATTTGTATGTGCTTTTTATCCTTCTTCGGTGCTTTCGGTCTCAACCTGAGAAGATGTTGTAATGTATTTCGTGTAATTCTTCTGCTTGGTCGTGGTAAAGATGCGGAATGCGTAATAGCTGCTCTTGACGTTGCTCAGATCCTTTGAGCAGAGGTAAGCATCCTGATTGAAGATTACGGGAATTACAGGCATATCCTCAAGCAGAAGCTTTTCCGCCTGATGATAAAGCTCGCTGCGGGCGGCGATATCAGTGGTTGCGGAAACCTGATCGAAAATTGCATTATAGGCTTCGTTGTTATATCCGGTCTTGTGAGGATTGAGTATATAATTGTAGTCGAAGGAGTCCTCGGGCTTTTCAAGCGTCAGCTTTTCGCCGGTGTAACCGAATGCAAAGGGGGCAAGCATTGAATACGGATTGGCTGAATATGCAACATAGTCTATGGCGATAACATCGTAATCGTTAGTGGCAAATTTCTCGTTGAAGATATCGTCGTTGATATCAGTTGCTACTTCACCGTTATACATATCGTCGTTCTCGATTGCGGAAACAGCATTTACGGAAACGTTGAATCCGAGTACCTTCCATGCTTCGCATACCGCATCTGCGATCGCGCAATGTACTGCGTTTTCGGCACGGACGGTGATGGAGAAGGTGTAGTCAGAGGGGTTGATTCCGGCGGCGCTGATATGGCTCTGTGCGGCGGCGGTGTCTGCTGCGGTGGAAAGGATGTTTCCGCCTACGCTGCGGAAGGTGGTTTTCGGACTTGCGCCTTCAAATACTCCGGAAGGAACAAGAGCTGTCGCTGCCTCGGCAAAGACAACGAGATTTGCAAGCGCCTGACGGTCTATCGCCGCCGAAAGTGCAAGACGAACTTCCTTGTTTGCAAACAGCTTTTCTGTTGTTCCGTCGGACTTTGCAATATCAGCGTTCTGGTTCAGGTAATATGTGTGCGTGGAAAGCCCGTTGCTGACCTTGGCGGAGTCGAGATAGTTGGACCTAGCGGAAAGCGCGATGTTTCCCACATAGAATATTTCACCCGCGGCAAATGCTTCAAGCTGTTCCTCAGCCGTCATTGAGAAATCAATGATCAGACGGTAGGGAGTTACCGACTTATCGAGATAATCCTTTTCGTAGTTGCGGCGGTAGTAGGGGTTTCTTTCAAGATACATTGCAGCCTGGGTGCTGTCCTTTGTACCGTAGTTTACGCGGTATAGCTTGAAAGGACCGCTGCACACGATAGTAGCCGGCTTCTTCGCCCAGTCCACGTTGCGGGTCACGATATCCTCGCGCAGCGGAGCAAGAGCAATGCTTGTCAGGTTGAGAAGGAACTCGTCAACATTAATGTCTCTCTCAAACTTTATCTCAAGAACCAACTCGTCGACAGCGTAAATACCGATGTCGTCGATCGAGCAGTCGCCTTCTTTGGCGCGCTTGGCGTTTTTGATCTCATAAAGCAGGGACGCCGCCTCAAAGCTCGCTTCGTAATCAAGCAGGCGCTTCCAGGTAAACACTGCATCCTGGGCAGAAATGGGTGTTCCGTCAGACCAGCAGTTGTTGCTCTTGAAGTAGAGCATCATGGTGTATTCTTTTTTGTTGTCGTCCTTGGTGTATGTATATGTATCAACGATGGAGGGCGTAACCTTACCGTTCGAATCAAGCGCGAAAAGCGTATCGAACAGAAGCCCGCACACCTTAAGCGCCGATGCGTTGTTGTATGCGACGGCGGGGTCAAGGTCGTAAATCATATCAGTGAGATACATAGTGATTTCTGCACCCTTGATATCCTTGCCGTCGATCTTTGAATCGTGGCAGGATGCAAGTAAGGTCGTTACAGTGACCAGGCAGAGAAGTACAGCCAATAGCCGTTTTGTCATTTTTGTGTAATCCTCCTCATGTTAAAAATCAAAACTCGGAACGTATTGATTCACTATATTATATCACCAAATACCGAAAATTTCAATGGAGATTCCGAACTCTTTGAATGTTCGGCGGATTGCACAATCCGGACGTCAAAAATTGTTCATTTTGACCATGTGAGCGCCGACTTCTTAATAAAATCAGCATTTTTATGGTGCAAAAACGTTTGGTATCAATAGTTTTTTGAAAAAAACATATACTAATAATCCGGATGGTGCCGGATAACGAAATAAATCAGGAAGTGATCCTATGAGCGATAGCGAAAAAAACTGTGCTGTAAACCGACGCGGGGGCAAAACAAGGCAAAAGCAGGAATTCGCGCGGACCGACCTTGCCTGCGAGTCCTGGGACGGCAGTGCCGGCGTTATATGCAGTGAGGAGAGCATAAATGCTGCGTCGGTGGACGTATCTGTGACAAGAATGAGGATAGTGACACGTGCCGCCGCCGAGCGATTGGGCAGAAGACGCGGAAATTACATCACCGCGGTGTCCGGCAGGAGCTTTGCGGAGTTTGACGAGCTTTCGGCAGAGGCTTTTTCGGGAATACTGAAAAATGAGCTGAGACAGCTTTGCGAATCGCTTTGCGGACGTAAAATAGATTCGGGATTCGGCGTGCTGATAGCAGGTCTTGGAAACTCTGCGATGACAGCCGATGCAGTAGGTCCGGAGTCAGCCGCCATGATCTCCGCAACACGGCATCTGCGTGAGCTGGAAGCCGGAATTTACGGTGCGCTCGGTTGCTCGGCGATATCGGTAGTAGCTCCCGGAGTTCTCGGGCAGACCGGGATAGAGAGCGCCGAACTGCTTCGCGGTGCAGTAAGAGCGGCAAATCCTGATCTTGTAGTTGCGGTTGATGCGCTTGCGGCGCGCTCGTGCGAAAGGCTGGGACGGACGGTTCAGCTCTCGGACGCGGGAATAACGCCCGGTTCGGGCGTGGGAAACGAAAGGCAGGCGCTGACGCGAGCGACTCTCGGTGTTCCGGTGATCTCGATAGGCGTTCCGACTGTGGTCGATTCCTCGACTCTTGTATGGGAAGCACTTCAGAAAGCGGGAATGACCGGAGCGGACGCGGAGGACGAGCTTCCGCCGTCACTGCGCGAGGTGCTTGAAAACGGAAAAAGTTTTTTTGTGAGTCCGCGTGAGAGCGATATAATAACCAAACAGGCGGCAAAAATAATTGCAGGAGCAATTGAAGGCGTATTCGGCGGCGGATAGACCGCACCGCATAATCCGGATGCCTCCGTCATATCATTTTAAAAAACGGAGGTGCCAAATCAATGAAAGAGCAGGTGTACGGATATGGCAAAGATCACCTTGACGCTGATGAAAATGCGGAAGGGAAAAAGAGCATCGGCAAGGAGCGAGTGGATATTTTCGGTGAGTACGGCGAAAAGAAAGCTCCAGGCAGCGGAAAGCCGAGCAGACTCCCGGTAAAATATGAGGGCGGCACGGCTGAAAGCACCGTACCGCCGACAAAAAACAAATCTTCGCTTATTACTCTTGTCTTGACTGTATTACTTCTTACGACCTCTTTCACGGCTCTTGCCTGTACTGTTGTGACGGGTATGGGCGGAGATCCGCGTGAAGCCGCAGGTGGATTTGCCGGGAATCTGCTTTTCGGCAGCACTCCCGAGATCACAGCTTACACACCGGAAGAAATGACAGGGGAAGCCACAAAGGCTACCAATGATGTCACTGCGGCGGGAGACGAAGCTGTCACCACAGCTCCGGCCGAGCACGGAGAGACTCCGGCGGAAAGCACGGATGAAGGCAACGAACAGACTGCGGTAACGACCGATGTCGGCTCTCAGACGGATCACACTGGCCTTATAAACAAAACCGGGTTTGACATCAGCCTTGACGCATTGGTGGAGATGTGGGGGACGGCTGTCAGCTCAGGTCTGAAAAAAGGTGGCGTTCTGGTGGTGTGCACACATCCGTCGGAATGCTTTTCCGACGGCACGTCGGTCAAAGACGCTGCGGCGGCTCTTTGTCAGGCGCTTGAGGCGGCGGGGGTGTACACAGCTCAGTGTACGGGGGATTTTGACACGCCCGGGCGACTCGGCTCATATGCGAGAGCGCGCGAGGCGATAAGCGGAATGCTGAACAGCGGCAGCTTTGCACTTGTGATCGACGTTCACACCGGCGACAGCCCCGGTCTGCTTGTCGGCGCGGCAGGGAGCGGAGAGGATGACGCCGGATGGCAGATGAATGCCGCGCTTGCCGCAATGGTCAACGATGAGCTGGATACATACAGCGGCAGTGTTACCGTTGACGGCGGAAGGTATAATCAGGATCTGAGAGTGATTTCCTTGCACGCCGAGCTTGACGGAAGCCTTTCCGCATCGCGCGGTCTGCGCTCCGCTCGCATACTTGCCGACGCAGTAATAAAATTAATGAAGTGAAGCGAACTGCGGGAAATGCGCTTCCGAATTTATATGCTTATATACGTTATATGCGCAGCGCGAAAGCGGACGCGGCGACAACTCCGAGAGCGGATAACACTCCGGTGGCAAAGCCTATGCTGCCTGCCTCGGCGGCGGCAACGAGCATGAAGAAGCCTATGAACGCCGCAGACAGTGCGACTATCCTTATGGCAAGCCGCACAAGCGAGTTTTCAAAGAATGCAACAATGCTTTCGCATACACTGAGGGCGCGCTCGTAAAGGTCGCGCGCGGTGCTGCGTGAGCGCGTGCGGCGTGAGTATGAAGATACATATCTGCGGTTGCGGTATACGGGATATTCATTGAAGCATTTATTCATTGCCAACCTCCAAAATTCCATTATCGGAATCATTCTGGCGTTATTATAGCACACGAAAAGCAACTTGTCAATAGTAAAATATCAAAAACGGAAAATATTTTGAAAAAGGTATTTACAAAACGGAAAATGTGTGCTATAATTAGACCGTCGTAAGATAACTTGCACGGAGGTTTGATTTCAATTATGGAAGAAAACTATCTTGAACGTATAAAAAACCTGAAATCAGAAAAAAAGATAACAAACGAACAGCTCTCCCGGATGACGGGGATCCCGCTCGGAACGCTGAGCAAATTTCTTGCAGGCATATCCGATTCCGTTAAGCTTTCGAATATTATAGCCGTCTGCAACGCGCTTGACTGCTCGCTTGATTACATTATAAGCGGTCAGCCGGAGAATACAAATAACTATACTCTCGACATGGGAGAAATAAAGCTTATCGAGGATTATCGCCGGCTTGACGCTCACGGGCGCGAGCTGGTGCTTCTGGTGCTCGGTAAGGAGGCGGAGCGCATAAGCCATGCCGTCTATACATCTCCTGCCACCCCCGAACCCGCTTTCATCAAGAGCAAAAATACAGTCCGCCGCCGCTACGGCGAAGCGACCGGGGCGCTTGGCGGAAAGCGCGAGATACCGCTTTACGATCTTCCCGTGTCGGCAGGTCCGGGCGAATATCTTGACGGAGAAAGCGCGGAGTATATAACCATACCGCGTGACCGCAAGACAGACGGAGCGGATTTCGCCCTCAGGATCAGCGGCAGCAGTATGGAGCCGAAATATCACAACGGCGATGTGCTTCTGGTTCAGAACTGCGACGCTGTCGAAGTCGGAGAGCCCTGCATTTATATTTTGGACGGAAACGGATATTTCAAGATCTTCGGCGGGGATTGCCTGATCTCTCTCAATCCCGATTACGGGAAAATACTCCTCAAGGACTTCTCCGAGATATCCTGTGCCGGCAAGGTTCTGGGAAGATTGAAAAAAAGATAAGCGATATACGCCGCCGTGTAATGTCTGGAGCGCGCTCATATGCGCATGACTGCGGGTTATGCGACCGGATTGTATATGGTCGGAATGATATCCACCGTTAAATGAATAAATAAGGAAGGTAATTGAACCAATGCCCGGATCGCCGAATATTTTATGGCTTTGTTCCGACCAACAGCGCTGGGATACAATCCATGCGCTCGGCAACAGCTACATAGACACGCCGAACCTTGACAGGCTGTGCTCCGAAGGGACAGCGCTTACCTGTGCATACGCACAGAATCCGGTCTGCACGCCCAGCCGCGCCAGCTTTCTGAGCGGAAAATATCCCTCGGCGATAAACTCAAATATACTTGGCGGTACCAATCTGCCGGAGCATTGTACTCTGATCACCAAAGCTCTTGCCGACGCGGGGTATTGCTGCGGTAACATAGGCAAGCTGCATATCACCACCGCGTGGGGAGGAGCGGAGCGCAGAGGCGATGACGGATACTCCGAATTTATATACAGCCTCGGTTCGGGTCACGACCTTGAGAACGGTTGCAGTGCCTACCGTGAGTGGCTTGACGGGCAGGGCATTTCGTGGCAGTCTTTGTTTACAAACGACGGCAAGCATGATTACTACTGGTATCGGGACGATGCTCCGGTCGATCTGCGTCAGACAGCGTGGTGCGCTCATGAAGCAATAAGCTTTATGGAGCGCCACCGCGACGAACCGTGGATGCTGTCTGTAAACTGGTTTGACCCTCATCCGCCTTACGATGCTCCGAAAGAATATGTTGAAAAATATCTGTCGCGTGATCTGCCAGAACCTGTTTTCAGCGATTATGACTTTTACCTTGGTGAGGTGCTTAAAAACGTAAAGCACCAGACCCGCCCCCCTAAAGCGCCGGACTACGACGTGCGCCGTAAAAAGGCGTCATATTACGGAATGTGCGAGATAGTTGACATGCACGTCGGTTGGATACTTGACGCGCTTGACCGGCTCGGTCTGCGTGAGAATACGCTTGTCATTTATACCTCGGATCACGGCGAGATGCTGGGAGATCACGGGCTTTGCCTCAAGGGGTGCCGTTTTTACGACGGTGCTGTGCGTGTGCCGCTCATCTTCTCGATGCCGGGAACGGTGCGCAGCGGATTTGTCACGGATACGCTTGCCGAGCTTACCGATATTGCGCCTACGATCGCCGAGCTGTGCGGAATATCCTTCACGGATGTACACGGTCATTCACTTGTTCCTCTGCTCAGCAACAGTCCGGACAGTGAGTACAGCCCGCGTAAGTTTGTCCGTTCCGAGTATTGCGATTCTAATAAGGCGGACACGATGCCGCCGACATATGCCACAATGTACCGTGACGAAAGATACAAGCTTGTGGTCTACCATACAGCCGATTTCGGTGAGCTGTACGATATGAAGAATGACCCGCAGGAGACGCACAACCTCTGGGAGGAGGAAAGTGCTATGCCGCTGAAGTTTGATCTGATGAAACGCTCCTTCGATTCATCTGTGATAATGTCGCGGCCGGGACAGGTCCGTGTTGCGAGATACTGATATCTGACGCTCGTGTGACAGGGCGGCTGTCAACGTGTTACAGGCCGTTCGGGTTTATACCGGGGCTGTCGCAAGTGTGATATAGCGCTTGAGACAGCTCCGGTTTTATCATCATTGACGCTGAAAGTGTGTCATGTTGAACAAATTCGGAGCGCTGAGATTGTGCATGATGCTGAAAAAATATTTTTTGTAAAAAAAACAATGCGTTTTTCCCTTTTTTGTTGTATTATATTATTACAATTCGGAACAGTTGTTCACATAAACTACTGCGCCGCCCTGTCAAGCATGCTTTCTCAGGTCGGTCTGAAAGGTAAGGTTGAGACTATGAAAAAAATCAGAACATTTGCAATTTTTCTTTCACTTCTGCTTGTGCTGCCGCTTGTCCCGGTGATCCCGGCTGCCGCCGCCGAGGAAATGCCGCAGAACACGGTATTTGTTTCTCCCACGCTTTCGGGGTCAGACGGCACGGCGTATGAAGTGGATTTCGGCGGAAAGAAATATAATGCCGAGATCGGAAAGACTGCTTTCAAAAGCCCGGCGACAGCCATCAAAGCGCTTTCCGCAGGCGGAACGATGTGGCTGGGCGCGGGTACATATTCCGAGGCGCTTATAATTGACCGCGATATTACTATCCTCGGTCCGAAGGCGGGAATCGACCCGAACGTCAGGGGGAAGAACAGGTCCGACGACTGGACGCGCAATCCCGAACGCGGCAACGGCGAGGCGACTCTCACGACCAGCTGGCACGTCGGAATATACGCTTCCTCCAAAACGGTGTATGACTGCCACAAGGTCACCATCGACGGTATTGCAATTTCCGGAGCCGGTATGCTGCGTTCCAACTACGGCGGAGCGGGATACATTGAGCTTACATACCGCAATATCCTTGTCAGCGGGTATACGACGAATGGAAACGGTCCGTTTTACTGCTATTCCTACTACCCTGACAAGGCTACAAACCTTTATCTGCGCGATCTGACGTTAGAAAATATCCGTTTTGAGGGTCATACCACGGCTACGGGCTTCCACCTTACCGTTGAGAACATGACCGCTTCGGGAATTTATTTTGACGGGAACAGCACCGGAAAGTGCTTTGGATTTGTCACCGTTGCCGACTCGGCGGCGTCAAAGGAAAGCGTAAATATTACGGTGAAGGATTCAATGTTCAGGCAGAAGGTAAATCAGGTACTTAACTTCAACTTTACAACAAACTCCGGCGGACACAATTTCAACAAAAACATAAGTCAGCGTAAGAGTGTCAACGCAACGGTGGAGAACTGCGTTTTCTATAACTGCGATTCCGGAGCGTCAACCAACAATAACATAATCGTTCTGCAGATATCGACCGGGAACGTTTACTTCAATATTTTAAACAACCTGTTTGTGCAGACGGAAAAGGCGGCGGATAACTTCATTGCCATTCACGGTGCGGGTTCTGAGCTTCCGCTTGGCGAAAAATTCACGCTGAAGGGCAATTCCTTTATCGGTATTCCGACCGCGCTGTCTATTCCTCAGAGCACCACGGCGTTTGACCTTTCCGGCAGTTATTTTGCCCCTGACGGAGTTGCCGCAAAGCCGGTGGTGAACGGTCCGGATAAGACCGAATGGTGGTATCTCGACGCGGAAATGACGAAAACCAGCCGCGATGTTGAGGAGCGGCTTGACGGTGTGCCTGCGGCGGGCAAGGTTGATGCCTCTGCCGGAACAGTCACTGACAGCGTTGATACCGAAAGCTACACCTTTGCTATCAGAACCGAGGCTTACAACACCTTCCGTGTTTATGCCGACCGTGAGCTGACAAAGTCCCTTGGAAATACGGTGCGCCTCAGCGCAAAGGAAAATACATTCTATCTGGAGATTCGTTCAATGAGCGGAAAACTCACAAAGGTGTACGAGGCAAAGATCACCACTTCGAAGCCGGATGTTCTGTCCTTTGACCTTGCAAGCGAGGTTCACTTCTTCGGGCGCACATACGCAGAGAACGGCGCGTACTTCTTCAACTGGTCGGCGTCGGGATTTTCCGTGCGCTTCCGCGGCAGCGGAGTCAGCGCGGTCATAACCTCAAGCGCGCCGGGCGGAAGCAATAACGCATATCTGAAGATCTATGTTGACGGTGTTGAGATGGAGGACGTCGAGCTGAAAAGCAAGACTCAGACCGTAAATCTTGCCGCAGGTCTTGACCCCTCAAAGGAGCATACGGTGAGAGTGCTCAAGCGCACCAATGCCCGCTCCTCCACAGCCGCCGTTACGGATATCAGGCTGACAGACGGAGAAAAGCTGTCACCGGAGAAAAACTCCTCAAGACTTATTGAGTTTATCGGCGACTCGCTTACCGTAGGATATGCGGCGTCAAAGACGGCGCCGGGAGCTACTGCATGGAGCACCGCGACCGAGGACGTGACCCGCACGTATGTCAAGCAGATAGCCGACGCTTTTGACGCCGACTACAATGTTGTTGCAATATCCGGGCGCGGCATCGTGCGCAATACCGGAGGGGATACCGACAAGCTGATGCCCTTCCTTTACGGTTATCTTGACCAGTATAATAATCCGGGCGTGGCATACGATTTTGCCCGCCAACCCGATGTTATCGTTATCAATCTTGCCACCAACGACGCCAGCGGCAACAATTCCTCGCTGACAGCCGCCGAGTTCAAGACAGGACTGCGCGCATTCCTTAAGGACGTCCGCGCAAAGAACCCGAATGCTGAGATCGTGTACGCTTACGGTCTTACCTCGACGAAATATTCTGCTGAAATAAAGTCGGTGGTGGAAGAAATGCAGAGCGCGGGGGATTCACATATAAGCTATTTGCAGCTTAAAGCCTGCTCGGCGTCCGAAAAGCTGCTCAACCATACCACTGCTGAGGCGTATGTATCGCGCGGTGAGGCGATAATCGAGCTGATATCTTCCCTTACCGGTTGGAAGGCGGGAGAGCCTGCGGAGACAGAGGCGGAGACTGAGGCTGAGACCATGGCTCCGGAAACTCCGGCTGCAACCGAAACCGATGCTCCCGCATCCGAGACGGCTGCCGCATCCGATACCGAAAAGGCAGATAAAAAAGGCTGCGGTTCTTCCGCGGCGGCTGCAGCGGTGCTTGCAGCTGTAATTCCGGCGGCGGTCATTTTGCGCAGACGCAGACGCGAGGACTGAACGGAAAATAAAAAAAGGGTCTT
The DNA here is from genome assembly GCA_003523225.1 of Clostridiales bacterium. GTDB lineage: Bacteria > Bacillota > Clostridia > Oscillospirales > CAG-272 > CAG-390. Next base: position 152,125 of record DPGK01000004.1, read on the forward strand.
CTCAAAAACGGTCAACAGAGTATAATTATATTTGACTGAAGACCGCAGAGCAATCATTCAGGGGCTGCTGCACTGAGGTGCAGCAGCCCCAAAAAGATGCAGGAGGTCATTCTCACCCTTGCGGTCAATAAAAAACCGCGTTGCGCGGTCTTGCAGTAGCAGACGAAAGATAAGTACGGAAAGGTGTGATGTGGCATGAACGAAAAATTTTTCTCTCTCCCACCCGAAAAACAGCAGAAGATAATAAATGCCGGATTCAGGGTGTTTTCTAAGAACAGCTACTGCAAAAGTCCGATGGGGGAAATTGCCGCGGATGCGGGGATAAGTAAATCACTTTTGTTTCACTATTTCCGCAACAAAAAGGAGCTTTATCTGTTTTTATGGAACAGATGCGCCGAGATCACAATGGAGTATCTCAATAAATACAAGTGCTATGAACCGACGGACCTCTTTGAGATGATGGAGCGCGGGATGATGGCAAAATTCAGGATAATGGAGCTGTACCCGCACATGGCGGCTTTTGCCGTTAAGGCTTTTTACGAAAAGGATGAGCAGATATGCTGTGAGGTACAAAAGAGCTATCACAAGTTTTTTGATATGAAGGCATCGCGGGCACTTGCGGCGCTTGACCCGGCGGATTACGTTCCGGGGCTTGACCTTAAAATGATGTACCGCGAGATGTATCTGGCGTCTGAGGGATATCTATGGGAGATGCTTCAGGGCGGCGAGCTTGACGTCGCGCGTATGCAAAAGGATTTTTCCGAGCTTATGAAGTTCTGGAAGTCGGTATACAGGAGGGATCATAATGAAGGCGATAAAAACTGACGGGCTGACAAAATACTACGGGAAGCACCGGGGGATCGAGGGCATCAGCCTTTCGGTTGACGAGGGCGACTTTTTCGGTTTTATCGGACCGAACGGCGCGGGAAAAAGCACGACGATAAGAACGCTTATGGGTCTGCTGTCGCCCACCGGAGGAACGGCGGAGATATTCGGTATGGATGTGTGCAAAAACAAGACCGGCATTCTGTCGGAGGTCGGGTATCTCCCGTCCGAGGCCGTGTTTTACGGCGGGATGCGGGTGCGGGACATCCTGCGGCTGTCAGCCGATCTGCACAAAAAGGATTGCACCGAGGAGGCAAAACGGCTGTGCGAGAGGCTTGAGCTTGACCCCTCCCGCAAAATTGACGAGCTTTCGCTCGGAAACCGCAAGAAGGTCGGAATTGTCTGCGCCATGCAGCACAGACCGCGGCTTTATGTCCTTGACGAGCCGACAAGCGGACTTGACCCGCTGATGCAGAGAGAATTTTATTCTTTGCTTAGTGAACGCAACAAAGAGGGAGCGACGGTATTCCTTTCCTCACACATTCTTTCTGAGGTGCAGAAGTATTGCAGCCGTGCCGCGGTCATACGCGACGGTAGGATACTGATATGCGACAGCGTGGAAAAGCTCGGGCACACCGGAGCAAAGCGCGTTGTACTTGCCGGGGTAAGCGATGTCCCGGATCTTGAGGGTGTAAGAGATATAAAAAAGTCACAGGACGGAGTCAGTTTTCTTTACAGCGGCAAAGCCGATCTTCTTTTGAAGGCACTGTCAGCTTTGCCTGTCACTGACGTTACCATATCCGAGCCTGATCTTGAGGAGATCTTCATGCACTACTATGCAAAGGAGGAAAACCGAAATGACGGTATTTAAGCACGAGCTGAGACGCGGAAGAATATCTCTCATCGTATGGACAGCTGCAATTGCCTTTATGCTTGCGCTTTGCATAATTATTTATCCGGAAATGTCCTCACAGATGGGAGATATAAGTGCCATGTTTGCGGATATGGGCAGCTTTTCAAAGGCATTTGGCATGGATAGGATAAATTTCGGTGAGTTCATCGGCTTTTTCGGAGTGGAGTGCGGGAATGTACTGGGGCTTGGCGGAGCATTTTTTGCGGCGCTTCTTGGAATTTCCGCGCTTGCCAAGGAGGAAAGCGAGCACACGGCGGATTTTCTGCTGACTCATCCGGTCTCAAGAACGAGAGTAATTGCGGAAAAGCTGTGCGCCGTTATCGCGCAGATAGCAATTCTTAACCTTGCCGTAATAGCGGTTACGGCTCTTTCGGTCATGCTGATAGGCGAGGACGCACCGATCGGGACGCTTGCGCTGCTCTTTCTTTCATACTTTGTTATGCAGCTTGAGGTGGCGGCGGTGACATTCGGCATTTCCGCTTTTCTCAGCCGTCGCGGACTGGGAGTCGGATTGGGACTTGCCGCCGTGTTTTACTTCACCAACATAATCTCAAATCTGACTGAAAAGGCATATTTCCTGAAGTATTTTACCCCCTTTGGCTATACGGACGGCGCGGACATCATCGCCGACAAAGCCATAGATATCGGTTATCTTTCGGTCGGTCTTGTAATCACAGTGATATGTATCCTGCTTGCCTTTTTGAAATACCGCAAAAAGGACATAGCCTGATCAGTCCGTAAACTGGATATAAATATGTACGTGGCTGTCGCTTTAAGCGGCAGCCACGTTTTGACTTTGTTTGTTAATATCCTTAGACTTCACGGCGCGGAATGTGTTTGTTATTCCACCGTTACCGATTTCGCCAGATTGCGCGGATGGTCAACGTCACAGCCGCGCAGAAGTGCCGTCCTGTATGCCAGCAGCTGGGAGAACACCACGCTTTGCAAAGGTGAGAGCAGCGGGTCGGCGGCGGGAAGTACAAACACATCGTCGGCGTATTCCTCGGGAGAGGGGAAGTCGGGAGCGCAAACCAGTATCACATATCCGCCGCGGCTTCTGACCTCGCGGATATTTCCCGTCATTTTATCATAATATCCCGGTTCTGTAGCAAGCGCTATGACAGGAGTTCCATCGGTCACAAGCGAGAGAGTTCCGTGCTTCAGCTCGCCGGCGGCGTATGCTTCGCTGTGGATATAGGATATTTCCTTCAGCTTGAGCGAGCATTCGGGGGCGGCGACGGCGTCTGCTCCGCGTCCGATAAAGAAGATATCGTTGTGAGTATACAGCTTTTGCGCAAGCGTATCGATCTCATCGCCGCGTGCGATTATTCCGGAAATGTGTCTCGGCAGTGTGGAGGAGATCTCACTGCAAAGCGCACGGGTGCGATCTGCGTTTATCTTGCCGCGAAGATATCCGAGCTTTATTGCAAGCATGGCGAGCACCGTGACCTGCGAGGCGTAGCCTTTGGTGGTGGCGACGGCAATTTCCGGTCCTGCGCCTGTGTACATTACCGCGTCGGATTCGCGCGCTATTGCCGAGCCGACCACATTGATTATTCCCAGCGAGGAAAGCCCGCGCTGATGTGCAAGCCTGAGCGCCTGAAGGGTGTCGGACGTTTCGCCGGATTGCGAAACCGGTACCGCTATCGTGTGTCCGACGGTCACGGGCGGAGCATAGCGGTATTCGGATGCGAGGTCGACGGTTACGGGGATCTCCGCAAGCCGCTCTATCAGCATACGACCTATAAGTCCCGCGTGCATGGCAGAGCCGCAGCCTATTATCGACACGCTGTCCGCAGAGCGCAGCAGCTCATCGTCGATTCCGTCGGCGGAGAAGTCGGGCAGACCGTCAGAATTTATACGGTGCGACGCGGCGCGGCGTATCACGTCCGGTTGCTCGTGTATCTCCTTCAGCATGAAGTGAGCGTAGCCTTCCTTGTCTGCCGCGTCCACCGTCCAGTCGATGGTTTCTGGCGTTCTTCTTGAAATTTTGCCGTCAGCTCCGTAAAACTCTATTCCGTCAGGGGTGAGTCGCGCTATCTCGCCTTCGGCAAGACGTATTATCTGACGTGTGTGCGGCAAAAGTGCGGGAATGTCGGAGGCGATATACGAGCCGTCAGGTGTATGCGCGGCAATCAGCGGACTGTCTCGCCGCACCGCGTAAATTTCGTCGGGACGGTCTTTGAATATTATTCCGAAAGCGTATGACCCGGTAATGCGGGCAAGTGCGCCTTTTATTGCTTCAAGCGGATCGCGGTTCCGGCGGTACAGCATATCAATAAGATGTACCGCGCACTCGGTGTCGGTATCTCCGGCAAATCTGTAGCCTGCCGATATAAGCTCGCGGCGCAGTTCAAGATAATTTTCAATAATTCCGTTGTGAACTAAAACAAGGTTTTCCGAGATCTGCGGGTGAGAGTTCACCTCGCTTGGCATTCCGTGGGTCGCCCAGCGGGTGTGACCTATCCCGCAGCAGCCTTCAACGCCGCCGCGCGCCTCGACTTCGCTGCACAGCTGTGCAACTCTGCCGGGACGTTTGACCGTCACTATGCCTTGCTCTCCGGTCACTGAAATTCCCGCCGAATCGTAGCCGCGGTATTCAAGCGCCCCAAGCCCGCGCAAAAGTATTTCCGCCGCCTGTTTTTTACCGGTATATCCGATTATTCCGCACATGGTAAGTCTCCTTGATAAACAAAAAATATTAAATCAATATAAAAAAATACATCACAAAGCGCAAAAAAAATATACCCGCCCGAAATATAATGCTGTTTGCCGTGGTTATTTTCTCTTTACAATGTTATCCGGCGATTTTACAATGCATCCGGCAGGTATCACGCCGCGCAGGTGCGTCAGCGGGTAAACCGAGCTTCCGCATCCGACCACAGTTCCGGGACTCAGTACGCAGCCGCAACCGATGTCTGCACCATCGCCGAGAAATGAGCCGACCTTGCGCAGTCCGGTTTCGTAGTCGCGCTTGCTGTGGATGACAACGTTTTTTCCGTCCGATTTAAGATTTGAGCAGACAGCTCCCGCCCCCATGTGCGCTCCGCGTCCGAGCACCGAATCGCCCACATAGTTATAATGCGGCACCTGAGCGCGGTTCATTATGAGGCAGTTTTTAAGCTCGGTGGAGTTGCCGATGACACAGCCCTCGCCGATAAGCACCCCGCCGCGCAGATATGCTCCGGGACGGAGCACGGTGCCGTGTCCTACCACGGCAGTTCCCTCAATAACTGCGGTAGGTGCGATCTTCACATCTCTGCCGACGAGAACGCCGTCAAAGAGCAGGGAATATCCCTCTGCACCCTCAGACAAAAGCCGTAGAATAAAGTCTTTTATCCGCGGCAGTAGCTCCCACGGGTATTCAATGCCATCAAACAGAGGTGAAAAAAGAGGGGGAATGTTAGCAAACAGGTCGGAGTTTTTTATCATATCGCAGTCGTTCATTTATAAAAGACACCTTTCATTCCGTCTTGATCGTCATCACGCGGTTATGCGACGTTTTACGCCCGCGTAATGACGGTCAAGGCTATTATTATTTTTCTGTGTCATTCACAGCAGTAACCGCGCTTTTTGATTACAGCGGCAAGCTTTCCGGCATATGCCTCGCAGTCGTCGGCGCTTTCACACTCGACCATTATGCGTATCACAGGCTCGGTGCCTGATTCACGCAGAAGGACACGGCCGCGTCCTCCGATAGCGTCGTTTATTTCGGAAAGGCGGCGCTTTACTTCCTCGTCAGCCATCACCGCGGACTTTGAGGTTACCTTTATGCTGCGGCACAGCTGTGGATAGAGCTTTACCGGTTTTGTCAGCTTTGAGAGAGTCGTCTTGTTGTCAAGCATCTCCTCGGTTATCATAATAGCGGTGAGAATGCCGTCTCCGGTGGTGGCATATTTCTGAAGGATTATATGCCCCGACTGCTCGCCGCCCAGACGGTAGCCGTTCTGCTGCATACATTCGTACACAAAGCGGTCTCCTACGGCGGTCACGGCGCAGTGAATGCCTTCCGCCTCAAGGGAATTTATAAGTCCGCTGTTGGACATCACTGTGGCAACGACGGTGTTGCCGTCAAGATTTCCGCGTTCCTTGAGGCGCTTGGCAAGGATGTAGAGGATATGATCTCCGTTTACCTCGTTTCCTTTTTCGTCCACCGCTATGCAGCGGTCGGCGTCGCCGTCAAAGGCAAAGCCGAGGTCAAGATGATTTTCCCGCACGAACTCCCGTAGGGCTTCCGTATGGGTTGAACCAAAGCCCGAATTGATATTTGTGCCATCGGGGGAAGCGCCTATGACATACGTTTGTGCACCCAGCGCGTCAAATACCGCCTTGGCTATCATCCACGAGGCGCCGTTGGCGCAGTCGAGTCCTACGCGAAGGTTGCGGTACGAATGGGATGCCACTGAAATAAGGTATCCGACATATCTGTTACGTCCGGCAACATAGTCAACGATGCAGCCAATCCGTTCACGGCGGGCAAGGGGAAGGTCGTCGCCGTCAATGCCAAGGCGCGCCATGTCTCCGTCGACGTATGCCTCGATAAGCGAGGCTGCCGCGTCGTCTATTTTCTCGCCGTACCTGTTGACCAGCTTAATGCCGTTGTCATAATATTGGTTGTGTGAGGCTGAAATCATTACGCCGCAGTCGAATTCGTCCTGCTTTGTAACATATGAAACGCTGGGTGTGGTTGTGACATGGAGCATATATACGTCAGCCCCCGAAGCGGTAAGTCCTGCGACGATGGAGTATTCAAGCATATAGCTTGAACGGCGCGTGTCCTTGCCTATGACGATGCGCGGACGGTAGCCGGGCTTGCGGCAGCCCGAAAGCGGGGAAGCAAAGTACCATCCGAGAAAACGCCCGACTTTGTACGCCTGCTCCGAGGTCAGCGACACGTTTGCCTCGCCGCGGAAGCCGTCAGTGCCGAAATATTTGTTGCCGCGTGGCGCGTCGCCATCCTCGGAAGCACTGCTTCCGGATGTGTCGCGGTGTATCACAACGTCATTGTGAAGCAGTTCGTCCGCAGATACCGAAAATAACTCGCAGATAAGCAGAACCTTGTCAATGTGCGGCAGTGACTGATCCATCTCCCATTTTGATACCGACTGCCGCGATACGCCGAGCTTTTCGGCAAGCTGTTCCTGGGATATCTTGTTTGCAATGCGCAGATGCGTTATCTTCTCGCCAATGGTCATGATTATCCTCCGTTTTAATTTAGTTTGACGCTGTATTGGCAGTTTATTCAGTTTGCTGATTATATGATACCACATCGGGGTTGTCAAATCAAGCAATTTTTAATGGAATGTTTGTCAACTGTCGGTTGCACAATTGTTTTTTTCAGCTGCCGCTTTTCATTGAAAGAGAAAGATCAGATTATTTATATCGCAAAAAACGCGATTTTATGATGAAAATATTAAAAAACCGCACGTAATAAAGCCCCGAATGGATCATTTTATGATCAAAAAAGAAAAAACGCGCAGTGTAAATCAAACGCGTCACGCAAAAAATAAATAAAGAAATGCGGCGTCACGCATTCAGCGCAACGTCGCATGGAAATATTTGATCTTACCGATCCGCGTAAGATATTGCGTTTATCTGATACCGGCTATCAGAAATTTTCAACTGTCGCTTCGTCGTCAACCGGGATATGTTCACTCACACTATGTCCGTGCGAGGCTGACCCATCGTTTTTTCCGTCAAGCTCTCCGTGCATTATGCTTTCAAGCTCATCCTCCTCGTCGGGGGATACGATGTCGTATTCGTCGCGGTCAAAAAGGTCTATGGCATATCCGCCGTTGCGTTTTTTGACCTCGGCGATCGCTGAGGCAAGCGCCGTGAACAGTGCAACAAGCGCCGAGATGCTGAACAGCAGCGTTATTGCCGCTGAGCGACGGCGTTCGCGTCTCAGAAGATCGCGGCGCTGTTCCTCTGCATATACGCAGAGCTTGAAAATCGAAATCACCGCTGCCGTTGCGACAGAAAGTCTGAAAGCACGGCGAAGCTGTTTTTTTATTCTTCTCGAACCTGCTGCGTTTGACTGCTGTTTCATATTCTTATCTCCGTTTCTTGTAATATATCAGAAAAAATCACTCAGTTTTCGGATTCCTGTTTGGAAATATATTTGAGGTATGCGTTCATGAAGCCGTCAAGCGCTCCGTCCATGACGGCGTTGATGTTTCCGGTCTCATATCCCGTGCGGTTGTCCTTGACAAGTGTGTAGGGCATAAAGACATACGAACGTATCTGCGAGCCCCATTCGATATTGGTTTTGTTGCCCTGGATCTCTGCGATGGTGTCAAGACGTTCGCGTATCTTTATCTCCATCAGCTTTGATTTGAGCATTTTCATTGCAGTTTCCTTGTTCTGAAGCTGCGAGCGCTCTGTCTGGCAGGTGACCACGATGCCCGTCGGCTTGTGTACAAGACGAACCGCGGAGCTTACCTTGTTGATGTTCTGTCCGCCCGCGCCACTTGAATGGAAGGGAATGAAGTCATAGTCCTCGTCGCGCACGACTACCTCGTCCAGCTTGTCGAATTCCGGCATGACTTCAATTGAGGCAAAGGAGGTCTGACGTCTTCCGGCGGCGTCGAACGGGGAGACGCGCACAAGGCGGTGAACGCCGTTCTCGCTCTTGAGGTATCCGTAGGCGTTGGGACCTTCAACAAAGATCGTGGCGCTTTTTATGCCGGCTTCCTCTCCGTCAAGCCAGTCGGTCAGCTTGACCTTATATCCGTTCTGCTCCGCCCAGCGGGTTATCATGCGGTAGAGCATGAGCGCCCAGTCCTGAGCCTCAGTGCCTCCCGCGCCGGGGTGGAAGGAGACGATCGCGTTGTTGTGGTCATATTCTCCCGAAAGCAGGATAGAGGTGCGTTCGTGTTCCTCCTGCTTCATTATCGCCTCAAGCTCAGCCTGAACCTCGGGAACCGAGCCTTCGTCATTTTCTTCTATCGCCATTTCGGCAAGGGTTATGGCGTCCTCAAGTCTTGCGCACAGCGCCTCGTATTCGGCTACTGTGTCCTTTGATTGCTTGATAGTCTGTAAAATTTTCGATGAGCGTTCCTGGTTTCCCCAGAAGTCCGGTTCGAGCGTTACTTTTTCAAGCTCTTCGGCTTTCTGACGCAGCTCGTCAACACGCAGCGCCGAACCCAGTTCCTTCAGAACCGGACGCATTGAAACCAGCTTGTATTTTGCCTCTTCAAGTGCAACTATCATGACAGATAATACTCCGATATTTGTTTTAACGATTTCATTTCAGTATAGTATACCATAAAATGCGGTCACATTGCAATAGGAAAAGCGAAAAATTCTGATTTTTCAGTCCGGAAAATGCGTCACGGGTATTTTTTATCATTTTGAGAATCTGATACTCTTAGTGAATTATTGTGCAATGTGCTGAAAATATTTTTTGTGATAAATAAATATGGAAAAACAGCTTTATTTATGTTACAATGTAATATGAGAAAAAAAGCGGTGCGCAGAGTGGCTTCGCTTAAAAAATAATGCAGAAAGGACGAACATCATGAAAACAACAGAAAAACGCAGACACATTTTCGGACCTATCGCTTTTATCCTTGCATTTGCAATGCTGGCGGCATCTTCGATGCCAGTCGGCGCCTCTGATGACGAAGCGTTAAGCACATCCGGCATTGATGCACAAGAATGTGTACCGATAGCTGGGGAGACGTGGGTGTTAGGTCTTCTTGATGGAGATCTGTCACTCGATCAGTTGAAAAACGCTTCGCTGTCAGATAACGATCTTCCGTATGTAATCAGTCGTTCGCTGGCTAATGAAAGACAGCATGTCAACAGGCTTATGAACAGGAACCGGACGATTATACTGTGATGTTCCAAAATCTTGATGGCGGAAAAACAGTGTACATATTCTCTGTTCCGGTTAAGAGTCAGTCAATCGAAGGGTCGGTGAGCGATATGCGGGCAGAGGACGTTATATCGCAGACCACTGTGGCAACGGCAGGAGTAGGATTTGACTGTACATCAGAAGCTGCTTCGGTGACATTTGGCGGCGATTTTCTTGCGGAACGGCTTGGGAATTCTGCTTCAGACCATCCTTTATTTGATTATAACATCGGGCATTGTGACGTAATGCGCATTGGAAGCGCAGAGCTTTACGGAGGTATCTCCTCAGACGGAGTCGATATTACACGCTCAGCCCGTGAATGGGGCAAGGCATCTGATGAGCAGAAAAACACTTTTTCAATCGTTTCAGCAGACCTTCAGAATATGTCGGGAAGTACTGCAATTATAGGCAATTCCGTGACAGCGGGCGATATCATATGTATTTCAATGACATATTCTACAATAGCCGGAGAATACGCATTGAAGCATGATACGGCTAATAAGTATCTTTCCAATGTGAATAGTAGCCTCATGAGCAATAGTCTCAGAATGCTTTCATCACTTTACGCTCCTCGGGGTAAATGGCTGCTTGAGTATCAGACATACGGAAACTATATGATAAGATCGCAGTCAAATCAGGATAATTATCTTATCGCAGTGTCGGATACTGAAGTTGAAGTGGGCGACCATGAGGACGGAACGTGCGTATGGTTCTATGATATGGATGATGGGAGGTTGTCGCCGTCAAACGATCACACAGTTGCCCTTGGGTCAGATATGTCAATATGCGATCTGACTGTTTCAGGCTCGTGGTCTTTTACAAACCATGTTGATTTTGTTGAAACTACCGGCATATATATCCGGCTTCCTAACTCAACTACCGACATCAAGGCAATATTCGGTAAGTCGGGTGAAACATTTGAATTTCAAGTAGTATATGTTCCGTCAAATTCCACATATAAAAATATATCATTGACGCTTCCGGATGAAATTGAAGATGTAAATACTGGTAGCGAAATAGCATTCAATGATGAATATGAGGGGAGCATAACTATATCGTATGCATATAAATCACTGAGTGCGCACATCATACCGACTATAGTCGGGTCTGATAGCTCAACAGTAAGGCTTCAGAATATGATATTTAATTTATGTCAGGTATCGGGATCGAATGTTAAGTATCTGACATCAAATACCTCCGCGGATGGTGTGACATATTCGCAGAGTCAGGCGCATAGCTCAACAAACACAACGCTTAATATAAAAAAACCTGATGATTACAATACACAGTTTTACATTTGTGCCGTCTCCTCCGGCTCTGACCTTTTCACGGTAAAGTCGGTGAAAAGCGACAAGTATCTTTCTGCCGGAGTCTCAGGAACGCTCAGTCTCGCTTCTGCAGCGTCAGACAACACTACTTGGCGCATACTTGAACTTTCCGACGGTAGCTTTGCTCTATGGAATCCAACTACAACACGCTTTCTGAATGTGAATACATCTGGAACACCGGTTGCTGGAGCAGACATAAGCAATACGCATTGGACATTCAGAATAGGAGGAGTGTATCAGCTTGTCAACGCCTCGACGGGTAAATATATGACAGTCCAAGATGGGTATGATACCGATCCTTCAAATTCGGATAATAATATCACAGTCAACATCGTTACAGAGAGCGTTAATGCTGCGGGTTCATTGGAAGATCTTGATTCCAACCAACATTACAGAATCGTTTATAAGGATGATATTGGCGGATATCTTCTTTATCCCATTTGCAGTATGAACGGAAGCCGACGTGTGATAGGAAAAGCTTCTTCCGGAGCGGGACAGGTGGTGCTGAAAAATTACAGTTCTACGTCAATGGATAAGGTTGATATAACATACGCAGGAACGGGAGCGTCATATACTGTAAAGTGTGGGAGCTACGCCATGGCAGATTCAGAAAGTAGCGTAGTGTACAGCAGTTATTCGTCCTCAGCTACAAACCAAAAATGGACATTTACGGCGGATTATTCTCGCATTCGTGATGAACTTCAATTCTCCGGTATAGACATAGTGTTTCCTGTTGGCGGTGATCCTAGTATAACAAGTGGGTATGGATTTCGTGAGTATACAGGATATCGCTTCCACGACGGTGTGGATATTGGGGTATATAATGTGGGCTTAAAAGCCCCATTTGATGGTACAATTGTTTTTGTTGGAACAAATTCAAGTGATGAACGCGGATTGTACATTGTATTGAAATCAAATGAATACAGTAATCTTTATACCCATTTCTATCATCTATCAAGTATAGACGTTATAGAAAACCAAGTAGTATCTAAAGGAGAAACAATTGGGCTAACGGGTTCTACTGGTTTGGGTTCAGGAGCACATTTGCATTTGATTTTTTCTGCTTCGAGTGGAAATGGACCAAATAATTATATTCATACATTTGACCCACTGTGGTTTTATCCAAATATTCAATTTTCACGAAACGATAGTACAGATAGTATAATTGGAGGTATTAGGCAATGAGAGGTCGGTTGTTCATAAAAAAAATAATAATCGCATGTCTTTCCCTGTTTTGCATATTGTCGTTATTTTCTGTTGGTATCTGTGCCGAGGAACTTGATGACCCTGTTATAGATGAGCTGTTGTCAGACGCCGTGGATTGGTTACTGCTTACTCACATTTATGCAGATGCCTTAACTTCAAGCTCAGCTGATTATTATGGCACTTGTAATACACTGAGAGATTATATTGACGAAACTGTTAAGATCACTTTGCAATATGACCTTACCTCACCATATATACATACCAATGTGACGGTTTATGATTTTGACTACTTCAAGGTTACGTATCACAATTGGAACGGCTTGGAGGATATGTACTCCGAGGCACGGAAAATATTCTGCGGGGAATGGGTCGAGCGTTCGGTGCATAGTATAGCAGGACAGAAAAGTGGCTCTTATCCTGTTTTCTACCAAACATATGAGCAGTTTATAGAAAGAGACGGTAGCCTTTATGTTTGTTGCAGAAGCAGAGGGGAAGATTTTATGTACCTTCTTAGCAGACAAATTGGAACAAGATACGAATTGCTTGGTAAAGAGAGCGCAATTGGGTACGACGAGGAGGAATTTGAGGCTTTGAAGCCGTATGTTAATGCGCATCTGTACCCATATCACGGGTATGTTTACAAAGACGCAAAGGTCGCAGATAAATACCTATACAAAGTGGCAGAGGCAAACGACACACGGGCGCTTGTCGAGGTGATCATGTTTGACGAGCTGGCTGTCAGAAATCAGGCGTTCAAAGCGACACTTGAGCTTTCAAACACTGCCGACGGATGGCGTATCGCGGGAGGAACACTCATTGAGGCGCTTTACGATGGTAAGATCCTTACCAAAATCTCAGAGGACGAATACCTTGCCTTTCTTGCCGATATCGGCAGAGAGGAAATAAATCCGCCGCGTGTCTCTCCGGACACCGAAGACGCAAGCGGTGCGCGTGTGGCGTTTCTTGCCGCGACCACCGTACTTGCTGCGATAATTCCCGCCGGGGTCTTGACAGTTTGGCGCAGAAGAAAGAGAGAATTATGAGCTTTACTGCGTGCGGCGATAGATTCCTGCATTCGTGATGCTCCCGCGCGGTTTTATTTCATGAACCCCGTTGGATAAACGCAAGACCGTTCAATGCTTTGTGACAAAGCGGCGAACGGTTTTGTTTTTTTGCCGTGTGTTGTTCCCGGGCGTGTTCCGCGCAGGACACGTTATGATATCACGGAAAAATTTACACACAAAGTCGAATTCAAAGTCCCTGGCAAAGTCCTGCAAGACTATTGACTTTGAGCCTTTTATTGGGTATAATATATGTGGGATCAGTTATATTTTTTTGAAAGGAATTATTGAAAAATGACTGTTACAAAGCAATCCGTAATCGGAGACGTACTTGATTTTGACATCAACACCGCCGAATTTTTCTTTGCCATTGGAATGCACTGCCTCGGCTGCCCCGCCTCACGCGGTGAGACCATTGAGGAAGCCTGCGCCGTTCACGGCACAGATGCTGACGCTCTGGTGGCTAAGATAAACGAATTTTTAGCCAACAAGTCGGGCGAAAAGGCTTGAGCGGCAGGTCCGTCAGCATCAGGTAATGACATTCAGGACTCCCGGCGCGCGGCTTCTTGCCGCCGCCGGATTTGCCCGGCGCGGCAGGAGAATTGCCGACATCGGAACCGACCATGCATATCTTCCGGTTTTTTTGGTCGGCGGAGGTGTATCGGTCTGCGCCGAAGCAACCGACATAAACCGCGCGCCGCTTGAACGCGCTGCCGCCAATATTGCGGCGGCGGGACTCTCTGACAGGATAACAGTACGCCTTGCGGATGGTCTTGACGGAGTCGGGGCGTTCGCTCCCGAGGATATTTTTATTCTCGGCATGGGCGGAGAGCTTATAGCGCGCATCTGCGGTAAGTCGGAATATATAAAAAATAAAGATATCCGTCTCGTGCTTCAGCCAATGACCCGCCCGGCGGCGCTTCGGCGCTTTTTGCTTTCCGGCGGCTTCTGTATTGAGGATGAAGAGCTTGTAAAAGAGGACGGAGACAGAATATATCAGATAATCTGCGCACACTATGACGGCGTGCGCCGTGCCGCCGACGAACCGTCCCTTGCCGTAGGTGCGATAAACCTTGGGCGCGGAGGAGAAGTGCTTTGCGAATACTGCTCCCGCCTTGAACGCGAGCTGTTGCGCCAAGCGGCAGGCAAGCGGCAGGGCGGGGATCCTGCCACCGCCGCGATCGACGAGGGTCTTGCGGCGGAGCTTTCCGCGGTGGCTCACGGCAATGCGTACACAGGAGATGGTTACTATGAGACTTGACGCGCTTTGTGCGGCGCTTGAGAGAAAAATACCGCCGCTTGAGGGATGCGAGGATTTTGACGGCACCGCGTTTTTGCCGTGTCCCGACAGGGAAGCGCGCCGGATAGCCCTGGCGCTCGACGCCAATCCCCGGACGGCGCGCGCAGCACTAGAAGCGGACGCCGATCTTTTGCTGACTCACCATCCGATGCTGTACGGAGGAGAGCCGGAAAAGGGAAGCCCGCAGGATATTGCCCGCGAGCTGCTGATCTCGCGCGGGATCGGAGCAATGTCTTTGCACGCCCGTCTTGACGCGGCGCGCGGAGGCATGAACGATACCCTTTGCCGCATACTCGGAATTTTTGACCGCGATAGCATGATCCCATTCGGAATTCCCGGCGAGGAGGGGCTTGGGCGCATCGGAATGCTTGCGCCGGAGCATCAGACCTCCGGCAGAAAGCTTGCCGCCTGTATAAAGGAAGCGCTTGGCGCGCCGCGGATCGTGCTTGCCTGTCCCGATAAGATCATCCGACGCGCCGCAGTTGTCAGCGGCTCGTGCTCGGATTTCGTACCGGCTGCGTATTCATTGGGCGCGGATGCCATAATCGGCGGAGAGTTCAAATACCATACGCTCGACTATGCCGCCTCGGTCGGTATATGCTGCATAGGCGCTGGGCATTATTCTACCGAGCGCCACGCGCCGGAGGTGCTTCGTACTCTGCTTGCCAAGATCGCGCCGGACGCCATTACAGTTACGGTCGACCCGGGCTGTCCCGCCTGTGTGCTGTGAAGCATATTTTCAATTACTATCACCGTTATTTATGAGCTTATCAAGAAAGGTAATGTAAGCCATGACCTACGTAATGTCCTGCCTTAACGGCTGCTATTCGGATTTTCTCAAGATGCTTAAAATTATCTCCTTCGGGAAAAAGGATGTGCTTTTTCTGCTCGGAGATGTTTCCGATACCGGTGAGGAGCCTATGGAGCTTCTCTGTGACCTCAGCTTCCGCGAAAATGTCTGGCCGGTATGCGGCGATCGCGATGCGGCTGCAAGCAAGATGCTCTCCGGCTTCGAGCGGATGCTCAAGAGCGGCGAGACGCCCGATAAAAAATTTATTGCGGAGATGAACGAATGGGCGTCGGGAGGCGGGCGCGTTGCCCTTGATGCTTTCCGCACACTTGACGAGGACATGAAGGATGGCGTGCTGGATTATCTTGCGGATTTTGCGCCGTATGATACCGTTCATGTCGGAGATACCGATTATCTGCTGGTTCATTCGGGCATTGCCGGATACCGCGAAGGGCGCGACCTTGACGATTATCCGGAGGAGGCGTTCAGGACTGACGGCGAGAAAACGGTGCTGAGCTTTCCCGGAATGACGGTGGTGTGCGGCGGCAGACCAATCGGGGAGAGCTTTACGCCGGAATCGAAGATACGCCGCAGCGAGGGACTTATCGAGCTTGACTGCGGTGCGGGTCACGGCGGAAGGCTCGGATGTCTGCGACTTGACGACGGAGCGGAATTTTACGTCTGAGCGATATGAGAAAAAACGATATTGTTGAGCTTGAGATAAGCTCTGTGTCCAACCTCGGCTGCGGGGTTGGACGCATTCCTGATACGGACGCTGACGGCGGAATGGTGGTCTTTGTCCCCGGCGCGGTTTCCGGCGACCGGGTGAGGGCAAAGATCATCAAGGTCACGAAAAGCTATTGCGCCGCAAGGCTTGAAGAAGTGCTTAAGCCGTCAGCGGAGAGGGAGGATACTCCCTTCTGCCCGGCTCCGGCAAGCTGCGGCGGGTGCGCATACCGTTTTCTGAAATATGAAAGCGAGCTTGAGCTGAAAAGAGAGACAGTCCGGAGCGAGTTCCGCAAGGCAGGGCTTGGCGGGGTTGAGGTGTCTCCGGTGCTTTACGCCGCCGATGCGGACGGTGCGCCCAAGACCCGCGGCTGCCGCAATAAGGCGCAGTACCGTTTTGTCAGTACAAAAAGCGGTATCCGCGCCGGTTTTTATGCTTCGGGAACTCACCGGGTCGCAGGTTATGAGGATTGCTCACTGCATCCCGCGGTATTCCGCGATATAGCGGTGTGGTTCTGTCGGTGCGCCGACCGTTACGGCTTATCTGTTTACAGCGAGGAAACCGGGCGCGGGCTTTTGCGCCACCTGTATCTTCGACGCGGAGAGGGCAGCGGTGAGCTTGAGGTCACTGTGGTGATAAATGGAGACGAGCTTCCGCACGGCAGTGAAATTGCCCGTGAGCTTGCCGTGGCTTTTCCGGAGGTCAGCGGTGTGCTGATAAACATAAACCGCGGAAATACAAATGTGATAACGGGCAGGGAATATCGTACACTTTACGGAAAGCCGTATCTTACCGATATTTTCTGCGGAATGGAGCTTGAAATATCCCCTGCGGCGTTTTATCAGGTCAATCACGACGCGGCAGAGCTGCTCTGCCGTACAGCCGCAGGATTGCTCGGGGACTCGGCGGAGGATCTGCGGCTGCTTGACCTTTACTGCGGTATCGGGACGATAGGACTTTCAATGTCGGGGCTTTGCCGCGAGCTTTGCGGGGTTGAAATAGTCCCGGAGGCGGTTGAATGCGCCCGCCGCAACGCCGCGCGCAACGGTATCGAAAACGCAAAGTTTGTCTGTGCGGATTCCGCCGCAGGAGCGGAGGAGCTGCTTTTCGCCGCCGGCTTCAAGCCGGACGTCGTTGTGCTTGACCCTCCGCGCAAGGGCTGCTCTCCTGAGCTTATCGACGCGCTCGTCCGCGCCGGAATAGAAAAAATAATTTATATTTCCTGTAACCCGGCAACGCTCGCAAGGGACGTGTCCCGCCTTTGCGCTCTCGGCTATACTCCGGGCAGCGTCACACCCGTCGATCTTTTCCCGAGAACCGGACATGTGGAAACGGTATGTCTTTTGTCCAAACTAAAATCAACTCAGCATATTGAAGTTGAGCTGGATATGGACGAGCTGGATTTGACCGATGCGGAGAAGAAGGCTACCTATCAAGAGATTAAGGATTATGTGCTGGAGCATAGCGGCTTGAAAGTCAGCAATTTGTATATCGCACAGGTGAAAAAGAAGTGCGGTATTATTGAGCGTGAGAATTATAATAAACCGAAGTCAGAGGACGCAAAACAGCCCCAATGTCCGCCGGATAAAGAAAAAGCAATCAAGGAGGCATTGAAGCACTTCGGAATGATTTAAGGAGGGCGGATATGACGCATTTGATTTCTTGCGAGTTCAACATGGATACTGCCTGTGTGGAGCTGAAATTTGCTGATGGCCGCATGATTTCCATTGACACGATCGCCGTGGAGAACGAGGTCGCCGACAATATGTATCAGCGGTCGGAATTGGATTATCTGATCTACAATGCGCCGTTGGAATATGCAGACCTTATTTTGAACGGCGATCCTGAAACATATCTCAAAAGCGTTACCGAATATAAGCCACTTGGCTAATTCTATATCCCTCTGTGTTGCTTGAATAATACAGAGGGATTGTTTTTTAACTATAATCCGCAAGAAGTTGCGAATTATAGTTAAGAATTTCGTGAATCATATTGAAATTTTGGTGTTTTCAGTCTATAATATATCAAAGCGTATTATTGACAGGAGTGTGCGTATGGGAATTAGCTATAAAAAGCTGTGGATATTGCTCATTGAAAAGGAAATCTCCCCTGCTACGTTAAGAAAAGATTTGAACATTGCTACGGGCACAATGACGAAATTGCGGCGTAATGAAGAAGTGGCGCTATCTGTTCTTTTGCGTATATGCGAGTATTTAGATTGCAATATTGGTGATGTCTGTGACGCTGTACGAACAGATGTCAAGGAGGACATATAATGGCTTACTGTGCAAATTGTGGAACGGAATTACAAGAAGGATATGAGTTTTGTCCCGAATGTGGGCAGGCAGTATCCAATAATTCAACGAGTGCATATAACGGGAAATTTAAGACTTGTAAGAATTGTGGAGAACAAATGCCAGAAGACGCATTTTACTGTTTGGGTTGCGGGATGACATTTGATGCCCAAGAAATAGAGTTTGATGACGTAAAAAGCCGGGTGCTCAATACAGGAAAACCACAAAAACGAGTGGTAGATACCTCTGTAGGGGTTTGGAAAAATAAATGGGTGTCATTGATTTTGTGTATCTTTTTCGGTGTGTTTGGCATTCATCGTTTTTATGAGGAAAAGAAAATTACTGGATTTATATATCTATTTACATTCGGACTTTTTGGCTTGGGATGGTTTTTCGATATCATCCTTCTTGCTACAAAAACAAATCCATATCGGGTAAAATGAGTGTGAGGTGAGGACATATGGCATATTGTGTAAATTGCGGAACGGAGATAGTCTCAAATGCGAAATTCTGTCAGAAGTGCGGGCACCCAACAGGCGCACAGAATGACACTTCGACACGAAAACAAGAGTTTGCCGGAAAAATATATAAATGTCCAAATTGCGGCGAAGTGCTAAAAGCATTCGAGATCAATTGTCCTGCCTGTGGACACGAATTAAGAGGTACAAAAGCTTCAAGTGCCGTAAAAGAATTCGCATTGAAACTTGAAGCTATCGAATCAAGACGTGAATATGAGAAACCTCGTGGTCTATTTGCGGCGGCGGAAGCACAGCAGAGAGTATCCAAAACGGACGAACAGAAAATTAGCCTAATTAAGAACTTTTCTGTCCCTAATTCAAAAGAAGATATGCTGGAGTTTATGATTCTTGCAACTTCCAACATGAATATGAATGCCTATGATTCTGCAAATACTGCAACAACTAAGGCTGAAAAGGAAATCAATGCGGCTTGGTTTTCTAAGGTGCAGCAGGTGTATGAAAAAGCAAAACGAAGCTACTCCACGGATGATGTCTTTGCAGAAATCAAAGAACTTTATGACCAATGCAACATCAATATCAACAAAGCAAAGAAAAAAGGAATCCTAAAGTGGATACTTCTATTGGGATGGATACCAATTCTCTTTGTTGTAGTATTTGGTATTCTTGGGGTAACAGAGCCTAAAGCCGAAAAGGCAGAAATTGAGCGTCTGGAAAGTATTGTAGCTGAAGTTCAGCAAGCTTTAGACAACAAAGAATATAAACACGCATTGCGAATTGCAGATTCCATTGACTACCAAAGATATGACGTAGATATGGAGCGCAAGTGGGATATTCAAAGAGAATATTGGGTTGAAAAAGTTATTGATGCGGCTGCTGCCGATGGGATTACATTAGACTATACCCCAACTCCAGATATTGATAAAGCTAACGATGAGCCAGAACAAGATAACGAAGAATATGCTGGTGGTTATGTAGAAGGTTTTGTAGATGGTATTGAATCCGGATTGGATGAAGTTCAAAATAACATTGATGAGTTTAATTCTGTCATGGATGACGCAAAAGACAAAACACAATATACAACTGATTCTACCCAGACAACACCTCCACCAGAGGAATTATCCTCTGAAATCAAGAACGACTATTCTACAAACATCATCGAAAAGGGTATTGTGTATACATATGGTCATGATGAATGGGGGCTTTACTGTGCTACAGCCATATCGGATCGCATCATAAAAATCGAACGGTGGGGAAAGCACCTTTCGTCGGAAACATCATTCGATCAAGAATATGAAGTAGGAGCATTCAGAATCACTGATGCTCAATATGAGTTTTCTTGGCTTGATGAAGATCACACTGCTTTTTCGTTCGCCTTGACAGATAAGAGCGATGGAGATTTTAAAGAATCACAGAATGTGGTGTTTACTATCTTAGGAACTGATAGTGACACAAATAAGGGTACAAATTATGATGCCAACGGTGTTTGTTATTCATACCAGAATGATGATTGGCATTTATATAGGGCAATTCCGTTGACAAAAGAGATTATTAAAATCGAATGTTGGTATAGGTCGATGGCTTTTGGCAACTTTCATTACGGATATGATGTTTACATCATCAATCAAAATGATACTGACACTGATTTTGAATGGACTGACAATGAGCATACTTCATTCACTATTTCAATTCAGGATAAAATGAATAGTGACTTGAAGAAATTAACATTTGTGTCATTTACGCAAGATTAAGGGGGACGAAAAAATGGCTTTATTCAATAGGAGCAACCGCAAAGGCGGATTTATGGACGAGATTCGCTGCGATGAACCATCGTACTTAATTTGGAAATGGCATCCGTCTGGTGTGCAAGCCGGAACAGGCAATCGTGAAAATGCAATTCGTTGGGGATCGTCCTTGCGGGTTAAGGACGGCGAGGTTGCCGTGTTCGTATATAAGCAGAAAAATGGCACCATGCAGGATTTCATTGTTGGTCCTTTTGATCAGACAATAAAAACAGCAAACTTCCCGGTACTTGCCAGCATTGTAGGTCTTGCCTACGAGGGCGGCACCCCGTTCCAGGCAGAAGTTTACTTTATCAACCTTGCCCGTATTATCCAAGTTAGGTTCGGGGTTCCGTTCTTCGATGTGTATGATCCGAGATTTATGGATTTCGGAGTGCCTGTTGCAGTCAGAGGTACTGTCAGCTTTGGTATCGCAGATTACCGGGAGTTTATTAAATTACATAGGCTCAGCAGTTTCAACCTTGATGACTTCCAGCGGCAGATTCGTGATGCGGTCAACCGCTATGTAAAAGACGCTGTTGCGAATGCTCCAGCTGCACACAACATTCCTGTTGTCCAGATTGAGAGCAAAACCGCACAAATCAATGATGTAGTAGAATACGATCTCAGCGAACGCCTAAAGGAAACTTTTGGTGTTGTTGTTTCCAGTATCGACATCGGTGCAATAGAAATTGATAAATCCAGCGAGGGTTATCGTCAGCTTATGAGCGTGACCAAGGATCTCGCCGGGGCAACCGCAAAGGCTGAAGCAGAAGCGAAAATTAAAGATATTGCTGACAAGCAGCGTATTGAGGCTGAGAACTACGAGGAAGTCTTGCGTATCCAGCGTGAAGAAGCTCAGTA
Organism: Clostridiales bacterium; assembly: GCA_003523225.1. Taxonomy (GTDB): domain Bacteria; phylum Bacillota; class Clostridia; order Oscillospirales; family CAG-272; genus CAG-390. The sequence goes on from DPGK01000004.1 coordinate 173,548, forward strand.
CGCACAGCACAAGCAGACGCAGACGGCTAATTTCGGTGCTTTCCAAGTAGAAAAGCAAGCAGAGGTCGGTGTCGCCGGTGCGGAAGCTCTTGGGCAGATGGGAGCAAACGGAGCTGGCAATGTGAACTTAGGTGGTAATGGTGGCGCTGATGGATTTAACATAGCCGCTATGATGGCAAGCATGGCTGTTGGCGGTGCGGTTGGTCAGAATATCGCCGGTGCTATGAATAATATGATGGGCGGCATCAATCAGCAGACAACGCCTGGAACAGTACCACCTCCTATTCTTTCTGTGGCATATCATGTAGCTGTCAATGGACAAGCAACAGGCCCGTTTGATCTTTCTGTATTGGCACAGATGGCAACCGCAGGACAGTTTACGGCGGATAGCTTGGTCTGGAAAAAGGGTATGGAGCAATGGGCAAAAGCAGGAACGGTTGATGAGTTGAAGAATCTGTTCGCAAATGTTATGCCGCCTATCCCGCCACAGGAATAAACAAAGCAACGAAAGCATTGAAGGGGCTGTTTGTATGAAATTTGGCGATAGTGAATTGATTCGGAATGAAGGAAATATTCGACTGATAAAAGTTGGAGCAAGAGGAGACCGGGAGGTTTACGCTGTGTTGGGTGGCGGCTCAACCAAGCACTTTGACGATTATGAGGATGCTCTTGAAGAATTTAACCTCCGTTGGATGAAAGAAAAATATGGGGACTGATCAATATGGCACAAAATTGGGATTATGCAGAATTATCAAAAGCGGCCAAGGTGGCAGGTGGACCGGAAAAGTATGTTGAAATGTTAGAACGTGCAAGTCGAGATGCAGGTAAAATGGAAATGCTGCCTTGGGTGGGAGTGGCTGCGGTTGGAGCATCGTTGCTTACTGTAGCGGCTGTCAAAGTTGTGGATTTTTTCAAATCAAAAAAGCGACAAAATCAAGAAGATATCGAAGCTGCCAAGCAAGAAATAATTGCAGGTATCAAGGCTTATGACGCTGAACATGAAAGTATTGAGGAGAATCCGGGTGTAGAATAACACCAACACGGCTGGATCGTTTTTTAACCCGCTCACGCTGTGTAGCCAACTGCTCAGCAGAGCAAAAAAATCCCGCAGGTTTCATCCAACGTTTTAGGATGAAGTCTGTGGGATTTTTATATTTTCTGAGGAGCACCAAACTGCGGGATAAGGTAGCATTTTACAGTTTGGTACTATTTGTGAGGAAAATAAATGGGGTGTCCAGAGGGGAAAATCCCCTCGGCTCTGGGTTTCCAATAGGGGCGAGAGCATCCCTGTTGGCACACGA
>DPGK01000004.1:175053-184265 GCA_003523225.1 Clostridiales bacterium
GCATCCCTGTTGGCACACGATTTTGCTTGCAAAGTCTAGTGTGTTATACCTTTTGCAACCGCTGACGCTGGAAAGGGGCTGTCCCTCGCCAGACAGACCGTTTTCAGCAGCAGCAGAACAGGCGGATTTTGTGGGCTGCAAGATACACAAAATGAAAGATTTTCCATGAGCAAAATCCGGCTGTTCGGGTGTAGTTGGCGCAGAAAACCTTGTAGCTGTGCGAAAAGATTTTCTGTGTCAACGGGGGCGCAAGAGGTATATAAAAACCCGCCGCAGCGACACGCTTAATTTTCCTCGTCTAAGGGGCGCTCAAGAACTTGTTTGGCAAGCTGCCGGAACAGTTCGGAAGTATTTTCGTCCATTGTGATCATCGTTCCTATGTAGGCAGTAATGGCTGTTGACACATCATCAGATGTCAATTCAGATTGTGGCTTGTCCGGTAATGCGGCACGAATTCCCTTTACTGCTTCCGCAGTAGCAACCGCTCCGCTGGGGTGTTCCTCTGCCATGTTTTCTTTCACATCCCGGATAATTCTCATCAATATGTTTTTGATTTTCTCTATGTCTGCTTCATTACTCTGAATTTTGCTGGAGCTCAGAAAACTCAGGTCTTTTATCATTTCCGTCCGCTTCGAAGGATCGGCACTCATCAGCTCTGCAAGCGGATCAGTGGCAAGGTCAATGATCTGGTTTCTTGCCATGATGCCATTTGCAACGGTGTTGCTGAAATAGTTCTTCATCAAAGCACAAAGTTTTGGGAACTGGTCATGCTCCAAAAGTCTGTTTAACACATCAGGGTCAATCGTTTTCAAAATCAGCCTGCGGATTACTTCCTCTGATAATCCAAGCTGGGAAATATCATAGCTTTTCGGTACGCTGATGGGCGTAAGGCAAAGCAGATAATCTGTTGAAACATAGAACACCTTAGCCAACGATACCAAAAGAGAGCTACCTATATTTGTGGTTTCGCCGCTTTCCAACCGGCTGATCTGGGAGTGAGCAACAAATATTTTGTCTGCCAGCTCTTTTTGGCTCCATCCCCTGTCCTGGCGTAATAGGCGGACACGGTACGCAGTGGTATTTTCCTGTTCATCGTCATAATTCTTCTTCATAGAAGAGACCTCACTTCAATTTCGATGAGATTAGTTGCCTAATCATGTCAACTGGAGGGTGAATCCCTATTCAGCAATTTGTTGTATGCTTCAACCGATCCATCGTACTTGCCTTTCTGAATTCCCATCGAAAGTTGTGCAATATCTGCACCTGCACGTTTACTGGTTTGAGCTTCGATATCACATTCGATATATTTTATTTGTCCTGGTTGGTTGTATCCTGTCGGTATGGATGACGTGGTGCAATATAAATCGTACATTTCTTGATAGTCTTTTTTCATCTCCATGAGAACAATGTCAAACTGTTTGATCCTTTCCTCATTGTGATGTACAAAGCCTTCAAGCATTGATATGGAATACGATTTTGGCCTTGTAATAATTACAGGATTTAGCATAGGATGTATTTCTGCAATGCCAACAAGTTCAGGGGGGATTGATTTTTTCGCATTTTCCAAGTCTGCTACAAGCATAGATTGTGCATTATGAAATGACCAGTTTCGTACATCAAGCAGTTCATTTATTACTTTTAAGCTATCATCTTCGAGCTGTCGCTTCAAAAATCCTTTTTTCAGAAATATTGGTCGTACAGAAGTATATGAAAAAGAGGATGCTTGATGATCCGCCTGAAAGCGTAACAGTTCTCGTTGCTCGTATAACACCTTATCATGTATGACTTCATATTCCTCTGCGGGAATAGTTTGACATGACGAGGAATCATCCAATAGTTTCTGTGCCTCATCAGCATATCGTTTTAGTTTCTCTAAATCAATTATGGTTGGCACAATAAGGCTCTTCAACACCAAGCATCCATCTTCAATTGTATTGATTGCAAACTGTTTGAACTGTGCCTTTGATCCTTTAGACATTGAGTTTCACCTCCATTACATTTGTCAAACTTATGTTTTAATTGATGTACACTCTAAAACTGTCAACCAGACTAAATAGTATATCTTTTTGGGGCTATTCATCCACATTTATGCGGTGCAGGTTCATAAAGTGTTCCTGTTCCAAAATAATTGTTTTTCTCGCTATCATTATAATCTATCCTGTGCAAATTTGCAATTTTTCAAGTCTATACTTCCGACATTTGCAGCTTTCGTGCATAAACGAAGGCCGCTTATTTTTTGCGGTAAACTTGGCTCACGATCGATCGAAAAGACGCCTTGAAAATCGAATGACCGTCCAGACCGAGATAAACCGCCATGACTTCTGTAAAAGGAACGAGCGCTCCATAAAGGAGACGACACAGCGCCGAGCAGGGTTGCCTGTCAGGAAACGGAATGGGGAGAACGGCTTAACCAAGAGCAAGCAGGAGGATTATTGCTATTTGAATATTTTTGAAACTGTGAAAGCGGCAGTTCCCGTAAGACAAGCTGCCGAGCACTACGGATTGAAAGTCAACCGCAACGGCATGGCTTGCTGCCCGTTCCACAATGACAGGCATCCGAGCTTGAAGCTGAACGAGGAATATTTTTTCTGCTTCGGATGCGGGGCTACCGGGGATGTGATTGACTTTGCGGCGAGACTGTTTGATCTGAGTAGCTACGAAGCGGCGCAAAGGCTGGCTGCGGACTTTGGTATCAGCACCGAACAGGGACAAGCGGTGGCAGCTCCCCGCAAGCCCAAACATCCTCACACCCGGCAGTTCCGGGAGGACGAAATGCATTGCTTCCGTGTGCTGACAGATTATCTGCATCTGCTGGAAGATTGGAAGGTTTGGTATGCCCCCAAAACACCAGCGGATGACCTGGATGATCGGTTTGTGGAGGCATGCCAGATGCTTGACCGCATCGAGTATCTGACGGATATTCTGACCGTAGGCGATTTGGAAGAACGTGTTGCTGTGGTGGATGAGCTGATGAGAAATGGCAAGATTGCGTTCCTCCAGGACTACACCGCAAGAAAGAGAGAGGAGGATGTACGCTATGAGCGAGGAAATGACGCAGACCGCGCACTGTGAAAATCCGGCGTGGTTTGACGGTAAGAAAATCAACGAAGCCATGTTCTGCGAAGAATTTCTCCGGGAATATCCAATGGTTACGGTAAACGGAGCATTTTTCACGGTCAATGGCAGAGTACACGATGAAAACCGACTGAAAAAGGTGATCTATGACCGCATCAAGTATTATGTGACCAGCGGCATTGCAAAGAAGGTCACAAGTCTGCTCGATGTCATGCAGATGGAGTGCTGCACCGAAAAGCTGCCCCTGTATCAAGACCGCATCCATGTGGCGAACGGCACCTATTATCTGAACGGCACATTCAGCCCCGAAAAGGATTTCTGCCGGAACCGTCTTCCTGTTTCCTACAATCCAGAAGCTCCGCAGCCAGTAACATGGCTGCATTTTTTGTCTCAGCTTTTGGAGCCGGAGGATATCCTGACCTTGCAGGAATTTATAGGATACTGCTTTATTCCCTCCACCAAAGGCCAGAAGATGCTTTTGCTGATCGGCAAAGGCGGCGAGGGCAAAAGCCGCATCGGCATTGTCCTTCGTGCGCTGCTGGGCAGCAACATGAACACAGGCAGTATTGCAAAGGTGGAGACAAGCCCCTTCGCCCGGGCTGATCTGGAACATGAGCTTGTGATGCTGGACGATGATATGAAGCTGGAAGCCTTGCCCCAGACCAATCACATCAAGGCAATCATCACGGCAGAATTGCCGATGGATCTGGAGAAAAAGGGGCAGCAGAGCTATCAGGGCGATTTGTATGTGCGCTTTATCGGCTTGGGCAACGGTGTCCTGCAATCTCTCAATGATCACAGTGTGGGCTTTTTCCGCAGACAGATTATCCTTTCCACCATAGAAAAAGACCCGAACCGGAAAGATGATCCTTTTATTGCGGAAAAGATGTGCGCCGAAGCAGAGGGCATTTTCCTGTGGGCACTCACGGGCCTGCACCGTCTGGTCACCAATGATTACAGGTTTACACTCAGTCAGTCGGCGCAGGACAACATGGAAGCTGCGGTATCGGACGGCAACAACATCATCGAATTTTTAGGCTCCGAGGGGTATATCCGTTTCAAGGCAGATTACGAAGTCAGCTCCAAAGACCTGTACGCCGTTTACAAGCTGTGGTGTGATGATAATGCCATGAGCAGCCTTTCACAAAAGCGCTTTTGCTCCTTCCTCAAACAGAACGAGAGCCACTATCACCTTGAATACACAAATAAGGTCAATATCGGCGGCGGAAAGTTCGCTAGAGGTTTTGCCGGCATTGAGCTGTTGCAAAGACCGTTTCTGTAAAAACGAAAGTGACTCCAAAATACATGTACCACCCGTACCAAACGTACCACGGTACGGAAGTACGCTTGGTACATGTACTTTTCAGCCCACCCCACTTCCTTTTGGCAAAAGCATCCGTAAAGACCTGTTTTGGGGCATGGATTTTCAAGGGTAGTGAAAACAGGCAAGTTTTTAACCATAGGACGAAATGATTTCATGAAATCGTGCTTCTTTGAATCGTGTACCGTGTTTACGGAATGGTGGGTGTTTTCACTGTTCCAGCCCAAATCACACGGAACAGTAAAGTGGGATATGGTCAGATGGGGACACGACATCACAGGAGAAATTTTGAACGGATTTCAAAGATTGCAGATTTTTTACTATTCGGTACATCTATTTCGCTTTGAAATGCAGAGTGTTCACCGAATCAACAATGAAATATTATGGAGGATTTTTTCATATGAGTGTACGCAACGAAATCAAGGCACAGATTGTGCGTGCCGGAATGACGATGCAGGAAGTAGTTGACCTGCTGCATGACGAATACGGCTGGTCGGACAGCGTTTCCAATCTGTCGGCCAAGCTGCAGCGGGAAAGTATCCGTTATAAAGAGGTTTTGGAGCTGGCTGATGCATTGGGCTACGACATCGTGTGGCAGAAAGGTCGGGAAAAATAATGGAAAAGGGACCGTTTGCTATTTTGAGATTTGCCAAGTATAAGGGGCCGGAGATCGGGCGCATTGAAGCTCACAATGAGCGTACGAAAGAAGAGTACGCAAGCAATCCGGATATTGACACCAGCCGGAGCCATTTGAATTTCCACCTTGTTAAGCCGGAAAGAAAGTACCGGGCGGAGTCCGAACGGCAGATTGCCGCAGCTGGATGCCGTACCCGCTCTGACAGCGTTCGTGTGGTAGAAGCGCTAATTACCGCAAGCCCGGAGTTTTTCAAGGGCAAGAAACGGGCTGAGATCAGAGAATTCTTCAATGAAGCGTTGGAGTTTATCCTACAGAACCAATCCCCCGAAACCATTATATCCGCCGTGGTGCATATGGACGAGAAAACGCCCCATATGCACCTTTCTTTTGTCCCACTGACGGAGGACAAGCGGCTCAGCGCCAAGGAGATCGTGGGAAATAAGAAAAAACTGACATGGTGGCAGGACAAGTTTTGGGAACACATGGTCAAAAAATATCCGGTATTGGAACGTGGTGAGAGTGCCAGTGAGACTGGTCGTGACCATATTCCGCCGAGAGTGTTCAAACAGATGAGCCGGCTGACAAAGCAGATGGAGAAGCTGGATTCCATGCTTTCCGATGTGAAGTTTACCAACTACAAGGAGCGGACGGCGCAGATCGCAGCATTCCTGGAGGAATATGTCCCGGATGTGGCGGCGATGGAAACACAGATGAAGAAATATCAGAGGTGCTTTACCACGGCTGAGTCCGAGAAAAAGACGCTGAAAAAGAAAAATGATGACTTGACAGAAGCTTTGGAAAAGAGCCAGCAGCAGAGTGCCATCAAGAAGTTACAGGAGGCAAGGCTGCAAAGCGATTATGAACGGGTAAAAGGGATTCTTGACCGTATCCCTCCGGAGATCATCCGTGCGTACACACAGCGTGGCAGTAAAAAACAGGAGGTAAACCATTATAGCGAATTGGAATAAGGATGAGTGGAGCGGCTTTGCTGATTTGCTTGCCAACTTAATAGAAAAATATGCGGCGGTTCTGGACATTGACAACCTTCCAGAGCCGCCGCACTGTTTTGGGGAAGAAACTGCTGGAACTGCGAATATTCCCGAACAGCCAGAGGACACTATTGAAAAAGCTAAAACAGCATGATATAATAATCGTGTGATAAGTGTCCAAACCTTACTCTGAAAAAGCTTCGGAGTAAGGATACATAAAGGTGCCATAGCTGTGGCACGAATGAGGATTGTGAGATGAAAAAAGAAAAGACAAAAGTATATATCTATACGAGAGTATCCACCGCCATGCAGATTGACGGATACTCTCTGGATGCCCAGAAGTCAAGAATGAAAGCCTTTGCCGAGTACAATGATTATGAGATAGCCGGTGAGTATGAGGACGCCGGTAAGTCTGGTAAATCCATTGAGGGCCGAAGCGAGTTTAACCGCATGATGGAGGATATAAAATCCGGGAAAGATGGTGTCTCTTTCGTGCTGGTATTCAAGCTGTCCCGCTTCGGCAGAAATGCGGCAGATGTGCTGTCCACCTTGCAGGTCATGCAGGATTTCGGCGTCAATCTGATCTGTGTGGAGGATGGGATTGATTCCTCCAAGGATGCCGGAAAGCTGATGATCTCCGTTCTGTCAGCGGTTGCAGAGATTGAGCGAGAAAACATCCGTGTTCAGACAATGGAGGGCAGAATCCAGAAAGCTCGTGAGGGCAAATGGAACGGCGGGTTTGCTCCCTATGGCTATAAGCTGGAAAATGGACAGCTTCTTATCAATGAGGAAGAAGCGGCTGCCATTCGGGTGATTTTCGATCAGTATGTGCATACCGACATGGGTGCAAATGGTCTTGCCAAATATCTTGACCAACATGGCATTCATAAAATCCAGCGGCAAAATGGCAAAAATCCGCTGTTTGATGCGTCCCTGATCCGAAGGATACTGAAAAATCCTGTGTACTGTGGAAAAATCGCCTATGGCAGACGCAGAACAGAGAAGGTGCATGGCACTAGGAACGATTACCGGCTTGTGGAGCAGGATGATTATCTGTTGGTGGATGGCCAACATGAGGGGATTGTGTCGGAAGAACTCTGGCACGAAGCACAGGTGAAGCTGCTAGCACAGGCTGAAAAGTATGAACATGTGAACCGTGGCAAGGACACCAAGGTGCATCTTCTGTCCGGTATCGTCAAATGCCCAATCTGCGGAGCCGGAATGTATGGCAACAAGAGCATCAAGCATAAGCGGGACGGAACAAAGTACAAGGATTTCTTCTATTACGGCTGCAAGCACCGCACTATGACCCGTGGGCACAAGTGCGATTATCGAAAGCAGATTCACGAGGAACTGTTGGATAGTGCCGTGGCAGAGGTCATTGTAAAGCTGGTCAGCAATCCGAAATTCGCCGCCATGATGCAGGAAAAAATCAACATGAAGGTGGACACGACTGCCATTGAGCAGGAGATCGCCAATTACGAAAAGCAGATCCGGCAGTATTATTCTGTGAAATCAAAGCTGATAGAAGAAATAGATTCCATTGACCCGGATGATAAACACTATTACAAACGCAAGGCAGACCTTGATGATCGGCTTTACAAGATGTATGATAAGATCGAAGATACGGAAAATCTGCTGGTTGCCGCCAGAGCAAAGAAAATGGCAATCGAAGCGGAAAAACTCACCGGAGATAATATTTACAAGGTGCTGATTTACTTCGATAAGCTGTACGCTGCCATGAATGAGCAGGAAAAGCGGCAGATCATGGAGGCATTGATTTCCGAAATCCAGATATACGAGGAGCGCCAGCCCAACGGGCAGTGGCTCAAGTCCATCAAATTCAAGCTCCCAATCATTGAGGAAGACATGAGCTTGAGTTTGGACAATGATAAACATGTTGAGACGGTGGTCCTCTTGTCACGGGAAACAAATCCACTGACGGTTGAAGTCAGAATGGAAGTGGAAACCGGCGAGGTCAAGGAGCATCCGACCTATAAGCGTATTCAGGAATATGTGCAGGAGAAGTACGGCTTCAAAGTCCATACTGCATATATTGCAGAGGTCAAGCGCATGGTCGGATTGGATATGCACAAAGCGCCGAACGCTGTGGAGCAGAGGAAGCATGAGTATCATCCATGCCCGCCTGAAAAGGTCGAGGCAATTAAGGATGCTCTGCGGCATTTCGGCTTAATTGCTGAGTAACGTCACTGTGAGGCAGTAAAAATGCCTTATTAAAACTGGAGATAGTGAGAACAGTGAAATCCTTTCTCCCTGCATGAAAAAAGCACATCAGAAAGCAAAGCACGGCAGAGCGTATACGGTACGCCTTTGGATGTGGAATTTTACGGCATAGAACATTTTTACACCATTTGGCAAAATGCGAAAGTGCTTCTTGCAAACAGAGCATTGTTTTACCCGCTGAAATCGCTGTAATGAGGAGAAGCCCAGCATCACGTCAAACGGCGCGTGCTGGGCTTCTTTTTGTTGCGTCTCGGGGCTTTTTTTGGAGGATAATCCCTCCTGTGTGCCATTTGTTTTTCTATGCCGTGTTGACATACTGCGCTCTACCTATCACGGTAACTGTACGTTCTCGGAACAAAAATGAACACGTTTTCTCTGTATAGGGAGAAAGCCGGAGAGGAATAAGAGGGTAAGTGCAGGCTGTGGGAACGGTGTGTAAACCACTTGCGGTTTTCCACGGTTTCCATAGCCGCAGCGAGGGAGAAAAGGGAGAGGTGGCTTTCTCGCTCAGGTGGCTTGCCGCCGCTCTTTGGCTCTCCCTTTTCTCCCTGAGTATCAGGGGTTATTCTGCGTCATTGCTCGGCGTAACAGGGCGAAAGTCCTCCTGAACGCCCTCGTTAAGGTCAAAGCACATGGTTTTTGCATCGGCAACCCAGAAACCGCGTACCTTGTAACGCTTGCCGGGAATCCAATCCTCGCCAGTGACAGCGCGGAGCGGGTCAAGCAGATTCTTGTTGGAAATTGTTACGACACCCTTTTGCTCACCCTTCGGCTTGGAGAACTTGAAGCCCTTCGGTTCGTTGCTCTTGCAGGAGCGGATTGCGAACACTCTTGCTTTCGCATCCAACAGGCACAAAACAAAGGCGGGATAACCCAAGTCCTCAAGCACCTTCTTGGTGAAAGTCACGCCGTTCTGATTCAGGAACATATCCGGGTAGGCGTTGAT
>DPGK01000004.1:184576-228228 GCA_003523225.1 Clostridiales bacterium
CTCATCCACGATTTTCATAAACTCCTGACGTTCCATAAAAGACCATCGGGAGTCCATGATCAGATAGCCCTTGAAAAGCCCATCTTTCACGCGGTATGCGACGAAGTGATTGCTCAGGCGACGCAATGCAGCTCGTTTTGCCGTGCTGTGCCGCTCTGACAGCAGTTTCTGTACTGTTATCCAATCCTCTTTTTTGATAATCGCTGTGTGATGGTTTTCCTTGAAATACATATTCAAGTCCGTGTTTTTAACCGACTTGTGTGTGCGGAAATCTTTGGTATAGGTTTTCTGCATCAAGGCATCACCGCAGTATTTCTCATTTCGGAGGATGCTGCGGACAGTACCGGCAGACCAGAGGTCATTACCCATGGGAGATTTGATCCCCTGCTCTGTCAGGGCAGCAGCTATTTCCGCTGGCGTTGCGCCCTCCAAGCAGCTTTCGTAGATATACTCGACAATTCGTGCCTCGGTAGGTTCGATAACCAACCGCCCAAAGTGGTCACGGTAGAAGCCCAACGTGTTCTGCACAGAGAACTTGTAAATGCCCTCCGCCATACGCCAGCGAATACCTGCTTTAATGGCCTCACTCTTTTGTTGGGATTCCATTTCAGCCAGAGCAGCCAATAGTGAGATCAGGAGGTTATTCCGTCCATCACCGGTATAGGTAATTCCCTCGGTCTCAAACTCAACGGAAACAGGGGGATTCAGTGCGGAAAGCGTTCGCAGATTATCCAGAATATCCACGATATTTCTACCAAAACGGCTGATGCTTTTCGTGAGGATCAAGTCAATTTTTCCGTCCACCGCGTCGGTAATCATTTTCTGAAAGCCCAGACGCTTTTCTACGGTAGTTGCACTTATCCCTTCATCTTGATAGATTTCAACCAGTTGCCATTGCGGATTGGCTTCAATTCTCTTGGTAAAATGATGAATCTGCATATCGAAACTGCCGATCTGTTGTTCCTCCTGCGTGCTGACGCGGCAATATGCCGCAACGCGGAGTTTGGGGGGTTCCGCTGCAATTTCTCGCCTTTTTTGCGGCGGGATGACAATGACACCATTTCCGCGCTGATTATAGGAAATTTCGTCCTGCATCTGGCGACGTTTTTGTTCTCTGCGCTCAGCTCGGCTGCTGGTCTGCCGCTCGGCCTCTATCGCTTTGGGATCAAGCGGTTTTGCCATATCCTGCCTCCTGCACCGAGAACGCAACTATTCTTTTGCGCTGCATGGGCATACCACCTCCTTTTCAGTAAATTTTGACTTTTCACGGAATCACCACCTTATCTTCCAATATTTCTATGACATACCGAAAAATCGGGCTGCCAACATAAATAGAGGGCGGCAGAATGCCCTGCCGCCCTGAAATCAATATTCAGTCGCTTCAAAATTGCCATCCCTCACGTTCGCATAAGCCCAAAATGTCAATGCACGGAACATTCAAGCTTTTGCAGACATACGGTATTTTCTTTTCACCTTTTTTATTCTCTTCGGTGATTACTGTTAGTCCATACTTCATGGCTGTGGCAATTAAGAAGGCATCTCCCGATGATTTGACTTGCTTGAAATCGATAAGTTGTGGATTAGATGTAACGACCTTTTTGACGTTATCCTGAATATCATCATCAATGGGCAGCACCACGCCATGTAACCCTATGTACCATTTTTTTAAATCGTCATCATTCACTTCTTCAATTATTTCCGAGCAGGTTACTATGCGCTTTTGCTCAATTAGCTCGTCCATGTGATGCCAAAGTGTCTTATTGATGCTTCTCCGATGTGGTTCATCATCTTTTTGTGAAAGGATCGAAGATGTGTCTATGATATATTTGGGTTCAGAATCATGATTCACCATTTCGATACCTCCCACATAAATTTTTCTATATGGTTCTGTTTTACGCCGAGATAGCGAGATATATCCTGCTTGTCAAAGTAACCCTCTCGATAACCATGAAAGAATGCCCGGCATAATGCAGGGCTATTCTGGTCAATAGCCTCACGCGGAATATTCCTAGGAATACCTTTACCAGTTAGCTTTCTATATTCCTGTGCAGCCTTTCGCTCGTTTTCAAACTGTGATCTTATTGCGGCTATCAGCATCGCATACTTAGGTTGTCCAATTTTCCCAGAATCCAGTAAACGGCGACAAATAACTTCCTTACTTACTGAAAACTTATCCGCTAGTGATGAAACAACGTCCAAATCTATTTCTGATTGCGTATAGCTGCCAAGCTGTTTGTTCAGATTTACCCGGGGTACAAGAACTTCTCCAGCAACCGCGTTGCAAAAGACTTCCTCCGCCTGTGCGGAAAATGAGTCAATCATGTCATTACAGATAACCGAACTTCGCTTAATCAGGTGGACAAGTTCATGAATAATCGAAAATGTTTTAGCCGGGTATCGATCATCATTATTAAGCCCGATAATTGGCATTGTGGTGTCGTATATGGCAAATCCACGGGCAACCTCAGTATCTACGCCGGTAAAGCAATGCACAAATACACCGGCATTCTCGACAACATTGCGAATGTATAAATAGAACTGCCTTGTGCTCTGGCATTTATATTGCACATTTGAATCAATACCAAGACTATTTCTGATTTCTCGTGCCCAATGGATAACATTATCATCTGGACAATTTATGGACATACCAAATTTCACTGTGCGCTCTTTCAAAGCTTGCCTGGATTCCAGAAGCAAATCGCGAGCAGAAAGAATATCGAAAATAGCAAGATTCAATGCGCTGTTATCAACAACTGCGTCGGGCAAAGTACGGAGATTTCGCATTTGAGGCAAGTGCTTTACATTAATGTCACTTGCATTCATATACAGTCCGGCAAACGGAATACGGTAACATTTTGCGATGGATTTTGCCTGATTTATTGTGGGAAGCTTCCCTGATTCATTATTTTCCCACAGAACAATTTTTTCTTCCTTGAACTTTGTAATCCGTGTTACATAGTCAAAAGATATGGCTTTCTTCTCTCGTATAAAGCGCAAAGTGTCTTTATTTATGCGAGCATATATATACATAGGTGGAACCACCTCCTCTTACAGTGCCTTTATCGTCTCCACAAACTGGCTCATGCTGACAGCTCCCGGTAGGAGATTTTCTCCATCCCTGAACACCATGTAATAACGGTACTGGCTCCCGGCGGCAGTCCGCCATGCGCGTCCCAATTCAATCTTTTCCCGGCTGTCATCGTTTTTCAGATGCTCGCCCTTGGTTTCTGCAAAGATTACCTTGCCGCTCTGGGTCATAATCATAATGTCCGGGTAGTGCTTAATATAGCCGTTGATGGCAAATCCATGCCGGGAGAGATTGCGGTGCCACCAGCGAACATTCGGAAGGGCGGTCAACTCCATAATCAAATCCTGTTCCAGCTTGTTGATGTCGCCATCCTCGGCTTCATACAAAGAACCGCCGTATATGTCTGTGCTGGTCGTGGGATGGATAACTGACGGCAGCCGATAGGACGGCTGGCATACGATGCGTTCGGTTTCCAGCCATTTTGCAAAAGTTTCCCGATAATGTGCATCCAGCAGGGATTCAATCTTTTCCTTGATTTTCTTGGCATATCCCAGCGGAGCCTTCTCCATAGCGGCGATCTGTGCCTTGTCCATATCATCCACGATGCGGTTTATGTAGGATTTCAGTTCGGCAGCGTCCACCATGTTCAGCTTATTGAGTTGATTGAACATCATATCCTTGCATTGGCGCACACGACTCTCCGGCGGCAGACTGTTGAAGTATTCCTTGAAATACCGCTGCTCTGCGCTGGTCATTTTGAACACCTTGGGCAATCCGCCCTCATTTGCCCGCACATCGACCTCGGCAATCTCATCATCAGCTGCGGCAAAATCAATGTCGTATGCCTTACCTTTCAGCGTGAAGCCTTCGGCGAGCTGTTCTTTTTCCAGCAGTTCCAGCGTACCTTCCGTAAACAGGGTATCGGGGATCACCTGGAAAAATTGAGGGATCACAAGAGTTTCAAGGTCACTTTGGAATTGAGGACGAACACGGAAAGTAGCCACTTGTTCCCGCACCTCCCAAGGAAGATTCTGAATCTGCGGATCATCCTGCCCCTGTTTTACGGCGTTGTTGTACGCTTCACCGGCTTTGGCGGCATCATCCAGCATACTGTCGGCTTTGGGGGTAATTTCTGAGGATTTTTCCTGTTCCCGGCGGCGTTCCAGTTCTGCCCCGATGGATTTCCCATCCAGCCCTGCAAAATCGTCCTGTTCCGTTTCCAAAGGGGCTTCCGTATCGGAAACTCCTTGCAGTTCGGTAATGTCGATCTGTACTGGGGGCTGCTCCGAGACCTGGGGCTTCACAGGTTCGGCCAGACGATAATCCTTGTCGCTGAATCCTGCACTGTTCAATCCCTTGATGATGTGCTGCACGGTAGCGTTAAAATCGTTGGAGGAAGTCAGCACATAGGACATATTCAAAGCCGATTGTGTGTGCTGGCGTGTATGGGGCAGACGGAGAATGCGCCCCAAAATCTGCTCCACATCCACCTGGCTGGTCTTGTTGGCAAGAGAGGCAAGAATATAGGCAAAGGGGCAGTCCCAGCCCTCTTTCAAGGCGTTGACCGTGATGATATAGCGAACAGGACAATCGGGAGACATCAAATCCACATTTTTCAGTTCATTTACATCGGCGGTACGAATGGCGATCTGCTCTGCCGGGATGCCAGCGTCCACCAGCTTGTCCCGCAGTTTTTCAAAGGTGGTAGCGTCCTCCTTGCCTTTTGGTTGTGCCTGGAACAAGGCGATGGGGCGAATATACTTACCTGTTTTTGTATATTCCGCACAGGCAAGTTCTTCCAGCTTATTCCGCAGATCAATCGCGTCAATCAGCACATCGGATTGACTGTCCCGGTTGTAGACGATCACAGGCAGCTTGACCATGTTCTCGCCCTTGAGCTGCACCGCGTCCACATACTTTGCCAGCTTCGACGGCATGATGTAATTCGAAGGCGTATAGATTGTCAAGCTCAGTGACATGAGCAGACTGTAAATGTCGTTATAGTTGATCGCATCGTTCAAGTCGGTCAGGCAGGGGCGCAGTGAAATCGGCGGCAGACGCTCCGGAAATTTCCCAATGTCGGAGGTATTGTAATACTTTTCGATGTGTTTTCTCGAACGGGCAATCGTCACACTGTCCAGAAGTTCAAAGAAATCAAAATCCAGAGTCCGCAGAAGCTCGTCCGTTGTGCGTTCATCGGCAGGGAGCTTACTCCATGCGTTGAAAGCCTTCTGTGCCTGACGGAAAATTTCATCAATGCTTTTCGTTGTATCAAGTTTTTTGTTTATCTGCGAAGCGTCGCCCTCATAGGCAAGTGCAAGCTGATTCTTGAGGTCAATAAACTTGTTATTAACAGGCGTTGCGGAAAGCATCAGCACCTTGGTTTTTACACCTGCGCGAACGACTTTGTTGAGCAGTTTCAGGTAACGGTTTTCTTTTGCATCCTCGCCGGACACCTCACCGCCGTTACGGAAGTTGTGACTTTCATCAATAACAACAAGGTCATAGTTACCCCAATTCAAGCGGTCAAGGTCAATTCCGTTTGACTGCCCATGCTCGCGGGAAAGGTCCGTATGATAAAGGACATCATAGCGCAGTCGGTCTGCTGCAATGGGATTGTTGATATAGTTGCCTTTGTATGTATTCCAGTTCTCAGACAACTTTTTCGGGCATAGAACAAGAACGGATTTGTTGCGGTTCTCATAATACTTAATGACCGCGAGCGCAGTGAAGGTCTTACCCAGACCAACGCTGTCCGCCAGAATACAGCCGTTGAATTTCTCAAGTTTACTAATGATGGCAAGAACAGCGTCCCGCTGGAAGTTGTAGAGCATTCCCCATATTTTGCTTTCCTTGAAGCCCGTTGCTTCATTGGGCAGCTCGTCCTCCGAAACATCATCAAGGAACTCTTTGAAGATGTTATAGAGCGCGACAAAATAGATATACTCCGGTGCGTTCTCACGATACGCGGCGGAGATATTCTCAATCACAATATCCGTGACTTCTTGCAGCTTTTTCTTGTCATTCCAGAGTTGTTCAAAAAGTCCCAGAAAGTAGTTGGCGTTCTCAAAGCTCTCAGTCTTCTGCACTGGATAATAGGCGTTGTTGCCGCGCTCACAGCCAAGATCGACAGTGGTGAATCCATTGATCGGCATATAGGAGCTTTCATCGACCGTCATGAAGCCCATCATTTGCTCCTGTGTGACGTTTGATTTGAAAACCGCCTTGCGTCTGATCCAGTCCGCGCACTCTTTTGCAATCGCTTTTTGGGTCAGCTCATTGCGGAGTTTTACTTCAAACTCAGTGCCATACAGACTGCTTTCTCTTGAAATGCGAGGAATATAAAACTCCCGCTGCGCCTTTGACGTCTTCTCGGTTACAAATGTTGGCGAGGTGAAAATGAAACGTAGCTCGTCAATACCCTCAAGCTGCTTTTTGAGTTCCTGATACGCATAGATTGAAAAGCAAGCGGCGGCAACGGACATCTTGCTGCCTTTATGAATACCCGCTTGCAGATCGTCCTTGACGGTCTTGTTTATGTTATCAATAATCTGCATTTCATCACCTCGTTGAGACGCACAACCGTCTCCAATCCCAAATTATAGCATAATGGCTGTACGAAAAACCGGACTCAGTTTCCCGCTCGCACAGCTTGGCAAATATCTCCGATGTCACAATCCAGATAATCACAAATGCGCAGAAGGACAGAAAGAGCTACATCTTCACCTTTGTTGAGCTTGCTCATCGTACCAGCAGCAAGCCCCAAATCTCTTTTCATCCTAACCTTTGTGATGTCTTTCTGAATAAGAAGCATCAATAGTTTTTTATAACTGATCTTCATATAAGCACCTCTCGCTTTCACAACTGTGAGCTAATATAAGGACTCAGATTATATTATAGCAGAAAAAGTCGAACTTTTCAATTTATCAATGCAAGGATTAACAAAAAAGTTCCAACTTCTTGGACTGTCCATTTTATCCACAGTCTACGCATATAAAAGCGGGCCTGACAAGTATGAACTGTCAGACCCGTTAGATTTATTCGCGCTGAGAAAATCGTTGCTGTGTTTGTTCCTGCTCATCTCCTATGCGGAGTAGCATATCCACATTAGTCTTGATCGTACCAGCAATAAGAAAATGCTTAGAAAAGATACCCTTTGTGGATGCTTTTATTGTTTGCATATTTTTCCACCAAAAGAAATAAAGGATTGGATAAAAGATAAAAACGGTCCGACCGCATTATGTCCTCACTGTGGTATAGATGCTGTCATTGGCGAAAGTTCTGGTTATCCTATCACGGAAGATTTTTTGAAGGAAATGAATGAATATTGGTTCTAAATACTGCTCTTAGAAAACAGCTATATGTTTGAACTGTACATCTCAGAAGGTTTTTGGCAGTAATTCGATAAATTCCGATTTGTCGAATAGCAAACGCCGACAGATCTAAAGAATATGTCGGCGTTAATTATTTGTCTACCGCGGAGCAATTCCGCATTATATAAACAGACTGAATTATGATTTTTCCGATAAGAACATCACGCTTTATCATCATATGGTAAAAAATGATCGGGAATGAAAATGTACTTCGCTGAAAAGGCTTATTATACTTGACAGTATTGGTGAGTTCATGGTATAATAGCTTACATAGAGTGCAGGATACGTCAGAAGTCGGAAATGAATATAATAGCTATTGCGGAGAGATCCGGGCGAGCATCCGTATGCGGTCATAGCTGACGCTTTTTGTTTCAGTGTTTATCCGCCGCGGAGCGGCAGATGATATATTTATCTGAAAAAGCTAAGAAAGGACACTTGAAGAATGAAAAAACTAATTTGCGTATTTTTATCGGCAATACTGCTGGCATCAGTTGCAATTTCCGCTGCGATAGGTGCGTCCGCAGCAAACACTCCGCCGGACATGGGCGTTCTTTATGACATTTACTATGGTAGCGCCGTCGTTGACGGGGTAAAGGATGATTCCTACTTCATCAACTCAAGCACCAAAAGCTATGTTCACAACGCTACATACGAAGATCCGTCGTTTGTTTATCCGGAGGGAAAGGAAACCTCATTTGAATGCTGGCTGCTGTGGGACGAGACCAGTCTTTACGGCTTTATTGAGGTCACAGACTATACTCCCGTTACATATGCATTCAAGGACTACAAGACAGACTGCGTTGAGCTTGATCTCATCCTTACCGACTGGAGCAGCTTTGCCGGTAAAAAAACCGGTATGTATTCCGATATAGGCAACCCCGGTGTCGGTATGTTCAGAATCTCAAACCCGGACGGATATACCGCTTCGAATCTTTATGAGCTTATGCCGATGAAGGGCGGACTTGCGGTGCTTGATGAGCTTGACAGCCTTTCAAAATGCGTTACCGTCAAGACCGATAAGGGATATAATATTGAATTTTCCATCAAGATACCCACTGAAATCGTACATCTTGTCTGCACACCCGGTGCGCACATCGGCTTTGGCATACAGTGCAACGACGATGTTAACGATAACTCCGTGCGCGACGCGATAATTTATTCTACCAATCTTGACGACCAGCAGGGCAAGACCGGTGAGTATATCCTGCTTGATAAGACCGGTGTGCGCCTTGACGCTCCCGTTTCCCGCGAGCCTGTTACCACCGGAGCACCTGCTACTGAGCCGGCTGAAACCACTGCCGCTCCCGTTACCGATGCTCCTGTCGTTACAACGGAATCGCCTGCCGCTACCGACGCTCCCGAAACTACCGCCGAGGAAAAAACCGAAGCTACCACTCATGCCGACGAGGTAACCACAGCTCCTGCGCCTGCCGAAAAGAAGGGGTGCGGCTCTTTCGCAGCGTCTGCCGTAGCGCTGCTTGCAGTTGTCCTTGCCGGAGCTGCGGTTTGCACCAAGCGTCGCAAATAAGCGTTCGTAACATTTGGTTTGTTAGTTGTGCACAAAAAAACCGGACGCAAATAGTGCATAAGGTCAAAAAAGGTAAAAAAATATTGACACAGACTTAACGCGTGATTATAATAAATACACCAATTGATTACGGAGGCTCTATACATGAAAAAAATTTTATCTCTCATTATTGTTTGCATCATGGCTCTTACCGTGTGCATTCCAACCTTCGCGACCTCTGCCGCTCCCGCCGAGGATATCACTGACAGCGTCAAATTTGCCACTGCCATGGAGATCTACACCGGTTTTCTGCCGGTAGTCAGAACAGATGCACAGTTTATTTCCTGCAATGACTATATCAACAGCGGAGATGCCGGATTCAAAGCTCCCGGTGTCGGAACCAGAAGAGTTACAATGTTTGATTTTCCTTTTGATAATTTCTTCAATGACAGGTTTGTTCTGGACATTTCCAAAAAAGATCAGTATGTGGTGTTCGAGTACCCGTCCGTGTGGCAGAACAACTATGAGGACGGCTCACCTGCAAAATTCGTTTACAATATCGACATACCGAAAGACGGCATCTATGAGTTCGTTGTAGTCGGTTGCGCGTAGATAAAAGCGGACGCTGTTGATAACGATGCAAAGGATCGCGGTTTTTCGATCTCTGTTGATGGTCAGAACAAAAAGCAGGTCAACATAAGCGATACTCAGCTTGCTTTCAGAAGCTACAGCTATGACTATTCCATAAGTGAAGTCAAAGAGAAAAACATAACCACCACAAACGGTGTCAACTCTGAGTTTTATCAGGTCGGCTACGTTTACAACATTCAGTACGAGCTGACCAAGGGTGCTCATACTGTTGAGTATTACCATCTGGAATACAGCGGCAGTGAAAGACTTGATACTAGAAACGATTCAAGACTTAACTTCATGGGCATCTATGTTCAGGAATATCTGACCGACGTTGAGCTTGCTCTGTACAAATATCCTGAAACATCTGAAATAGTTGAAACAGAGGAGACCACCAAGGAAAAGGTTGAGACCAAACCCGCTGTCACCACTTCTGCCAAGGAAGTGACCGCAGCTCCCACCGAGGCGGCTGAGACCTCCAAGGCTCCTGTGGCGGATGTAACCACTAAGGCCGATGAGACAAAGAAGAGTGGATGCGGAAGCTTTGTCGGCGGTGGCGCAGTTGTGCTGGTTGCGATATTCGGTTCTGCCATTATCGCCTCCAAAAGAAAATAAGCTGAAATAAGTTGTTAAGTTTTCGGAAGCTCAAATCCGACCGGGGCTGTGGCGCGTCAGCGCCGCAGCCCCGGTAATTAAGTTTTTATCGGAGAAATCAATGTATCCTGACGATATTTTACCTGGCGTCGACCTTTATACAATCATGCTTTGCGCCGGAGTGCTGGCTGCAATGCTGATATTCCGCTTTTTTTCCGACCGACGCGGATTCTCTGCTCGGCTGAACAACTTTGTGCTTGCCGAGGGAGTTGTAGCCGTAATTCTCGGATATGGCTCGGCGGTGCTGTTTCAGGCAGTTTATAACGCCATTGAAAGCGGAATATTTACGCTTGACAGCTCCACCGGGGCGACCTTTTACGGGGGATTTATCGGCGGCGCGGCGGTATTTCTGATCATTTATTTCGGCGTGGGGTATTTTGTGTTCCGCGATGGTGAAAATGTGCGCCGCGTGGAGGAGGTAACCTCAATATGCGCAGCAGCGGTATGCGCCGCACACAGCCTTGGCAGGATCGGATGTCTTTTTGCCGGATGTTGTTACGGAAAGGTCACCGATTCGGTATTTTCGGTTTATAACGCCTATCTTGATGCACGTGTCGTTCCGGTACAGCTTTATGAATCGCTGTTTCTTGCCGCGCTGTTCGGCTTTCTTTGCTTCAGACTCGTCAAGAAAAAGGATAAATGTCTGCCGATATATCTTATCTCGTATGGAATATGGCGCTTTTTTGTCGAATATTTGAGGACTGACGACCGCGGCGGCAGTCCGGTGAGCTTTCTTACGCCGTCACAGCTTACGGCACTTCTGCTTATTGCCGTTGGTGCGGTACTTATTGCGGTGTCGTACTTTATAGGAAAGCGAAAGAACAAAGAACCCCGGAAGAACGGTGAGGACAAATGAAGCAAAAAAACAAACGCGGTTTTGACCCGCTGAGCATTGTTTTTTTCATTTCCGCCGCACTGCTTTTGTGGCTTGAGCTGTTTCCGCCGGAGCTTTCCCCCGATGCGACGGTAAACAGCCTGTGCCTTGGAATAATCACACGCGCACTGGGCGGAGCGTTGTTTATTGCTCTTACCTTCCGTTTGGGGTGGCATATATGGGGAATTGCCCCGCGCGGGGGAAGATCGCTTGTGGCTATGCTCCCGGCGCTGGCGGTGGTGGTAAATAATTTTCCGATAATCGGCATTGTAAGCGGAGCGGCGCGCGTTACCGCACCCGCATGGCAGGTGTGCCTGTTTGCGCTTTCCAGCCTGCTTATCGGAGTGTTTGAGGAATTTGCTTTCCGGGGCGTATTTTATATGCTGCTGCTTTCAAATCACCGAAGCTCAAAAAAGCAGATATTCTGGGTGAGCGTTGCATCCTCTGCGGTCTTCGGCGCGGTTCACCTGTTCAATCTGCTGGCGGGCGCAGGAGTCGGCGCGACTCTTCTTCAGGTTGGGTATTCATTCCTTATAGGCGGAATGTGTTCGATCGCACTGCTTGTCACCGGATCTATCTGGATCCCTGTACTGCTGCACGCGCTGTTTGATTTCGGCGGATATCTTATCCCGACTCTCGGCGAAGGGATAGTGTGGGATACAGCCACGGTGGTGATCACAGCACTGCTTGGAGTCTGCGTAACGGTCTATATGGTATTTCTGCTTTTGAGGGTCGAGCCTCAATGCCTTGAAAAAATGTTCCCCGGAAAAACCTCCGGGGAAGAAGATATGCGATCCGAATAAAGGTTAGATCATATCTGTAATTGCGCTTTGGCGGAAGGCGAGATGCTTAAGATCGTTAAAGACCCATCCTGTCATGCAACGCCCGGGCAGGACAGCGTGCCGACGGCGATATCCTCAATTATTTTGTGTCCCGCCTGAGTGGGATGAATACCGTCGTCGCATATCAGTGACTTGAAGGCATGATCGCTCAGAAAGCCGCTGCGGAGGTCCAAAAGCGGAAGTGAGTGTTCGACTGCAAGCTGTTCTACGGCGCGGTTGTAGCCCTCATGCCATCTGTAAAGCATGTTGATATCTCCAAGCCATGAGAGAATATTGTCATACGACAGCCCGCGGCTGATGAAATTCATATATTTTACCGCGTCGATGGGAACGAGAGACGCAAGCATCACCTCGGCTCCCGCTGACTGTGCGAGCGCAATTGCGCGGCGGTAAAGCTCGCAGAAGCGCGCAAGCTCATTTTTGGGCTTGTGCATAGCCTCGGGGGCATCGGAGACGTCCTTCCAGTTGAAGGCACAGTCATTTCCGCCAAACTCAAGCAGTACTGTGGTGTTTCTGAAGGATTCGCCGCGTTCGAGCGATTTTTTAATTTGCTCAAGACCTGCGTCGATGGTTGCGCCCATGTGACAGCGGCGGATGACTTCAACGCCGCGCTCCGACATACGCTGTTCAAATGCTCCCTGACAGAGCTTGTATTTGCCTCTTACACCGTTGTCAAGATACATGACTCCTTTGAGAATCGAGTCACCGAAAACTATCATCCGGTTCATGTTCATGCAGCCTCCTGTTTTACGTTATTTGCTTCAGGCGTTTATTTCATATGCTTTAAGGCATCTGACATAAGGAAAAATAAAAAGTTTACAAACTATCGCCCCGTAGCGCTTGTTTTTTCGCCTTTATTATGGTATTATTATACCAGTAGAGTCCTTCTCAAACAACTCACTGGCAGGGGAAAGCATTGAACAGCTTTTCACCCTCGTCTCTCCCGGCGGTAGGAGGACGTTCTACCGGCAGTAGAGCCGGCATTATTATTTGCAAAGGGTTTCCACGTGGATGAAAGATATCAAGCAGAACATTGCGGACAATCTCATAAAGCTGCGCACCTCGGCGGGAATAACACAGGCACAGCTTGCCGAGAGCCTGAGCTATACCGATAAGGCGGTTTCAAAGTGGGAGCGCGCGGAATCAATTCCGGATATTACGGTTCTAAAGCGAATAGCCGACCGGTTTGAGGTGACGGTTGACTGGCTTATAACCGATCACGGAAGTAATACCCCCGCACCGGACAAAGCGGCTCAGCGCACGCGATCACGCAATCATCTGCTTATCACGCTGCTTGCGGTGGTGTGCGTCTGGTTCGTCGCAACACTTGTGTTTGTCGCCCTCGGAGCGCTTGATATTCCGCGCAAATATCTTTCGTATCTTTGGGCAATTCCGATATCGGCAATCGTTCTTTTGGTATTCAACGCCATATGGGGCAGATACAGATGGAACTTTCTTTTCATTTCACTGCTCATCTGGTCATTTTTAGTGGTCGTATATATCACAGCCGCCAAGTGGGATTTCTGGTATGTGTTTTTGGTCGGCATACCGCTTCAGCTTGCCACAGTCTTCTGGTCACAGATAAAAAGCGTTGGTAAGCGGCTTACGTCGAAAATAAAATAAGGACCGCGGGCTGATGCCAATAAGGCGCATCAGCCCGCGATAGTATTATTGCAGTGAACACACGGTTTGTATCAATCCGTGGCTTTCTGCTTTTTCTTTTTTATGCAGACAATGATCCTGTCGGTCAGAAAACCGAAAAGACATCCTGCGGCGAAAGCCGCGATAAAACAAAGCAACACCAAGCCGACAAGCCCGCCGACGTCTATGAAGCCGCTCCCGTCTCCCGGATAGGATATCACGCCGAACATTCGCATAAGCGCATATGCGGATGAAACAGCGATCAGAATAAGCGGGATAAAGCGGGGGAGCCTACTGCGGGACTTCAGCATCAGCAGAAGCTGAGCGGCAAATCCGACGGCAAAGCATCCGGTCAATATAAGTCGGAATTCCATTTTGTCCTCCGGTGCCTGATATTGTCTGTGCGAGGGGAAGATCAGCGTTTATTTGATCTCAAGCATAGATTCGTCCCACATATCGGGTGCTTTGTAGCCCATGAGGTTGACCATGGTGGCGGCAACATTTGATAGTCCGAAGCCTCCGAGGTCTTCTCTGAGTCCCAGCTCTTTTCCGCTTGCGTTGTAAAGGATACAGGGAACACGGTTAAGGGTGTGCGAGGTCTTGGATTTATAGCTGCCGTCCGGGTTTTTCTTCGGTTCGTGCGTCTTTTTGTCAAGCTCAGCCATTTCGTCGGCATTTCCGTGGTCGGCGGTGATGATGGCTACGCCGTGAAGCCGCTCCACCACTGCAAGCACGCGGGCAAGCTGGAGGTCAAGCGCCTCCATTGAGCATATGGTCGCTTCAAGAGATCCGGTGTGTCCCACCATGTCGCCGTTGGGGTAGTTGACGCGGAGATAGCGGTATTTTCCGGATTCAAGACATTCGATCAGCTTGTCCGTTATCTCGGCGCACTTCATCCACGGGCGCTGTTCAAAGGGGACTACATCGGAGGGAATTTCAATATATGTCTCAAGCTCGTCCGAGAATTTGCCGGAGCGGTTGCCGTTCCAGAAATAGGTCACATGACCGTACTTCTGAGTTTCGGATATGGCAAGCTGGGATATTCCGGTACCGGCAAGGTATTCGCCGAGTGTATTGGTTATTTCGGGCGGATTCACAAGGTATTTTTTCGGGATGTGCAGGTCGCCGTCGTATTCAAGCATTCCGGCATAGACTACCTTCGGGAAGCGCACGCGGTCGAACTTATCGAACGAGCCTTCCGGAGTGTCAAATGCGCGGGAGATCTCAATGGAGCGGTCGCCGCGGAAGTTGAAGAAAATTACGCTGTCGCCGTCCTCGATCGTACCGACGGGAGTGCCGTTCTCGGCAATGACGAAGGGAGGAAGATCCTGGTCGATCACGTGGTACTCGTCGCGGTAGGCCTTTACCGCCTCGGCGGCGGAGGCGAACTGACGTCCTTCGCCAAGCACATGGGTGTGCCAGCCGCGCTCGACCATAGACCAGTCAGCCTCGTAACGGTCCATTGTGATCTTCATTCTTCCGCCGCCGCTGGCGATCTTTATATCAAAATCGGGAGCGCGAAGTCCGGAAATGAAATCCTCAAAGGGGTTGATGTATTCAAGAGCGGAGGTCTCGCCGACGTCTCTGCCGTCAAGCAGGATGTGCAGACGCACGCGGCGCACGCCCTCTGCTTTGGCTTCGTTTATCATTGCTTTCAGGTGATCGATGTGGGAGTGTACGTTGCCGTCGGAGAACAAGCCGAGGAAGTGAAGCGTTCCGCCGCTTGTTTTTACATTGGAAACAAGCTCCTGCCATGTGGAGGAGGAAAACATTTTTCCGCTTTCTATCGACTGTGTCACGAGCTTTGCGCCCTGAGCGAAGACCTGACCTGCGCCGAGAGCGTTATGACCGACCTCACTGTTGCCCATGTCGTCATCCGAGGGCAGACCGACTGCGGTTCCGTGAGCCTTCAGCGTTACCATCGGGCGGGAGGACATAAGAGCGTCAAGTGTGGGGGTAAAGGCGCGGCTGACTGCGTTTGTGGGAGCGGCGGGAGCAAGTCCCACGCCGTCCATGACTATTGTAAGTACAGGTCCGGCGACGCCTTCAAAATTTTCAAGCCTTTCGAGCTTTTTTTCGTTTTTCATCAATGAGCTTCCTTTCGTGGGTGAGACATTAATCAAATTTTACCTATCTATAATAGTATAACCGATTTCCGTTTTTTTTCAAGCCCTTTGATGAAAAAATATCGAAAAAAGGTGGAAAGTCGGATATCATTTTTTTCATCCGGGGTATACTTTTGTTGACACAGAGCGCCTTTTGATATATAATTTTGTCATTAAAAGAAGTCGGAGGCGGGTATGGGCATTTTCTCGGAGCTTAAAAATAAGTATTCGGGTCGGCGGTTGTACGTTGTCGGACACGAGGGGGCGGATTTTGATTCGCTTGCCTCGGCGTACCTTGTCAGTCGGTGGCTCTCTCGCCTTGGCATGGATTCCGTTCCCGTGCTGCCGGATACCGCAGATGCGCCGGACGCTATACCTCGCAAGGTGATGCTTCTGCATGGGGTGGATACAGACAAGTGGCTGAGAGCCACGACGCTTGACGTGGCGGGCGGTGCGGTCATTCTTGTGGATTGCCATGTATCGTGTATTGAAGGAGAGGTCGTAGCGGTCATCGACCATCATCCGACCGCAGAACCGCTTCCTGCTACGCAGGAGCTTTGCTTCAACATGACCGCAAGCTCCTGCGCGCTGGCGGCATACCGTCTTGCGCTTGCCGACGGGGTGGCGGTCACAGACGATGAAGAAATACTTGTTGTCCGTTCGGTCTACATGGATACGCAGTCGCTTTTGTCGGCAAAGTTCGATCCCGCCGACAAGCCATTGCTTCAGGGTATGATAAAAAAGCACTCGATCGACGAGGACGACCTTCGCCGCCGCGGGCTTTGCTTTGCCGACCTTTCGCGTCCGGTTCAAGAGCTTGCCGCAGGAGGGTTGAAATACTACACACTTGCGGGCAGAAGGTGCGCTTCAAGCCATATCCAGGCGGAAAATATTCCCAAGGAGCTTATAAACGACGCGACTGAATATCTTGAAAAAAGACGCAGGGAAGAGGGGATATACGTCTGGATACTCTTTGTCGCCGAGCCGCTTTCAGGCCGCTCGCGGGTCATTGAGTTGAGGGATGACGGCAGATACGAGCGGGTATACGACCGCTTTTTGTCCCGCTCAAAGGATATCATTCCCGACCTCGAGAGAAGATTGTCACAGGGTACTTGATTTTTCCGCAATAAAGGTCTATAATATACAAATAACGACTGAACATTGCTTTCAGAAAAAGAAACGGAGAATAAAATGTCAGAATGTACGCATGATTGCTCAAGCTGCACCGCCAACTGCCCTTCAAAGGGTCATCAGAGCGCGCCGCAGGATTTTCACGAAGCGCCTAACGCGCTCAGCTCTATAAAAAAGGTTGTCGGCGTAGTCAGCGGAAAGGGCGGAGTGGGCAAATCGCTTGTTACCTGTATGACTGCGGTGCTTATGCAGCGCCGCGGATACCATGTCGGCATACTGGATGCCGATGTTACCGGTCCTTCAGTCCCCAAGGCGTTCGGGATCCATGAGGATGTGACCGGAGATGAGCACGGGCTTATCCCTCCCCGCACAAAAACGGGAATAGATCTGATGTCGGTCAACCTTCTGCTCGATGATGAAAAACGCCCGGTCGTGTGGCGCGGTCCGGTGATCGCCGGAACGGTCAAGCAGTTCTGGACGGACGTTATCTGGCACGATATCGACCTTTTGCTTGTGGACTGCCCTCCCGGAACGGGGGATGTCCCGCTTACCGTATTTCAGACGATACCGCTTGACGGCATAATAATCGTCTCAAGCCCTCAGGAGCTGGTCTCCATGATCGTGTCGAAAGCGGCTAACATGGCAAAGATGATGGATATTCCGGTGCTTGGTCTTGTTGAAAATATGAGCTATGCGGTCTGCCCCGACTGCGGAAAGCATATTAATATTTTCGGTGACAGCCACATTGATGAGATCGCGGAAGAATTCGGTTACGATCTGCTGGCGCGTATGCCGCTTGACAGCCGCCTTGCCGCGCTTTGCGACAAGGGAATGCTTGAGCTTATGGACGACAAGACCGCCTATCTTGACGGTGCGGTGGATATGCTTGTAAATAAGCTCGGACTGGATAAATAATTTCCCGACGATATATGCTTTGGTTATTCCGCGCAAGCCGCGCATCAGTGCGGCTTGCGCGGAAGCCATTTTTGCGCGATCTTTTTCGTTGATGTGCGTATATGTGCTCATTTTGCCGTTTTTTTGGTCAAATGATTCGCCATGTTAATTTTCTTTACATTCTGTCTATTGACAGCGGGGAAAAGCAGACTTATAATATTAGGTAAGAAAAAAATCTGGCAAGGAATGTGCGGCGGATGATGAAAAAGGAGAAAAGGATTATCACAGCTTCCGAAAAAAGTCTCAGACGCAGACAGCTGAGGCGCGCTGTATGCTCGTGCGCCGTGGTTTGCCTTGTTGCCGCAATAATGGTTGTTTTTGCGGCTTTTGCTGTCAGCGCAGCTATGGTGGCATCGTCACGCAGCAGGGTGATCTCTGCCGGCGCGGCGTCAGAGCTTGAAAATGTGGATTGCATTCTGGTGCTGGGCGCGGGTGTACGCGACGACGGTTCACCGTCTGATATGCTTTATGACCGCGTCAGGACAGGCATCTCGCTTTTTGAGAGCGGAGCGTCTGACCGTTTGCTTATGTCGGGGGATCACGGCAGAGTTGATTACGATGAGGTGAACGTTATGAAGAGCCTTGCGGTGGAGGCGGGTATTGACCCAGACGCGGTGTTTTGCGACCACGCGGGCTTTTCCACCTACGAGAGCATTTACCGTGCGCGGGATATCTTCGGCGCAGGGCGGATAATCATCGTGTCTCAGGAGTATCACCTGTACCGCGCACTTTACATTGCGCGCAAGCTGGGGCTTGAGGCTTACGGCGTCAGCGCTGATCTGCGTTCCTACCGCGGTCAGGCATACCGTGACCTGCGTGAGGATCTGGCGCGATTCAAGGACTTTTTTAACGCGCAGCTTCAGCCGCTGCCTACTTATCTCGGTGAGGCGATACCGCTCTCCGGATCCGGAAGTCTGACCGACGGCTGAGCATCGGTCATAGATATATTGATATTTTTTCTGAACAAGGGGTATCTTCATGGTAACAATTGCATTCCCGGGGCTTGGCATCGAGCCGTTCACGATCAACAAGGTTGCGTTTACAATTCCGATCTTAGGCGGTATTGAGGTCCGCTGGTACGGGATCGTAATAACGCTTGGAATCATTCTTGCGTTTTTATACGCATGGCACCGCTCAAAGCAGGAGGGCATAGTTCTTGACGACCTGCTTGACATTGCCATTTACGCCGTTATAACAGCTATTGTCGGCGCGAGGATATACTATGTCATATTTGACATAGTGGGCAACGGAAATGCAGCCTCGTACAAGACGTTTTTGGATTACATTGCCATCTGGCAGGGCGGAATAGCCATTTACGGTGCTATAATCGGCGGCGCGCTGGCAGTATTTGTGGTAAGCAAGATCAAAAAGATCAGGTGGCAGAAGTCATTTGATATGATCGCCCCAGGCGTTATGATAGGTCAGATACTCGGTCGCTGGGGTAATTTCTTCAACGGCGAGGCATTTGGCGGTGTTCCTGCGGAAAATTCCTTACTTTACCGTTTCCGCATGGAGGTCAGGCAGGATACCTGGTACTCTACCGTGACGGCGCACCCCACCTTCTTCTATGAGTCACTGTGGAACCTTATCGGTTTTCTTATCATCAATGCGTGCTATAAGAAGAAAAGATTTGACGGTGAGGTCTTTCTTTGGTATATAACCTGGTATGGCTTTGGCAGAATGTTTATTGAGGGACTGAGAACCGACAGCCTCTATCTCGGAAGCATACGTATCTCTCAGCTTGTGGCTGCGCTTTGCTTCATTGTAGGACTTGCGCTGACTCTGGTCTTCCGCATCAAGGCAGTAAAGGCGGGGAGTTATCCTGTGTTTGTAACCGCCGAAGTTTCGGAAACGGCGGAAAAAGCATCCTCAAAGCCCGCGGAACAAGCGGTCGAAAGCGATTATTCAAGCCTGCTTGAAAATGATAACGGCGAAAAAGAGCCAAAAAATAAGGACGATCCGGGTGACAACACCACGGATGGAACGGAAAATAAATAAATAAAAATATCGCGGGGTGACGGAGCTGTCATCGGAGGCAGGGCTTTGCGCACCGAGGCGGCTGCGTCACCTGCGTTTTTGGAGGTCAAAGTGGCAATTATTATTGACGGGCGCAAGGTTGCGACTGAGGTCAGAGCGCGTGTCCTGGAGGGCAGCAGGGAATTTACAGCAAAATACGGGCGCGCCCCCAGTCTTACGGTTATCAGGGTAGGGGACGATCCCGCGTCGGCGGTTTATGTGCGCAACAAAATGCGCGCCTGCGAGGAGGTCGGCTTTGTTTCGGAATGCTGCCATCTGCCTGCCGACATATCCGACAAGGCTCTGCTTGAAGAAATAGAGAAACGTAACAATGACGATGAGGTGGACGGCATTCTGCTTCAGCTTCCGATACCGCGCGGGCTTGACGAAGCGGGGGCAATTGCGGCGATAGCTTCGGAAAAGGATGTGGACGCATTCGGAAATCTTGACGCGGGGCATCTCTGCTTTTCGGACAGCGAGATACTTCCTTGTACGCCGTCGGGTATTATGGAGCTTCTACGCAGCTATGATATTCCGATCTCTGGGCGTGAGTGCGTGGTCATAGGACGGTCGAATATTGTGGGCAGACCCATGGCGGCGCTGCTGCTTGCCGCCGACGGGACGGTTACAGTCTGCCACAGCAGAACGCGCGATCTCGGCGAGGTCACACGCCGCGCCGACATACTCGTAAGCGCCGTGGGACGCGCGGGTCTTGTTACTGCCGACATGGTAAAGCCGGGGGCGACGGTCATTGACGTCGGGATGAACCGGAACGCTGAGGGAAAGCTCTGCGGGGATGTTGATTTTGCTTCTGTCGAGCCGGTAGCGGGATATATTACTCCTGTGCCGGGAGGCGTTGGACCCATGACCGTTGCAATGCTTATGCAGAACACGCTGACCGCAGCGAAAAGACGTAAGTCAAAGTAAGCTGATTTCTATTGATAAGGAGATATAAAATGGACGTTTCAACTATGACCAACCTGTTCTATGATTTCAAAAAGAACGGTGACCGCGCGTATCTTGAAAGCATGGTAAAGATCCATGAATACGGATTTGACGTTATGGATTTCTGTATGTGCCCGATGCAGCGGAATGAAACAGAGCTTAACGGCGAAAACTGGAAGTTCCTTGTTGACCGTATCGGAAACGAGGCGGCAAAGCTCGGCATTCGCTTCGGGCAGTCGCACATTCCCTATGCGAAGAACAAGCCGGGGCTTGCTCCGACCGACGAGGGCTGCGAGCAGAACGAATGGTTTATCGAAACCACCAAAAGATGTATCGAGATCAGCGCAATGCTTGGCGTTAAGTGGGCGGTGGCTCACCCCGTGACCGATTTTTCCGATCCCACCGATATCGGTCGCAACATAGCGTACAATCATGAAATATATGACAAATACGTCGAACAGGCGTCGGCGCTGGGGGTCGGGATTGCCCTTGAGAACATGACAGACCTGACGCAGAATTCAATGTACCGCCGCTTCGGAGTGACCGCATATGAGCTGTGCGAGCTTGTTGATTCCTTTGGCTCGCCTTATGTGGGCGCTTGCTGGGACTTCGGTCATGCCAACCGCATGGCATTCAAGCCTCAGAGTCAGCAGCTTCAGAAGCTCGGCTCGCGCCTCAAGGCAACGCATGTTGACGATAATATCGGTCAGACCGACCTTCACACCATTCCGTTTTTCGGCACAATAGATTGGGCGGACTCGGTCAGAGCGCTGAAGGATATCGGCTATCAGGGTGACTTCAACTTTGAGCTTGGCGTTTTCAGAAGGATCCCCGAAGCGCTTAAGCCGACAGCTACGCGTCTGGTTTATGAGACCGGGCGGTATCTGGTTGATACATACGGAAGCTGATGAAGCTTTTTGCGGCGATCGACGGCGGCGGAAACCGTTCGGAGCTGATCGTTTTCGGGGAGGATCTGAAGCTCCGCGAAAGGCGCGTCGGCGGAGCGCTTAACTTCAATGAAGCTCCCGATGCTGCGGCGGGAGCGCTCCGTGCGCTTACCCAGGGCATTTGTGCGGACTTTCTTTATGCCGGAATTTCCGGAGCGGGCAACCGCGGCGGAGAAATACATAAGCAGCTTTGCGGCTCTGCATTCGGTCAGGTTCGCGTTGAAAGCGACTTGAAGAATCTGATGCTTGCCGAATTTGCCGCCGACGCCGGATGCTGTGTTATCAGCGGCACGGGGTCGTCCTGCCTTGCAAAGCGTGCCGATATCGGCGGAAGGGAAGGCGGATACCGACGCATCGGCGGATGGGGATATCTTATCGACAGCCGTGGCAGCGGCTTTGATATCGGCAGGTGCGCCATTGAGGCGATGCTTATGACGCTTGACGGTCGCGCGTC
Source organism: Clostridiales bacterium (assembly GCA_003523225.1). GTDB lineage: Bacteria > Bacillota > Clostridia > Oscillospirales > CAG-272 > CAG-390. The sequence continues at coordinate 206,678 of DPGK01000004.1, forward strand.
CGGCGGGGAGGCTTTGCGCCTGCTTTGGTGTGAACGCTTCGGCAAGCCGCCCGAGGAGATGCTAAGCGAGATATACGACGGCGGCAAGCGCTTTATCGCCGGGATTGCCCCGATGGTAATGGACGCAGCGGCGCAGGGAGATGCGGTGTCGGCGCGGATAATTGATGACAATATCGGAGCGATCGCAGGGATGATATCTGCGGCGGCGGATTTTATCTGTGCTGATGAAAATACGGATTCATGTCCGGGATTCCGCGCCGTGCTAACCGGAGGAGTAGCAGAAAATCTTCCCGGTGCGGTAAACGCAGTTGCGGCAAAGCTGACCGGAGAGTTGAATGCAAAGAAAGTGCTTTCGGTGGAGCTTGCTTCGACTCCGCAGATCTGCGGTGCCGCACTTGGAGCGCTTGCAATGTGCGGAATTGCGCCGGATCACGGCGTGCGCGGCGCAATGGTCAGCGAATATCGGAAATATTCTTTTCAGAGCGGTCACTAAGCCGCACAGACAGGTGGACTTACATGAATGAACGAAAATACGGTGAATATACCACAGAGGCAATAAATCCGCGCAGTCGTGACATTGACCGCGTATCCACCCTTGAAATGGTGAAGATAATAAACGATGAGGACAGGACTGTCGCCGACGCGGTGGCACTTGAAGCAGAAAATATTGCCGCCGCCATCGACGCGATAGCTCCCCGGCTGAAGGACGGCGGCAGGCTGATCTATGTCGGCGCAGGGACTTCGGGAAGGCTTGGAGTGCTTGACGCTTCGGAATGCCCGCCGACGTATGGGGTTTCTCCTGAGCTTATTCAGGGCGTTATGGCAGGAGGGCGCGACGCCATGTTCCGTTCCTCGGAGGGGAGAGAAGACGAAGGTGCGGCAGCGATAGCCGACCTTGACGCGGTGCACTTTTCCGGAAAGGACGTTTGTATGGCGATATCGGCAAGCGGAAGCGCCGAATATGTGCTGAGCGCGCTCCACTACGCCCGCGGTATGGGGGCGCTTACCGTATCGCTTAGCTGTCAGCCGGACTCCCTTTCATCGCGCGAGGCAGATATTGCCATAACTCCGGTAACGGGTCCCGAGGTCATTGCGGGTTCTACACGCATGAAGGCGGGAACGGCGCAGAAAATGGTGCTGAACATGATCTCTACCGGCGTTATGATAAAGCTCGGCAGAGTGTGGCACAACATGATGGTGTGTATGCGTCCGTCAAACCGCAAGCTGGCGGCACGGGCGGCGCGCATTATCGCCTCAGAGACCGGAGTGACTGCGGACGAGGCGGAAGCAGCGCTTTCTCAAGCCGGAGGATGTATCACCGAAGCGATCGGTATGCTTCGTGAAAAAACCGAATGAATTTATCTCTCAATAAAAAATAAGGCTTACAAGCCGTAAAAAATATCTCCGGCTGCTGCGTTTTTGCGCAGCAGCCGGAAGCTATATTATGTGAAATTTCTCTTGTAGTAGACGATGAGCACGACAAGCAGAATTACTATTACGGCTATTATGGCGATCCAAACGACCATAATGGTATTGCCGCCTATCGGATTGACGTTTATCGTTCCGGTCGTGACCTCGCCGGGCAGAGAGGTAGTTACCTCCGGCTCGCTTGTGTCGGACGAAGGCGCGGGAACTGTTGTTTCATCGGTGCTTGTTTCGGGCGGTTCGGTGATAACGGGTTCGCGCACCGTAACAGGCAGTGCAATGGTCTTTCCGCGGAAGCTGAGTGTTATTTCGGTAACATCCGCTGTAAGCGCTCCAGCAGGAAGAAATTCAACAGCCGACGCACCGTGTTCTACAAGCGCGGTCGTACCGTCGACATAATTGATCTTCAGTATAAGTCCGTCAGGATCAAATATCTCGCCGGGAGCATATTCGAGCTTTGCAGGATTCTGAGCCACTTCTATACTGCTTATCTCGCGCTGTTTTACCGTAATGTTCTGAATTGCGGTGCAGTCAACGTAAGATATCGTTATAGTTAGCGTCTCCTCCGAGGCGTTTGCCGAAAGCGTCAGCGGTTCGGAGGGGGAGCAGGTATATGTGGTTATCTGTGCGCTTGTACCGTCATTGTATATTGCCAGTATCTCCATTCCGGTCGTGTCGAATTTTTCACCCTCGGTGTATTCGAGCTTTGTCGGCGGAGTGAGGATAGAAAGGCTTATCACCTTTTTGGGTGAAACCTCTATCGGGAGATACGTGTTGTAGACCAGCTTTTCGCTTACGGCGTAGACTATCTTTATGCGCGTGTCTGTGACCTTTACCGCGCTGCCGGGCGCTGGGGTTATCTGGAGCTTGTCAAGGGGGATCAGCTCCTGAGTGCCGTCCTCGTATGTGACTGTGACCTCCATTCCCGTAACATCGACCGGCTGGTTTGAAATATACTGTGTGATCTCCGGGGCTTTGGTGATCTGTATCGACTGTACCGCACGGGCGGGCAGAACCGTTATGTCGATATGCGCGGTAAGCCCGCGATAGGTAACGATCAGCTTTGTATTGTCAAGAGTCAGCGCACCCGAGGGGGATACGGTATATTCCGATTCGGGCAGCGGCACTTCGGTTCCGTCGTCGTATTCAACGGTTATAAGCATTTCAGCAAGCGCGTCGCCGTCGGTAAGCAGACTGCCTTCACGGAAGATAAGGCTCTTGGGCTGGTTTCTGATGTGGAGTATGCGGACCTCATGTACGGAAATGATGGATTCCTCATAGCCGAGATAGCTTATGCGCACCTCCGAGCCTGAGGTCATGATCTCCGGTGCGGTAACGGTGATGTCGTTTGTAATATCGCGTTCCTCGCCGTTTACGTATTTGGCTTTAACGGCAAGACCCTCGGCGGAAAATGTATCTCCGTAATAGTAGTCGCTTTTTACGGGCGGAGTGATCACAAAGGATTCAAATCCGTATACTGTGAGGCTTAGCTTTTCCGAAATGCTGCCCACAGAAAGCGTGAGTGTCAGCATCTGACGGTCGGAGGAGTCGGGAACGAGGCTGTCAACGGGACCGCTTATTGTGTAATCGCCTTCCTCGAGCAGTCTGCCGATACTGCTGTTTTCAAATGTTGCAATGACCATCATTCCGGAGGGATCGAATTTTTCCCCCTCGTAGTATACCAGCTTATCGGGCTGTTTTATGATGACCATTGAAACCATCTTAATGACATCTATACCGTTAAGGACCGCCGTTTTGCCGTAGCAGCTTATCTCGGCACTTGTGATATCGGAGGTAAGAGAGGAGGGAATATCAATGGTGTATTCATCCTCGTCGGGCTGACGCTGCATTCCGTCGGGGTATTCAAGAGACAGCTCAAGCCCCGTCGGGTCGAATGACGAGCCTTCGTTGTACTGCATCTTCTGCGGCATTCTGACTATGCCGAGAGACACGGGACGCTTTACGGTGACGTATGTCTTTTTGACCTTTCCCTTGTAGGAAAATTCAACAGTCACATCCTCGGATACGCCGTCGGTCACAAGTCTGCCGGCGGGAGAATATGAAAAATCACTGCTGCCGATCTCCTCGGTCGTTCCGTCGGCATATGTAACTCTCAGGATATACAGCGAGGGATCAAAATACTCTCCTTCAAGATATGTATCCTTGCCGAAGGTTTTGATATCAATACTGACAATTTCGTTGTCTCCCGAAGTCGGGGTATCATTTTCCGACGGCGGGGCGTGTTGAATCGCCGATTCGGTATCTCCGGGCATATCCGGCTGTGTGTCTGCCGTGTCATTGTCGGCAGCGATGGGCAATAACAGAGCCGAGACCATCAGAAGAACAAGAAGATAGGTGATAAAGCTGCGAATGTGGCGATTCTGCATGTCATGTATCCTTTCGTGTGTTTTGTCGGGACGGAAAACGGCAGTATCCGTCCGGGTCACCTCAGTGAAATAAAACTATATACTATTACAATATTATAGCACTTATAAAGTTAATAATCAATAGGATAATTATTGAAAGAGCAAAAACATTTTAGAATATATGCTGTATGTATTTCCGAAAACTTAGTCGAATAAACGAGGAGGCGTTTATCTGTGCGCGTGAAAAAACAAAGAGACCGAAGCGGAATGTCGCTCCGGTCTTTCTGCACTTACGAAAGCGTTTAAAGTCGATCAGTCGGCGTATACGCTGACCTGCTTTTTATCCTTTGTCTTGTGCTCGAATTTTACGCGTCCGTCAATCAGCGCGAAAAGGGTATTGTCGGTTCCCATTCCGACATTCTTGCCGGGATGAACCGCAGTTCCTCTCTGTCTGATAATGATGTTGCCTGCGAGAACAGCTTCGCCGTCCGACTTCTTCACGCCAAGGCGCTTAGATTCACTGTCGCGGCCGTTCTTCGTCGAGCCAACGCCTTTTTTATGAGCAAAAAACTGTAAGCCGAGTCTGAGCATTATTTCTTCCTCCTCATAGAATTGTTGACAAAACCGCATTACCGATAGTCGCGGTCGACCACTTCGACCTCAAGATAGTCCGAGTAATCCTCGATAAGGTCATTGAGCTGGTAAAAATATGCCATGAAAAGACCTGACACCGCATATCTCTTGCGCTCGTCCTCCTCAAATTCGGGAAGGGCGGCTTTTGCGGTGACGACTATTCTTGTTGCGCCTTCATTGACATCATACTGTATGTCCGAGGCGTATGCAAGCTCTACTGCATTGACAATTAGCATCGTCATTGCGGAAAGCGCCGCGCAAAGCACATCGTCTCCTGCTTCACCGTAACCGGTGTGACCCTGCTCCTCAAAGCCGTAGAATGTTCCGCAGCTTCTGTAAAATACGACTTTTGTCATTGTTTTCAGCCTTCGATCCTGGTTATCTGAACCTTGGTGTAGGGCTGTCTGTGACCGATCTTCTTCTTCTCGTTCTTTTTGGATTTGTACTTGAAGACGTAGATCTTGGGACCTTTGCCGTTTTTCAGGACATTGCCTGTAACGCGAGCGCCCTCAACTGTGGGAGCACCGATTTTGAGACCGTCCTCGGCGGATAATGCTTTGACGTTTTCGAATACGACTTCACTGCCTTCTTCGTTTGAGAGCTTCTCAATAAAAACGATATCGCCCTCGGAGACCTTGTACTGCTTTCCGCCGGTTTCAATTACTGCAAACACGAAAAGCACCTCTCTTTCTCATAGACTCGCTGAACGGGCGGCGCCGGATGTTATCACGGCACACTTAAAAAAGCCTTTTTCAAGCGGCAAATTATTATACACCGTAACGGCAGGGTTTGTCAAGGCTTTTTTGAGTTTTTTCTGAATAATGCACGAAAAAAAAGACATATTCCGTGCGTTAGCTGCCAGTGGAGAGGGAAAAAATACATAAGCGATGTCTGTCGCCACGGGAAACAATGCGATAGGGCGAATACGCCTGCAGTTCCTTTATGTCAGGCTGTCCTCACAAAGCTCGATAGAGTTTACTGTCGAATCGCTGAAATGAACGATAAGGAGCACTCCGTCTATGGTGTATTTCATTGCAATGATACCGAACTAAGTGCCATACAAAGCTCCTTTTAGCCTTGATCGAATGTGGCAGGGAGGGTGAGCCTGTAGCCGTATGACGTCATGACATCATACGTCATTTTATATGTCTGACCGGCGGTAAGACTGTACACAGGGTCGCAATAGTAAAGCTGACCGTCGGTTGCCGAATTAACACATAGCCACCAGTGGTCATATCCGAATGGGTCATAGCCTCTTACAAGTCTTACATCGTATCCGAGCTTTTCAAACAGGCAGAAGGTAAGGGATGAAAAATGATAGTATGAGCCTGTACCGCGGTTGAGCGCCTCCACGGACAGCTCGCGGCGCATATTTGCCGAAAAATTGCTTACTTCCATATATTTTATATGTTATTGAGGAGCGCACCCCGTACCAGATCCTTGCGAAGTCATCGTCCCCGGTGTTCACACTGAGCAGGTAATCAAGGTAATCGTCAAGGTTTTCAAGCGACGCGAGCAGCTGTGTTGCCACGCCGTTGCTGTCAAAACGGAAAATGCTGTATTCCGTATCCCGGAGCATAACTCCGTCGGGGTCAAAATAATATTTCTTGCCGTCGATCATCGTCTCACCCTTGCAGACAGCTCCGTCCTGACCTGAGTAATAAAGACCGCCGCCGTAAGATATCCAGCCGTAAAGCAGCAGCGCGTCGTCGCCGAAGCAGTACGTGTTACCGTCGATCTCGCGCATTCCGCATACATATGCTTTTTCCGCGGGATCAAAATTACAGATCCCGCCGTTGAACTCAGTCTAGCCTTGGCGAGAGCAGGACGAAAGCAGAGCCGCAGACGCGGCGCAAACAAAAAGCGCAGCACACGCTGCTTTTATAAAATAACTGCACTTGTTTTTTGACTTACGTATGCGTCCCTTACGGTATCCGTTAATGTTTTTGTAGGTTGTTTTTTCATTTTAATATAAAAGAACCCGCATATGGCGGTGAAATATGTCGGTTTGGCGGTTATAAGCTAACTAAATTAATATTATTATACCATATCGGATAGTATTGTGCAATGATTTTTAGCTGACGAATTTTCGAAAAAATGATGTTTTTCAATTCCGGCGGCGCCGGCGCCGGACGCGAATTGCCGCGCAGAACGCAAGTACGGCAGCAAGCCCGCAGAGTGCTCCGGCGGAGTCTATAAGCATATCGGTCACGCGGCAGGCTCTGCCGGGAACAAAATACTGGATCGTTTCGTCACACACTGCGCACGCGACAGATACGCCAAAGGAGATGAAAAAGCCTCGGCGGCGCAGAGAGGGCAGGGAGGCGGCAGAATAAGCTCCGGAAAACATTGCGCCGGTGGAGGATGCAAGTATTCCGAGCATACCGAACTCGCAGAAATGCGCCGTTTTGCGAAGCAGGTTTTCGCTTATCGGTTTAAGCCCAAGCTGTGAAAAAAATGAGTTCACATGGATGAGGAGCCGGCTGCTTTCCGCGCTTGAGGCATTAGCGGGTTTGAGCGAGTTGGAAAAAACAAATGCTGCCGCCGCAACGGTGAGGGCAAGCAGGATGTATCCCGCCGCCATGCGCTTTTTGTCCTTCATGCTTTGCAGGCTCCTTTCCTTATGTGATACCGGAATGCCAAAGTAACATTGATTGTATCACACTGAGAAAAAATAGTCAATATAAATTCTCTCCGGGGCTTGCATAAATGCGATTTTGGTGGTATAATATCAATGCTTTCATCGGAAAACTCCCGCCGGATCTCCGACGGGATAAATATTCAGAAATGTTTCCGTAGCTCAGCAGGATAGAGCGACCGCCTCCTAAGCGGTAGGTCGGGTGTTCGAATCACCTCGGGAACGCCAAAAACTCCGCCGGAAAACCCAGTAAAATCAAGGGTTTCCGTTCATAAGGATGTATTTTCTTATGAGAGATTGGGCGCAACCTCCATTATGGAGGCTGCGGCCTTTTCTCGTTTTGGCACAGTTCATTTCTGCGCCGCTTCCGCAATAGCAAGCATCTCTTTAACTGTCGCGAGATCTACCAGTCCGGCGCCGATAAAATAGATGTCGATCTTCACCCGTTTATGGCCATCGACAACTTCACTGTTATGGACTTCGATCCGTTTGATGATCTTGTTGACCACTTCCGGGGTGAGTTTTTCCATACTGGAATACTCCCGAAGACCTGCAAGCAGTAGCCGAACGTCCACAGTTTCCCGCTCCAGTTCAGTCAACTCTTTTTCCCGTGTGCTGACGGATTGCAGCAGCTCCGCCTGTTCCTTTTCGTATTTTACCACCATTCGGGAATAGCGCTCGTCTGACAGCTTTCCGGCGAAATTATCTTCATAGAGCTTGGCAATCAGTCGATCAATTTCATCGATTCGCTGCCTCCCTGCAGAGATATCAGCTTTGATAGTGCGAATATTCTGCACCTTTCCGGCGGATCGCTGCTTTCCGATCATTTTCAGAAAGAACGCCTCGTGGCAGGTGACAAAATCGGCAAGATCGCTGACAGCCACCGAAACGATTTGCTCCAGCACGACATTCCGGATATAATGAATCGTGCATTTTCCTCGACCGGACTTGTAATTGGCACAGCGGAAAAACTCCTGATCTGCCTGCAGGCTTTTAGCTGCGCAAAAATGAAGCTTTGAACCGCAGTCTGCACAGAAAACCAAGCCGGAAAACAGGCTCGCTTTCCCCGTTGCGGTTGGGCGGCGTTTGTTCTTACGCAGCTCCTGTACTCTAAGCCAAGTGTTTTCGTCAATGATTGCCTCCTGTGCATTCGGAACGATGATCCACTCTTCCTCCGGCTTGCGAATCAGCTTGTGTACCTTGTAGCTGACGGTGGTCGTTTTCAGATTGACCATACAACCGGTGTATTTTCGATTGCTCAAGATAGCGTCAACGGTGCTATCCTTCCACAAAAACGGATTGCTCGGCACAGGATGATTGGCGGAAGAAGAACCAATCGAATGGTAATAGGCGGTAGGCGTAAGCACCTTCTCTTTTTGAAGAAGCCGCGCAATCTGTTCCGGGCCTTTTCCTTCAAGGCAAAGACGGTAAATTCTTCTCACTACCTCGGCAGCCGGCTCATCAACAAGCCACTTTTCTTTATCAAGTTCGTCACGCTTGTAACCGTATGGTGCACGGAAGTTACTCCTTTTGCCGTTCGCTGCCTTCATCGCCCACACAGCGCGCACCTTCTTGCTGGTCTGCGCCGCATACCACTCGTTGAAAATGTTGTGAAAGGGCATCATCTCCGTACCCTCGCCGGTTTCGGTGTCCACACGCTCCTGAATGGCGACGAATTTCACGCCTAAAGTCGGGTAGATAATCTCCGAATACCGGCTGGTTTCCACGTGTTCACGCCCGAAACGGGACAAGTCCTTGACGATGACCGCTGCTACTTTTCCGGCTTCGATCAGTGCCTCCATTTTCCGAAAGCCGGGGCGATCAAAGGTCGTGCCGCTGATTCCGTCGTCTACAAAGTATTGTGGGTGCAGATATCCGTTCTTCTTGGCGTAATCCATCAAAATGATCTTTTGGTTCTGAATACTGTTACTCTCTCCGTCCAAACCATCGTCCTGTGAAAGGCGGCAGTATAGGGCGGTGATTTTTTCTTGGTCTGTATTTTTATTGACTGTCATAGCATTTAACTCCTTTCCGACAGCCGGATCAAGCAATGGGATATATGCCATTATATTGATTTCGGCTGCTCTTTTCGATTGTGCGGCTGACTCCAGTCCTTCTGAAGAAGCAGATCCTTGAACTGCTCCAACACACACTGCCGACCCTTTGGGTCATAATGAGTCGTAACATCATAAATCGTACCGCCGATTTTTATATGAAAATGCGAGTCGGCATTATTTTCAAAAACCTGATTATACGGATATTTTTGAGTGAATTGTTCCATAAGCGCACCTCCTATCTCAAATCTCGGTCACGGTTGCGAAGATACTTACGGTAATGTTCGCAAGCCCGTATAATGAAATCTTCCGTCTTTTTCGAATCCAGCCCTTGCGGAAGAACCTCCCGCAGACGGGCGGCGGGAACTTTTACCGTCTCCCTCTGATTGGCTTTTTCCTCACTCATAATGCTTTGAATAACCTCTGTGGAGAGTCGCCTCTCCCGATCAGCCTTGTGCATCCGCCATGCCTGCGAATAGGACGGCGTGCAGTCATTGATTTCACATTGTTCCAAAACATCGTACTGGCTCTGCTCATCAAGGAAGGAAAGTTCCACGCCAACAGACAGTGCCATTTTACCTTCATCCATAAATTCAAGAAGTTCGGGAATAAGGTTTGTCAGGCGAATATAGCGGTGAATTTGCCGTTCACTCTCATTTGCAGATTCGCTGATTTGCGAAACGCTCCACTTCTCGCCGAGTTGGCGAGAAGTGCCCTGATGGGATAGCGCCTCCATTTTCAGCTTATAGGCAAACGCCTTTTCGCTGGGTAGGATATGCTCTCTGTGTAGGTTGCAAAAGTATGATCCGACGGTAGGTACCCCATTCACGGTATTTCAAAAGCGATATATTGCAGATAGTATTGAGGAATATATCCGAACGTCGCAAAGCGGCGTTGTGACGATGTCGCCTGACACCTATCCTGTAATGAAACGCATTATGGCAATCTACCACCGAAGTGGCGATAACGGAAGTGATGAAGCCGTGCAAAGAATTGCCGATGAAGTTGAAATGGAACGCAAAACAGTAAAACAATACCTTGCGATTGGCTTATTGAACGAGCGCCGTGCGGATTTTTACAAGTCCTATGACGAGGACGGAGAGGAAACCGATGAAGATGTTACAGCCGATTATTCTTCCGAACCGGACAAGCTGTATTCGCGCACTGTGTTGTATAACGCCCTACATGCGGCGTATGACAAATTAACCTATCGCGAACAGCGTACTCTTGCCAAGCATTTAGGCTTTTGCGATTCTTGTTGGTCTACAAAGAAAGCAATACTGAAAAACGGAGAAGTAGAGTATATCCCAATAAAGCCAATGACCTTTGAAGAAATTTCTCACTCTTCCAGTCGAAAATCTGATAAAGCTTCGGAGAGGACATTTTATACTGCACTTGAAAAGATGAAAAAACATATAGAAGAAAATACTGATTACTGTTACATTTTCGGTTAAATGAAAAAAGCGCCGTATTGCAAAGCTCAACAATACGGCGCCCCAAAATGTAATATCCAATTTTCAAGTAATTCTTCTCAAACACCATATCTTCGACTGCCCAGAAAACACCTTTATAGAGACTCATAATGTGAAACTTCTTCTTGCTTTATTGCCCTTTTTCGGACGCTTTTTCGCTGGCTTTAAAGTTATAAATCGGCTTGATGATCTTATCAATCGTAACTGTTTCTTTCACATGAGAAATGATTTCATCCATCGGCTTATATACCATCGGACATTCATCAATGGTATCTTTTGCTACCGAGGTTGTAAAAATGCCGGCCATGGATTCTTTGAAAGCACTAAGCGTAAAAGAATTAAGAGCATCCTTCCTGCTCATCAGTCTTCCTGCGCCGTGTGGGGCACTGACATTCCATTCTTCGTTTCCGATACCTGTACACACAAGACTCCCGTCCCGCATATTCATCGGAATCAGAAGGCGTTCGCCTTTTTTAGCCGAAACCGCCCCTTTGCGAAGAATCATTGAGTCGGTATCAATATAGTTATGAATGGTTGAAAAACTGTCATCTTCGGTCAGCTTCATTCCGTCAAGAATCACTTCTTTGATAATCGTTCGGTTTAATTCGGCAAAGCGCTGCATAAACGCCATGTCGTGAAGGTATTCCTGCATGGCATCTCCGGTTAAATAGGCCAGTTCATACGGGATTTCGGTTTGAGCCCGACCTCCGCATTCTTTGTAAGCGATCTTTTGATAATGCTCCGCTACCCGCAGCCCCAGATTCCGGCTGCCGGTGTGAATCACCAAATACATACTATCTCCGTCTGTATCAATCTCAATAAAGTGATTGCCGCCGCCCAGGGTTCCAAGGCTTTCTTTCGCTCTGCGAATATCGATTTTTTTCACACAAAGCAGATCATAGATATCCAGTCGGCCGTGGCTTCGATGGCTCTTTTCCCGGACATCGCGGCCATAGGGGATATTCTTGCGAATAAAGCTGTCTAATTTCGGAAGGTCAATGCGTTTTTCTTTCAGCTTTACCGTGAGCATCCCGCAGCCGATGTCCACGCCGACGATGTTCGGAATCACTTTATCCGTTATGGTCATCGTCGTGCCGATGGTACAGCCTTTTCCGGCATGAACATCGGGCATGATCCGTATTTTGCTGCCCGCCGAAACCGGCTGATCGCAAAAAGCCTTGATCTGGCCGGCCGCCGATGCTTCCAATGCATCGGCAAACACGACGGCGTTTGCGTATGCTCCCTTAATTTCAATCATGCTGTTCGCCTCATGTTGATTGTGTTTTCATGCGAGGGATTCTCATTTTACATCGGATGATCCCGGCGTCAGCGTCTCCGATATCTGGTCCAGTACCTTGTCTTCATAGCCTTTGCCATTATCATTACGCTTCTGGCGGTATCCCCAACTTGGATGATAGGTAAAAATATGCCAGATCCCGCTCTCCCGAAATTTTGCCATTTTTTCATCTTTCCATTGAGAATCATCCCCCAATCCATTGGGGTAAAGGCGAGTGAATACATCCGGGAGTTCCTTCTCCAGAGAGACGCCATACCAACCAAAATAGACCACATGGGTAGGCTGCAATGTTTCGATTTCTTTGGAAAGTATCTTAATATCAGTATCATGTAACGCTTTTCGATCTTTCTTTTTCAGCTTACAGTTACCGTTTTTTGCAGAGCGATGAATCATGTCCAGATTTGTCCATGTTATGGAATAAGGATAGCCCTTGTCCTTCATCAATTCAGCAATTCGCCAGATTCTACGCCAGAATGGACTATGCTTGCCCTCATTGTTTAACTGGTCCAAAAGAAAATCTCGGTTAAATTCCTGCGCTTCTTCAATAGGAAGGTTGAATGTTTTCTCGCCATGTCCTTCTTCACCCACGATTAAAATACGATACTGACTTTCATACCAGTCGTCCGGAATATGAAGATAATACGGATGCGAATATTGTTTATTTATCAGCTCAGGGCATTTTTCCATCAACTCCGTCTCCCATTTCTGATAAGCTGTAAAAAGCTCTTTTCTCTTTTCTTCGACCATGTTTGCCTCCTGAATTATTTTATTTATTGTTAAACGGTCTGAGGAGGGTATGGTTATTGTCACTCCGTTCCGATTCCTGCAGCCGCAAGGCCCTCCGAAGTAATATTCCAGGGGTTCTGTGACTTTGCGTATTCTTCGCATAAAATCTTGTGATACGCATTGGCAAAGAGACCGACATCAATCTCGCCCTTGATATAGTTGCTGAGTGCCTTTAAGATTCGTTTTTTTCCGGAAAGCTCTCCGCGAAAGTATTCCAAATTCATATAGTTGTACATATCTTCATATTGCAAGGTTCCGTCGTATTTCAGGAAAAAGCCCCAAACTTTCATTCTGCATCCATCTCTATACGATTCATTCTTGCTACATGCGGGAAGATCCGTTATCACAAACAGATCGGCACGAAGGCTCGGATTCATTTCATACACTTCGCTTTCACAAAGGATATCTCCTTTTGTGAAAGGTGTGGGGAAATCAAACTCCAAGCCGCCCAGCACGCCATACAGGATTTCGTCTCCGCCTTCAGGATACCAACTCGTGTCGAATTTCAAGGGCTCGTTGTCTGCGGAAAAAATTACATAGGTACATTGATCGCTGTTAAGAATCTGCTTTGTGATTTTGAATGTCATTTTCCCCAAACGCCGATCGGTATACGCCTTCAAACATTTCTGAAAGCTGTCAAAATACTCGCCGCCGGGACACCACATGGCATATTCCCAAAACTCGCAATTGTATATGGCGTCCTTTTCATTCCGGAAAAACCAATCCAGGATTTCATCCTCTGTCCGGATATATTCCTTCAGAAACTGATGCAGGCTTTCATGGTGTGCGGTATGGGGACGCTCCGCAACCGCGCAGTCGGGCATGGTCTGTATCAGCTCCTGCCAAGCCTCGTGCTTTTCTTTTATGGTGGCGCAGCGGCACTGATAGATCAGCCAAGCCGCTTCCAGAGAGGTGAAGGGATAGTTCCGGATTTTCAGGTATTCCCGAATATCCCGTGAGTTAATAAAGCGAAAAATGTCCATAGTTTATTCACTCCGTATAATACTCTTCCAAAGTGTCCAGACAGATACAGCCGAGCGCATGACCGAACACGGCGCCGCAGTCAATGGCAATGTGATGATTTTTCTGATAGATTCTGCCGACACAGGTTTTGTCAATCAGTTTTGTCGGTGTATGACCGGTGACGATATACTGATCAGGGAAATATTGCTTTTCATATTCCGGCTCGCCAATGATCAGTTCCTGCCACATCAGGGTATCGAAATGCTGCATGCGTTCCTTTTCAGGCACGGTGTGGGATAAGAAGAATCGGTTCCCGCCGGCTTCCACTTCTTCATAAAGCTGAAACGTGTTCATGTACGCTAAAATGTGCTTTTGTTTGTCGGGCGATAATTCCAAAAAGGCGCGATAGGTCGGTTTGCCGCCGTCGGACAGCCACATGAGATAGGTTTCCGTTTGCTTCTTTGACTGACCCAGCTTTTGGTTCTGACTTATCATTGTTAAAAACCGATGAGCAAGAAAATCATGATTCCCTTTAATCGGGATAACATTTCTTCTTGCCGCCATATCCTGCAAAATCCGAATGCCGCCGTCTCCCCGGTCGACCACATCCCCGAGGATGTACAGCGTATCCGTTTCACTGAAATGAATTTTCTCCAGCATGTTTCTGTATTTGTCATAACAGCCATGCAGATCGCTGACGGCATAGATCATGGTTTGTCCTCCTCGGTTTTACAGAAGCAATTCATGTTTGATAAGTTCTTTGCGGATTGAAACCGAACTTCCTCCGCAAAGGGGGAAAGTTTTCTCATAAACAGGCAGACAGATATTTCCATAACGAACCGTAAACGATGGTCTCATAACGGATAACACAAAGAAATATCCAAAAACGCACACCTTAAACAAGAACAACAGTAAAAGACGGTCTGCTGCTTATGACGGAAAAACCTCTTTTGCTTTTAGCCGGGGATTTCCAGCGTTTCCGTGTTGTTGACCGTATCAAGGGCCGTTTGCGCACGGGACAACTGCTCCGCCGCTTTCTCATACTCGCTTGCTGCTTCATCGCTGTCGTAGTTGATGTAGCGGTAATCCACAATATTGTTCTTGCTATAGGTCTGTTCGCGCGTTTTCGGCAGTTTCTCCTTCATTTCAGCCAACTTGTTTTTCCGTTTGGTCAGCTGAGGAATCAGGACGAGCATTTCATCTATTGTCAGGTCAAATCCTGGAACTGTATGGGTCGTGTTGAACAGATTGATCGCATGCTTTACCCGACGGATCTTTTGCTCCATCTCATCCAGTGCGTCCTGTGTTTCCCGGAAATCATACGGCGGGCGGACGCTCTCAGGATCTTCTCCGAGCGAGACCAGAAAATCCCGTCTGACCTCCTCACGGCTGAGGAGAGACGCATAGTCCTCATTCAATTTGCGCAGATACTTTGCCGCTTCGGCAGATGTACACTTCATAATACGCCTCCTCCCATACTATCAATATAACCGTCTGAAATTGCGAACTTAGTCCCTGCTCACAAAAAATTTGATTTTTTTACTCACCGAAACCTGCGCAATCGCGCGTTCGGGTATCCTCGGGATTATAACCGTCTATATATAACGCAGAAGGGCTCCTTTCCGACAGCAACCGCAACTTTTACATGGTTCTCTGTTCCGAGTGGTGTAAATTCCTGTAGATTCCAATCTATTAACAGATACACCGGAAAACCGCAATGATCAACTAATATAACTCATGTTTTTGTTCATTTTGTTTGTCCACAAATGCTACACCTATATCCTGTGATAACTGTTTCATCATATGCTTCAGAATCTACTACCCACTGCTGCGTATCATAGTACTCCCACGCCTCTACCGTCTCATACCGTTCACGCCAAACTTCACTCAAAAAGTCATTTTCATGCACGGAGTCAAAGTGTAAATAGTATTCTTCTATCGAATCATACTTCTTGTTGCACAGCGGGCATTTATACTTATTTACCTTTTTTGCATCTGTTACGGTTTCATAGTGCCCTGTTGCATCGTGATGGACAGCTTGTGTGATAGCCACCCAGTCGTGCCCATTGGCTGAACCTGATGTAATCCCACATACCGCACAGATTGCCGGCTCTGTACATGTTGCCTCTTTCCATGTATGCCCCTTAGCAGAACCTGATGTGATTCCGCACACCGTGCATGTAGCTGGCTCTGTACATGTTGCTTCTTTCCATGTATGCCCCTTTGCGGAGCCTGTGGTGATTCCGCATACAGTACAGGTAGCTGGTTCGGTACATGTTGGCTCTTTCCATGTATGTCCCTTTGCGGAGCCTGTGGTGATTCCGCATACAGTGCAGGTAGCTGGCTCGGTACATGTTGCCTCTTTCCATGTATGTCCCTTTGCGGAGCCTGTGGTGATTCCGCATACAGTGCAGGTAGCTGGCTCGGTACATGTTGCCTCTTTCCATGTATGCCCCTTGGCACAAGTGGTATCATTTACATTGTCACTCACATTGGTGTGATCGCCTGTGCTTGTGTTAGCCGACGAGTCATTTCCGGTTTCTCCGCTTGGCAAGCTTCCACTTGATGCAGAGGTTTCGCCCGAATTGTTATCGCTTGTAGTTGAATTGCTGTTTGTAGAAGAATCGGTGTGAGACAAATCAGATGAATTTAGTGTATCATCTTTAGAAAAGTTTCCGGTCTTATCCGAACTGGTATATTCTCGATAGTTTCGCCAAACAGACTCTTCCGATGTGTCTACAAACGAAGGACTAAATGTTACATAGTCTCCGTCAAATTCAACTTTGATAGGATAGCCGTCAACAATTATTTCTTTCCCGTTAACGATTTCACATTCAAGTTTTGCAACTAAATGACCACTTGATGTTCTGTACCATATTTCATATTTGTTGTCTATTGAATCCTTAAACTCCAAGTAAACACCTTTGGAGCTGCTACTGGAGAGATCTCCTTGATACCATGTGCCTGATAATTCCTTTGTTATATGATGCATGGGATATGTATTTGTAAAAAAATAAATTAAATATCCGATTATAACCAATGCCATTATCGGCAGGATAATCAAAGCTTCATTTATCGGTTTTCGCTTCCGAATCCCGGATACATCTTCTGAGTCCTGTTTATTTGGCTTTGTTCTTTTTATCTCGCTATCGATGGTGCTCTTATAAGAAATAACCTCGGGTATTTGACCTAAATATAAAATTGCCTTGTCATAATATATTTTAGCCTCTGTATAGTTTCCATCATTTATTGCTCGTTCGATTTTTTTGACAAAATACTCCGTTTTCTTATCCATACACTTTCCTCACAAATACAAATATTTTTGTCATATATTTATCGACATATCACTGAGAAACAATTATTCTTCATCGTCTTCATCATCTTCATCTTCGTCTTCATCTTCATCTTCATCTTCATCTTCATCGTAGTATTCATCATCGTCCGAATTGATGCGGCAAGAAATGTCTTCGTCTTTGCATGAAAAAGTGGTGCTTTCTCTAATCATTTCAGTACATTTCTCAATCGATTCTATTCCCTTATAACTACCGAAAAATATACTAAACTCTTGATTAAGTTCGTTATCTTTTTCCTGAGACAGTGCGCTCGTTTTACGCAAGTATTCTTTTTTTAATTTATTGGCTTGTATGAGTTTTATAATTCCAAGTGTTGTTTGAAGCACACCAAGAACAACACAGCCAATAGCTATAGCGTAACATATATCTGAGAAAACACCACTGGCGGAACTTGTCCACCATCCAATAAAACCCACCAATGCCGCTATAAACCATGCTCCAAAACCATACATCCCTTTATGGCTTACTTTATAAACTTCTTGGTCGCCTTCTTCACTGATTGAATCTATTTTATTATAATACGGATATACAAGGTTATCTTTATTACAAGTATCAACTAATGCCATGACAGAAACATAAATGTCTCCTTTGTACGCATATTCCACCACTTGAATCGGAATATATAAATAAAATAATTTCTGTGAATTTGTGTGGCGATTAAATGATACTTGCTCCGGATAATCTCCTCCCACACAACCATTTGCAATAGCAGAACAATGGTTGTCAACACTTTTGTTATATAATCCCCTCGCTCTTTGCATCAATTTCTCATCAAGAGAAGACTCAGAAAGCGGTATATCGTAATTAAAGCAATCAATGTCTATCTGGTGAATATTGTCGCAAAAACTGCCGTATGAATCATTAAAATACGCTTCTAATTGGTCTATCAAGTCCGGTTTTTTCTTTTTTCTGCTCACGCACATGTTGGAAATGATGTTTGTCAGCGAAGAAGATAAGGAATATATCTTTCTGCATTTTGCTGTATAAGATCCGCTTGCCGGTTTTTTATCTATTTCAGTTCTATATTCTATTACGGTCTCTTTTACTTTCCGAAATTGACCATTGATAAACTTTTCCTGCACCTTTTCCACAGGTACGGGAACTTCTTTTTTATAGCAAGCTGTTCCGGAATAGGTTCCTGAATATGCGCCATACATAATTGCAAAAGGATAGTATTTTTCTGTCTTGGAAATGATGTCTATTTCCTTATAGATGTCCGGTGCAATATTTTTTAACGTTTTCAGTTTTTGTAAAAATGTATCGAAGCTCTCTTCGGCAGATAGATTTTTTTCTAATATGTATATGTTTTGCGGTTACACCTAAAACCATACCGACGGCAATAATTACACCATACCAGGCAATGCTCCATCCCTCTATGCCAAATAAATTTTCAATCAAATACTTACTCATATCAACACCTTTTCTACACAATCAGAAATTCATTTTCTTGTTCTATATATCTGCAAAAGATAAATATACCGCAAATAATTTCCGGGACAAAACCGCAAATATCTTCCACAGCCCATCCTCCTGCAATACCCTTGTGCATAATACGAAGAACCTCCGAATTGTGGGCGTTTATCAAAGAATAATTCTGGCTATTGTGCATGGTCAAAAGATATTCTTCGCCGTTCACAACAATATTGGCATGGTCAACTCTTGGCATTCTGCAAATTGGCCAACCCACCACATTGGGATCATCACCATCTGCATATCCGGGGCGAGCAGAACCGACTAACTGATTTTCGTTGTCGGTCAGTAAATATTCCCGATTTCTTACATCACCGGAACTTGCTTTTGATTCATCGAGATAACGGGCGTCCGCCGTCAAAAGCAGCTCACCTGCGATGCTGAGAATCTTTCTTTGCGGACCGAGCAACGCACTTTTTATTCTTGCCAAGGCAAGCTGAGATTCATTTTTATAAAGGACTCCTGCCTTTATCGTGTATTTCATAACTGCGCCTCCTCTCTTATACAAGTGAATACAGGATGATTCCTGCAAATCCCGAACCTGCCATAACCCAAAGCGGATTCGGTTTCCACTTTCTTAAAACAATAATGCCAATAACAAAAATAATCGCAGCAATCAAGTCCAAAGAGGCCAAATCATTCGGAAGCGTTCTCTGTCCGTAGAGTGCCATAATCAACAGCGAAATACCCGCCGATGCGATCATTGCAATTACCGCAGGGCGAAGTCCGGCAAGAATGCCCTGCACCATATTCAATCCACGGAAACGATAGTAGATATAGGCAAGAGTCATCACAATGACGCAGGACGGAAAAATGCAGCCTACAGTTGCGATAATAGCTCCCGGAAGTCCTGCAACTTGAATCCCAACAAAGGTTGCGGAGTTGATGGCTATGGGGCCGGGTGTCATTTCAGCGATGGTCATAATATCCGCAAATTGCGTCATTGTCAGCCAAGGGTGAATATCAACTACTTGGTTCTGGATTAAAGGCATGGCAGCATATCCGCCCCCGATGCTAAATAATCCGATTTGAAAAAAGCTCCAGAACAATTCAAGATATATCATTTCTTATCACCCGCTTTCTGTATTTTTCCTTGATACCATGTATCCACTGCTCCGATTACTCCACAAACAAGAATGATGACTATGATGTTCACAGAGAAGAAGCGAACAGCAATAAAAGAACCAAACATAACGACAACTGGCAATAGTCGTTTTTTCTGAAAAATGGTTTTTGCCATATTGATTACAACATCGCAAATCACCGCTGCCACTCCGCAAAGCATTCCTGCCATTGCCATATTTACAATAGCATTATCTCGAAATGCCTGATAGAACATGGAAATGATTGAAATAATGATTAACGGTGGCAATACTGTTCCTAATACCGTAAGCATAGCTCCGGGGAATCCTGCCACATGATAGCCTACTAAAATGGAAGCATTGACTGCTATCGCTCCCGGCGAAGACTGAGCGATTGCGGTTAAATCCAACATCTCATCTTCATCAATCCAACCAAGCTCCTCCACAAATTTCTTTCTCATCAAGGGAATAATTACAAATCCACCACCAAAGGTGCAAGCACTCAGTTTGAAAGTAGAGAAAAACAATTTTTTGTATTTTTGCAAGCTGTTCACTTCTAAAAAAACCATCCTTTCTATATCTATTAACATTATACCACTTGATTTCTGATAATTGAAATAATATAATTTAACATGAACAATAAGTGGTTTAATATAAGGAGCATTTTATGACGATACGACATATGATAATATTCCGTTCCATATGTGAAAATGGGTATAATTCCACAAAAGCAGCGGAAGCTTTACATATGACACAGCCAGCAGTCAGCCTTGCCATTAAGGAGCTGGAACAATATTATGGTGTGCGTATGTTTGACAGAATCGGTCGAAGATTGCAAATCACCGATGCGGGGCAGCATTTTCTTCAATATGCGATACATATATCCGACTTGTTTTCGGATATGGAAACGGGTCTGCGTGATTGGGATTCCAAGGGTATTCTTCGCATTGGTGCAAGTATCACGATAGGCTCGCAGTTTTTACCAAGCTATGTAAAGGCGTTCACTCAAATCTGTCCGGGCATTGATGTTAGGGTTACGGTTGAACAGTCAGAACGTCTGGAACAGAAAATTTTATCAAATGAGCTGGATTGCGCTCTGATTGAAGGTATTGCCCATGATTCAAATATTGTTTCAGAATCTTATATGGAAGATCATTTAAGCGTCATTTGTGGGGTTGAAAAAGGTTGGATACAAGGACAAATCATATCCGTGGAAGAATTTCAAAAGCAACGATTTCTCTTACGAGAGAAAGGAAGTGGTACACGAGAGGTTTTTGACCGTGTTACCACACAAGCCGGTATTCATGTTGTTCCGGTATGGGAAGCCATGAGCACGACCGCACTTGTCAACGCTGTGATCAACGGACTGGGAATTGCTGTTTTACCTCATCGAATGATTCTTCCGGCTCTGCGACAAGGCTTGATTTATACTGTCAAAGTTGAAGGATTGAGTTTTAGCCGAAATTTTCACATAATTCATCACAAAGACAAGTTTTTAACAACTTCTGCAAAACAGTTTATTGCCTTATGTAAGGAATATGAAGCGGATTATCCGTTGCCTTGTTACAATGGGCTATATGATTAAAAAGCCTTTGTAGTCATAATGGCTACAAAGGCTTTCCTATTCGTAAAATTCAAATTTGTCTTTCTCTTAATTTCCTATTATTTATACACCAAAATTATGAATATTTCTACCCGCCGTCTATTGACCTCGATTACGAGGAAAATAGGCGGCTTTTTTGTTTGCAAAAAATTTTTTCAAGAAATTTTGAAAAAACACCCCCCAAAAACGCCCTCCCATTTCAAACAAGTGAAGGGGTTAATTCCGAACCACGAACACGGAAGCCTTTCACTTGTACTTTGACAACTGAATATATAGGCACATCGGACTTTAGTTCTGATGATGAGCCACCTTATCGGGTACGCCAAGACCTCTGATAATAGAGCGAGCGAGAATCCCCGGTAAAAGTGTCAGGCTGCACCTGATACGGCGATGACAGTCAGAATGATAA
>DPGK01000010.1 GCA_003523225.1 Clostridiales bacterium
TGTAAAAAACATCGAGTTTTTTACAGCCCCTTGCAGGTTGTCGACAAAATGTACAACGCTGTAAATGTACCATCATAAAAAACAGCTGCCCGATACCTTTTTAGGTAAAGAGCAGCTGTTTTTCGGTCTGATATTATTTTGATCCACTATTTTCGGGCAGAGTGATTTCCCAGCGACGTATATATTATGCGTTCTTCGGCGGTTCGACCAGACCCTTCAGCGTTTCGTCCAACTCGTGAAATCTTTTTCTGATTATTACAGGCATACCGTTCCGGTCAAGGAAGCAATGCTCGCTTTCTCCGGTAAATATAAGCGCCCCGGTATCGGCGTTAGTCATGACATATCTGAATTTGATCTTAATGCCTGTGTACTCGGATATGCTGACGTTTATGTTTATTCTGTCCTCAAAGGTGGAGGAGTGCTTGTACTGACAGCTGACCGACAGCACAGGGGACACAACGCCCACGGACTCAAACCACGCATATCCGCAGCCGTGACGGTTGAGAAAAGCCGTGCGCGCTTCCTCCATCCATCTTATATAATTTGAGTGATGCGTTATCCCCATTTTGTCGGTCTCGTAATAATTGACCGTTCTTATATAATCAAATGCTTTGTTTTCCATATTTTTTTCGTTCGGAAGCTCGTCATAAATAAATGTCAGGCTTAACGCCAAATAAGAGTAATAAAAACGGTTATCTTGTTCCTGCTACCTGCTCGCGCCACATATTCATTGTGACGGTCTTGTTATAGCCGCGGATGCAGAGGTTGTTAGATTCGTAGGTGTAGTATCCGTCTATCGGGATGCGGAAGGTCTCGACGCTGTATTTTGCGTAGTTTGCGACTCCGGCGGCATAAGTGAAGCAGTCCGCAATGCTGATATCGGTCTCAATTATCGGGAACAGCGTTGTCAGCAGATTGTCAAGCTGACCGACGTTCATTGTCTTGACCTTGTTGAAGGCTGCCATAAGCACGTTGCGGTGGCGGTAGGTGCGTCCGAAATCGCTGCCGCTCAGATGACGCATACGCGCATACGAGAGCGCCTGCTCGGCGTTAAGCGTAACGACCTTTCCCGCGCTGTCGGCGGGTATCTTCTGGGCGCATTCAAAGTTGAAAGCCTCGACCTCCTCGGCGTTCATTACGATGTCAATTCCGCCGATAGCCTCGAACACCTTGATAAATTCCTCATAGTGTACCTCGGCGTAGTTGTTGATCCTGATCCCGAAGTTGGTTTCAATTGCGTTTATCAGGAGCTTGGGACCGCCATAGGCGTGCGCGTTGCTTATTTTATCGCGCCATATCACGGTCTGACCGTTCTGTATCCCGGGGAAATACGCCTCGGTGTCACGCATTATCGAGGTCAGAGTCAGGCGCTTGTCAACATTGTTTATTGAGACGACAATAATTGCGTCGGAATTGCCGTAGCGGGTCTCATAGTCAGCCCCGATAAGCAGAACGTTAATAATGCCCTTATCCCTGATGATATCCGACGTCGTTTCGGGCTTGGGGGCGGTGGTGACGACCGGAGGCAGGGTGATGGGTGTTGTGATGATGGGGGCCGCGGTCGACTCAGGGGATGAGGTTTCCGCAGGACCTGACGTTGAGGAATCCGCCGGGGTATCGTGCGGCATAGTTTCGCTTCCGGTATAAAACGGGCTTGAGGGATTGTTGGGGTTATACGGGTTGTCGGGATCGTTGTCCGGCACTGTTTCCGGGGTGGATTCAAGCGCTGACAGCGCGCTTTCGTCGTAATGGATGGATGAATCCTCCGGGCGTCTGTGGTGCACGTCAAGCATATTGTAATAGCGCATAAAAAGCACGCCCAGTACCGCTCCCGCCGCAAGCAGGAGAGAGAGCAGGACAATAACCGTTATGAGCGCGGCTTTTTTCAGCTTTCCGTACTTTGATCTGTTTTTTTTAACTCCGGCTGAGCTGGATCTTTTTTCGGACATTTATTTTCCTCTTTGAACTGTGTGAAGGATCTTGATTCTTGTTTACGTTTTCAGTATAATATGCAATTTTATTTTATATGTTATGAAAATGTAAATACCGCCACGTATGCTTCCTCTGGCAGACTGCGGAGATCGGGTGAGCCTCGGAATGTCCAAAGATCAGAACGAGCTACGCGGCTCAGGGCAGGACGGAAGCACGTTCCGGAGTATGTTTTGACCTTACCCTTTGTTGTGCCTGAAGGTGGGTATTAGCTTGCAGAGCTTTTCTTCAAGCATTTTTTCAATTACGGCGGGGTCGGTCTTGTTGTCAAAGGCTATACCTTTAAGCTCGTCAATCACCGTAAACAGCATATCGGCATCGACCTGTCCCGGTCTGCCGACGTGTATCTTACCGTTTTCGGTCTCGTCAAGCCCGTCCTCGCTCATCAGCAGCTCCTCATATAGCTTTTCGCCGGGGCGCAGACCGGTTATTTTGATCTCAATATCCTTGCCGACCTCAAATCCGGAAAGATTTATCATTTTTTTGGCGAGATCAAGTATCTTTACCGGTTCGCCCATGTCAAGCACAAAAATTTCTCCGCCCTGAGCCATCGACGCCGAGGCAAGCACAAGCTCTACCGCTTCGGGAATTGTCATGAAATAGCGGATTATCTCCTCATGCGTGACGGTCACGGGACCGCCGTCCTCAATTTGCTTTTTGAAAAGCGGGATGACAGAGCCGTTTGAACCGAGCACATTGCCGAAGCGGACGGCGGAAAAGAGTGTGCCCTGACCGTTCATCGCTTCGATTATCAGCTCGCATATGCGTTTGGTCGCTCCCATGAAGTTGGTGGGATTGACCGCCTTGTCGGTGGAAATGAGCACAAAGCGCGAAACTCCTGCCGCTATCGCCGCGCGGGCGGTGTTCAGCGTGCCGAAAATGTTGTTCTTGACTGCTTCCGCGGGGGATGTCTCCATAAGCGGCACATGCTTGTGCGCCGCCGCGTGTATCACAAGGTCGGGGTGAACGCGGTTCATAAGCGCAAGCATACGGTCGTAGTCGCGCACCGAGGCGATATACACCTCAAGATCGAGGCTTTTATGGTATTTTCGCAGAAGCTCCTGCTGTATATCATAAGCGTTGTTCTCGTATATATCCACTATGACCAGCCGCGACGGGGCGTATGCGGCGATCTGTCGGCACAGCTCCGAGCCTATTGAGCCGCCGCCTCCGGTGACCATCACGCATTTGTCCTTGAGAAAAGCGGAAAGGCGGCAGTTGTCTATAGTGACCGGCTCGCGTCCGAGCAATTCCTCCGGGGTGATGTCGCGCAGCTTTTGTATGCAGGTGGAGTTGTCGCTGTAAAAATCGGTAAGCCGGGGCAGCATTTTGACCTCGCAGCCGGAGGAGGCGCACTTGTCAAGAATGGCGGCGCGCTGACGGTTGTCAGCGGAGGGGATAGCCACTATGATAAGGTCTATGCTGTGCTTTTTGCAAAGCTGTCCTATATCGGTGTCCGTTCCCTCGATATTTACTCCGCAGATGGTCTTGCCGACCTTCTGGGCGTCGTTATCCACTGCCACTACCGGAAGCATTCCGCAATCCGGGTGCATTGCAATTTCATTAAGCAGAAGCTGGCAGGCGTCCCCGCAGCCGACAACAAGCACGCGCTTTGCGTTTTCCGATTTTTTATTCTGTGAGATACAATAGTCGCGCCATACGCGGTAGATAAGTCTTTCCGACACAAGCGCTATGGCTATCGTACACATGGTCAGCAAATAAAAGTAAAACGGAAGTATCTCCGCCTGAAAGATCAGACGTGAGATAAGGAAAAAGGTCATTCCCGCTATCATGGAGGCTATCGTGCAGATAAAATATTCTCTTGACTGCGCATAGCTCCAGAGACTGCGGTAAACTCCGCCCGAGAACAGCACAAAAAGGTACACGGACAGTATGATGATAAGATATCTGCCCCATACCTCAAGCGGATTCCGAAAATCAAACAGGTCATAAACACGGCTGATATAAAAGCATAATGTATATAATACTGTTACCGTCACGGCGTCAAGCAGCATAAGAAGCAGCTCGCGCATGTGAGCTTTCAGGAATCTCGGAGTTTTCATTACTGTCCTCTTTTGGTGTGCGTAATATTAATATCAGATGCGATGTAGTGCGTACTTTCCGGTGCAGCGGGAAATATCTTCGGGCGAGACGCCGGTAAGGAAGTCTGGGAAGTCCACCGGTTCTCCGCCGCGTGAGATGGAAAGCGCGGAAAGCGGTGTTACCGCCATCATGACTGCGGCGTCAAAAACGTCAACGGGAGTCGGGATACCCTCTTTGATCGAGGTAATAAAGGCGTCAAGCACCAGAAAATCCATGCCGCCGTGTCCCTTTTTCACGCCCGAGGCGGTGTATTCACGCCAGAGCGCGGGCTGATATTTCTTTGCCCATTCGTCGTAGTTGCCCCAGAAGCCGCGCCATTTGAAATGATCGGCTTCGCTGTTTGTTTCATCGGTATAGACCGAAAGGTTGTCCTCGCAGTAAAAGCCGCGCGTGCCGTGTACTGTCAGCCCGCGGCTGTACGGACGTGCAAGCGTGGTGTCAAGCGTCAGCCTTACCGTTTGCCCTTTTTCGGTCGTGAGAATGGTTGTGACTACATCTCCCTGAGCAAAATCCGCCGTGGCAAGCGCCGGGTCAACCCCCGGAGTGCGGGCGGCATAGTCGTTGATGCCGCGGGCAGCGGTGGAAAAGGCGGAGAGCTTAAGAAAACGGTTGTCCTCGTTTATGCCGAGCAGACGGCAGATAGGACCCAGCTCGTGGGTGGGATAGTTTTCGCAACAGCGGGAAAGATAATTGCGCAGGCGGTAGTGACGGTTTTTGCCTCCGTTTGCCACCTCACTGCGGAGGTCGTGCATATACCCTCCGTCAAGGTGCATTATTTCACCGAATACCCCCGCGCGCGCCATTTCGGTAACGGTCATTTCGCGCGAGCCGTACATACAGTTTTCCAACATCATGACAGGAATATGCGTATCAAGATATGTATCGACAAGCAGACGGCAGTCCTCAATGCTGTACGCTCCGCCCACCTCAAAGGCAACAGGCTTTCCGGCGCGCATTGCGTGCACGGCGGCGGGAACGTGATTTTCCCATGCGGAAAACACGAAAATTATATCCGTCAGTGGAGAGTCGATAAGCCGGGTGAAGTCCACAAAGCCGACGGGGCGGGGAAGCCCGCGCTGGGCGAGCTTTTCCTGCATAGCGGCGACGCGGTCGTCGTAAACGTCGCATACTGCGGTGATCTCAAGGTCGTCGCGCTCGGCAAGCAGGGCGGTCATTGAATTGCCGCGGCAGCCAAGACCTATAATGCCTGCGCGCAGCTTTTTGCTTTCAGAAAGAATCATGATATATCAGTCAGCCTCCGTCTGTTCGTGAATGTCAAATCCGAAATAAAGCAGAATAAGTGCAACGGTATTTGCAATACCGTCGAAGTGGGTGCGCTCCATGCCGTGCGAGGCGTGAACGCCCGGACCTATGAGCGCGCCGGGGATGTCATTGCCGCCGTGCCACATGGCGCCAACATCCGAGCCGTAAAAGGGGTAAAGGTCAACGGCAAAGGAAAGCTCCGCTGCCTTTGCAAGAGCTACAAGACGTGAGGTGAGGTCAAAATCGTACGGACCTCCGGCGTCCTTGGCGCAGATGGAAACATCGTGCTCGGTGCAGGAAAGGTCAAGTCCTATGCAGCCCATGTCAACGCCGAGCATCGAGCGCACCTGCGGCATCCATGCGCCGCCGTGGCCTACCTCCTCGTACATGGTAAAGACGATCTTTATGTCGTTTTCGGGGACGTATCCCGCCTTTTGCATTACGTGCGCGGCGGTGATAAGGCAGGCGACGCTTGCCTTGTCGTCGATGAAGCGGGACTTGAGAAAGCCGTTCTCCGTGACTGTCGTTTTGGTGTCAAAGCAGATATAGTCGCCGTTTTCAATGCCGAGCGCATGAACATCGTCGGCGTTTTTTACGTCCTCGTCAAGCCGGACATACATATTTTCCGGGTCGCGCTGTCGGCTCCTTGCGTCCGGGTAGACGTGTACCGACGGACTTTTGGAAAGCACTGTTCCGGTGTATTTTCTGCCGTCGCGGGTAATTACGGTGCAGTATTCTCCGTCAAGCGTTGACCAGAGCGGTCCGCCGACCTGAGAGAACAAAATCTCGCCGCTGCCGTTTACCGAGCGCACCATGGCTCCGAGCGTGTCGCAGTGGGCGCAGGCTCCTATCGGAGCGTCCGCGCTTTTGCCCGGATAGGTCAGGACAAAGCCGCCCTTGGCTGTGCGTTCAAAGCGGCAGCCGTTTTCGGCTGCCAGCTGTTCTATCAGCGGGGCGACCTCGCGGGAATATCCGCTGGGACTGGGGGTTGACATCAGCTTCTTTACCGTATCAAAATAGAAGCTGCGGAAATCTTCGGGATGGATCTTTGACGTTTTCATTGCCGCTCACCTTTTTTTGTTGCTGTATTTTTTCGTCCGACATACAGGGACGGGGTATTGACGTCAGTCAAGCTCAAAGCCCATTATGTGCTTGAGCGAAAAGGGAATAAGCCCGCCGCCGTACTTGTGCGCGCCGGCTTCAAATGCAATACATACTTTGCCGTCATGGTAGTCAAGATCCTCGCTCATGTGAGGCATCTTCACGGTATCCACGAGAACTTCAGAATCAAGGCAGTAAAGGGGTACGTCTTTTCCGCCGTAGCTTATGCTTCCGGTGCTTGGCTTTCCGGTGCAGTCGTATATGTAAAGATGCGACGAGGCAACTCCGGCAGAGGTGGAAAGCACATATTTTCCGCTGTCGGTGACGCAGAAGCCCTGAACTATGTCGCGGACGGACAGCGCAATGACGGGGCTGTCAGGGTCAACGCCGAAGCGCGCCGAATCGTCAAGCTCATAGCCGTAAATGATCGCGCCGTGCTCCGAGCCGTCGGGGGTGGTCATGTGGTTTGAATCGGCGGTCTGATATTTATCACCGGAGTGATATTCGCCTATCCAGAAATAATTGTCGTCCGCAAAGGTGAAGGAGGCGTTGACCCCGACTCCGAAGTAGCCGTCAAAGGCAAGGGAGTCTCCATCGCCCGCCGCCTCTACCGCCGACGCCGTAATGTGGAAGGCTTTTTTTGCATTGCTTATCCAGATATGCTCTCCGGATGAGGATACGCCGCCGGCGTGACCGGTGTAGACATCGCCGTTTTCACGGTACAGAAACAACATTTTTATCATTTTGCCGTCCTCGCCGATGACATAAAGCCGTGAGGGTGAGCCGTCGGTGGTGTAGCCGCAGCACAGCCATGCGCCGATAGCCTCGGAATAGCAGACGCCCTGCGGAATAAAGCCGTCGCCAAGCCCCGGAATACGGGCTATCTTTTCGGAATCCTTCATGAATCTGCGGTAGACGATACCGGTAGATGAGCAGATAAGCAGATATACTATTATGACTGCGGCGATGATTGCCGCCGCTTTGACCGCGCCCGCGGCGGGTCCTGAGAGCTTGTGCGTGGACATAATGAGTTCCTCGTTGATTTGAAATTGATTCGCATCCCTGCGCGCGCATACTATTTCTTCATTTTTCATTATAGCACATAATAATATCTTTGTCAAATAAGGTTGTCAAATTTCCTGCGTGGGGGCTTTATTTTTTTGCTGAAATGTGATACAATTAAGCATAGTGAGAAAAATGCGCACCCGGACGGCAGTTTTTATTGTCATCTTTTGCAAGACTGTGCGTTTTCTGCGTATAATCACATCATGAAAGGAATATCTGCATCAATGAAGAAGCTCAAACACATTTACAAGCCGTCCGCGGCGCTGCTTTTCCTGACGGCAATGCTTGTTTTTCTTGTTTTCTGCTCCTGCACTCCTGCGTCGGAAGGCGGAAGCCAAACCTCCGGTGTTGACGGGGTGTCCGACACGGAGTCTGCACCTGTTCCCTCCGATTACGAGGTCGTAAAGGACCGTATGTCGGAGTTCCAGATAATCCGCACCGACGCCGGGTACGAGTACGAGGCAAAGGCGGCGCGTGAGTTCCGGGACAGCCTTGAGGCAAAAACAGGCTGCCGACTTGTTATGAACGTCGACTGGTATATTAAAGCCGAGCCGGCGGCTCAGTACGAGATACTTGTGGGTCACACCGAGCGCGAGGAGTCGCAGGCTGTGAACGCCGAGGTTGACAGCGAGGACGGATTTTTTTATGTGATACGCGGTGTGGGTGACAAGATCGTCGTTACCGGAAAGTCGCCGTCCATGATATCGAAAGGACTGAATCATCTTTTGGAAAACTATGTTGACGAGAGCGGAAATCTTATCATTCCGCGCGGGATAAACATAAGAAGTGAGAATTTTGACCCGATGCCCGGCGACTACATTGCCGCAGGAGGCGAGGTAAAGATCGCAGAGACCCAGATGGGAGTTATCATTCCCTATCACGGCTGCCGCATAATACAGGGCGGCGGAACCGATGGACAGTATCTTTATGTGATACTCAACGACGGCGCGAAAAGCGGAGCGCGCAGCGTGCTGAACAAGATAAGCCTTGAAACGATGCGGATCGTGGACAGAAAGGTCGACCTTGAGGTGGATCACGGCAACGACCTTTGTGTGAATCCCAAGACCGGGGAGCTGATAATCGTTCACAACGCACCCAACCGCACCCATATTTCGGTGTTTGACGCAGAAACGCTTGAGTTCAAGCGCAAGGTGTACCTGAACTGCGATATCTTTGCCATGAGTTACGATGAGGACCTTGACTGCTATTGGGTGGGACTCAGTGGTGGCGACAATTTTGCAAAGCTCGACTCGGACTTCAAGATCGTAAGGAGATTTTCCGGTGCGGGAAAGGGCCATACCACTCAGGGCATGGACTGCGATTCGCAGTATCTGTATTTTGTCATGTACAATAAGTGCTGCATCGTGGTCTACGACAAAAAAGGCAGTTATATCGGAGAGTATGAGTTGCCTGTCAACAACTGTGAGCCGGAGAATATCAGCCATGTCGGAGACGAGTTCTATATAGTCTATAACAATTCAAGCTGGACCGGAGGCGTCATCTACAAAGCGGTGCTTTCAAACTGAAAAAATGATAATGCCGCCCGGAGCATGCGACTGCGCGCCGCACTCCGGGCGGCATTATCTGTTTTTTTGCGGTCAGAGAGCAAACGGGACTTCTGCGCCGCAGGCTTCGGGACTGCCTTGCAAAGCGCGGGTTACTACAAATTGTAACATTTTTCACCATTGCCGCACGGCGCTTGACAGATGTGAAATGTTCGTGTATAATAATTAAAAAATATGATCCTTGAGTGATGTACGAGGCGGGATTCGGTGAAATGTCAATTGATGTTCATTCGGATTTCACACAGCTGTATCATAATTCAGGTGCATTGGGATAAGACCCGGATATTCTGCCTTGATCGGTGAGGGGAGGCGTTCGCATGGCTCATATTTGCAAAGAAGGCACAGTGGGAAGAAAAATATTCTTTCTGCTGCTTGTTTCGTTGCTTCTGCTGACAGTTGTCGCGGCGCCGCTTGACATTGCCGCGCTTGCCGGACACGAGTGCAGATGTACCTGCGGCGGCTTTGGCTTTCGCTGCATCTGCGGCAATTACTGCCCGGTGTGTAATTATATCATCTGCGCCGCTGAGCTGATAAAGGCTCTGTCGCTCTGCGCCGCCATGCTGTGTATGACGCCGGCAATACATATGGCGATATCACAGGCTTTGGCTGCGGAGTCGGGTCCCGAAGCGGTATATTCACTTGTAAGCCTTAAGGTCAAGCTCTCCGATTGAAAAGGGTGCGCCGGGCATCCCGGCGGGTTTTCATAAGCTTTCCGCGCTGACGCGGAGGACAATTCATTTTTGCATTGAAAATCGGAAAGGGCTTTATTGATAATGATCCAGATAAAAGGAGTTACAAAGCAGTTCAAAAACGAAACAGCGATCGACTACCGCGACATGACCTTTGAGACCGGAAAGTCATATATGCTTCTCGGTGCGTCCGGCTGCGGCAAGTCAACGCTTCTAAATATGATAGCAGGTATCCTTTCGGTCGACAGCGGCGTTATAACCGTTGACGGCGAGGATATGAGCCGGAAGACTCAGAGAGAGAAGGATCGCTTCCGTATTGAAAAGATAGGTTATATTTTTCAGGACTTCAAGCTCATCACCGATATGACGGTGATGGACAACATAAACATTCTGCGTCTTGAGGGGGTCGACACCTCCCGTGCGCCCGAGCTGCTCAAGAAGCTCGGCATATACGAGCAGCGCGGCAAAAAGGTGAAGCATCTTTCGGGCGGGCAGAAGCAGCGAGTCGCCATTGTCCGCGCGCTTGTCAAGCTGCCGGATATAATTCTGGCGGACGAGCCTACCGGAAACCTCAACTTTGCCATCGGAGAGGCTGTCATGCGTGAGCTGACAGAGATCTCCCGCGGCAAGACCCTTATCGCCGTTACCCATGACGAAAGACTTGCAAAGTATTTTGACGTTGTGGTTGACATGAACGAAATGACCGGCGGCAGACGCGACCTTGCGTCCGGCGAGACCGGAGCGAAGGAGGGCGACTGATCATGTTCCGGTTTGCGATTAAAAATATGGCAATAAAGAAGGTACAGGTCATTCTTGTTGTACTTTCAATTGTAATTTCCGCCGGCGTGGGCGTGCTTGCCTTTAACACAGCAGAGCAGGTAAGCGACGGAATAACCGGCACAGCCGCGTATTATTCCGCAATTGTCGGTCCCGCCGGAAGCAAAACTCAGCTGGCGATGAACACCATGTATTTCACCGATTCACCGCTCGGAACGATACCGTATTCGGTGGTCTCCGACCTGCAAAAGGACAGCCGCGTGACCGAGGTCGTCCCGTTTGCGATGGCGGACAGCTATAACGGTCATTCCGTGGTCGGCTCGACATCTGCGTTCCTTTCGGAAAAGGCGATAGCAGAGGGACGTATGTTTGACGACAGCGCAACGTTTGAAGTGGTTCTTGGCGCGGCGGTGGCGCGCGTCAACGGCGTAAAGGTCGGGGACGAGATCCACACCAGCCATTCGGTGGGCGACGAACACCACGAGGCGCTGACCGTCGTTGGCATACTTGAGGAGAGCCACACCGTTTACGACAACGTTGTGTTCACTCAGCTCAGAACCATCTGGGAAGTTCACGAGCACGAGGAGGAAGAGGAGACACACGATGCTGCCGAGGGAGAGGAAGAGGAGCACGCTCACGCCGGCGAGGAAACGGTGTGCGCAATTCTTGTCAGAACCAAAAATCCCGGCTATGCCATGCAGCTGGTCAACGAGTATGACGGCAAGGTCATAACCACTCAGGATCTTGACACCTACACCCTTCAGGCCATCGAGCCTATGGATACCGTCCGGGGCATTCTTGAGGAGACAAACAATACAAAATACATTGTGTTCGTGCTTTGCGCCATCATACTTGTGATGAACATAATGATAATCTCCATTATTACCCTGCTCAATATGTACCACTCCGCCAAGGAGATTTCGCTGATGCGGCTTATCGGTATCAGTATGAAGAAGATAAACCTGCTCTACATTATCCAGAACAGCCTTATCGGTCTTGTTTCGATAATGCTGGCATTTGGTGTTTCAAGGCTCTGCCTTGTGTTCATGAAGGACTATGTCGCCTCGATGGGAGTCGTTCTGAATGTTGCAAAGGTATATCCGCTTGAGATAGTCATTCTGCTCGGCGTATTCCTTATCAGCGTGCTTCCTACCGTGGTATGTACCTTTATGATGTCCGGCAAGGACGGAATTTCCGAATAATTGCCGTGTAATATCCTGTTTTCCCGGCGCTGATTTCTTAGAAAGGTTTAATACTTATGAAAAGATCTGTTGTGCGTTTTCTTGCGCTTGCACTTGCTCTGCTCACACTTGCGCTTCCGCTCAGCCTCGCCTCCTGCGACAGCGATGACGGCGGCGAGCCGACAAAGCTCAGCTTCAAGTCAGCGGCAAGCTATTCATTCCTTAAGACACTGAACGGCAAAAAGGTGACGATAAACGGCTATCTTGCCACAAGCTCTCCTGCCGACGGTTCGTTCATATTCCTTATGAATCTTCCTTTCCAGTCCTGCCCCTTCTGTAAGCCGAACACTTCTCAGCTCTCCAACACAATGGAGGTCTACCCCAAGAAAAATCAGAAGTTCGACTACACAACGCAGGCGGTGAAGGTCGTGGGAACTCTTATGGTCGCACCGAGCGAGAACAAGCCGTTTACCGACCAGTACGGATATGAGTTCAACTTCAAGATAGTTGACGCAGAGTATTCGGTGCTGAGGGACGATGAGATATCCTCCGAGCTTGCACTGTGGCAGAAGATAACCTCCACCGATATAATTAACGAGGTCAATAATATGTACGAGTACGTCAATTTCTGCTGTGCGTGGCCGACATACTTTATTGACAGCTATACAGACGGCAGCGGAAATGTCCAGCCCGGCTATTACCTTTATGCCTCAGATGCCGAATATATGCTTACAACTGACGGTGCGCAGTATAACTACGGCTACAAGGACGGATATTTTGACGATATCATCAAGAGGATACGTGCGGTAGACGAGACGGCGTTTGAGGATCTTGTAAAGAATGTTGAAAACGCCAAGGCGCTTGCCGAGCGTGCGTTGAAGGAGCTTTTTAACGGCGAGTATACAAGTCAGCGGATATACGTTGAAAAATTCGGCGTTGAGGACGACGTGTACACTCTCAATAAAGGAACGGAGCTGCAGGCGGCTATGGATGAGCTTTATCTTGAGTATTCCAACTGGCTTGGCAGCTGGGAGCTGTAAAAACAAATATGGGGCTGTAAAAAAACTCGAT
>DPGK01000035.1:0-7735 GCA_003523225.1 Clostridiales bacterium
TCTTTGTCAACCCCTTTTTTGAATTTTTTCTCCACTTTTTTTCGTTTTTTTGATTTTTGCAGAATATTTTTTCGTCGAGACGCTCCATATTTTCCCTTGTAATGATATTTTTGCTTTGATCGGAACTCAAACGACGCCGGGAGCCGGGAAAATCAATGAAAAATTTTCCCGGCTCCCGGAATGTTTTTTTCGCGAAACGTACCAAACGTCTGCGATCGGATTCAAAAAAACTCTGCTTTTATTCGCTCTCACATAATTATGTTTTTCTGAATTTCAGCTTCGACCACATAATTATAATTATCTGCCCGGGGATTCCGGGAGCATATATAGGCCATATGTTATAGCCAAATGTCAGCACCGTGATATGGATAGCAGCGAGCAAGGTCCACATGAGCAACGAAATTATCAGGTAGTTGCGCCGACGGTTAAACCATATGGAATTAAAAACAAGCCAGACTATCATTGACACCGGCACAGCGAAAATAAGTGCAAGCCAATGACGCTTTGCGCCGCTGAACAGTATTTCGGTAAAAACAAAGGCAAGAATAGCAACAAACCAGACAAGTAATACGCTCATGCCCGCAATAAGCGCGTGATTTTTGCGTTTGCGGTCATCCACGACCACCGGTGCGGGATTTACCCTCACAGTGTCGTGATCTGCGCGGACGAGATAGTCCAGCGTCACTCCGAACAGATCGGCAATCGCCGTAAGCGTACCTATTTCCGGCACGGACTCTCCCCGCTCCCATTTTGACACTGCCTTATCGGAATAATGCAGCTTTTCTGCGAGATCAAGCTGAGTCATGCCGCTTTGCGTGCGCAGTAATGTTATATTTTTTGCAATAATTGATTTTATGTCAGACAACCCGCAATCACCTTTCTCTGGTAAACATCAAAAAAGAAAATTCGTTAAGCCTTGAAAGCATTAACATCCAAATCATTCCGGTCTTGCGCGCGAAATGTTTTATATTAAATAATATTATATCATAAAAACAGCGCGAGGTCAATTATATTTATCAACATATTCTTCAATTAAACGACCGATTTCCGCAGTGTCGTTTTCCGATGACAATATTTTGTCAAAATCAGAAGCAGAATGGGTATAATATTCCATACCGCGGCTGACAAAACCGTTACTGATACCCGCCGCAGACCTTCCCGTCAGCGCGTAGTACACCATAAGTGCAGTGATATACCCGGTAAGATAGTTGGGATGCCAACCGTCAACCTTTCCGCTGTCCGTCATCTGGCTGACAATGAAGCTGTTTTTGTCGTATGTCAGCACGGAATCTCTCACTCTAACCGTACCTTTCCACAATTCCACCGCAAGCTGTCCGAGCGGAATGTATTTTGCTTTGCCCTCTTTCTGCAGCTTTTCAGCCGCCGCAAGGTTGGACACGAGGTTCCTGCTTACATCATGAGTGGTCACATAAAAGCAGAATTTTGTGATGTCCGGAAAGAGTTGCATTATACTTCGCGCCATATCATATGTATTGCTTCTGTCTGCGCCCGCCTGCTGAAGAATCACATAATCCTGATCATATATCCTGTCATATTCATTCCCGACGCCGGGGTGACAAGGGTGTTTTTTCAGAAGCATCTCATAAAGGTCGGACAAATATTTACCACCGTAGGTAAAGCAGGTTACGGTAATATCCTCCCCCATAGCCGCAGCTATCCTTCTGAAATACCCGTTGTCTGCGGCAGTATCGGCCTTATCCTTTTCAACGCAGCCACCGTAATATGTAAAGCTGTTGCCGATGAACATTACGCGTGAGCCGTCAAGGCTGACATACTTATTCCCATTCCGCAAGCCACGTTTGTTTTCCGTATCATCTTCATTGATATATATCATTTTCGCGTACATCTCCTGTCATCGGATTTTCTTGTTTCATTCAATTATACATCAATTTCATCTCCGGCACAATACGCAGGCCGCACAATATTTCAGAATACTGCGCTCAAGGCAAAAAAATCTGTTTTTCGCCGTTTTTGCGCAAAAACAAGCCTGATTCCGCCGACTCTACCGTTGGTAGAGCGGTTCGAGATTCCACTCTACCGGTAGAGAAGCTCTCCGATACCCGATCGACGCGCAAGTGGGTTGCATCCGGCGGCGGTTTTATTGTATAATTATAGCACAGGAAGCGCAATGCGATCTCACCCGCAGGCGCTTCCCCATACTTTTTGTATCAGCTTTCCTGCTGTGGCAGCGCATTGCTTCTTTTCGCTCAGAAACGAAACCCGGGCGGAGCGCGTTCGGTCACAGCGAAGGATCACAACGACCTGAAAGTGAGTAATGCTTATGAATATTTTATATTGCGGAGACAAAAACATAGCCGACGGGCTGGTAATATCCGCACTGTCTCTTCTCGGACACTCAAGCGAACCGCTGAATATTTATGTTCTTACCGTACATTTTGAAACCGAGGAAAGAAAGTGCGAGGCACTTCCGCAAAGTCTTGCCGACTTTCTTGACGGCAGGATAAAAGCTGAGAATCCCGGCAGCTCGGTAAAGCTTATCGACGTTACTTCGTTATTTACAAGCGAACTGCCTGAGGCAAACCTCGGTACGCGTTTTACGCCCTGCTGCATGCTCCGGCTTTACGCCGACCTTGTACCCGGACTGCCGGACAGACTGTTGTATCTTGATAACGATGTGATCTGCCGCCGCGATTTTGACGACTTTTACAACATGGACATGACTGGCGCGGAAATTGCCGGAGTGCTTGACTATTACGGAAGTTGGTTCTTCCGCCGGCGTATTTTCTCGCGCGACTACCTTAACTCCGGTGTGCTGTTGCTCAATATGCCCGAGATACGCCGCACCGGACTTTTCAGCCGTTGCCGCAAACGCTGTGCCGAAAAGAAAATGTTCATGCCCGATCAGTCTGCACTCAACAAGCTGTCAGACAAAAAGATCATCCTTCCCCGAATCTACAACGAGCAGCGCAAGCTGCATGACGACACAATTTTTCAGCACTTCACAACGAGCTTCAGATTTTTCCCGTGGCTTCATGCTGTATCTGTCAAGCCGTGGCAGGTCGAGAAAATGCACGAGGTTCTCGGCATTCACGAATATGACGGACTGCTTGAAAAAAGCAGCTTCCTTATGAGCGACTACGAAAAATCCCTTGCCCGGCAATAAATAAAACACTACAACGAAAGGTCTGATATCCCAATGAATTTAACAAAAAATAACTCTACAATACCTGTATTCTTCTCTATTGACGACGCATATGCGCCGTATCTTGGCGTAGCGCTCAGCTCCGCCGTTAAAAATTCCGATCCGGAACGTCAGTACAAAGCAATCGTTCTTTATCAGGATCTTTGTGAGGAGAACCGCAGACGACTCAGCTCCCTCGCTACCGAAAATTTTGAAATAAAGTTCATACCTATGGGCGAAGGTCTTGAATGCATAACCGACCGTATGTCAAACCGTCTGCGCTGCGACTATTTTACGCTTACTATCTACTTCCGGCTTTTCATTCCGGTCATGTTCCCGGAGTATGACAAGGGGATCTATATAGACAGCGACGTGGTGCTCAACGGCGACATCGCAGAGCTGTTTGACACCGACATCGGCGATTGCCTTATAGGCGCCTGCGCCGATAAATCCGTTGTGGATGTTCCGGAGCTTGCGCTTTACATGGAGCAAGCAGTCGGAGTGAACAGACACAGCTACATCAACTCCGGCGTCCTGCTTATGAATCTGAAAAAGCTCCGCGAAGTTGAGATAGACAAGCATTTCCTTTCGCTGCTCAACACCTATCATTTCGACTGCATAGCCCCCGACCAGGATTACATCAACGCAATGTGCAACGGAAAGATCCACTATCTTGACGAATGCTGGGACGCTATGCCCAACGATCAGAAGCCTCCGCTTGAAAACGCAAAGCTCATTCATTATAACCTTTTCTCAAAGCCCTGGTGCTATGACGGCATCCAGTACGGAGAGCTTTTCTGGAAATACGCGCAGGACAGCGGATATCTGCGCGAAATACTTGACGCCAAGCACAGCTATTCAGACGAGCAGAAAGCGTCGGATGCAAAATGCCTTGAGTTGCTCATAAAGCGCGGCGTGGAGATCGCCGGGTCAGAGCTGACCTTCAAGAAGATATACGAAAGCGGGGAGAAGATCCGTCTATGATCATCGGGGACAACAGAGCAGCGGTTATTGAAAATATCCGCCGCTCGGCTGAAAGCGGAGATTTTTTTGCCAAGGTGGAGACCAACGACCCGGTCCTCACCACGGAAGAAAGCAATAAAATCATTCAGGAATATCTAAAAAACCGCAATACCGCTTCTTTCAGACTAAAGACCTGCGCGGCGCGTCAGGTAGCCAATTTTCTCACCTTTGCCCTTAACCGCAACACCGAAATAGTAGGGCTCGAAAAAGCCAAAAATGTCAGCGGCGGAGCAATTATTACAAGCAATCATTTCAGCCCCGTCGAGAACACGGGCATACGACTTATCGCTCGGCGGCTGGGAAGAAAACGCATAAATATCGTCAGTCAGGAAACCAATCTCGCAATGCCGGGCTTTATCGGCTTCCTTATGAATTATGCCGATATAGTTCCGATATCGGACAATATCCACTACACCCAGCGTGAGTTTTTGGGTGTGCTCTCCGAGCTTATGAAAAAGGATGAGTTTGTGCTGATCTACCCGGAGGAGGAAATGTGGTTCAACTACCGCAAGCCCCGTCCGCCAAAACCCGGAGCGTTTTACTACGCATCAAGACTGAATGTCCCGGTAATTTCCTGTTTTATTGAAATGCGCGACCTTCCCGAAATGGACAACAAGGAGTTCCATAAGGTAAAATTCATCGTCCACGTGCTTGATATACTGACGCCTGACCCGCAAAAGAGCGTAAAGGAAAACTGCGCTGAAATGCAGAGTACCGACTACGCGCTGAAAAAAGCTATCTATGAGAAGGTTTACGGCAAGCCGCTTGATTACAGCTTCGAGCCTTCGGATATTGCCGGCTGGGTCGGAGGAAAAGAATGACGCGTGAGCCGCCCAAACGGTACTATAAATCCTTTTCCGACGATTTTGTAACCTCCAAGGATCAGGATCACCGATTACCTGAGGACTACAAGTGGATAAAGACAGACCTTTCGTACCGTTTTCTGTCCGCCCTCTCATATGCTCTTGCGCTTGTAATATCATCTGTCTGGTGTCGGCTGTTTCTCCATGTACGCATAAAAAACAGCCGGGCGCTGCGCAAGGAAAAAAAAGGAGCGTTTATTTACGGCAACCACACCCAGCCGGTGGGGGATGTTTTTATTCCGGCACTTGCGAGCTTCCCACGGCGGATATACACTGTGGTCAGCCCGGCAAATCTCGGAATACCGTTTATTGGGCGCATTCTTCCCTACCTCGGTGCGTTGCCTGTTCCCGACACACTGCATGGGCTAAGAGACCTCAGCGACGCGATGAATTTCCGTCTTGAGCAGAAAAAGAATATTGTAATCTACCCGGAAGCACACGTATGGGAGTATTACACCGGGATACGCCCGTTTTCAGACACCTCATTTACCTATCCCGCCAAGTACGACAAGCCCGTGTTCTGCATGACAACGGTGTATAAAAAGCGCCGCTTCGGCAAAAAGCCTGCGGCAGTGGTTTATATTGACGGTCCGTTTTACCGAGATACGTCAGAAAAGCCCCGCGAACAGGCGAAAAAACTGCATGACAGCGTTTTTAAGTGTATGCAGAAGCGCAGTCTTGAAAGCAACTGCCAATATATCGTATACGAAAAATCATCCGAACAGATACCCCAAACCGGTAACTGAACACGCGACCTGCCGCGCGGCTGATGCAAGTCAAAGCCCGCGGCGGTTCTTTTTTATGTCGCCGTGCCCTCTTGAAAGTGGTATGAACACCTGAAGCACGGGAGTAAATGAAAGTACCATCCGCTCTTCATTCATAAAAACTCACATTTTAACCCTTTGGCTTATTCGCTTTTTTGTAGTGCAATACAAAAATATCCGACATTGCCCGACGGCTGTTGACAAAATTCTTTTTTTTCATATAATAATAATGGATTATTATCAACGTCAATAAAGATAGGATCGGTATAACTTATGCTTAAAGTAGTAAAATTCGGCGGCAGCTCGCTCTGCGACGCCGAGCATTTCAGGATGGCAGCAAAGATCATCAGATCGGACGAGTCCCGCAGATACGTTGTCCCGTCGGCCCCCGGAAAGCGTTTCCCGGGCGACACCAAGATAACGGATATGCTTTATGAATTTCACCGCATGGCGCGCGATCACGCGCCGAGCGAGGAGATAGACGCGTATTTTGATAAAATATGCGAGCGCTATTACGGTATAATCAATGACCTCGGACTCGATTTTGACATTTCCCACGAAATGCTGTATATCAAAAATTCAATTCTCGGTCGCTCCGGTCGCGATTACGCCGCAAGCCGCGGCGAATACCTCAGCGGTCTTATCCTTGCCAAATATCTCGGCTATGACTTCATAGACGCCGAAAATGTTATCTACTTCACCGATACCGGCGCATTTGACGCCGACCGCACACAGGAAGTAATGAGCGCCGAGCTTGCCCAGCATGAGCGCGCGGTAATTCCCGGATTTTACGGCATCACCCCCAACGAGACGGTAAAGACCTTCACCCGCGGAGGTTCGGACGTGACCGGCTCGATAGTGGCGCGCGCCGCACAGGCCGACCTTTACGAAAACTGGACTGACGTCTCCGGCTTCAAGATGGCTGATCCCCGCATTGTCGAAAATCCCCTGACCATAGGAACTATAACCTACCGCGAGCTGCGCGAGCTTTCCTACATGGGAGCGACCGTACTGCACGAGGAAGCGATATTCCCGGTCAGATACGCCGGCATACCGATAAATATACGCAACACACTGCGCCCGCAGGACCCCGGCACGATGATAGTTGCCGCGGCTCAGGATTATGACAGTGAGCACATCATTACCGGTGTCGCAGGAAGACGCGGTTTTACCGTAATAACCCTCGAGCAGGACATGATGAACTCAGAGGTCAGCTTCGGCAGGCGCGTGCTTGAAATATTTGAAGAATACGGAATTTCATTTGAGCATCTGCCCTCCGGAATCGACACAAT
This sequence comes from Clostridiales bacterium, assembly GCA_003523225.1. GTDB lineage: Bacteria > Bacillota > Clostridia > Oscillospirales > CAG-272 > CAG-390. The sequence goes on from DPGK01000035.1 coordinate 7,106, forward strand.
GAGCGTGGTGCTTGAAACTTCTCTGCTCGAAGGACGGCGAGAAAGGATACTAAACTCCCTGCGCCGCGGTCTGCGCCCCGACAGCATAACGGTCGAGGACAACGTGGCGCTGATAGCAGTAGTCGGGCGCGGAATGGTCAAGGCTCGCGGAACTGCGGCAAGAGTATTCTCGGCGATCTCCTCCGCCGGAGTCAACATCAGAATGATAGATCAGGGTTCTTCAGAGCTTAATATTATAATAGGTGTTGAAGAACACGACTTTGATAATTCGATCCGCGCCATTTATTCGGAATTTGTAAAACAGCAGTAATTATATACCCAATAGCATATACACACATTTGGCTGATGCGCCATGGCGCATCAGCCAACGCTTTATTTTGTCATTTTCCGCTTTCGATTCAGGACATGCGGCAAATCTGAACCTACGGATGATCCACAATACGTCAGCCGTCGTCTGTGTTTGAACAAAGCCTGTTAGCTGTTATGCAGACACACAACAGATAACAAAAAGGTAAGCACTTCGCCTCTGCAACTTTAGCGGAGAAAATACGAACACCACCAAGGAATTTTCTTTGGTGGTGTTTTTCTATTGATGTGAACTTACGAAAGGCTCCCTCCGGGAGGGAGCTG
>DPGK01000035.1:7994-16951 GCA_003523225.1 Clostridiales bacterium
TCCACCGCTATCGCGGTCCCCCTTCCTCCCGGAGGAAGGCTTTTGTGAGCCGTTCTTCTGCGGATGGTGGATTCGGGCTTCTGCCCGATTTGGCGCGGTGGACTGCCACGCGCTATGCTTGCCCCGGACGCGAGCGTCGGGAAAGTAAATAAGCTCAACCAATGTTAGAAAATTTCTCTCCAAATGAGTTATTGTCTTTAAGCAACAATGTGCTATAATAGTAATAGGATAAGCGCTGATCCAAAACAATTTGGAGGAACAACAATGATTAAACTTGGAGAAAAAATAAAATCGTTAAGAAATCAGAAAAACATATCTCAAGAAGTTTTGGCCAACTATCTTGGGGTATCTTTTCAAGCTGTTTCGAAATGGGAAAATGGAAATACAATGCCGGACGTGACTATGATTCCTGCTATTGCATCCTTCTTTGGCATTTCCACAGACGAGCTCTTTGATTTTAATCTATTTGAAATGGAAAAACAAGTTGAAGCAATCTGTCATGAAGCATATAAATACCGTTTCACCGATGGAGCAGAATCGGAACGTATTTTGCGCGAAGGCTTGCAGAGATTCCCCGGCAATGACATTATATTGAACAATCTGCTTTATACATTGGATTATCAAACGAGAGCAGATGAGGTAATCACTCTTTGCAAAACCCTCATTGAGTCTACCAAGGATGATTCCGTGAAATATGATGCTTGTCGAATTCTTGCATCGTGCTATAAGGAAAACGGTCAGAATGATTTAGTCAAGCCCACCCTTGAACTCATCCCCGAAATTTATTTTTCTAAATTGGAGTTAATGGCATCCCTTTTAGACGGAGAGGATAGCTATGAGGCGGCACAAAAGCAGAAAAATCTTTCCGCAGAGGATTTGATCGATATGCTGATTGTCGTGGGTAAGCGTTTAAAAGAAAACGGTGAACTTGAAAAAGCCAATTCTCAATTCGGGATTGCACTAAAAGTAATGGATGCTTTTGAAGAAGATTTCATTGAAAACAAATGGTTCAAAGCTACTGTTTATGAGTACACAAACGAACAACGAAAAGAAATTGAAACATTGCTCGCGGAATAATTTTTTGCCCCGCCTCGTGCGGGGCTTTTCTTTGGTTTCTGCATATTAAAAAGCCACCACGAAAATCGTGGTGGCTGATTCCAATTTTACCGCTAATTTTGCAGAGCCTCTCGTGCGCTTACCTTTTCTACATTATTAATTATATAGCAACAACGGTTATATGCGGTGAGCGGGAAACAAGCCACATTCCTTATGCCATGCTCTCCGGCAGCTTTCTGCCGCCTACAAGATGAAAGTGCAGATGCTTTACCGACTGACATCCGTCCTCGCCGCAGTTTGTGATCACACGGTATCCGTTTGTAAGCCCGGCGGCAGCCGCAATCTTCGGTATTGCTTCAAATATGTGCGCCACGGCGGCGCTGTTTTCAGCGGTTATCTCATCAGCCGACGCAATATGCTCACGCGGCACAATAAGAATATGAACCGGAGCCTGGGGGTTGATATCCTTGAAGGCGTAAACGTGATCATCTGAATAAACCTTGGCGGAGGGTATTTCCCCCGCGATTATTTTACAGAATAAGCAGTCCATTTTTACACTCCTTTTTTAAAACAAAGCGGGAACGACACCGCCTGCGCAGCCTTCGTTCCCGTTTTTATATCGGATTATTTGTATTTGCGCTTTCTGGCGGCTTCGGATTTCTTCTTCCGCTTTACGCTGGGCTTTTCGTAATGCTCTCTCTTGCGAAGCTCGGTAAGGACGCCGGAACGAGCGCACTGACGTTTGAAACGACGAAGAGCGCTGTCAAGCGACTCGCCTTCTCTGACTTTTACTTCTGCCATTCATTTTCCCTCCCTTCGCACGGACAACACGCCTATATGTGTGTCAAAAACCAATTAACATCAAACATTATACAACACAAAGCCCATCTTGTCAAGAGATTTTTCTTATTTTTATATAACCCCGTGCAACTTTTTCTTTATATCTGTCACTGCCGATCGCTGTGCTTTACATCCTTTTTCATCACGCGGAAAAACACCGCAAGACACGCCCTGCCGTCAAATGGTATAAGCGGGTAAAGATAAGAGTGATCTCCGTTTACCGTGCGGTTTGAAGCAAGCAGCATGAAAATTCCCACCGTTCCCGCAGCAAAGCCCCACCAACCGAAAGCGGCGGAAAGCAAAAGCAGTCCGATGCGCATGAATTTAAGCGCGTAGCCAAGCTCGTAGGAGCGCTGCGAGAAATTTGCTATTGCGACAAACGCCATATAAAGTATCACCTCGGGTATCAGCCAGCCGATATCGACGGCAAAATCGCCGAGGATCAGTCCGCCGACCACCGAAAGAGAGTTTGAAAGCATTGACGGCGTGTTCATAGACGCCATCTTGAGCCCGTCAACCACAAACTCAACTATAAGCAGCTGTGCCAGTATCGGAATACGCCCTGTTTCGGTCGGTATGACAAAGGCAAGCCAGCCGGGAACCGCCTGCGGGTAACGCAGAAGCAGGTACCATACAGGCACAAGGAAAAGCGTCATAAGGCATACGAGATGCCGCACGACCCTTAAAAAGCTGGCGGTAAGCGGCGGAAAATAATAGTCGTTTGTCTCCTGAACGAAGTCGAATATTGATGTGGGCAGCACCATTGCCTCGGGGGAGTTATCGACAAGTATCAGAACACTGCCCTCAAGAAGCTGCGCCGCGGCTGCGTCCGGTCTCTCAGTCGAGCGTATCTTCGGAAACGGGTTATACCAGCGCGTGCGTATCAGGCATTCCGCCAGCGACTCGTGTCCCAGTGTCAGTGAGTCAGTCTCGATACTCTCAAGACGACTTCTGATATTATCAACATAAGCCCGGTCGGCGCGCCCGTCCATGTAGCAGAGCACCACGTCGGTTTTGGAGGCACTGCCTATCGAAAGATACTTCATAGTAAGGGAGGTGTCGCGTATACGACGCCGGATAAGCGCAGTGTTTGAGACAAGAGTTTCAACAAATCCGTCCCGTGAACCGCGCATAACACGGTCGTTTTCCGGCTCATTGGTTTCCCTCGCGGGATAGCTTCTGGAATCAATGATAATTCCCCACTCGCCGAATCTGCTGCCTATCATCAGCGACGCGCCCGCCAGCACCATTGAAAGCATGGTGTCAAGCGAGTCGGTCACATCCGTCTCTACATACGCCACATGCGCACGTGTGAAAGCGCGCGCACATTCGCCGCCGCTCTCCGCCCCCAGTCCGTCAAGAGACACAAGCGACAGCATGAGCTTCTGCATAACTGTATCCTTGACAAAGCCGTCAATATAGTAAAGAGTCACCTCGTCGCGTCCGATACGAAGCGGCTTTTTTATCACATCAAAGTTTTCCTCCACACGCAGCAGCCTGTCAAGCTGCGCCGTGTTGTCGGCATAGATGTTTGAAAGTTTGCGCATAATAAACCTCAATTTGCAAAGGATTCAGGTTTATTATGCGCAAAACAAATTATTATATTCCGTGTAAGTACCGCAGAATGTCAGTCCTGTATGCCGATCATTCCCATCAGCTTCTTGTTGAATTCCTCAGCGGTGTTATAGCCCATCTTCTTCTGACGGTTATTCATGGCGGCAATTTCAAGAATTATCGAAAGGTTCCGACCAGGCTTTACCGGGATCGTAATTGAAGGCAGGTCAATTCCAAGTATCTGCACGGTCTTTTCTTCAAGACCCAGGCGGTCGTACATCTTGCCGTGTATCCACTGCTCAAGATTGATAACGAGGTCTATGCGCTCGGTATCCTTGACCGCTCCCATACCAAATAGCCGCCGCACGTCAACGATTCCGATACCGCGCAGCTCAATATAATGGCGTATGATCGCAGGAGCGCTTCCTATAAGCGTTTTTGCAGACACCCGCTTGATCTCCACCGCGTCGTCAGCAATAAGCCTGTGACCGCGTTTTACAAGCTCGATGGCAGTTTCGCTTTTTCCTACTCCGCTGTCACCGAGTATCAGAAGTCCCTCTCCGTAAACCTCCACAAGCACTCCGTGACGGGTTATGCGCGGGGCAAGTGACAGACTCAGTGACGCGATAAGCGCCGCCATGAGGTTGGAGGTCTTCTCCTTGGCTTTCAAAAGCGGCACTCCGCGCTTTTCAGCCTGATGCACCAGCTGTTCGAAAGGCTCAAGCCCCGAGGTCACAATGACTGCTACCGGACAGCGGTCAATAAAAGCATCAATGTGCCGGTGCCTCTCGTCATCATCCATTCCGGCAAGATAACAATGCTCGGCGTTGCCGATAAGCTGTATCCTTTCCGGCTCAAACAGCTCAAAAAATCCCGAAAGTGCAAGACCGGGGCGGTTCAGCTCTGTGGTTTTAACATATATTTCGGATGCCGGACGCGGCAAACACACCGGCTCGAAGGAGAATTCATCGATCAGACTTTGCAACGGTACGCTGTATTCTTCATCCATTTTCAATTACCTGCTTTTTATTTATTCGTCGGTGGCGCTTTTACTGCCTATAAGTATATCACATATGAGGCATCAATGGAACTGTGTTTTGTGAATTTTTTTATTTTTGCGGAATTTTTTTATCTGCGCCGCACTGCGGAGAAAAAAAATTTACGCGGGAACATAAAACCCGCGCCGTATTCACAACAGCGTCACAAAGACGGATTATAATTGATATGCATTATTATAAATTTTGTCTGCGTATCAGGAGAAACGGAATGAATATGAAAAAATTCGTCAAAGGCTTGTCGGCATTTCTCTGCCTTGTTTTTGCACTGTCCCTGCTTGGCTGCTCGCAAATGCGCCCGATAAAAAGCAAGGAGGGCGAGCTTGACGTAGTGGGAACTATAGGCAGGTTTGAAGTATACTACGAGGAGCTGAGGTACATCACCGTAAACTGCAAAAACGATATGGAGATAATCTACGGCATGAAGATCTGGGATGACCCCGCTACCGCAGAGCAGTACCGCGACGAGCTTTACGAGCGCGTAACTCTTGGGATCGTCAGCGACTATTACGGCGTTCTCTCCCTTGCCGACCTGCTTTACTCGGAATCCGGCGGAGCAGACGCCATGCTTGAATCCACCGAGATACAAAACGCGGTACAGGATTCAATTGACGAAACTGTCGACGAGGCGGGCGGAAAGAGCGAATACCGCAAAGCGCTTGAGGACAATGCGCTGACCGATCATCTTTTCCGATTCTATACAGCCATAGAAATTGTGGCAAACGAGCTTTTCTTCATCGCGCGCGACGACCTCGGACTGCTTGACGACAGCGACGAATACGCCGACGAGTATATGCATTCCGACAAATTCATACGCACAAATCACGTATATCTCGAAGGAAAAACCGCAGAAAACCGTCAGCTTGCCGAGAGCATAGCCACACAGCTGAAGAACAGCGACAATCCGGAGGCGGAGCTGATACTCCTCAAGGGCAGATACTGCGCCGACTGGAAGATGACCACCACACACGCATACTATTTTGCGCGCGGCAACTCCGGCTGCGGCGAAAGCTATGAGGACACCGCGTTTGCGCTAAAGGTTGGCGAGATCAGCGACGTAATCGAATCCGACACCGGATATTACGTTATCATGCGTCTTCCCAAAGAGGAGGATTATATGAAGGAATGCTTTGACGACTTCAAAACACAGATAATAGGAACAGACTTCAATGATTCGATCGAAGCCAAACGCGCCGAGATGACCTTTACCGCAAACGAGTACGGCGCATCAATTGATCTGGTAAGCCTTACATGAGCAGCGGGAGAAAACGCGCCTGGCGCAGCAGACATAAAGTACAGCTCGGCTCGGTATGGATAGTGGTTCTGCTGACCCTGCTTCTTGCGGCACTGCTTTTCACCGCCGCAGTGATGCTTGGCAATCATCTTCGCAGGCAGGCGGAGCAGGTCGGCGAAGGCTCATCTCTTGACGAAACCACAACTCCGGATTTTGATTCGCTAACCGTTCCGGAGGTGATCGCCCGCGCTGCAGTCTTCGGTGAAGCTCCGGAGCCTCTTGGTGAAATTCAGGCAAAGCCCACCGACGCCAAGCCGGCAGAGACGGATACCCCGCTATCGCCCGACGTCACCACGGACTCACCGGATACCCTTCCTGCCCCTGCGGATGGAGCCACGGCACAGCCGGATGCCGAAACGTCTGCGAAAAGCGGCACGGAGGGGATCGGAAGAAACTACAACTCCTACTGCGTCATCATGCGCGGCGAGGACGGAGCGCTGAATTATCGCTCCGAATTGAGAGACTACCTGCTCGGAGACGGCGGTGACAGCAACACGTCGCTTCCGAAGCTGAGAGCGGGAATCGAAAGCTTCGGCGACGCATATCTGAGCGGGATCTTTCATGTCGGATATCCCGCAGCAGGGGAAAATATGCGTCAGTCGGTGCGCTCGTATGAAATATCACTTGCCGTCGAGCTTGCCGATTTCGGATTTGACGATATAGTGATAACAGGGCTTTCCTTTGACGCTGATGCCGCAGATTTCTGCGCCGCGGTAAAGGAACGAAGCACCGGAAGCTGCCGTGTGGGAATTGCTCTGGATTATGAATTTCTCACCTCCTCCCAAGCGCGTGAGAGCCTTGTTCGCCTTGGCGGAGCGTTTGACTTCATTGCCGTAGATCTTTACACTATCGGCACTCCCGCTATGATGAGCAGCGCCGATGCACTGTCCTCGCGCCTGTACATCGTGCGCTCTTTGGTAGGTATATATCATATGCGGGCGCTTATTCCCAACGAGCCCGGGCTTGCCGCCGCTGCTATCGAAGCCGGAGCAGTCAATATTGCCGAAATTATTACCGACTGAACTTGATATACGAGTCGGTGCTGTTTCACGCCCAAAATGCTCTCAAAATGGTACCCAACCCATTTTGATTTGCTTTGCAAATACGAACAATTTCAATTAAATTATTTGAGCCGCCTTTGGCGGCAGGGAGATTAAAATGTCAATGAGAGATAAACTACATACAGGTGAGCTTTACCTGCCGGGAGACAGCGAGATAATGAAGGAGCAGTTGGGGTATCTTGACCGCCTGTATGACTTCAACCAGACCCGCCCGACTGAGCTTGACAAGCGTCAGGCTATGCTTAAGGAGATGTTCGCCGAGATCGGAGAGAACTGCTACATCGAGCCTCCGCTGCATACGAACTGGGGCGGACACCACGTACATTTCGGCAGCGATGTATATGCCAATTTCAATCTCACCCTTGTGGACGACACTCATATTTATGTGGGCGACGGCACAATGTTCGGTCCGAATGTGACCGTTGCCACCGCCGGACACCCGATACTTCCGGAGCTGCGCAGAAAGAAATATCAGTATAACGCCGAGGTGCGCATCGGCAAAAACTGCTGGATAGGCGCGGGTACGGTAATAGTCCCCGGTGTCACCATAGGCGACAATGTGGTTATCGGCGCAGGAAGTGTAGTCACACGCGATATACCGTCCGGAAATGTTGCCTACGGCAATCCGTGCCGTGTGCGCCGCCCGGTAGGAGAGCGAGACCGCGAGTTCTTTTTCAAGGAAAGAAGGATCCCTGCGGAGCTGTTTAGCGATGACTGAGACATAGTACGCAGTTTTTAAGTTTTTTTCGCCGAAACGCGATTTTTTTCAAAAAAACTATTGCATTTTTCAAAGAAATGTGGTATTATATTAGGGCTGTCGTTCGTAGCTCGGTTTTATACCTCATACGTGTGTTACAGCCCAATATTATGGAGAAGTCGCCTAGTTGGTCGAGGGCGCACGACTGGAAATCGTGTAGGCGTTAAAAGCGCCTCCAGAGTTCGAATCTCTGCTTCTCCGCCAAAACAAAAGAGAGGGTCGTTCCTCTCTTTTTATTTTTGAGTGAAAAGACTTGTGAATGCTGTGTCTTTTATGATATAATAAAGTTATAATGCAGAAAGGAGAAAATGCCCGTATGAACAAGCTCAAATGGTATCAGAAATTATTGATAATAATTCTTATAGTCATCTTTTCTCCATTGATAATTCTCGGTTGCATCTTTGCGGGAATTTACTATTTATTTCAGATGCCGAAAAACAAAAAGGAATACAAATGCTCGTCCTACTTCAAAGATTTCAATAATCCGTTTTATACAGACATTCTTATTTCTCCCGAATACCGCTTTTATAATTCTGCGATCCACCGCAAATTACCCATAAAATATATAAAGCAAAAATCAAACGGCTTTGAATATTTCATTTTCAATGATACCGTTTTTCTTTTTCCCGACTTTGATCAGATAGATTACAACGACGAAAAAGCAGAGTGGCAAGTGGATTTTGACGGGACTTGGGGGAATTTTGATGAGTCATACCAAAACCTTCTTAAAAAACTTGACAGTGTCCCCAAACTCCCGGTAAAGCTTCTCGTTGAAAGAGCAGTGTTCTGCATGGCAGACCTGAAAAATGTCGATATACCGGAATGCATCCGGCTGACGTTGTGCTACGAGGAAGCGTTTGAAAACGACGATCTACCTCTGAAAATGGTAATTCCGCAAAACACCAAAGAGCTTTACGAAATGATGCTCGAAACGCCTGATCTCTGCGGCAAATTTGAACTTACCGACAATGACGGAACGATCACTTGGTATCTTTATGGCAATATAAAAATCGAGATAGGTGTTGACCCGCGTGATTGCTATATCGGCATTGATAAAATGCTTTCAGGAAAAGTTGAATGCGGCATTACACACTGGCATCCCACACAAAATGAGATTTACGATGAAGTTTGCAGAATGGGCAGACGCGGTAACGTGTTGATAATACGAACCTCTTGGTTGGGCGCATATGTTTTATACATGGGAAACAAAGATGACTGTCCCTATTCGCCAAATAAAAAATATCTGTTCAGAAAGCTTTATTATTTAGAGGCAAAATAAGTGCTGATAAATAACAGAGAAACAAACGTAAAAATATTGGGGTGTTAAAAAATTCCTTCTG